>NZ_JBNAFZ010000004.1:330255-564934 GCF_049800935.1 Microbulbifer sp. S227A | reverse complement strand
TAAAGCAGTTCCAGCTTTTGTTGAATCAAAGGGGGTTCCCATGAGGTGAGTTTTCTGATTCATCCTGTTCAGGAGGATCAGTTCATGCCTAACCCGCTTTCCGCCGATATTCGTGCCCGTTTTGAGGTGCTCTTTGCTCAAGGCCTTACGGGCCGCGAGATTGCGCGCCGTCTGATGATTTCGGCGGCCTCCGCCTCGCGTTTGTCTCAAAGGCTCAAACGCGGATTGCGCCTGACACCCGCCGACAACCCGCGCAATACCGGTCATGGGCGGTTGGCTCCGCACCTCGATTTTCTCATCGAGCTGATCCATCAGGACCCGGACATCACGCTCAGGGAATTGCAGGGGGCCTTGGCCGATGCACATGATGTGAGCGCATCAGTCTCTGGTATCGATCAAGCGCTCAGGCGGCTGGGATACTCGTACAAAAAAAGAGCCTCATTGCGGATGAACGCAAGCGCGCAAAGGTAAGACGCGCAAGGGCGGATTGGTTTGCCCATCGTGTTCCGGCGATCAGCGCGATGCCTGAACGCGTTGTCTTTCTTGACGAAACCTCCGTCAAAACGAACCTGACACGCCTCCGGGGGCGCTCCCTGCGCGGGACGAGATTGACGGCATCTGCGCCGTTTGGGTCATGGGGAACCCAGACCTTGATCGCCGGACTGGGGCCATCCGACCTGATCGCGCCATGGGTCATTAAAGGGGCGATGGACGGCCCCGCCTTTGTCGCTTACATCCGCGACGTGCTGATCCCCGAGATCGAACCCGGCACCGCCGTCATCCTCGACAACCTGGCCACGCACCGCAACAAGGAGGCCGAGGCGCTTCTGGGCGAACACGGCTGCTGGTTCCTCTTTCTGCCGCCCTACAGCCCGGACCTGAACCCAATCGAGATGGCCTTCTCGAAACTCAAAGCCCACCTGAGACGCATTGGAGCGCGCTCATTCACAGGGTTGTTCGAAGCCCTCAGTGAAATCTGTGACCTCTACACCCCGCAAGAATGCTGGAACTACTTTTGCGAGGCCGGATATGCTTCTACGTAAACTGGAACTGCTTTAATACCCGTTAAAGAATCGAAATGGGTGCGGAGTGTTCGACGCCACCTTCAGAACCCGCAAAACAATGCCGAATATCTTCCAAATCAGGCGGTCTTGTGCTACCCGGGATCGTGCGGGCCGCTTTTCCCGAAAGGTTGAGTTGATGCTGGTTCAAATCCAGCCCCGCACGTGCCGACCGGGTGCACGGGCCGTCGCGGCTTATTACCTCGATCGTTTCGGACGTTAAGGCCCGCGACCGGTTGGCACATCTCTCCGAGCCGTCCTCGCCCCGCAAACTGTTGCGGGTTATTTCCCGTCCGGTGCTTTTCCTACTTTCTCCGTGAACAGTTTGACAGGAAAAACACCGATGCTCATCAACGCACAAACTCTCGATCTGGTCTTCAAAGGATTTCAGAGCCGATACACGGATGCCTATCTGAAGGCCCCGACGCACCGCGATCAGATTGCGATGACCGTAACCAGCAGCGGGCGCGATGAGACATACGGCTGGCTGGGGTCCTTTCCACAATTGCGGGAATGGATCGGTCCGCGCCATGTGCACAGTCTGAAGGCGCATAGCTTTACGATCACCAATCGCAAGTTCGAAAGCACCGTGGCGGTTCAGCGCGACGATATCTCCGACGACAAGCTGGGCGTTTTCGGGCCTGCCTTTTCCGAGATGGGGCACCTGTCGCGCAACCATCCGGAAGAACTGATTTTCGGGCTGCTTGCGGCGGGCTTTGACACCCCCTGCTATGACGGACAGAGCTTCTTTGACGCCGATCACCCGCAGCAGAACACCGCTGGTGAAGATATCAGCGTCACCAACTTTCAGGCTGGCTCCGGCGATGCCTGGTACCTGCTTGATACCTCGCGCAATCAAGCCGCTGGTCTGGCAGGAACGCGAAAGCTACGAGTTTCAGGCATTGACGTCGCACAATGATGACCACGTCTTCAAAAATGACGAGTACGTCTATGGCATCCGGGCGTGGGTCAACGCGGGGTTCGGCCTGTGGCAACTCGGCTTTGGCAGCAAGGACGCACTGACTCTTGGCAACTACGCGGCTGCTCGCGCGGCCATGATGAATTTCCGCAGCGAGAATGGCCGCATTCTGGGGATCAACCCGACGATGCTGGTGGTGCCACCTTCACTCGAAGACGCGGCCCTGCACATTCTCAATACCGAGAACGGCGAAAGCGGAGCGTCCAACCCGTGGAAGGGCACCGCAGAGCTGATCGTTACCCCGTTTGTGGCGAGCTGATCCGATGCAGACGGTTCTGAGAGCCACGTGTGACCGTGACCTGGGCGGCGCGGCTCCGGATTGGGTGCAGCTCTTTCCGTTGGGCCAGATGGTCGGGCGCGACGGGCGGCGGTTTAACCTGGCAGACCCGCAAATGATCGTGAGTGCCTTTCAGGCCGATGCTGTCGATCTGCCGGTGGACTACGAACACCAGAGCGACACCCAGCCTGAACGGCGCAACGGTCCGGTGCCTGCGGCGGGCTGGATCAAGGAACTGAAGGTGGACGAGACCGGCCTGTGGGGGCGGGTGGAATGGACCGCCCAGGCGCGCGAGCTGATCACCGGCAAGGCGTACCGTTATCTCAGCCCGTCATTCTATCACACCAAGGCGAGCAACATCACCACCCGCCTGAAAGGGGCCGGTCTGGTCCACAAACCCAACCTGCAACTGCACGCGCTGGCGCGACAGGAGGACACCATGAACGACGCCGAAACCCTGCTGCACCGATTGCTTGCAGCCCTTGGCCTTCCGGATGAGACAACCGAGGACCAACTCGTTGCCCTGGTGGAAGCGGTCCGTGGCAAGGCGGAACAGGCCACCGCCGCACAGATGCCTGATCCGGCGCGGTTCGTGCCGATAGAGGCGGTGCAGGAGCTGATGACCAGCCGTCATGCGGGTCACAACGAACGCGCGAAAGACCGCGCTGCTGCCAAGGTCAAGGACGCTCTGGACCGTGGCTTTATCATCCCTGCAATGAAGGACTGGGCAACCGCACTTTGTGTGTAGGATGAAGGCAGCTTTGACAAGTTTGTCGCAACGTCTGCCCCGGCTTATGCCCACCTCTTTGACCAAGTTGTGCCGGGCGGCGCGCCGCCCTCTGCAACCACAAATATCGCGCAATCGGAGGTCGCAGCGTCGATCTGTGCGCAACTCGGTCTGAAGCCCGGAACTCTGGCCGAGTGACGTCTGCGTGGCGGTTTCCATCCGCCGCGTCGCCTGCCCTGCCGGTGGTCCTGGACCGGCTGAGGGGCAGACTCCCGGTCCGCGTTGCCAGCATCGCGCGGGCCGGGACACATGTTGGAATTGCAATTGGTGCAGGCGGCGGGGCCTCCCATCCAGCTTTCGCCGGAAACCCTGCATGGCACTCAGATCGGAAGATCGTGTTACGGCCGCGAGAATATTACCGTGTCACAGCTGCAACGGAAACCTTAACAATGATCGGTTTCGGATTCAACGCAGATGGGTTGCCCTGGCATTGCTACGCTGTACCGCACGGTGGAAATGAGACATGACAGCACCCACAAAGCCCTTCCCGAAACCGCCTGCCGAAGTTGAAACCTATGTCGATATTCTCGGCATGGACTTGGCGATAGAGTTCCTTTTGCGCTTTGGCGGCGCGGAGCTTTACATCCCTGCAAGTCCCAAAGATCGGTCTCGGGTTGCGGCGTTGGTTGGCCGGGAACTGACCGCTGAACTGGCACGATCCGACCACCTGTTGCAGCGCCGGGTGCCATTGGCCACCCAATGGCTAGCCGCCTGCCTGCATGCCCAGGGCAGGGCCATCGCGGAAATCGCCCGCCGTCTGAGAATAACAGACGTCACGGTGCGCAAGCATCTCAGCCGGTACCGCAAGCAGGACAACGCACCATGAGCCAGATCGATGAGATCGAACGCGCCCAGTCGAAGATTCGCGCGACGATTGCGCTGATCAATGAGATCGAGCGTGCCGCCAACGAGGCATTGACTGCCATTGAAAGCGCACTTCAAGGGCCATTCAACGACCTTGCAAACCTGCCTTCAGACCTTCCATCGCAACCCTGTGATCATCGACGCAACCACCGGCCCGGACGTCCGTCCAGGATCGATTCAAATCCGGACCTCCGAGACTTCATTCTAGCGCGCATCGACCGAATGACCTCCACCGCGCTTGCCAAAGACATTGCCTACCACTTTCCACCCGAACAGCGCGTCGGCAAAAGCGTGCTCCACGAGTGGTTCCACAAGAACCGCCCCAAATCCCATCCGAGATAGTCCGAGGTCTGCGAGGCTCTTCCGGTATCAAAACCCACTGTAACCCAATGTCAGCACCAAGTGTTACCACGCACCCGCAGGTTCGGGTTCGCTTTTGGTCCTGCTCACCCACTGACCGACAGGGCCTTCCGAAGGCATGTCCCGACAGGTGGGGGCACCGTGTGGTCCGTGGTCAAAATCGCCAAGCTCCAGTTGGATGACCACCTGGATTACACCGATAAAGGCGCGGAAATCACACTACATACGCGGGTGCGAACATCGCGTCACATTCAGTGGTTCCCAAGGCCTGCCAGTCAGATCGCCGTTCAGGTCGTCTATCAAACCTTGAGGCGATGCTCGTTGGCGGTGATGACGTTAAAAATTGTGTTTATTTTTTTTGTATCTTAATGACCGACATCGGGTTTGATACCGCTTTGTCGGAATATACGCCTCTTCCTGATAAGCCCCCGTTTCAGTGCCGCCTGAAAATCACGCCGTGCCGTGCTTTTGCTGACCCTTAGGTTCTTTCACCGCGCATGTGGGCGATCAGCCGCGTTCGGCAAGCCAGCTGTCGAGGTCGCGTTGGGCGGCTTCCAGGGTTTCGATGTTGATCGTGCGGGTGATCAATGCGCGGTTAAGGGCGCGCACGCGTTTGTTCAGCGTCGGTTCCGTCTCGGCCTCTGACAGCACGCCCAGCTTTTCATAGAGCGACAACAGCCGGTTCTGAACTGTTCGCAGCGACATGCCGCGGCGTTCCGCGATCAGCTTGTCCTGCAATCCAAGCGCGAGGTCGAGAAGGACGTCGAATTCGCTCTCGTCCAGACGGCCGCGCGGCGAGCTGCTGCGTTTCTGCAGGCGGTGAATTTCGCGATCCACCATGATCTGCCCCTCGACCAGCACCGCCCGCAGCGCCAGTTTCAGCCGGGCACGCGATGTGGTCTTGAGCACGTAGCCATAGGCGCTGTCTTCCGGAACGATCTGGGCGATGCCGCGCAGATAGGCGTCGTCGGCATAGTTCGACCAGAACAGGATGCGGCTTTGTGGTCGTTCGGCCCAGATCGTGCGCGCGGCTTCGATGCCGTTGCGGTGCATCATCTGAAGGTCCATCACGATGGCCTCGGTGCCGGTCTGGCGCGCTGCGTCTTCACCCGCCGCGCCATCGGCGGCATGCAGGATCTCGGTGACTTCGGGCAGGGCCTCGGCCAGGGCGTCCTGCAGATAGCTCGCGTGGAACTGGTCATCCTCGACAATCAACGCCTTCACGACCGCTCTCCCAGCGTCACGCGCACGGTGCTTCCGCCATCGCCCAGCAGGTCGAGATCGGCCGAGATCAACCGCGCGCGGGTGCGCATGTGGGCGATGCCGGACATGCGGTTCAGATCGGCGGGAAGACCGCGGCCATCATCCCGGATTTCCAGAACCAGGCCCGATGGTGGCAGCGGCTCGATGCGCACCTCGATATGATCGGCACCGGAATGGCGCGCGGCGTTGTTGATGGCCTCTTGCGCGATGCGGTAGAGGGCGGTGCGCACCGTCGGGTCGAGCCGGTCCGCAGCCCCTTCGGTCGCGTCGGTCACCGTCACCGCGATCGGCTGCGATGCGATGGCGCGTTCCAGGTGCGCACGGATCGCATGCACAAAGCCGAAAAGGTCAAGCAGGGTCGGCACCGCAGTATCGATGATCCGCCGCAGATCGCCAATGACTTCCTTGATGCGATGTTCCATCTGCGCCTGCGAGGGCGGCGTTGCGTCGGCGGTGATCTCGCGCAGCAGCCGGGTGAGATCGGCAAGCGTCTGGTCATGCAGGTCCATGCCGATGCGCTGGCGTTCCTGTTCCAGTGTCTGGGTCAGCAGCAGGGCATCCCGGCGCAGGCCTTCCTCGCGGGCCTGTGCCTCCTGGCGCACCTGCGTGGCACGCTTGGCCTGTTCCGCGATATGCAGCGCGTGGAAATATGGCGACAACACATCCGCCACGTGCTGCGCGCGCCGCACCGTGTCGAGGTCATAGAGACCCACGGTCGAATGCGAGATGTTCAGGGTGCCGATCGGCTGGCCCATCACCTTCATCAGAACATGCACACGCGAACGCATCTGGTGGTTCAGGATCGGTTCGGAACAGGCCCCCCGGTAGGTCTGGCGCGGGTCCTGCATGGCGTCGTGGCAAAGCATGAAATCGCATTTGCCGGTGATCAGGTCGCGGATCGGCGAGGCCTCGACCCGTGTCGAGGTGCGCGACCAGCGGGTCTGGATGCCGACCTCGTAGCTTGAGAGCCAGCCGGGCCGGTCCTTGAGGCAGAGATCCGCATGGGTGAACGGGATGACCTCGGCGATTTCATCGGCCACCGCTTCCAGCGCCGAGGCGATATCTGTGCGTTCGGCCAGATGCGCCGAGATGCGCAGAAACACGTTGTCCCTTGCGGGGGTCTGCACGGCATGGGTCATGATGTCCTCCGGTCGCGCGCCGGTCCTGCGATGCGCGGTGCCGCAATTCTGGCAAGGCCACCGCGAAAAGGAAACACCCTTGCCCGTAATGTCCTTGCGGGAACCCGCAAGATCTCTGCGGGAGGTTGCCTTTACAAGCGCCGGACCGGGCAACATCATCGCCGCACCCGAACCCATCGCGGGCCGGGTTGCGGCGCATGTTGCATGCGCGACAGGGAGGAGAACATGATGAATTCTATGATGCTGCTCAGCGCGGCGGGGCTGGCGCTGATTGCGGGCCTGGCCGAGGCGGATACCTCGGACAAGCGGATTGCGCTGTCCAACAATTACGCTGGTAACTCGTGGCGGCAGGCCATGTTGCAGACCTTTGAAGGCACCGCCAGCCAGGCGGTGGCCGATGGTGTTGTCGCCGCCGCGGATGCCTATACGACCTCCGAGAACCAGGCGACGGAACAGGCGGCGCAGATCCAGAACATGATCCTGCAAGGCTATGACGCCATCGTCCTGAACGCCGCTTCGCCCACGGCGCTGAACGGGGCGGTGAAAGAAGCCTGTGACGCCGGTGTCACCGTGGTCAGCTTTGACGGCATCGTGACCGAACCCTGCGCCTGGCGGATCGCGGTGGATTTCGCGGCGATGGGCCGTGAAGAAGTGGACTACATCGCTTCACGCCTGCCGGATGGCGGCAACCTGCTGGAAATCCGCGGACTGGCCGGCGTGTTCGTCGATGACGAGATTTCCAAGGGCATTCACGAGGGCGTCGCCGCGCATTCGCAATTCGAGATCGTCGGCTCGGTTCATGGCGACTGGGCGCAGGATGTGGCGCAAAAGGCGGTTGCGGGCATCCTGCCGTCGTTGCCTGACATTGTTGGCGTGGTGACGCAGGGCGGCGATGGCTATGGCACCGCGCAGGCCTTCAAGGCGGCGGACCGGCCGACGCCGCTGATCGTGCTGGGCAACCGGCAGGACGAATTGAAATGGTGGGCCGAACAGCGCGATGCCAACGGCTATGAAACCCTGTCGCTGTCGATTGCGCCGGGGGTGGCCTCGCTGGCTTTCTGGGTGGCGCAGCAGGTTCTGGATGGCCAGGACGTGCCCAGGGATCTGACCGTGCCGTTCCTCAAGATCACGCAGGACACGCTGGACGAGTCGCTGGCGAATACGCCGGAAGGCTCGGTCGCCAACGTGACCTATACGCTGGAGGATGCGCAGCGGGTGATAGCCGGCGCCAAGTGAACCGGACACGGGCGGGGCGCATGAGGGTGCGGCCCGCCAACGCTTTCAACACGAAATGGAGCACGCATGTCGGAACATGTGAGCCCCCCGATCGTCGCGCTTGCGGATGCGGCCAAGCACTTTGGCCCGGTGCGCGCGCTGGACGGGGTCAGCCTTGTGGTCAATCCCGGCGATTGCATCGGACTGGTCGGCCATAACGGCGCGGGCAAATCGACGCTGGTGAACCTGATCAACGGGGGTTTTGCCCCGACATCGGGAACCGTCGGCTTTGCCTCGGGCGCGACGGCGCTGGCGGCCGGGGTGCGTTCGGTGTTTCAGGAATTGTCGCTGTGTCCGAACCTGACCGTGGCGGAAAACCTGCGGATTTCGCATGCGGCGCTTTCGGGGCTGAACTGGCGACGCGCGGCGCGGGCCGAGATCGGGCAAAGCCTCGATGCCATCTTTCCCGGACACGGGATCGATGCCGATGCCGAGGTCGATACGCTGTCGATTGCGGAACGCCAGATGGTCGAGATCGCCATCGGTTTTGCACCGCGCGGGGCCGCCGCCCGGCTGGTCATCCTGGACGAACCGACATCCTCGCTGGATGCGGGGATCGCGGATCAGCTGCTGGCGCATGTCAGGGCGTTCTGTGCCGGGGGCGGCGCGGTGATCTTCATTTCCCACATGCTTGGCGAGGTCTTTGACGTGGCCAGCCGGATCGTGGTGCTCAAGGACGGCAAGGTTGTGGCCGAACGTCCGGCGGGCGAATTCACCCGGCAGGGGCTGGTGGACGCGATGGGCCATGTCGCGGCCGAGACCGGCGACATCGCGCAAACCCGCCGTGACTTTGGACCCGAAGTGGTGCGGACCGCGCAGGGCCTGTCTGCCCGCCGGGGCGAGATTGTCGGATTGTCCGGCCTGGCCGGGCATGGGCAGGCCGAGGCGCTGGCGCGGCTCTACCTGACGCAATCTTCGGCCTGGCGCGCCGAGCGGGTGCCCCGCGCGGTGTTTGTTGCCGGTGATCGGCAGCGTGACGGGGTGCTGCCACTGTGGTCGATCCTGCGCAACATCTCGATATCGGTTCTGCGCCAATGCGCGCGGGGCGGGCTGGTGGACCGGCAGGCCGAGGCCGGGATCGCCGATACCTGGAAACGACGTATCGGCATCCGCACCGATGACATGCGCAATCCGATCCTGTCCCTGTCCGGTGGCAACCAGCAAAAGGCGCTGTTTGCCCGCGCGCTGGCCTCGCCCGCGCCGGTGGTCATCATGGACGACCCGATGCGTGGCGTCGACGTGGGCACCAAGCAGGACGTTTATGCGATGATCCGCGCCGAAGCGGCGCAGGGCACGACTTTCCTGTGGTATTCGACCGAGACCGAAGAGGTCTGTCAATGCGACCGGGTCTTTGTGTTCCGCAATGACGAGATCAGCGCCGAACTGACCGGCGCGGACATCACCGAAGAGAACATCCTGCAAGCGTCCTTCGAGATGCAGGAGGCCTCATGAGTTTCCTGTCGCGGCATCGGATCATCCTCCCGGTGGTGTCGCTGGCCGTGCTGCTGGCGGCGACATTCTACATGCAGCCCCGCGCGATGAGCTATTTCGGGCTGAACCTGTTGTTCAACCTCGCGGTGCCGATTGCGCTGGCGACGATTGCCCAGATGTTGATCATCATGGTCAATGACATAGACCTGTCGCTGGGCACCTTCGTCAGCCTCGCGGCCTGTGTCACCGCGACATTCGTCCATGATACACCGTTTCTGGGGCTGGTGATCCTGCTGGGGCTGATCCTCGCCTATGCGCTTCTTGGGGCGGTGATCCATGCGCTGGACCTGCCGGCGATCGTGGTGACGCTGGGCATGTCCTTTGTCTGGGGCGGGCTGGCGCTGTACATCCTGCCATCGCCGGGAGGGAGCAGTCCCGACTGGCTGCGCAGCCTGATGACCGTCAAGCCGCCCCTTGCGCCGATGGCGGTGGTCGCTGCGATCATCATCGCCGCGGTGACACATCTGCTGATCATCCGTTCGGGCATCGGGACGGTGCTGCGCGGTGTGGGCGGCAATGCCCGGTCGGTGGCGCGGGCGGGATGGCCGGTGATCCGGCTCAAGGCGCTGGCCTATGGTCTGGCTGGGCTGTTCGGGGTGCTGGCGGGCATGGCGCTTGTCGGGCTCACCACGTCGGCGGATGCGAATATCGCGCTGCGCTACACGCTGTTGTCCATCGCGGGCGTCATCCTGGGCGGTGGCGAATTCACCGGCGGCAAGGTCAGCCCCACGGGCGCGGTGATCGGCGCGTTGACTCTGACGCTGGCGGCAAGTTTCCTGAGCTTCATGCGCCTGTCGCCGGATTGGCAGATCGGGGCGCAGGGCGCGATCCTGATCCTCGTTCTGACCGCGCGCCTGATCTTCAGCAGAAAGGGAACGGGGGCATGAGCATCCTTGCGAAACCCTGGCTCTGGTCGTGGCTGGCCGCCGTGGCCGCCTTTGTCCTGATCCTCGGGCTGACAGCGGGTCGCGGGGCGGGCGAACTGGCCTATGCGGCGCTGTCCTTCGGGGCCTTTGCGGCCATCGTGGGGCTGGGGCAGATGCTGGTCATCACGCTGGGGCCGGGCAATGTCGACCTGTCGATTCCGGCCACCATGACGCTGGCGGCAACGCTGGCGCTCAAGGTGATGGGCAGCGAACCGGGCATGGCGTTTGCCGGTCTGGTGATTGCCCTTGGGGTCGGGGCCGGGGCTGGGTTGGCGAATTATGCCCTGATCTTCCTGTTGCGCCTGCCGCCGATCATCGCGACGCTGGCGGCATCGCTGATCTACCAGTCGCTGGCGATCTGGTCGAACCGGGGCCTGCGGATCAAGCCGCCCGAGGGGCTGGCAGAGTTTGCCACCGGGCGGTTCCTGGGCCTGCCCAATGTCGCCTGGGTCGGGCTGGGCCTGGCCATCGTTGTCTGGATCATCCTTGAACGCACGGTTGCGGGGCGCTGGCTCTTGGCGACCGGCCAGAACCTGCGCGCGGCGCGCCTTTCCGGGGTGCCGGTCGAACTGGTGCGCGCCTGCACCTATGTTGCGGTGGCCATGTTCGCGGCCCTGGCCGGCTTTCTGCTGGCCAGTTTTTCCGGCGGTGCCGCGCTGAACATGGGGGCGGAATACCTGCTGATGTCGATCGCGGTTGTCGTGATCGGGGGCAGTTCGATCGCGGGTGGCAATTCCAACGTGCCCGGCGTCTGGGGGGCCGCGTTGTTCATGTTTCTCGTGGTCTCGATGCTCAACAGCTATGGCGCGGGGGCGGGGGCGCGCAACGTGCTGACCGGGGCCATCATCATTGCCATCGTCATCGCCGCCAGCACGAGGAGGGCTCGCACATGATCACCATGCCGCCACATCTGGAAATCCACGACGACCGGTTTGCCGCCTTGGTCCACCCGATGTCCACGCTCGACATGATCGCTGACGGGTTTACCTGGACCGAAGGGCCGGTGTGGTTCGGCGATCACGGCTGTTTGCTGTTTTCCGACATTCCGAGCCAGCGACTTCTCCGCTGGTCCGAGACCGGGGGCGTTTCGGTGTTCCGCGCGGGGTCGGGGTTCAACAATGGCAATACCCGCGACCGGCAGGGGCGGCTTGTCGGATGCCGGCACGGGATGCGCGACGTTGTGCGCACCGAACATGACGGATCGCTGACGGTGCTTGCGGATCGCCATGACGGCAAGCCCCTGAACTCGCCCAACGACGTGGTGGTGAGCGCGGACGGGGCGGTGTGGTTCACCGATCCCACCTATGGGCGCATCTCGAATTTCGAAGGTTATCGCGACGCGCCCGAACAGCCGTGCCGCAACGTGTTCCGCCTGTCGCCCGATGGCGATCTGCGCGTGGTGGTCAGCGATTTCACCCAACCCAACGGGCTGTGCTTTTCGCCCGATGAAAGGACGCTCTATATCTCGGAAAGCGGCTCGAGCCATGATGACGCGGTGCCATCGGTGATCCGCCGTTTCACCGTCCAGGGCGACAGGTTGCAGGAACAACCGCCGCTGGCCGAAATCGACACCGGCCTGCCGGACGGGATGCGATGCGACATGCTTGGAAATCTCTGGTCGTCGGCGGCGGATGGCGTGCATTGTTTTGCCCCCGACGGCACCCTGCTGGGCAAGATCCGGGTGCCGCAGGTGGTGTCAAACCTCTGTTTCGGCGGGCCGGACGGTCAGCGCATGTACATCACCGCCACCCGCGCCGTGTACCGGATTTTCGTGGACGTACAGGGGGCAGAGCCCTGGACCCGGCGGCGCGGCTAGAGACATTGGCGGCATCTGCGTTCAGCGCATCCACAACCCCGCCGATTTGATCCGGTTGCGGATCATCTGTTCGCGCCGGGGCAGGGCGTTCCGGTTGAACAGCGCGCGCACCTTTTCGCCGCGCCCCTGATAAACCATGCGCTTGATCGGGTCATGGCCCTTGAGAACCTTCTTGATCCAGTTGGGGGCGGCCACGTCGTGCAATACCTCAAGCACGTGATCGCTTTCGCGCGCGTAAAGCAGCGGAAACATCCGGTAGTGACAGCTGACCGATCCGTCAAGAAGCCCGGTCGGCAACGCATTGCGGCCACCGCCCAGCGAATGAATGACCAGGGGCAGCGCAACCTGGTCCAGCCAGGGATCAAGGCTTTGGCAGATCAGTTCAGGCGGCGGATCATCGCGGATGGCGACGGCGTAATCAAGGAACCGCCGGGCGAATTCACGGGGCCGCGCGCCAAAGAAATAACCCGCGTTGAAATAGAGATAGCGCCGCCAGTGATCGTCCGGGTGCTGGGTGTCGAGGCTGCTCTGGAAGTCCAGCCCGAACTTGTCATAGAGCGATTTCCAGATCCGGCAATAGCCAGGCCCGTAGAGCGTGGGTTGCGGCCATGTTCCTTCGCAGCGCAGCGACGCGCCGGGGCGCGCGAAATCAAAGGGTACCGTGGTGATGTCGCCGGTGATCAGCGTATCGGAATCGAAAAAGACAAACGGGTCGTCGGGGGGCAGCGCGAACAGCGCCTCGATCTTGTTGCCCTGCGGGTAGCTCTGGCCAAAGACCTTCGAATGGAACGGCAGGACGGTGGCCCCAAGCCGCTTGAGCGCATCCAGCACGGCGAGATTGCGGATCGCCGGATCGCTGCTCCAGTTCGGGCCGGCCTGCGGTACGGCCACGAACAGCTTGCCGGTGAAACGCGGCGAACTGCGCCGAAGCGAAGCGGCAAAGAGCAGGGCTTCGTATTGCAACCGGCCCGACTGGCCAATGATCACGATATTGAAGGCTTGGTGCTGTGAGGGTTTCTTTGTCATACTCATCCTTGCCGGTCGCGTGCGGCATCGGTTTTCGGGCGGAGTATAGGCTTCCTGACAGGAGGTCAAAAGCCCGGAACCGCATTCCCGACCGGCCAGGTCGTCAACCAAGGAGGGGTCATGTTCGAGACGATGTTGCTGGTGGTGTCCGTGGGGCTGAATGCGGCGACCACATATACCGAAGCCGGACCGGATACAGGCATGGCCTCCCCGGTTGCGCAGGCGGCGATCGCGATGCCGGTGCCCGAGCCGGAGGAGACGGGCCTGCCCGAGCCCGACACGGCCCCAAGCGCCAAGACAGCACCCGCCGTGGCACCGGTCATCGAGGCCGAACCGGTGGCGCAACGGGTGGCGGAACCGCAGGTCGCGACGGGCAAGTTCACCACCGCGCTCGAAGTCAAACCGATCCTCAATGCGACGCGCGGCAACTGGATCACGTTGCGAGAGTACCAGGGTCAGGACCTGGTTTACGTCACCCATCTCTGGGCCTGGCGCTGTGGGCTTCTGGAGATCCGCATCGGCATCAACGGCAACACGCCGGAAATATGGCCCATGCCCGAGTGTCACATGGACCAACCGACCCCCGGTGCGATCCTGGACACGGACGGGTTGCCCTATCGCGGCTATGGTCTCGGTTCGGTGGCCCTGATCGAGGTGCAACTGACCTATGATGATCTCACCACGGCGGGAGCGAAATACAATCGCGACGGCCGGCTGGTGCAATGACCGGCGAGTCCTGACGCGCGCCAAGGAGCGGTCGCCGCCGCACCGGGGCGGGCAGTTTGCTATTGCCCCGCCGCCTGATCCGGCCATTGTGTCGTTGATCATGGGGCGCGGGGCAACGGGGACGGATGACATGGCGGCAACATCAAACAAGGCGGCAATCGGGGGCAGGGCACATGGCTGATCGCGTTTCACGTATCGAAGGATTGCGCAGCATGAACCCGGCGGATCGGCGCGCCGCCATTGCCCGCGCGGGGCATCTGACCGATGCGGATCAGGCGGCGCTGGCCGGTTCCGATGTCCTGCCGCTCGCTCTGGCGGATGGGATGATCGAGAACGTCATCGGCAAATACGAGCTTCCCCTTGGAATCGCGACGAATTTCACGGTGAACGGCCGGGATTACCTGGTGCCCATGGTGACCGAAGAGCCATCGGTTGTGGCTGCCGCGTCTTACATGGCGCGGATCGCGCGCGGCTGCGGCGGGTTCCTGACATCTTCGGATGCGCCGGTCATGCGGGCACAGATCCAGGTGCTGCGCCCGGATGATCCGCACGGGGCCCGGCAACGGCTGCTGTCGGCGCGCGATGAGTTGATCGAAATGGCGAACCGGCGCGACCGGGTGCTGATCGAACTGGGCGGTGGCTGCAAGGATATCGAGGTCCAGGTATTTGATGACACGCCGGTCGGGCCGATGGTGGTGCTGCATCTCATGGTGGATGTGCGCGATGCCATGGGGGCCAATACCGTCAATTCGATGGCGGAAACGCTGGCCCCTCGCGTCGCCGAGATCGCGCGGGGAGAGGTGCGGCTGCGCATCCTGTCGAACCTTGCCGATCGCCGGCTGGTGCGCGCGCGGGTCGAGATCACGCCACAGGCGCTTGAAATGCCGGGCTTTGCCGGTGCCGACGTGGCGCAGGGCATTGTCGAGGCCTGTACCCTCGCGATCATCGATCCCTACCGGGCAGTGACCCACAACAAAGGCATCATGAACGGCATCGATTCGGTTGTCGTCGCAACCGGCAATGACTGGCGCGCCATCGAAGCGGGGGCCCATGCCTATGCGGCGCGTGACGGGCGCTATTGCAGCCTGTCGCGATGGGAACGCGCAGCCGGGGGCGCATTGGTCGGAACGCTGGAAATGCCGATGGCGCTCGGGCTGGTGGGGGGCGCGACCAAGACCCACCCGGCGGCACAGGCGGCGCTCCGGTTGCTTGGTGTCAGCAGCGCGCAGGAGCTTGCCGAGGTGACGGCGGCGGTGGGACTGGCGCAGAACATGGCCGCCCTGCGCGCATTGGCGACCGAGGGTATCCAGAAGGGGCACATGACGCTGCATGCCCGCAACATCGCGATCCTGGCCGGGGCGCAGGGCGGCGAGGTTGAACAGGTGGCGCGGGCAATCGCGGCGGCGGGGGAAGTTTCGGTGCAACGGGCATCCGAAGAATTGGCGGCGCTGCGTGGCTGATCCGCGAGGGCGGCGAATCGCCGGGACAGGATGGCGACCAATTTCGACGATCTGACCGGATTGGTTGGCATATGGAAACGAATAGCCGAACCAGCGCACGGCTCATGAAATTGCGGCCGGCATCGTCGAGCCGGTTGAGGGGCCGGATGGGCGTCGTCTCCTATATTGCCGGTAGGTATTTGAAAATAATTCAAATTTAATCGATGTCGCCGTCATCCAAAACAATACACGCCAGACCGCAATCCTCGGGGAAACACCTGTATGTAGTTTTTGGATAGCCCATCACACCCATAGGTGGTTTTGGTCGCCGGACGCGTGGCGGGCGCGATGATCGCGGCCTTTGAAGGGCGACAAGCGGCTCGGTATCAATGTCATGTACGAGTTCACTTTGGTTGATCGGACCCACGGGGGCGGGTTCGGTGGGGCAGTTGTGAGTGGGAATGGGTGCAAGTTGTCCGGGCGGCATGTCCTAGGCCATGACCCGAATTCTGGGGATGAGGCTATGACAGGTCGTCTGGACCGCCTGACCGGCGCAGCGCAGGAAACCAACCGCGTTCAATCCATGCAGGATATGCTGGTCTCGACGCCCACGGGTGCATGCATGGCGGCAGAGCTCATGCCCGGCAGCCGGGTGATCACCCGCGATTGCGGCGTACAAAATCTGCACCGGATCGCACGGCGTGTGCTGTCGGCGGACGAGATCGACAGCGCGCCGCAATTGGCACCGATCCACATCGTCGCCGGCGCCCTGGGTGCGGGTTTGCCCGAACGGGATATGGTCCTCAGCCCCCTGACGCGGGTGCTGGTCAAGCGCGATCACACGGCGCTCTATTTCGAAGACGACACCCTGCTGGTTCCTGCGCGCAATCTTGTTGGCCTGCCGGGGATCGGCCAGGCGGCACGGGCGGGGGTGACCTACCTGCATCTCGGGTTCGAGCAGCACGAGGTCATCCGCGCCAACGGGATATGGATCGAGTGTTTTCAACCGGATGATCCCCATGTTTACGGGGTCGGCGCGGAACAGCGTGAAGAGCTGTTTTACCTGTTTCCCGATCTGGCGGATACCGGATCGCGGGCACCGGACATGCCGATGGTCATCTGACGGAGCGCCGGATCTCAGGTCTCGCCCCGCGCCGCGCGCCAATTGGCCCAGTCTTCGGGCGTGTCGAGATCGAGCCGGGCGCGGTATCCGGGCAGGGGAACATGGGCAACCCGCTGGCCTGCGGCCTTCACCACCTCGTGCCCGCCGCCATCTCCGGTCAGCGATTTGAAACGATCAAAGAGCCGCGCCGAAAACACGATCGGATGCCCGGGTTGCCCGTCCTGCGTTGTGCCGCGCCAGATCAGGGTGTCGCTGTCCGGATCATGGGCCACGGCCACCCGCGCGAGATCATCCGCTGTCAACTCGGGCAGATCACATAACAGCAGCATCGCCGCCTTTGCCGTGGCGGGCAGCGCCGCGAACCCGCTGCGCAGCGACGCGTTCATCCCTTCCGAGGCGTCGGCGACCGGCAGCGGCACAACCCGCGCGCCATGCAGGGCGTCATACCGGGGATGCGGTTGCGGGGGCAGGGCGACAATCACCGGTCCATGGGTGATTGCGCACGCGATATCGGCCTGCCGTCGGATCAGCGGCTTGCCCTCGACCACCTGCAACAGCTTGTCGGCCCCGCGCATCCGCGAGGATTTTCCGGCGGCGAGCAACAGGATCGGCATATCGGTGACAGGGCGGTTCATGCGGTCACTTTAGCCCCGCCAGCGGTTGGCGCAATCACCCGCGCAGCCGCGCACCATCCGGATCGAACAGCGGTGTGGTGATCAGCGTCGCGGGCCGCATCTGTCCAAGGATTTCGATCTCCACGGCCAGCCCCTCGGCAATGCGTTCGGTCGGCAGAAAGCCAAGGGCAATGGATTTTTGCGCATGGTGCGAATAGCCCCCCGAGGTACAGTAACCCTGGACCCGGCCATCCAGCCAGATCGGCTCATAGCCCTGCACATCGGCGTCCTCCGCCGCAACCTCGAACGCCGCCAACTTGCGGGCGGTGCCCGTGTCGCGCTCGGCCTCGGCGGCGGCACGCCCGATGAAATCGGCGTCTTTGCGAAACGATACAAAGCGATCCAGCCCGGTCTCCGCCGCCGTGTAGTCCGGGGAAAACTCGGACAGCCAACTGCCAAAGAACCGGTCCAGGCGCAGCGACATCATTGCGCGCATGCCAAACGGGATCATGTCATGCGCCTGTCCGGCCTGCCAAAGGGTGTTCCAGAGATGTCTTTGTGCCATCGCGTCGCAATAGATTTCATATCCCAGATCGCCGGTATAGCTCAGCCGCTGCACGATACAGTCGGTCATGCCGAGGGTCATGCGACGCACATCCAGAAAACGCATCCCCGTGACATCCGCCCGCGTACAGGCATCCAGAACCGCGCGCGACTTTGGGCCTGCAATCTGGAAACCGGTTCGATTGTCACTTATATTTTCGACGGTTACGCCATCTTGTTTATGTTTCCTGAACCAGCGGAGGTGATAGGCTTGACTGCCATAGGACGCGGTCAGCTGGAATTCGCTATCCGACAGGCAAGAGATCGTGAAATCCCCGATCAGCCGTCCCTTGGGGGACAGCATCGGGGTCAGGCCGACCCGCCCCGGATCGGGCACCCGGCCCGCCATGACGTGATCCAGCCAGTCGCGCGCCCGGGGTCCGGTGACACGATATTTGCCGAAATTCTGCACCTCGTTGATGCCGACCCCCGCGCGCACGCCACGCACCTCGCGGCCGGTTGCGGCAAAGGCATCCGAGCGGCGGAAGGATGGTGTTTCATATGCGGGTTCGTCGTCGCGGGCAAAATAATTCGCAACCTCGAGCCCGTATTGCTGACCCCAGACCGCGCCCATGCCGCAGAAAATATCATACATCGGCGTGGTGCGATTGGGGCGCGCGGCGGGCAGTTCTTCGTTCGGATAGGCGACGCTAAAGCGTTTCTGATAGTTCTCTGTCACCTTGGGCAGCGTATAGCCGGGGCTGATCCAGTCGCCAAACCGGGCCACGTCCATCGCGAACACGTCACGCTCGGGCTCGCCCTCGATCATCCATTGCGCGAGAGTCAGGCCAACTCCGCCGCCCTGGCTGAACCCGGCCATGACACCACAGGCCGACCAGTAATTGCGCAGCCCCGGCACCGGGCCGACCAGCGGATTGCCGTCAGGGGCAAAGGTGAAAGGGCCATGAATGACCGATTTGACCCCGGCGGATGCCAGCACGGGAAAGCGTTTATAGGCGAATTCGATGCTGTGTTCGATCTTGTCGAAATCATCCGGCAGCAATTCATGTCCAAAGCTCCAGGGCGTGCCATCCACGGCCCAGGGCCGACAGGTCTGTTCGTAAAACCCGATGCACAGCCCGCGGCCTTCCTGGCGCAGGTAACTTTCGCCCGCCGGATCCATGACATGCGGATGCTCGGCGGCGCGCTCATAGATGTCCGGAATGTCGTCGGTGACGATATACTGGTGCTCCATCGGATGAAGCGGGAAATAGACGCCCGCCATGGCGCCCACCTCGCGCGCCCACAGGCCACCGGCATTGACCACATGTTCCGCGTGGATGGTGCCTTTGTCGGTCACGATGTCCCATGTCCCATCGGCCCGCTGATTGGTTTCGCGCACCATGCAGTGGGTCTCGATCGTCGCACCACCCATACGCGCCGCCCTGGCATAGGCATGGGTGGTGCCCGAAGGGTCCAGATGCCCGTCCAGCGGATCGTAAAGCGCCCCGATGATGCCGTCGAGATTGGTGATCGGCGCGATTTTGGCAATCTCTTCGGGGCCGACAATCTCGGTCTCAAGCCCCATGAACCGGTGTTTGGCGCGCTCGGCCAACAGCATGTCGAACCGGTCACGATTGTCCGCCAGCGTGATGCCGCCCACGTGGTGCAGCCCACAGGACATGCCGGTGATCTCTTCCAGCTCCTTGTAGAGCCGGATCGTATAGCCCTGCAGCGCCGCCATGTTGGTATCGCCGTTCAGCGTATGAAACCCGCCCGCCGCGTGCCAGGTCGAGCCGCTGGTCAATTCGCTGCGCTCGATCAGCATGACATCGGGCCAACCCAGCTTGGTCAGGTGATACAGCACCGAACAGCCGACAACCCCGCCCCCGATAACGGCAACACGCGTGGTGGTTTTCATGATCGGCCCTCCGGTTCTGTGCTGCCCCGAGGATCGGTGCGTAAACGGCAAACGGCTGGTCCAATTGCGACAGATCACGACGTTTTTGCCGCGCGCCCGCCGGATCATCGCAGCCGCGAGTCGCGGCGGTTTCACAACACCCGCGTTCCTGTCCCAGGAAATTCAGAACCATTTCGATTTTTCGCGCTCACCCTTCGCGAAATTGGGGCCGCCATGCCGATTGCACCCAAGGGTGCGCCGCAAGGCAGGAAACGGCTCGCCAAAACGCGCGGCGAATTGCCCAAGCTGATCACGGCCAGAACGTCCGGGATGGTCCAAATATCTGGGACACGTGGAAAACAACGCCGTGCATTGGATGCCGGCCCAACAATCCGGCCTCTTCATCTTTGGTAAAATACTCCGGGGGTGAACGGCGGGGATCGCAGATTTCCGCCGGAGGGGGCAGCGCCCCCTGCGCCCTTTGCGGTCTAGAGGGGACGGATCTTCAGGCCGGTGATCCGGTTCCCGTCCCGTGCGATCACTTCAAAGCGAAACCCATGAAAGGAAAACACCTGCCCAGTGACCGGGATCATCTGCGCCTCGTGGATGACCAGTCCCGCGATGGTATTGGCTTCGTCATCGGGCAATCCCCAATCGGTGGCGCGGTTCAGGTCGCGGATCGTCATGGCCCCGTCGATGACATACTGCCCGTCCTCGGTCCGGGTAACCGGCAATTCCGCATCCGGATCGAACTCGTCGGTGATCTCGCCGACGATCTCCTCGAGTATGTCCTCCAGCGTGATCAACCCCTGCAAGCTGCCATATTCATCGACGACCAGGGCAAAATGCGTACGCATCCGCAGGAACTGCCGCATCTGGTCATCCAGCGTGGTGGTTTCGGGGATGAAATAGGGCGGATTCGCCACGTCGGTGATGCGAAACCGCTGCAAGGGCTGCGAGTCGCCAGTGGCGCTGCTGACCAGCTTGTACATCGAGCGCAGCAAATCCTTGGCATGCACCACCCCGATGATGTTCTCCGGTTCGTCGCGGAACACCGGCAGCCGGGTGTGGGGGCTGTCCAGGCATTGCTGCAGGATCTCTTCTGGCGGACAGGACGCATCGATCATCTCGATGCCCGAGCGGTGCAGCATGATTTCCTCGACGGTGCGATCCCCCAGGTCGAGCGCGCCCAGGATGCGGTCGCGGTCTTCTTTTTCCACCACCCCTTCGGAATGGCCAAGCTGCAACGCGCCGACGATCTCTTCGCGCACCGCAAGAACATGGCTGTCGGGGTCAACCTCGACACCAAACACACGCAGAACCCCGCGCACCAGGAACCGCACCGCCATGACGACGGGGGCAAAGATGGTCACGACGATGCTGATCACCGGGGCTACGGCGGCGGCGGCCTTTTCCGAGTTGATGATGGCATATGTCTTGGGCAGCACCTCGGCAAAGACCAGCACCAGTATGGTCATCACCAGCGTCGCCATCGCCACGCCGGATTCCCCGAAAGCCCGGGTGAACAGCGCCGTGGCCAGCGACGTGGCGAGGATGTTCACCAGGTTGTTGCCCAGCAGCACCGACCCGATCAACCGCTCGCTGTCATCGGTGATCGCCAGCGCCTTTTCCGCGCCGCGTGACCCCTTGTCGGCCTGGCTGCGCAGCTTGCCCCGCGAGGCGGCGGTCAGCGCGGTTTCGGACCCGGAGAAAAACGCGGAGAGGACAAGAAGGAACAGGATCGCGGCACTGGTCATCCAGAATGCGAAATCCATGAGAGAGGCGCTGGTTTCCATTGGTCGGTCGGGTATCCTTGATGCTGCTGCGGTTATGGGGTCAGCGGGGAGACGGATCAAGTGCCAGGGTTCAGGTCCCGGACCCCGTGGGCTTGCGGCCGCGCGCCAGGGGGTGATGTTCCATCACCAGTTCGGCAAGCCGCTCATCCAGGACATGGGTGTAGATCTCGGTGGTGGCGATATCCGCGTGCCCCAGGAGCGTCTGGATCGAACGCAGATCCGCCCCGTTGGCCAGAAGATGCGTGGCAAAGGCATGGCGCAGCGTGTGCGGCGTGACCTTGGCAGGCGATACCCCCCCGACAACCGCCAGTTCCTTGATCAGCAGGTAGAAGCGATGCCGGGTCAGATGGCCGGACTTGCCGCGCGACGGAAACAGAAAGCGCGAAGGCGTGGCACCCTTGGCAACGCTGGCGTCTTCGGCGCTGTCCCGTTCCGCCAACCATGCGGCCAGGGCGGCGCGGGCGGGCGGAGACAGGGGCACCATGCGTTCCTTGCCACCCTTGCCCAGGATCAGCAGCATCCGGGGATCGCCCCGCGCGGCGCTGACCGGCAGGGCCACCAGTTCGCTGACCCGCATTCCGGTGGCATAGAGCAGTTCCATCAGGCAGGTGTTGCGCAGCCGGTCCGTCGGGCTGCGCCCGGTCTCGCGCGCCGCCGCCAGGAGCCGGTCGACCTCGATGACATCCAGCGTCTTGGGCAGGCGCTTGTCCCGGCCCGGCCCACGAATCTGGATCGCCGGATTGTCGCTGCGCCAGCCTTCTTCAAAGGCAAAACGATAGAGTTGCCGGATGGCCGAGAGCCGCCGCGCACGGGTCGCTTTCGACAGGCCCTGCGCGTCGCAATGGATCAGGTAGTCTTCGATCTCGTCGCGGCTCAGCGTGGCGAAATCGCGCTTGCGCCGCCCGATCCAGCCCATCACGTCCTTGAGATCACGCCCATAGGCCAGCAAGGTATTGGTCGCGGCACCGAGTTCCGCCGCCTGGGCCTCGAGAAAGGCCGAAATCCAGTCCGCGCCGTCATCGGGTCCGGACATCTCAGCGCCCTCCAAGCAGCATCAGCTGCAGCGATGCCTGGCGGGCGCTTTCCTCGAGCCCCAGGGCGCGCAGGGTCGCGAGCGCCTTGGTCAGGTTGGCGACATTGCCATCGATGCCGCTGTCGAAATCGCGAATCGCGGTCAGCAGCGACTCGCCATACGAGGCTCGGCCCGGTGCCGGGGCAGGGGGGGCAAAGGCGTCGGCAATCGCGGCGGCGGTGTCACCGGGGGGTGCAACGGCGGTCACATCGCCGCTCGCCAGCGCGGAGAGAAAGCGGTTCTCGGCGGTCTCGCGCGGCAGGTCGGCCCCCGCGTCCCTGTAGGCGGATGACAAAAGCCGAATACGCCATGCCAGTTCGATCGTGTCCGGATCGCTTGGCGTGACCTGTGCGAGATCGTCGCCAAAGAGCTGGGCAAAGGGCACGGCCAGGTTGGCCTCGGTCATGGCACGCCAGGCGCGGGGCAGGGTCCGGGCAACCGCATCGGGATCGCGCGCCTGGAGTGCCCGGTCAAAGGCCTGCAATTCGCCGACCCGATCCCAGAGGCTCCCCGAGGCGGACGGGCGTTGGGCGGTGTAAAGGCCAAGCAGATGGTTCGGGGCCAGTGCGCCGATGCGGGTCAGCCGTTCGGCGGCCTCGATCTGGGCTTTCCAGCCGGCGATGTCGCGCAGGTCGGCCGTTGCAAAGGCACGGGGGAGCGAGGCGGTGGGCAGGCGTTCGCCGATGGCTTCGAACAGCCGGAACGTCAGCGGATCCGGATCCGCCGGCGGCGACAGCGGCGGCGCGTCTTCGAACACATCGGGGCTGAGAAAACGGTCCAGCAGGTCGAGCTTGTCGGCGGGCAGCAATTGCAGGGCATGCGCCGTTTCCAGCGTCAGCGCGGCGGTCTGCCAGTCGCCTTGCCGCGCGTCACAAAAAATGCGCGTGGCATAGCCCGGAGCCAGATGCGGCGCCCGCGTCAGCTCGGCACAGCCGGAGTCTTCATCCCCGGTCAGCAGGGTGGCGTCGAACCAGCGGTGAAACAGCGCGGCGCTTTGCGTCGGGCCGACCTGCCTGGCCAGCGCCTGTGCCGGGTCGGTGGCGCCCAGTGTCAGCAACCGGTCGATTCGCGCCAGCAACAGGGTCTGGGCATCGGCCTTGCCCTCGGGTGGCAGGGAATCGCCCAGCAGCAGGGTGTAGAGCAGCGTCTGCATCGCCGGGCTGCGCGAGACCGGCACATCGGCGATCAGCCGCGCCAGGTCATCCACGTCGCTGCCGGTCCATAGATCGAGCGGCAGCCCGGTGACATCATGCGGCACCAGGCCCACCGGCGTCGCCGCCGCTCCGAGTTCGCTGACCTCGATCGCCGGCAGTTCCGCATTGTCCGCGACCGGCGGCTCCATGTGAACCGGAACCGATGCGCCCGGCGGGTGCTCGCCCAGCCATTCGATCACCGACAGGGGGTCCTGCGCGGCAAGGGGGGCGGGCAGAAGCGCCAGCGCCAGGGCTGTTCTAGTCCACATCCAGCTCGACCGGTTTGCGTATCTCGGTCTGCGGTTCAGAGAAATCATAGCCGAACCACGGCCCGACATAGGCATAGGCAACCACGGCAATGAAAGCCAAGAAGACGAGATACAACAACAATTTAAGCAATCTACGCATTTGGCTGCACGATCCTGTTTCAGTCTTTTGCTCAAGTTATATATGGCCTTTTCCGGAAGATCACGTCATTCACGGAAGAATGAGCAAAAATGAGCAAGGCATGACGGAATTGCGGACCAGGCCGCATGTGGGACGGTTGAAAAAGACCGTGGTCATGGTTGGCATGATGGGCGCGGGCAAGACGGCGGTGGGCCGGGCGCTGGCGGCCAGGCTAGGCGCGCCGTTTCTCGACAGCGACGCGGAAATCGAGAAAGCCGCCGACCGCACCGTGCCCGAGATTTTCGAACGCGATGGCGAAGCGTTTTTTCGCGCCAAGGAAAGCCAGGTGATCTCGCGCCTTCTGGATGGCGAACGCTGTGTGCTGTCAACAGGCGGCGGTGCCTTTCTCGCGGACAGGAACCGCGACATGATCTCGGAACGCGGCGTGTCGCTGTGGCTGAATGCCGAGCTGGCCGTGCTGTGGAACAGGGTCAAGCACAAGGACACGCGGCCGCTGCTGCGCACCGCCAATCCGCGCGCCACGCTGGAAGAGATTTTCAACCGGCGCGTGCCGATCTATTCCAAGGCCGACCTGTCGGTCATTTCGGACGGGCAGGCCTCGATCGAGCAGATGGTTGACCGGGTGCTGACCGTGCTGGAGACGCGCCCCGACGTATACGAAGTGGAAGACTGATGGTTGAAACCGTTCATGTGGCCCTTAGCGAACGGTCCTATGATGTCGAGATCGGCCCCGGCCTGATCGACGAGGCGGGGGCGCGGATCGCACGGTTCCTGCACCGGCCCCGGGTGGCTGTGGTCAGCGATGAGACCGTCGCCGGGCTGCATCTGGACGCGCTGCGCGCCGGCTTGGCGGCTGAGGGGATCGAGATGGTTTCGCTCGCGCTGCCGCCGGGCGAGGCTACCAAGGCCTGGCCGCAATTCAGCCGCACCGTTGAATGGCTGCTTGAACAGAAGGTCGAGCGCAACGACTTGGTCGTGGCCTTTGGTGGCGGGGTGATCGGCGATCTTGTCGGCTTCGCGGCGGCGGTTCTGCGACGCGGCGTGCGTTTCGTGCAGATTCCCACCAGCCTTCTGGCGCAGGTGGACAGTTCGGTGGGCGGCAAGACCGGCATCAACGCACCGCAGGGCAAGAACTTGATCGGAGCCTTTCACCAGCCGGCGCATGTGCTTGCGGATACGGCGGTACTCGGGTCGCTGAGCGCGCGGGATTTTCTTGCCGGTTATGGCGAGGTGGTCAAATACGGCCTTCTGGGCGACGCGGCGTTTTTCGCGTGGCTTGAGGATAACGGGCCGAAACTCGCAGCCGGCGACATGGCGGCGCGGGTCGAGGCGGTGCGCCGTTCGGTGCAGATGAAGGCCGACATCGTCGCGCGGGACGAGACCGAGCAGGGGGATCGCGCGCTGTTGAACCTCGGGCACACGTTCTGTCACGCGCTAGAGGCGGCGACGGGGTATTCGCAACGCCTGCTGCATGGCGAAGGGGTGGCGATCGGCTGTGCGCTGGCCTTTGAGCTATCGGCCCGCATGGGGCTGTGCAGCCAGGAATGCCCCAGCCGCGTGCGCGCGCATCTGCGCGAGATGGGCATGAAAACCGATCTCGCCGATATCGAGGGCAGCTTGCCCCCTGCGGAGCATCTTCTGGATCTGATGGGGCAGGACAAGAAGGTCGTCGACGGCAAGCTGCGCTTCATCCTTGCGCGCGATATCGGCGATGCCTTTGTCACGTCGGATGTCGGGCGGGAGGCGGTTCTGTCGGTGCTGACCGACGCCCTGGCGCAGAGCTAGGGACGGCACGGCAAACGGCCCGAACCGGGCGGGGTTCGGGCCGAGCTTTGCCGTGGATGTCGTGACCGGATCAGACGAACAGGAAATCGTCGCTGCTGAAATCGGCCGCGGCAAGCGTGTTGTCATTGTCATGTACGATCACGCTGTCGCTGCCATAGTGGATGCGCACGTGACCCGAGGCCATGTCGACGATGTTCAGGTCATCGAAATCGAAGCCGGTCAATTCGATGAGATCGGTGCCCATGCTGAAATCGCGCACGCGATCGATAAAGGCATCGACGATCAGGCTGAAGGTATCGGCACCGTTCTGGCCGAACAGGTGGTCACGACCATCCCCGTCCACCAGCGTATCCGCGCCGCCGCCACCGCGCAGCATGTCGTTGCCGGCGTCACCGCTCAGCAAGTCGGCCCCACCATTGCCGCGCATGTTGTCATTGCCGTCGCCACCCGCCATCAGGTCGTTGCCCTGAAGGCCGCGCATCGCGTCATTGCCATCCATGCCGCGCAACAGGTTGCCCTCGGCCGAACCGCGAATGTCGTCGTTGAGATCGGTGCCATAGAGGTTTTCGAAATTCACCATCGTCTCGACCTGGCCGCCCGGTGCGGTGGCCGTGCCGGCGCCAAGGTCAAGGCGGAGGCCGCCCTGGTTGACGCCGCTCCAGTCGATCAGGTCAATCCCCGCGCCGCCGTCAAATGAATCGACCCCGACGCTTGTGCCAACCCTGACCGTGTCATTGCCGCCGCCCGCGTCGATGTCATTGGTGCCGGCCCCTTCGATGATGATGTCGCGCTGGTTGGTGCCGATGAAGTTTTCAAAGCCGAACATCACTTCGGATTGCGCGCCTGCCGTGGCGGTGCCGCCCGAGATGTCGTAGACGCCATTAGCTTGCGACGACCCGGACCAGTCGATGGTGTCATTGCCAAAGCCGCCGGTAAAACTGTCGACGCCGATGGCGGTGTGAACCTCGACCGTGTCATCGCCGCCGCCGGCATCGATGACATTGGTGCCGGCCCCCTCGATGATGATGTCGCGCTGGTTGGTACCGATGAAATTCTCAAAGCCGAACATGGTTTCCTGACTCGCACCCGAGGTCGCGGTGCCACCCGTGATGTCGTAGACGCCGTTGGCCTGTGACGATGCGGACCAGTCGATGGTGTCATTGCCAAAGCCACCGGTAAAGCTGTCAACGCCGATCACGGTGGTGACTTCGACCGTGTCGTTGCCGCTGCCGGTGTTGATGACGTTCGGGCCATTGCCCTCGATGACGGTATCGGCCTGGTTGGTGCCGATGAAATTCTCGAACCCCGCCATGATTTCCTCATTGGCCCCCGAGATGGCGCGACCGGTCACGAAATTGTAGGTGCCGTTGGCTTGCGACGATGCGGACCAGTCGATCGTGTCATTGCCGAAGCCGCCGGTAAAGCTGTCAACGCCGATCACGGTGGTGACTTCGACCGTGTCGTTGCCGCTGCCGGTGTTGATGACATTTGCACCATTGCCCTCGATGACGGTATCCGCCTGGTCGGTGCCGATGAAATTCTCGAACCCTTCCATGATTTCCTGATTGGCCCCCGAGATGGCGCGGCCGGTCACGAAATTGTAGGTGCCGTTGGCTTGCGACGAGTCGGACCAGTCGATGGTGTCATTGCCGAAGCCGCCGCGAAAGACGTCGCTGCCGATCAGCGTCGTGACAACCACCCGGTCATTGCCGCCGCGCGCGTCGATGTCGTTGACCGCGCCGTTCTCGATGATGGTGTCGGCGTTGTCGGTGCCGATGATGTTCTCGAACCCGTCCATCACCTCGGTATTGCCGACCGAATCCGTGGCCAGCCCCGCGGCGAGATCGAAGGTCGCGCCGGTTTCGTTGACCGCGGACCAGTCGATCGTGTCTCGCCCCGCACCGCCATGAAAGGCATCGGCAGCGATGACGGTGGTCACGATGACCGTATCGTTGCCATCATAGCCGTCGATATCATTGGTCGCGCCGCTTTCGATGATGGTGTCGCCATGGGCAGTACCGATGATATTGGCGAAACTGTGCATGACCTCGGTGTTGCCATTGGCGTCGCGCGCTTCGTTTCCGGCAAGGTCGAACGTGGCCGAGGTCTCGCCGCTCTGGGTCCAGCTGATGGTGTCGCGGCCCGCGCCGCCATAGAACGCATCGCCGCCAATTGCCGAATAGACCTGTACCGTGTCATTGCCTTCGCCGCCGTAATAGCGGTCATTGCCCCCGGCGGTGGTGTCGCGCAGGATGTCATTGCCGCGCCCGCCATGAATGTCGTTGGCACCGGCCCCGTCAAAGATGATGTCCTGGTGATCGCCGCCATAGACATCCTGGATGCTCGACATGGTGACAGCCACGCCATCGATGACGCCCTGGCCGATTTGCAGGTTGATGATCGACGCGGCATCAACTGCCGAGACATTGATCGTGTCCGACCCCGCGCCACCGGCGAAATCGGTGCTGTGCCCGGCAATGCCGGCATAGTCCGAGAATTCATTGGTAAAGATGAACAGGTCGTCATTGGTGACCGCGGAACCATAGGTGCGCAGGTCGAGATCGTTGATCACGATGGGCGAGCTGATCGCGCTGTCGTCATCGCGCACTTCGACCCGCCAGACACCCGCGCTGGTCTCGCCCCGGAAACCGGTTGCGCCAAACTGCCACCTGCCGCTGTAATTCTCGGTGTCCCCGGTATCGGCAATCAGCTGGATACGGGTGCCATCGGGCGAAGTCAGGTAGATTTCAAGATCGCCGAGATCGGCGGCAGAGACGATCCCCACCGTCAGCGACACATGTTCGATGCGAATGTCCGTGGCTTCGTTGATGAAAAAGAAATTCGAACCACCCGTGCCCGACCCGTTGGCGATGGTGACATCGCCGTTCAGCCCGTCTTCGAAGGTGGTCGCGTCATTTGCGCTGGTCGAGGTCATGGTCCAGGTCTCTGCCAGCCGCACGGCGGCCTTGGCATCAACAAGGCCGAAACCGTAATCGTTGGAGACATGCATCCCGCCGCCATTCCAGTTCTGGGCATCGTTCCAGCGCCAGCTGGCCGCGCCTGCCGTTCCCTGTTCAAAGCCCTGCGCCGCCGCGCCCACATCGCTGCCGACGTGGCGCGCGGTATAGGACAGGATCGCCTGCACGTCGCGCCAGCCAAGGTTGGGGTTTGCCTCGAGCATCAGCGCAACCACCCCGGCAACCTGCGGGGCCGCCGCCGAGGTGCCGCCAAAGCTGCTGGTATAATCGGTGCCATTGTACCCCGAGGCACCGGTATTGTCGGGAGCATAGATCGCCGGGTTGTTGGCGGTGTTGTCGGCAAAGGCCGAGACCAGGACATTGGCTCCGGGTGTCGAGAAGTCGGTGATCTGGCCATCCTGGCGCACCGCCGCAACCGAGATGGTGCCGCGATGGGAATCGATGGCTTCGGCGGTGCCTTCCTCGCGCAGCGTGCTGTTGGCTGCGGCGCGGCTGTTGCCCGATGATTTGACCAGAACCGTGCCGAGATCGACGCCGCCCACGGTTCGGCCATTGGCCAGGGCGTTGTCGACGGCGCTGATCAGGCCGGGGCGATCGATGAACACGCCCGCACCTTCGCCATAGCTCATGCTGACCACGTCGTGATTGGCGGTCACCGCGAGATTGATGGCGTCTTCGATCTCATCGCGCGACCAGTCGGTCTTGTAGCCGATGAGATCTGCCCCAAAGGCCACGCCAACCGTGCCCTCGCCATCGGCGGCAGCGCCGATAATGCCCATTACCGGGGTGCCGTGATTGTCCGGTTCGTTCGGATCGGGCAGGGCGATGGCGTCGCCATTCTCGAAATCCCAGTCAAGGTCGGTACGGTAATTGTCGAAATCCGGGTGGGTATAGTCAAACCCGCGGTCGATCACCGCCACCCGGACACCCGAGCCGTCGTAATCGTCCCAGACGTCGACGACGTTCAGATCGAATTGCCCCGCGGTATCGTTCAGCAGGTGCCATTGGTTTGCAAAGCGGGGGTCGTTGGGAATAAAGGCCATGACGTTTTCCAATCAATAAATGTTGTGCGCTTGCCGCGGCGCTGGTCCGCAAATCGGCGGGGAGCGGCTGACACACGCTTAGCGCGTGCCCGTAGGTGGAACCGTCAATGTTGCGTCAATCCGGCAATAATCCATGCAACTTGCGGCTGAGGGATGTCTATTCAAAGGGACGGTTTGGCGTATAGTCAGGTTATCCTCCATTGAAGGACATTCCCGGTTTAGGAGATTTTGACATGGCACCGCGTTACACCGTGTTCGCAGACAACCCGATCGAACTCAGGACCCGCAAGGCGATGCGGGTGATCGGCAAACTGATCGAAGAGTGGAGCATCAATCCCGACAGCCACCCGGAAGGGGCGCGCACGGAACTGGATGGGCGGCTGATCGTCTTTTCCCGTGGCGTGTTCCAGAAGACTCTCCAGGCGCTGCCCGAGATCGACCGGCTTGGCGACGAAGATTATATCCTGCGCGACAATATCGCCGAGATCGAGCTGATGCTGCGGCGTCCCGACCGGTTCTCAATCCTGCTGCCCGAGCCCGAGGCCATCGCGTTTCAGCAAAACGCGGTACAGCAGGGGCTGTGGCCGACTGTCAGCCTGCCGATGTTCTACGCGGAGGTTCCATGGGACGAGGGGGGGGACGGCTGGATGCCGCATGTCGCGTCCCCCGATAGCCGCGATGACGCGCCGGCGGGCTATGCGGTGCAGCTGTCGGGGGAAAATCCGTTGGACGAGTTTCTGCGGCCCTATCTCGCGGGGTATTGCTGTACGCAATGCAGCTGAAGCCCGGCCGCCCCGGCGGCGCCTTCGGCCATCTTGCGCCGCTGCGCCATGTTGCGCACCGGAAAACAGGACAGGTACCAGGCGCAGATCGTCACGCTGTCCGGTTGGGTCGCGCCGTCTGAATGCGACCGGGCCAGCGCTTCGAAGGTCTGCCATTCGGCGCGCGCCTCGTCCTGCCGGCCCAGATGCCAGAGCGCGGCTGCCTTCCAGGCCGGGACATTCAGAATCGCGCTGCCGGCATTGTCGGCGGCGGTGACACAGCCGTGGTAATCGCCGTCAAGAAAGCGGATCGGCATGTGGAACCCCCATTGGAACGGGGCCGTGGTCCAGCCCTCGTTCAGCACCCTTTGGCTGAGTTCGGTGGCCAGCGGCAACTCGTCGGAAAACGCCGCGCCCAGCCCCGAGGACAGCATCGTCCAGGGGTCGTTCGGGTTGCATTGCCGCGCCATGGCATATCCCGCCGAGGCCTGGTCATATTCGCCGAGCAGGCAGCAGGCCCAGGCCCGGTGCAGATGCGCGCGTGCATCCAGCGGATCGAGCGCCACCGCCTTGCTGGCCAGTTGCTTGCTCTCGTGGTGGGTGTCCGGTTGCCGGAACATGCAGGGCTGCATCAGGTGCATCGAGTTCAGCAGACGCGCGAGGCTGCTATAGCCCATCGAGGCGTCGGGTGCCTTTTCGATCACCCGCTTGAAGCATCGCGCCGCCGCGGCCCGCCCGTCGGCGCGAAACTCGTCGAGATGCTGGTTGCCGATCAGCCAGTCGTCAAAGGCGCTGGCGCCGAACCGGGTGTTTTGCAATTCCTGTATCCGGGTCAGTGACACGTAGAGCGACAGGGACGAGGCCAGCCGGCTGACGATGGCGGCCTGGGTCTGCAACCAGTGATCGGTGAGCGCGCTCCAGCGGTCGCTCCAAAGCACCGTACCGTCCTGCCGTTTCAGCATTGCCAGCAGCAGCAGTTCCCGCTCGTCCCCACCGATGGACACGTCCAGCGCATAGTCCACCGGGCTGTCTGCCATGCCAAGATCGACGATTTCAAAGGCCCGGAACCGCAGCAACGTGGCGAGCAGTTCGGCGCGAAACAGGCTGGCGACACCGGTGGCGTAGGCCGAGCCGCTGGCCGCGACCGGGGGCAGCCCGATGCGAAGGCGGTGCTGCGGCGCGGCGGTGGCCGGCTGGACCAGGGCGGGGGCCGGGGTGGACGAGGTGGTGTCCTGGGCCTTGATGCGGGCGATCAGGGCGACGGTTTCGCTGCCCGGTTCGGCGTCGAATTGCGTGTCCAGATGCGTCCAGAGCGCCTCGTAGGTGCGCAGCGCCTGCGCGGTCTGCCCGTTTTCGTGATGGTGCCGGATCAGGAAACGAACCGCCTCTTCATCCGCCGGATCGAGCACCAGAAGCGCATCGGCGGCGCGCCGGGCGGTTGCCTGATCCGGGTGGTCGAGCAGCGCCGCCAGCTTGTCACGCAGCCGGTTCTCCATGTCCTGGCGCAGCAGGCGCAACCAGATCTCGAACAGCTCGCCCCGCGCCGGTTCGGCGGCCAGCAGGTGGCCGGGGCGCAGCCTGCCCTGAAGCAGATCCTCGTGCACGCGACCGGACTCGATATCGTGCATCAACAGGCCGGCATCGGTTTCGATGCGCTCTGCACGCAGGGACACGGTGTTGCGGTCGGCGCGCATGGCGTCGGCAAGGGCCGGGTTCTGATGGCTCAGCGCGTGCAGCGCCTGGCGCAGGTTCTGGCGCGCGCGGGCGTCTTCGGAGGCCTCCCAGATGGTCGCGGCCAGCCGCCCGCGATCCTCGCTGTGGTTCCGGCTCATCGCGAGATAGGCCAGGATCGCCCGCGCCGAGGCCGAGCGGACAGGGATGGACTTGCCGGCCCGGCTCACCCGGAAGCGGCCGAAGAGAGACAGGCGCAGTTTGGCTGCGGGCATCGGGATCAGGCTCCGTAGAGGTTCCAGCGCATCGCAGTTTGACACCGATTTTCGCCGGGCGAAACCGCCTCGGGATCACGCCCCGTGGCAATCACGACGGAATGCCCCGCGACCGGCCGGGGCAGGTGGGTGAGCGACACCGCGATACCGGCGCTCGCAAGTGCGGATGGCAGATCGCCCGCGAAGCTGTCCGCCGCCTGATCCACGGGGCGCAGACGCGACGCAAGGGCGGTGATCGACAGGTTCTGCGCACGATCGAGCAGGGCGGCTTCCGATGCGGCGAGTTTCTGGCCGTTGGCGCTGCGGTGGCGGATGACCGAGAGGCCGAATTCCATCTGGCAGAGTTCGCGCAGCGCGGCGATGGCGGCCCTGGGGCCATCGCTTCGGCAGGCGGTTCCAAAACAGAGCGATCGTCCCGAGGGGTCACAGGACCAGGCGATGCAGGTCGGCGGCAATCCGGCACCGCCCAGTTGCAGCAACCCGGTTCGGCGCGGCGTTTTGCGCGTCCATCGGAGTTGCGCGGCTTCAAAGGCGGTGCGTGTCTGTGGGCCGGGATCATACGCGGCGCGATGCCCCCGCCACCAGGACAGGCAGGCCCGCCGCTCGATCAGTTCAAGCAGCGCGCGGTGCTCGACCGACGCCATGTTGTCTCGACCCGCCGCCACGCCCCTCAGTGTCCGCCGCGGGGGATCCGGTGCGAGCTGCGCGGGGTTTCCGGTCTGTGCGAGGGCGATGCGTTCGGCCCGTTCGGCGTCATGGCGCAGCCGAGCCTCGGCCGCGTCGCCGCCGATGCCGGTCGCGCTGATCGCGATGCCGCCATGCCGTGACACCGACGCGTGCACGAAAAGGGCGGGAATATCGGGCAGGGGGCCGGCAAACATGCCCGATCCGACCATTGCCACGCGCGATAGTCAATTCGGCGCGGCGGCCCGTTCGTGTCGGGAAAGACGGCTTGGAGGCGGAAAGTCAGCGGAAATCGAAAAATCTGTGAAATGGCCGCTTGACGGGGCAGGGTCGGCACCATATTACCGCCAAACGCAGCGGGCGGTTGTAGCTCAGTTGGTTAGAGTGCCGGCCTGTCACGCCGGAGGTCGCGGGTTCGAGCCCCGTCAACCGCGCCACTGCTGTATATCGGACGAACGTCTGCAAACGGGCCCGCATTTGCGGGCCTTTTTGCTTTGTCGCTCCGGCGGTTCTGCAGAATGCAATGGGGTGGCGAAACACGCGACATATGCGCTTGACCTTGCCCTGCGCTTGGCCTATCCCGCCGCTACTGCGCGGTTGTAGCTCAGCTGGTTAGAGTGCCGGCCTGTCACGCCGGAGGTCGCGGGTTCGAGCCCCGTCAACCGCGCCATTTCCCCCGGAAGCATCTGATGCATTTTATCCTTTCGGATCGCCGGCCGGGTTGATTTACCTAAGGTAAGCTACGACTATTCCGACGCGGCAACCGTGAAGGAATCGAGATGCCCCGCTCTGCCTCTGCCTGGGCCAAGATCATTGGCGCGCGGGCGATATCGCTGGTGACGGGCAAGGTTCCCGATCAGGGGACATGGCCGATGGTCTGGGGCGGCAGTTGGCTCTATTCGGGGGATCGCTGGAAAAGGCGGCGCGCGGCATTTGAACGCCGCTCATATGATTACGACGACGCCATGCGATTCGCCATTTCCACGCGCCGGGGCAGCGCCCGTGACATGCGAGAGGGCAGCATGCCGCGCGAGGCGTTGGAGTTCATCGCCTCCCGCCTTCCCAAACCGCGCCCGAATCAGGGGCTGCGGGGGCTGCATATCGGCAATTTCGTCGGGATCTCGCTGGCGCATCTCTGCGACGCGGCACGACGGCTGGACGCGGGGGCCGTGATGGTGAGCATCGATCCGAACGTGCCGCATCGCGGTGTCGATGCGCCACAGGATTTGGTGGTTGGCCTGATGAACCGCTATGGGCTTGAGGATAACTGGATGCCGGTGACGGCCTTCAGCCTCGAACCGAGCCCGGTCTACGATCTCAGGAACGCCAGCGGCAGCGCGACGGCCTTTGCCAGCTATCATGGGCAAAGCGCCTCTGGTGGGCTGGGCAATCTTCACCGCCTGGGCTGCAAATTCGATTTTGTCCTGATCGACGGCAATCACACGGCCTGGTACCTGCGGCGCGAACTTGCGGCGATTGCCCGGATCGTGCGGCCCGGTGCGCTGATCTTTCTTGATGATGTGGACAAGGAGAACTGGCAGGAGGTGCACGCGGTGTTTACCGGGGCGCGCAGCATCGGCTTTGACCAGGTGGCGCATCAGGGCCGCGTCGGCGTGTTGCGGCGGTTGCGTCCGGCAGAGAGGGGCCGCAAGCCCGGTCAGGATGCTCCGTAGCAATAGCCAAGCGATGTCTCGGTGTCCGGATCGACCTGTGCGCAGAGGTGAGCGAGGTCATCCCGGCTCAGGTGGTCGGGTGTGGTCGGCCGTTCGGGCACTGCCGGTTTGAACTTTGCGCCCAGCCGTTTTGCCACCGGGCGAAAGGGCGCGTCGGACTTGGGCAGCCCGAGCGACGTCATCAATTCGGCGATCAGGCCTTCGGGGTCGTTCTGCACCTCTTCCAGGCGCAGGATGACGCAGGTGCAGTCGCGGTTGAGATATCCAAGCAACGCCGCAAGCTTGGCGCGCCGCAACTCGAACAGATTGGCAAAGGTCGCACCCGTGACCGGATGACGATCCTGCATCAGCGGCTGCCCGACGAGTTCGGAGGCGCCGCCGAAATAGCGGGGGCGGTCGATGATCGTCTGCCATGGCGCGCGGATGAAATCGCCGAAGGACAACCGTTGCAGCGCGGGCACCGTGTGCCAGGGTTTGGCATGCATCGACAGCACCCAGTCGGCGGCATTGCGCACCACGCAGATCACCGCGAGATCGGCGGGGATGGCCATGGCTTGCGGGAATCCGTGTTTCCAGCCAAGCGCCTCGGTTGGCGTCATCGGTGTATTGCGCCCAAGCAGGCGTTTGACGAGATTGGTCCCGGACGAGCGTTCGCCCAGCACCTGAAACCGGGCCGGTACGACACCGTTACGGCGTATCAAGATACCAGTGTGGGCAAAATCGCGAGAGAGCAGGGTGCGGTCCTCTGATGACGGGTGCGGATCACCGCAAATTAGAAATTCTCTTATACCCGCGTTGCAGCTAAGACTAAGCGAAAACAAGACAAAGAGCGGGACAGCACAGATGCAAACAGCGGCGGCGCTGACGATGGTGCGCGATGATGCGTTTTTCCTCAAGGCCTGGCTGCGCCACTATGGCGGTCTGTTGGGGCGGGAAAACTGCTATGTCGTCAACCACGGGCGGGGCGAAGTGGTTGCCGGCTTGGCGGATGGCTGCAACGTCATTGGCATTCCGGGCGATGCGCACAAGAATTTCGACATGAAGCGCTGGCGGATGCTGAACAATCTCGTGATGGGGCTGCGGTGCTATTATGAGCATGTGATCGTCGGCGATGTGGACGAGCTGGTGGTGCTCGACCCGCAGGCGGGCACCGATTTGCCGGGATTTCTGGCCTCGGTGCCGCCGAATCGCGTGTTGACACCGCTGGGGCTCGAGGTGATCCACCGGGTTGACCTGGAACATGACGTGATCGACGATCATGTCCTGGGTCCGCGCCGCCATGTGCGGCCCGCGCCGCATTATTCGAAACCCTGCGTGGTGTCGTCGGGCACCAAGATCGCGCGTGGCGGGCATTTCACCCAGTACGAGAGGCTGCATACACCGGACCACCTGTATCTTCTGCATCTGAAATTCTGCGATCTCGCGGCCTATACCGAGGCGATGGACCGGCGCAACGCGGTCAGCGCCGCGACCGGTGCCGGCATCAAGGAGGCGGCGATCGGGCGTCATTGGTTTGCCGAGACTCGGGGCGATGACCGGGCGGAATTCGAGGCGTTTTCCGCCCTCAGGATGCAGGACGGATTCGAGATGGGACCGCTGCGCAAACGCATGCACCGGACATGGAGAAAACGCGGCGAAACCGGTTATTGGGAGTTTGACCGCCCGGAATTCGACACCCAGTACCTGTTGCCTGAACGCTTCAGCGGGCTGGTCTGATCCGGCTAGTTGCGGCGTGCCCTGAGCGACATGCCATCCGCGCCGGTCAGGATCAGGGCACCGGTTGCGTCAAATGCCACGGCGAGCGGACCGGCGACGGTCGCAAGGAATTTCTGCTCCTGATTGGTGATCGCCGGGGGGCAGGCCTTGCGCGTCATAGCCAACGGGCCCAGTTGCAGCGTGCCGTCATTCAGGGTGTAGGTGCCGGAATAGCGGTTGCAACCGGCATTGCCCGAGACCTGTCCCGCATCGTCAAAGGCCAGCGTGGTTTGCAAGATGTCCATGACGCCCTGACCGTTGATATCCTCGACCAGCCACGCGCCTCCGGCCAGCGCTAGTGGTTCGGCGGACACCTGAACCAGCGTCACCATGCCAAGATCCGTGTGCCTCTGGCCCGGGTCCACCAGAAGCGTGCTGTCCGTGGTCCAGCGCAGGGTGCCGCTCTTGTCCCGGATGGTGGCGCGCAGGGCATAGCGGTGCCCCGGCTGCAATTTGTCTTGCGCGGCGCCGAGTTCGAATGGCGTCGGCACGCCGCGGATTGGGAATGCGGTTTCGGCGATCACCGGGGCGGCAACATCCTGACGGGAAATGTCGCTGAGGGTGATGGTGGCCATGCTGCCGGGCAGCAAGGCGATGCGCTCGCGATACCCGATCTGACCGGTCACGCTGATCATGTCGGTCTCTTGCGCATGGGCCGGAACCACGACCGAAACAAGGATCGCCAGAGCCGTGGACAAAACTGCAAAGATGGGTCGCATGGGGATGGTCCTTTCATTCGATCAAGGTTGCCGCGCGCCCCCAAGATGGGATGCCGTGGCGGCGCTGCAAGGGCCGCGCGGGATGACGCCGGGTCAGAGATCGCTCAGGAAATCCAACAGGATCTCGGCGGTTTCCGCTCCGTGAAGCTCGGGAAAGAAATGTCCGCCGGGCATCGCGCGGGCGCGCATGTCGGCAAGCCTGTCGGCCCAGCTCGCCGGCACATCATATTCCCGCGCCATCGCACCGTCGACGCCATAGAGCACCAGCGACGGACAGGACACGCGGCGTCCGAGGTCGGCAGCGTCATGGGCAAAGTCATACTGGATCGCGGCGCGGTAATCGTTGCACATGGCGGCAATCGCGTCCGGCCAGCGCCAGCTTTGCCGATAGGCGTAAAGCGACTCGGGGTCGAATTCCTCGAGATCGGCGGCCCCCCAGGAGGTAAGGCAGCTTTCGAAATACCAGTCGCTGTCCTGCGCGATCACGGTTTCGGGAAAGGGGGCGGGCTGGGCAAGAAAGAACCAGTGATAATAGGCCGAGGCCACGTCCTTGCCGAGATTATCCAGCAGGAAATGCGTCGGAACGATATCCATCAGGGTCAGGCTGCGCACGGCCTTTTCCGAGTCGAGCGCCATCCGGTGCGCGGTACGCGCGCCCCGGTCATGCCCGACAAGATGAAAGCTCTCAAACCCCAGCGACCGCATCAGCGCCCGCTGGTCGGCGGCCATGTTGCGAAAAGTGTAATCCTGTACCGCGTCGGGCTTGCTGCTCTCGCCATAGCCGCGCAGGTCGGCGGCGATCACCGTGAAACGCGCGGCCAGAACCGGCGCAACCGCCCGCCACAGCGCCCGCGTCTGCGGAAATCCATGCAGCAACAGCACCGGCGGGCCATCACCCGCACGGGAATAGGCGATGGTCTGTCCGTTCACCTCGGCGCTGGCATCGGTGAAACCGGGAAGACCGCTCATCCGCGGGTCAGGGCGTCAAGAATTCGCGCCCAGCTCCGAATGCCCTTGTGAAAGCTCTTGAGGTCGTATTTCTCGTTCGGCGAATGGATCGCGTCATCTTCGTTGGCATAGCCGATCAGCATGGAATCAAGCCCCAGGATTTCCTTGAAGAATCCGGCGATCGGGATCGAGCCGCCCATGCCCACGATCACCGCCTCGCGCTCCCATTCATCGGACAGGGCCCGTCGGGCGGCTTCGAATTCGGGGCGGTCGGTGTTCATGACCGAGGCGGGCGAGCCGTCAAGGTCGCCGTCCCACGTGACCCGCGCATCTGGCGACAGCCGCGCTTCGACATGGGCGCGGATCCGCTTGCGCAGGCGATCGGGGTCCATGTCGCCGACCAGGCGGCAGGTCAGCTTGCAATGCGCCTCGGCGGGAATGACGGTCTTGGTTCCCGCCCCCTGATACCCGCCCCACAGGCCGTTGATCTCGAGCGTCGGGCGCGACCATTGCTGTTCCAGCGTGGAATAGCCCTGTTCTCCATGCGCCTGGCTGTAGCCGACGCCGTTCAGATAGGCCGCTTCGTCAAACCCGCTGTTTTGCCATTGGCGCAGCATGTCGTCGGAAACCTCTGGCACGCCCTCGTAAAAGCCCTCGACCGCCACCGCGCCGCTTTCCGGGTCATGAAACGATGCGATGATCCGCGAGATTTCCCGCAACGGGTTCAGGCCCGGCCCGCCGTAATGGCCGGAATGCAGATCGCGGCTGGGGCCGTGAAGGGTGAATTCATCCTTGAGCATGCCGCGCAATTGCCCGGCGATCGAGGGCACGCCCGGTGACACCATCGACGTGTCGCAGATCAGCGCGATATCGGCCTTCAGCTCGTCCGCGTGGTCTTGCATGAAGGGCACGAGGCTGGGCGAACCGCTTTCCTCTTCGCCTTCGAGAAAGAAGGTCATCTTGCAGGGCAGGGTGCCGTGCACCGCCTTCCAGGCGCGACAGGCTTCGACAAAGGTCATGAGCTGGCCCTTGTCATCCGAGCTGCCACGGCCGCGGATCACCTTGCCCGCCGCTGTGTCGTGAATGTCGGGGGCAAAGGGATCGTGCGACCAGAGCGCGAGCGGATCGACGGGCTGAACATCGTAATGGCCGTAGAACAACAGGTGCGGCCCGTCGCCATCGACATGGCCGACGACCATGGGGTGGCCCGGCGTCTGGCGTTTCTCGGTGGCGATTCCCAGGCTGTTGAGATCCGCCACCAGCCAATCCGCCGCGCGGTCGCAATCGGCGTCATAGGCCGGATCGGTCGAGATCGACGGAATGCGCAGCAGGTCCATCAGCCGGTCGGTGGCCGAGGACAGATCGGTGTCGATGCGGGTGAGAACGTCGGTCAGGGACATGTACGGCTCCGGTTGATACGAGTCGGCCCGACCGTATCAGCGCGACCTGCCATGTCCAGCGGTCAGTGCGACACCAGGATCATTCCCAGAAGCACAAGCGCACCGCCCGATAATTGCACCGGCGTCAACCGGTCGCCGATCATCGCCGCGACCGACAGAACGAGCAGCGATTCGACCGCGACGATACCTAGGTAGATGACCGGCAGGCTGGCTTGTCGCAGCAGGATGATTTCTGCCAGGGCCGCCCCGGCCAGCCCCGCCGCCATCAGGGCGACGGCAAAGGCGTTCACCTGGTCGGAGGCCAGCTTCATGCCGAGGGTCGCAATCGCGTATCCGGTTGCGGTGAGCGCCATGAGCAATAGCGTTGCGGTCATGTTGAGATGTCCAGGCATCAGGAACTCCCGTGCAGGACGCCGCCTCGGCTTGGCCTGGGCGGCGATGTCCCCGGATGACCGCAGGGTGTTTCGTCACGGATCGGGCGTGCCGCGTGGCCGCCTAATCGGCAGCAACCGGCCCCGCGGCGATGCGCCGGGTGCCGATTGCTGCCTTATCCTCGTCTCGTACCCGCAGGGGCGGGGCTGCGTTACCGCTTAACATTACCAACACATCACAAGAACACGACGCCGACGGGGAAGGGCAAAACGCAATACTGATTACCGAACTTCGAAATATCTAACCGTGGAACAAGTTACCAAACAGGAAACCAAGGGGTTGAAATTGTTGCTTTAACCTATGCACCCAAGATCGCCATTTCCCGCGATTCCGGCAAGTCGGGTATTCCGGACCCCAAGGGCGAAATCGGCTGTTCTTGATCCAGATCAGGGCTGCGACATGACGCCCGCCGTTAAGAGTTGATCATGCGCGGCACAAACTATAATCATTCCAGAACGAGAATGCGGCGTTGCCGTATGCCAAAACTGTCGCCGGTACCGGCAGGACAAGATATGGAGGAGCGGGTGGACTATACCGCAAAACTCGACACCGCGATCGCGCGTCTGCACGAAGAAGGCCGTTATCGCACGTTCATCGACATCGAGCGCCGCAAGGGGCATTTTCCGCAGGCGGTGTGGACCCGACCGGACGGCACCGAGGCCGATATCAGTGTCTGGTGCGGCAATGACTATCTTGGCATGGGGCAGAACCCGGTGGTTCTGGATGCGATGAAGGCTGCCATTGACGATGCCGGCGCAGGGTCGGGCGGCACGCGCAACATCTCGGGCACGACGGTTTTTCACAAGCGGCTCGAGGCCGAATTGGCGGATCTGCATGGCAAGGAAAGCGCGCTGCTGTTCACCAGTGCCTATATTGCCAATGACGCGACGCTGAGCACGCTGCCCAAGCTGTTTCCCGGCCTGATCATCTATTCGGATGAGCTGAACCATGCTTCGATGATCGAAGGGGTGCGCCGCAATGGCGGGGCCAAGCGCATTTTCCGCCACAACGACGTTGCGCATCTGCGTGAACTGCTCGAGGCGGACGATCCGGACGCGCCCAAGGTGATCGCCTTTGAATCGATCTATTCGATGGATGGCGATTTCGGCCCGATCGAGGCGATCTGCGACCTTGCCGACGAATTCAACGCGCTCACCTATATCGACGAGGTGCATGCGGTGGGCATGTATGGCCCGCGCGGTGCAGGTGTTGCCGAGCGTGACCGGCTGATGCATCGGCTGGACATCATCAACGGCACGCTGGCCAAGGCCTATGGCGTGATGGGGGGCTATATCGCCGCCAGCTACAAGATGTGCGACGCGATCCGTTCCTATGCGCCGGGATTCATCTTTACCACCTCTTTGCCGCCTGCTGTCGCGGCCGGTGCGGCGGCGTCCGTGGCCTATCTGAAAAAGGCCCATGAGCTGCGCGAGACCCACCAGACCCAGGCGCGGATCCTGAAAACCCGGCTCAAGGCGATGGGATTGCCGATCATTGATCACGGCAGCCATATCGTGCCGGTCATCGTTGGCAACCCGGTGCACACCAAGAAGCTGAGCGACATGCTGCTTGAGGATTACGGCATCTACGTTCAGCCGATCAATTTCCCGACGGTGCCGCGTGGCACCGAGCGGCTGCGCTTTACGCCGTCGCCGGTGCATGGGCCCAAGGAAATGGACCGGCTTGTTGCGGCAATGGACGCTCTTTGGTCGCATTGTGCGCTGAATCGCGCCGAACTGTCCGCCTGAAATCAAGCCTGTGTGCAAATTGCTTGTGCTGTGTTAGCATAATCTAAAGAAGAGCGTGAACGAGTCGATGGGACGACTCAAATCGCTGACACGGGACGCAGCAGTCGGTATGGGGCAGGCATGATCGGGCGCAAGCAACCGCGCACATCAGAGGTCGTAGAAGAAGACGTCGTGAAGCCCAAGGGGTTTGACGATTTTGAGTTGCGTCTTGGCGACACCATGCGCGGCGAACGCGCGACCATGGGCAAATCATTGCTGGATGTTCAGCGCGAGCTGCGCATCAAGGCTTCTTATGTCGCCGCGATTGAAAACTCGGACCCCTCTGCCTTTGACACGCCGGGCTTCATTGCGGGCTACGTGCGCTCATACGCGCGCTATCTCAACATGGATCCCGACGAATCCTTTGCGGCCTTTTGCCGGGAGAGCGGCTTTACCGTCGCCCATGGCATGTCGGCGGCGGCCTCGACGGTCAAGAAACAGCAGAACGGTGGCGGGAATGCCGGGCGCGACAGCCTGAGCGATCCCTTCATGTCGCCGGGCGCGCCGTTCATCCCGCTGCGCGAGAGCATTTTCAGCCATATCGAGCCGCGCGCCGTCGGATCGATGCTGGTGCTGCTGGCGCTGATCGGCGGTATCGGCTATGGCGGCTGGAGCGTGCTCAAGCAGGTGCAGCAGGTACAGCTTGCCCCGGTTGAGCAGGCCCCGGTTGTCCTCTCGGATCTCGATCCGCTCAGGGGCGCGATGCAGGACACCGATGACGGGGCCGAGGAACGCCGCGCCGAGGCGCTGGACCGGCTCTACCGGCCACAGGCGCTGGACGTGCCGGTTCTGGTCGCGAGGGATGCGCCGATTTCCACGCTTGATCCGCGCAATGTCGGAACCTTCAGCCAGCCGGACCTGCCCGATGTGCAGGTGGCCGCGCATGTCCAGTCCTACGATCCGCGCCTGGACGGGCCGCGCCCCGAAGGCACGGCGGTGCCGCAGGTGGTCGAAGACGTGGCACCCCAGTTGCAGATGGTTGCCGTACGACCGTCATGGGTTCGGGTGACCGCGGCGGATGGCTCGGTGATCTTTGAAGGCATCATGGAAGGTGGCCAGAGCTATGACGTGCCGCTGACCGAAGAGCCGCCGACCCTGCGGGCGGGCGAATCCGGCGCGATCTATTTCGCCTACCAGAACCAGCATTTCGGCCCGGTCGGCGAGCGCGGACGGGTCACGTCGAATCTGCCCCTGTCGGTCGAGGCGGTACAGGATCGCTTTCAGGTTGCCGACCTGGAACAGGATCGCGACCTGGCGCGAATGGTCGCGCAAGCCCAGACCGAACCGGCACAACCCTGATCCGGCCATTGCCGTTGCCGCGCGGGCGAACTATCTAGGGCCGGTAATCCAAACGGAACACGGACCGTCGTCATGTCGCTCAATCCCGTTCGCCCCTGGCGCAATATCTATCGCCGCGAGTCCCGCCGGATCATGGTGGGCAACGTCCCGGTGGGCGGGGATGCGCCGATTTCCGTTCAGACCATGACCAATACGCTGACCACCGATGTCGCGGCGACTGTGGCACAGGTGCAGGCCGCAGCCGAGGCGGGGGCCGATATCGTGCGTGTTTCGGTGCCGGACGAGGCATCGTCGCGCGCGCTGAAAGAGATCGTTGCCGAAAGCCCGGTGCCGATCGTCGCGGATATCCATTTCCATTATCGCCGTGGCATCGAGGCCGCCGAGGCCGGTGCCGCCTGTCTGCGGATCAATCCGGGCAATATCGGCTCGCCCGAGCGGGTGCGCGAAGTGATCGGCGCGGCACGCGATCATGGCTGTTCGATCCGGATCGGGGTGAACGCGGGCAGTCTTGAGAAACACCTGCTCGAGAAATACGGGGAACCCTGTCCGGATGCCATGGTCGAGAGCGGGCTCGAACATATCCGCATCCTGCAGGACAATGATTTCCACGAGTTCAAGATCAGCGTCAAGGCATCCGATGTGTTCATGGCAGCGGCGGCCTACCAGCAGCTTGCCGAGGCGACCGACGCACCCATTCACCTGGGCATTACCGAGGCGGGCGGCTTTGTCAGCGGCACGATCAAATCGGCGATCGGCCTGGGCAACCTGTTGTGGATGGGCATCGGCGATACCATCCGCGTCAGCCTGAGCGCGGACCCGGTGGAAGAGGTCAAGGTCGGTTACGAGATCCTAAAATCCCTGGGCCTGCGGCATCGCGGTGTGAACATCATCAGTTGTCCAAGCTGTGCGCGGCAGGGCTTTGACGTGATCAAGACCGTCGAAATACTTGAAAAACGGCTGGAGCATATCAAGACCCCGATGAGCCTGTCGATCATCGGCTGCGTTGTAAATGGCCCCGGCGAGGCGCTGATGACCGATGTCGGTTTCACCGGCGGCGGGGCAGGCAGCGGCATGGTCTATCTCGCGGGCAAGCAGAGCCACAAGATGGGCAATGATGCGATGATCGACCATATCGTCGAGCAGGTTGAAAAGAAGGCCGCGGAAATTGATGCGGCCAACGCGGCGGCACAGGCGGCGGAATAACATCGGTTTGCCGCGGTGATGCGCGGCACCTGACTCGGTTCAATCAACATGACCCAATCCATGTTGCCGGCACTGCCGGCAACGATCTCGCGCGCGATGTGGGATATTGATTTGCTTTATCGGCGTCGATTGTGACAAGATTTGCATAATATACGCGAACAGCCACACTCACGGATAAAATGCAGGATTTTTCGCAAGAATTCATATCCGCTATCGGCCTGATTCTGGCCGGGGATTCGGAGCTGTGGGCGATTGTGCTGTTGTCGCTCAAGGTGTCGGTGCTGGCGGTGCTGATCGCGGCGGCGATCGGGATGCCCCTGGGGGCGGCGCTTGCGGTGGGTCGGTTTCCGGGCCGGCGGCTGGCGGTGGTGTTGCTGAACGCGCTGATGGGTTTGCCACCGGTGGTCGTGGGCCTGCTGGTCTACCTGATGCTGTCGCGCTCGGGGCCGCTCGGGGTGTTGCAATTGCTCTATACGCCGACCGCGATGATCATTGCGCAGGTTGTGCTGGTGACACCGATCATCGCGGCGCTGACGCGACAGACCGTGGAAATGCTCGACGCGGAATATGCCGAACAGTTGCGCAGCCTAGGCGTGTCGCGGCTGGCCTCTGTGCCGACCCTGGTCTGGGATGGCCGGGTTGCGTTGCTGACTGCGTTGTTGGCGGGTTTCGGGCGGGCGATCGCCGAGGTTGGGGCGGTCATCATGGTGGGTGGCAACATCAATCACGTGACGCGGGTGATGACCACGACCATCGCGCTTGAGACCTCCAAGGGCAATCTCGCGCTGGCGCTGGCGCTTGGTGCCATCCTGATCGGGATCGCGGTCACCGTTACCGGGCTGGTCAGCCTGCTGGCGATGCGCGAAGGGCAGGGCGAGATGCGCCATGCGTGACCTGTTAGCCGACGAAGCCTTTGGCCAGCCATTGATCGAGGCGTCCGGACTGCGGATCGGGCGCAATGGCGGCACCTTGCTGGATGTCGCGCACCTGGCGCTGGATGGTCCGGGGCCGACAGTGATCCTGGGCCCCAACGGCGCCGGCAAGAGCCTGTTGCTGCGCTGCCTGCACGGGCTGATCACGCCGGATCGCGGGATGGTGCGGCAGGGGGGCACACCGTTGAACGCTGCGGCGCGTGCGCGACAGGCAATGGTGTTCCAGAAACCGGTGCTGCTGCGCCGGTCGGTCGCGGCAAATCTTGATTTTGTGTTGAAACGGCAGAAAATGTCACGCCCGGATCGCAAGGCACGGATTGCAACCCTGCTTGGCGAGGGCGGGCTTGCGGGCAAGGCGCGGCAGCCCGCGCGCAGCCTGTCCGGGGGCGAGGCACAGCGGCTGGCCATATTGCGGGCGCTGGCGCGCGTGCCGGACATCCTGTTCCTTGACGAACCCACCAGCGCGCTCGACCCGACCGCGACCCAGCATATCGAAGCGATGGTCCTGATGGCGGCGCGGCGCGGCACCCGGATCGTGATGGTCACCCATGACATCGGCCAGGCCCGGCGCATCGGGCATGACATCGTGCTCATGCAGGCGGGGCAGGTTGCCGAACACGCCCTTGCGCGTGATTTCTTTGACGCCCCGCAAAGCCAGGCCGCGCGACGCTTTCTGGCGGGGGCGCTGGTCTTGTAATCCAAAACACTGATGGAGAGTTTGATTATGTTCGGAAAATTTGTCCGAGGCCTGGCCTTGGGGCTGGCGCTGACCACCGGGTCTGCGGCGCTTGCGGATGACGGATTCATCGTGGTGCAATCCACGACCTCGACCCAGAATTCGGGCCTGCTTGATGCGATCCTGCCGACATTCAGGGACAAGACCGGGATCGAAGTGCGTGTCGTTGCGGTTGGAACCGGGCAGGCGATCAAGAACGCGATGAATGGCGATGGCGACGTGTTGCTGGTGCATGCCAAGCCGGCGGAAGAGAAATTCGTGGCCGATGGCTGGGGCGTTGAACGCAAGGACGTGATGTATAACGATTTTGTGCTGATCGGCCCGGAGGAGGACCCGGCGGGGATCGCCGGCGGCAAGGATATCGTCGCGGCACTCAGGCAGATCGCGGAGACCGAGGCCGCGTTTGCCTCGCGCGGGGATGACAGCGGCACGCACAAGGCGGAGCTGCGCCACTGGGGCGCGGCGGAGGTCGATGTCGCCACGCATTCCGGCGCGTGGTATCGCGAGACCGGGTCGGGCATGGGGGCAACCCTGAACGCCGCCGCCGGGATGGACGCCTATGTGCTCAGCGACCGGGCGACCTGGATCGCCTTTGGCAACAAGGAAGGAATGAAAATCCTTGTCGAAGGCGACCCCCGGCTCTTTAACCAATACGGTGTGATCCTCGTGAATCCCGAGCAGCACCCGCATGTCAAATCCGCCGAGGGGCAGAGCTTTATCGATTGGCTGACCGGAGAGGAGGGCCAGTCCGCCATCGCCGGCTACCAGCTTGACGGACAACAGCTGTTTTTCCCGAACGCGCAATAGGCCGGTCGGGGCGCGGGGTCAGTCCGCGCGCCCCCGCTTTTCAAAACGCGGCAGCATGGCGCTGAAATCGCGGCCCTTGCCATCCTCGTTTTCGACGAATTGCGCATAGAGCGCCTGTGCGAGCTGGCCCATCGGGGTGTCGGCATCCGCGCTTTCGGCGGCCTGCTGGCTCAGGCGCAGGTCCTTGAGCATGAGATCGGCGGCAAACCCGGGTTGATAATCATTGTCGGCGGGGCTTTGCGGGCCGACACCGGGGGCGGGGCAATAGGCGTTCATCGTCCAGCTATAGCCCGACGAGGTGCTGACCACGTCGAACATCTTTTGCCGGTCAAGGCCCAGCTTGTCGGCGAGCGCAAAGGCTTCGCAGGTCGCGATCATCGTGACGCCAAGGATCATGTTGTTGCAGATTTTCGCGGCCTGTCCGGCCCCGGCATCTCCGCAATGCACCGCTTTCTGACCCATGATGTCAAACAGCGGCGCGGCCGTGTCAAAGGCGGCTTTGCTGCCGCCGGCCATGAAAGTCAGGGTGCCCGCCGAAGCACCGCCGATACCGCCGGATACGGGCGCATCCACCGCCAGCAGGCCCGCGGCCTCGGCATCCGTGGCAACCGCGCGGGCGCTGTCCACATCCACGGTCGAGCAATCCACCAGCGCCGCGCCCCTGGTCATCGCGGGGATGATGTCGCCAGCGACCGCGCGCAGGATGTCGCCATTAGGCAACATGGTGATGACCACATCGGCGCCGGATGCGCAGTCACGCGCCGACGCCGCCACGTTCACCCCGTCGACCGCGACATCGGCCATGTCGAACCCGACCACCTCGTGACCGGCTTTGGCCAGGTTGGCGGCCATTGGCGCGCCCATGTTGCCCAGCCCGATAAATCCGATTTTCATGGCGTTCTCCTCATCTTTCAAACTTGAGCCCCTCGGCCCCCAACGGCGCGAGCATTCTGTCTATGGCGGCGCGGGGAACCGGTTCGCCACTGAATTTCCACTTGGGATCGCGATCCTTGTCAATGATCGCGGCGCGGATTCCTTCAAGGAAATCACCCTGTTGCATCGCGCGGTGGGTATATCGGTATTCCATCCTCAGCGCCCGGTACATGTCGGCGGATTCCGCCTGAAGATACCGGATGATTTCCAGCGCGCAGGCCATCGCCAGCCCCGAGTTGCGTTGCATTTCCGCGTGTGTGTTCCGGGCGAAATCGCCGGTATCGCTGGCAAGCCCGTCGAGGATTTCGGACAGGGTCGGGGCGGCAAACAGGCGGTCGATCTCGGGCTGCCGTGACTGTAGCGCCGACATGGGCGGGGTGTGCGCATGGCTGCGCAGGTGGCTGACATCGCCGCTGGCTTGCAGCATTTCAATCAGGTCGCCCCATTCCGCGCGCGGGATGAAGTGATCGGCAAAGCCGGCATATATCGCATCGGCGGCATTCATCCGCGCGGCGGTTGTGCCCAGATAGACGCCCAGATGACCGGGCGCATGGGCGAGCAGATAGCTGCCCCCAACGTCCGGCACCAGGCCGATGCCGCATTCGGGCATGGCAATCCGGCTGCTTTCCTCGACCACCCGATGCTTGCCATGACAGCCGATGCCGACGCCGCCGCCCATCGTGAACCCCTGCATGAAACTGACCACCGGCTTGGCATAGGTGGCGAGCAGCGCATTCAGCCGGTATTCATCGCGCCAGAAGGACTGGCCATAATCGTAATCGCCGCGCATCCCGGTTTCGTAGAGTTCGGCGATATCGCCCCCGGCGCAAAACGCCTTGTCGCCTTCTGCATCGATGATGACCAGCGCCACGTGTTCTTCTTCGCGCCACAGGTGCAGCGCGGTGTCGATCGCGCGGCACATGTCATGGCTGAGCGCGTTCAGCGCCCTGGGCCGGGTCAGGGTGATTCTCCCCGCCCGGCCCTCGACACGAATATTGATGTCGTTCACGCCGGCTTACCGCGCCGCGAGCATGTGCCGGGCGACGATCACGCGCATGATCTCGTTGGTGCCTTCGAGGATCTGGTGGACCCGCAGGTCACGCACCAGCTTTTCGATGCCGTAATCCGCGAGATAGCCATAGCCGCCATGCAGTTGCAGGCATTGATCGACGATCTTGCTGCCTGCTTCGGTGACGAATTTCTTGGCCATCGCGCAATGCTTTGAGGCATCGGGCGCGCCCTGGTCGAGCTTCCACGCCGCCTGGCGCAGGAACACGCGGGCGGCCTGCAATTCGATTTCCATGTCGGCAAGGCGGAATTGCAGCCCCTGGAACTGGTCGATCGAACTGCCAAAAGCCTTGCGTTCGGACATGTAGGTCAGGGTCATGTCCAGCGCCGCCTGTGCTGCCCCGAGCGAGCAGGAGGAAATGTTGAGCCGGCCGCCGTCAAGGCCCATCATCGCGTATTTGAAGCCCTTGCCTTCTTCGCCGACCAGGTTGTTGGCGGGGATCGCGCAATCGTCGAACTGGACCTGTGCGGTGGGTTGGCTGCGCCAGCCCATCTTGTCTTCCAGACCGCCAAAGGACAGGCCGGGCGTGCCATCTTCGACATAGACGGTCGAAATTCCCTTGGGGCCGGCCTCGCCGGTGCGCACCATGCAGACATAGGCATCGGAATAGCTGCCGCCCGAGATGAACGCCTTGGTGCCATTCAGAACATAGCCGCCGTCGGTCTTGTCCGCGCGGGTCTTGAGCGCGGCGGCATCGCTGCCCGATCCCGGCTCGGTCAGGCAGTAGGACAGCACCGTATCGAGCGATACCACGCCGGGCATCACCCGTTCCTTCATCTCGTCACTGCCAAAGGTGTCGAGCATCTTGGCGCACATGTTGTGGATGGACAGGAACGAGGCGACCGAGGGACAGGACATGCTCAGCGCCTCAAAGACCAGCGTGGCCTCCAGCCGGCTGAGGCCCGACCCGCCCGATTCTTCGCTCACATACAACCCGCCAAAACCCAGCTCGCCGATCTGCGGCCAGAGCGACTTGGGGATCGTGCCCTCGGATTCCCACTGGCGGGCAAAGGGGGCAATCGTCTCTTGTCCGAACGCATGCGCCATGTCGAAAATGGCGGTTTGTTCCTCGCTCATTGCAAAATCCATGCAGGTCTCCTCCAGCACATCGAATTGAACGTTTGTTTAATTCCTGCTTCATACAGGATAAGTGCCGCGCAGTGCAATCCGAACCTTGCGGCCCATGGCGCGGTGGGTGGGCGGGGTGTCACAGGTCGGCGTGAAACTCTTGGATCAGGTGTTTCACCACCGCCGGGCCAGGCGGACAGGCGCCGGATTCAACCGCTTCGGCATGAACGCGGCGCTGGCGCGCGGCGCTGGTGCCATCGCGCACGATACCGCGCAGGGTCGCCAGCTCCTTTTGCGATTGCAGGGCTTCGGCATCCTCGGCGAGCAGGCCGATCAACTCGTCCAGCAGCGCGTCAAAGGGCTTGATCGAGCGGTCGCCGAAATCGATCAGCCCCTCGCTTGTGCCATAGCGCTGTGCCCGCCAGCGGTTTTCGTCGATCAGAAAGCGATCATAGGTGCGCCAGCGTTGATTGCGCTCGCGCAGGCGGCACAGCATCCGGGTCAATGCCTGGATCATCGCCGCCAGGGCAAGCGTATGTTCAAGGCGGGGTTGCACATCCATGATCCGGGTTTCGAGCGTCGGGAATTTGTGCGAGGGGCGCAGGTCCCACCAGATCTTGCTGGTGTCTTCGATGATCCCCAGGTCGATAAGCGTGCCGGCGGTGCGCTCGTATTCCAGCCAGCTGTCGAAATGCGGCGGCAGTCCGGTGCGGGGCAGGTTGTCAAAGATCGTCAGCCGATACGAGGCCAGCCGCGTGTCGTGGCCCTGCCAGAACGGAGAAGAGGACGACATCGCCAGCAGGTGCGGCAGGAAGTAACTCAGCTGGGGCATCAGATCGGCGCGCAGGGCGGGTTCCTCGATGCCCACATGCACATGCATGCCACAGATCAACATGCGCCGCGCGACCCCGCCAAGCGCCCGCTCCAATGCGGTGTAGCGATCCTTTTCCGTGTGTTGCTGGTTCTTCCAGTCGGCAAACGGGTGGCAGGAAACCGCGATCGGGGCGAGGTTGAACTCGGCCGCGTGGCGCGACACGCAGGAGCGCAGGCGTTTGAGGTCTTCGCGCGCCTCGGCGATCGAGGCGCAGACACGGGTGCCCACTTCGATCTGGCATTGCAGGAATTCCGGGCTGACCTGGTCGTCCAGTTCCGACTGGCAGGCCTGCATCAGCGCCGGAGGAGCCTCGGCAAGGTCGAGGCTGTCGCGGTCAACCAGCAGGTATTCCTCTTCGATGCCAATGGTGAATTCCCGCTGCATGGTGCCCTCCCGACGAAATGTTCGCCCCAGTGAACGGCCTGGCCGCGCTGTTGCCAAGCGAAAAATCGGACAGGCCGGGTTGCGATGCCCCGTGGAACAGGGCAAGTCAGCGGGCAAAACTCGGATACTTGGGTCAGCAATCGGGGCGCGCAGCATGGGAAATGGAAGCAAGATACGCAAGATCAACAGCTTGCTGGATGATCTTGACGTTCGCCTAGTGGATGGAGCGGCGCATCGCGCCGAACAGGAAAGATTGCGCGCGTTCGAGGCCCGCGGCGGCCTGGATGCGCCGGCCTATGCCTTGTCGCCGGGAATGGAGGGGTTCGACATTGCCGCGCTGGCTTCGGAGTATGGTGAACATGCGGAGGCGCTGGCAAAGTTGATGGCCGGGGGGCAGCGGGCCGGATATGCTCCGGGCAACGGCTATTTCGACGGCCCGGATGCGCAGGCGCTGTATCTCATGGTTCGACGGGCATGCCCGCGCCGGGTGATCGAAGTGGGCTGTGGCAACTCGACCCGGATCACCCGCCAGGCCATTCTTGATGCCGGTTTGAACACGGTCCTGACCGCGGTCGATCCGTGGCCGCGTGCGGATATTGCCGATGTGGTGGATCGGTTCGAGCAAGCCACGGTCGAGAGCCTTGACCCGTCTCTCTTTGCCGATCTGGGCGATGGTGACATCCTGTTCATCGACAGCAGCCACCAGGTTCGGATGAACAACGACGTGGCGCATCTGTTTTGCCGGATCATCCCGGCGTTGGCATCGGGCGTGGTGATCCACGTGCATGACGTGTTCCTGCCCTATGAATATCCCAAGCGGTTCTTTTATGATTGTCCGTCCTGGGCCGAGCAATACATGCTGCACGCGCTGTTGCAGGGCGGCGGCTATGACATCCTGTGGCCCGGGTATTTCCTGCAGAAGGAACGACCGGATGCGGTGGCCGCGCTCCCGTTTCTTGGCGAGGGGCGGGCGCAGAGTTTCTGGATCAGGAAGCGGTAGAGGCAGGGGGCGCTGCCCCCTCCGGGAGAAATCGGGGATTTCTCCCGTTCACCCCCGGAGTATTTTCCCAAAGATGAAGGTGCTGGTCGGTTGGGCGCCGTTCAGAGCAGGCGCACCTGTGTTCCGATCTGGACCAGCGGGTAGAGTTGTTCGACATGTTCGTTGTAGAGGCCGATGCAACCCGACGAGCTCTGCCGCCCGATCTTGCGGGTGTCATGGGTGCCGTGCACCAGGTACGCGGGCCAGTCCAGGTACATCGCGCGCGTGCCGAGCGGGTTGCCGGGGCCGCCTTCCATGAAATCAGGCAGGCTGGGATCGCGTTCGCGCATATTGGCGGTGGGAGTCCAGCGGGGATTCTCGGCCTTGCGGACGATCCTGGAGTAGCCGCGCCGGGTAAGTTCTTCGGACATCGGCACCGAAGAGGGGAACAGCAGGTAGGTCGATCCATCCGGGCCCCAGTAATGCACCGCGCGGCTGGTGATGTCGGCGAGCAGGCAGCCTTTGCCCAGGGCGTCGAAATGATCCTGCCAGCGTTGCATCTGGAACGAAGAAGTGTTGCGCCGCACCGGAACGCGGTCGCGGATGGCGGGTTCGGAGTCAGGGAATGCGTCGGTCGATTGCGCGCGCAGCAGGGCGGGCGTTGCCAGCGTGGTGGCCGCGCCCAGTACGACGGAGCGCCTGGTCAGGGTGGTCTTGGTCATGTCGTCGCCTCGTGATCATGGCTTTGAGGGTATTTAAGATGCCGTGCGGGGCGATGCAAAGGTCGAAAGTGACGCGCGTGTGGTGATCACGTGAATGTTAGGGCGGCGCGCACGCCACAAGCGGTTCTCCCCAGAATTGTGCGGAAACAATTCACTCGCCACATATATTCGAAAACTTGATTGCGTATTTGTCTAATGATAATGTCAATTTTGTGAGGCCGGGATATTCCATGTCCGGTTGGTAACGAGATTTGGGAACAGGGACTTGAACATATGAGTAGGACGACGTTTCTGGCAAGCTGCGCAGCAGGTGCCATGATGCTGGCGGCTGGTGCCGTACATGCATCGACCTTTACGATCGGGGCGGGGTCTTCCGTCAACCTGACGCCGGTCGACAGCTTTTTCTCGGGATGTACCGGGGCCGGGGACTGTATCAGCGAGAGTCTCGCGGATGGATTGATCGGAACCACGTTCGAGCTGAACAATGTGGGCGATTCGGAAACCTTTGACTTTCTGACCTTTACCGGCAACGGCACGGGTTTCTACGAGAACTACACCGCCTCGGCGACGCTGGCGTTCGAAGCGCCGACCATTGATGCCAGCAGCGGTGGCACCGCCGGTGTCGTGGGTGTCATCGGCGGGTTCATTGGGGCGGGTGCGCTGCGTTGGGAAGATGTCCCGGTGGATGTCGCCTTTGGCCATACCGGTATCGTGACCATCGATTTCCAGGACGGTCGCGCCATCCTGCCGGGTTCGTCGATCACCACGACGGCTACGGTCACGCTGAAGCAGGCGGATATCTCGCCGGTTCCGCTGCCGGCGACGGGTTTGCTGTTGCTGGGCGGAATGGGTGGCCTGGTGGCGATGCGCCGCAAGAAAAAGGCGGCCTGATTTTCGCTGAATGGCGGGTCGGGTCCGGGGTTGACCGCCTTGGTGTACGTGACCTGACAAGCACAGATTGGCGTGGCGCCCGGTCCGAAGGATCGCGGCGCCATTCTTTTTGCGGATGTGACCCGCATGAGGTTGCGGCCAGCGCGCTAAAGGGACCAGGTAAAGCCGGTTGCCTGTTCGGAGACATCCCACAGACGGCGCATGACCGCCTTGTCATGGGCGTATGGTTCGAGGGTTCCGCGCCCGACGGGACCGACAAATTCCATGCGGCCGGTGGGGCCATAAAGCGCGCGCTGTTCCAGCCCGTTTTCGGTTGCGCACATGAGTTCGGGATAGGCGCCTTGCTCGGCCGTCTGCACCATGGGTGTCTTGACCATCAACCACCAGGCGATGCGGGTCAGCAGGCCGCCGCTTGTGGTGATGAGTGACGTGCGCGAGGAGCCGGGGTGGCAGACATAGACCCCGACCTTGCGACTGGCTGCGCTGAGCCGGTCCTGGAGCTCATAGGCAAACATCATCTGCGCCAGCTTGCTCTGGCTGTAGGCCGTGTTCGCACCATAGCTGCTGTTCCAGTTCATGTCGTCAAAGCGGATGGTGCGCAGGCCCATCTTGTAGCCAAGGCTGGCCACCACGACGATCCGGCCCGCCGAAGCTTCGATACGGTCAATGAGCATCCCGCAGAGCAGGAAATGGCCGTAATGGTTGGTGCCCAGCTGGCTTTCGAACCCGTCCGGGGTGAGCTTGCGGGTCGGCACCTGTGCAATTGCGGCATTGCAGATCAGCGCGTCGATATGCGGAACCGTGTCCAGAACCTGTTGCGCGGCGCGGCGCAGGCTGACGAGGTCGGACAGGTCGGTGCGGATAAATCGGATATCGGCCCGCTCGCCAAATTCGCCCCTGAGCTTGGCGATCGCCGTGGTGGAACGTTCGGTGCTGCGGTTGAGCATCACGACCGTGGCGTCGCGGGCCAGCAGGATGCGCGCCGCCTGAAACCCTGTGCCGGCATTTGCACCGGTGATGACAAAGGTCTTGCCCGCGAGTGGACCGAGCCGCTCCGGAGTCCAGCCCAATGGGCCGAAAGTGGTGTCTGTCATCTGCGTGATCCTTTCCATGGGTGCGCTGTTGCGGCTGTGTCGGAAGGGCAGATAAATCTTGCTGCGGGATGGAAACAGGCGGGATCGTCGCAAATACTTGCCTGATCGTATCAACCCTGTTGATTGCGGGATTGTGGTTGCCGTATCCCGACCGCATGGGCATGGCCATCATCAAGCAGATCATCGCGAGCCGCATGACCAGGGACGGCTTGGTCGAGACCGGGATCAAGGGAGTTCGGTTGTTCCGTGCAACCGAGGCGGTGCCATGCGCGCCGGCGGTTTACGAGCCGTGTGTCATCGCCATTGTCAGCGGTAACAAGGAAACCGTTCTGGACGGGCAGCGCCATGTCTATGACAACGCGCGGTACCTGTGCTGTCCCATGTCGCTGCCGGTTGAGGCAGGGACGCCGGATGCCTCGCCCGAAACGCCGCTTCTGGGGGTTTACGTGGCGCTTGATCCGGCGCTGATGCGCGAGCTGAGCATTGCAATGGAGGCGGTGCAGGGCCATGTCGCGGCCACGCAAGGCAGCGCGCGGGGGATCCGGCTGGCCCGGTGGGATGATGGATTTCTCGATGCGCTGCTGCGGGTGGTGCAATTGGGGGACTCTGCCACCGATATCGCGGTCTTGGGAGATGCACGGCTGCGTGAGCTGTATTACGCGATCCTCAAGGGCGAGGCGGGCGGGTTTGCCCGGCGGGCCTTTGGCCCCGGCAACGCCATTGCCCGCTCGATTGCGCATGTGTCGTCCAATCTCGACCAGTCGGTTTCGATCGACGATTTGGCGGCCCGGGCCGGCATGAGCCGCGCCGCCTTTCATCGCAGGTTCAAGGAGGCGACAACCCTGTCGCCGATCCAGTTCGTCAAATCCATGCGGCTGAACAATGCGGCGATGAAGATCGCGGCGGGCATGACCGTTGCCGAAGCGGCGCACGAGGTCGGCTATGTCAGCGCGTCGCAATTCAGCCGCGAATTCAAGCGCCTCTATGGTCGGTCGCCCAGGCAATGGAGCGCCGGGATGATGCCGTCGTCCAACCCCTTGCAACCAGGGTGACGCCAGCGCGGCGTGGCAGGGACAGGAAAGGCGCCGGTTGGGCGCCTTTCGTATTGGTATCGCGTGGTCTTATTCCATCACGGGGATGGAGAATTCGCCGCCATCCTTGATGCCGCTTGGCCAGCGCGAGGTCACGGTCTTGGTGCGGGTGTAGAATTTGAACGCGTCGGGGCCGTGCTGGTTGAGGTCGCCGAACACGGATTTCTTCCAGCCGCCAAAGGTGTGGTAGGCCAGCGGAACCGGGATCGGGACATTGACCCCGACCATGCCGACATTCACCCGGTTGGCAAAGTCACGCGCGGTGTCGCCATCGCGGGTAAAGATCGCGGTACCGTTGCCATATTCGTGATCCATCGCCAGCTTCAGCGCCTCTTCGTAGGTCTGCGCGCGCACCGTGGTCAGGACAGGGCCAAAGATCTCGGTCTTGTAGATGTCCATATCCGGGGTCGCGTGGTCAAAGAGATGCGGGCCGACGAAATAGCCGCTTTCATAACCTTGCAGTTTAAAGCCCCGGCCATCGACCACCAGTTTCGCGCCCTGATCTATGCCGGTCTGCACCAGACGTTCGATATTCGCCTTGGCCGCTGCGGTCACGACCGGGCCGTAATCGACGTCGTCACCGGCAGTATAGGGGCCAACCTTGAGGTTTTCGATGCGCGGCACCAGCTTTTCGATCAGGCGATCGGCGGTCTGGTCGCCGACGGGAACCGCAACCGAGATTGCCATACAGCGTTCGCCCGCCGCCCCATAACCCGCGCCCACCAGCGCATCGGCGGCCTGATCCATGTCGGCATCGGGCATCACGATCATGTGGTTCTTGGCACCGCCGAAACATTGTACGCGCTTGCCCTGGGAACAGCCGGTTCCATAAATATATTCGGCAATCGGGGTCGAGCCGACAAAGCCGATGGATTGGATCTCGGGGTGGTACAGGATCGCGTCGACGGCCTCCTTGTCGCCATTGACCACCTGCAGGATACCCTTGGGCAGGCCGGCCTCTTCCATCAGTTCGGCCAGCATGAGCGGCACTGACGGATCGCGTTCGGACGGTTTGAGGATAAAGGCGTTGCCGCAGGCGATGGCCGGGGCGAACATCCACATCGGGATCATGGCGGGGAAGTTGAAGGGCGTGATTCCCGCTGTCACACCAAGGGCTTGGCGCATGGAATACATGTCGATTCCGGGACCGGCGGCATCGGTGAATTCCCCCTTGAGCATCTGCGGCGCGCCGATGCAGTATTCCACGACCTCAAGGCCGCGCTGAACATCGCCGGCGGCATCCGGCAGGGTCTTGCCATGTTCGCGCGACAGCGCTTCGGCCAGCTTTTTCATGTCGCGGTTCAGCAGGTCGACAAACCTCATCAGAACCCGCGCCCGCCGTTGCGGGTTGGTCGCGGCCCATCCGACCTGCGCGGCCTTGGCAGCCTGAACCGCGTTTGCCAGCTCGTCTGCATTGGCAAGCGGCACCTTGGCCTGCACCTCGCCGGTGGCAGGGTTCATGACATCGGCAAACCGTCCGGATTGTCCCTTGACGTGTGCGCCGTTAATGTAATGGGTCAGCTCTTGCACGCGATTGTCCTCCTCGAGTGAATTTGCCAAGACCATAGGCTTGCAAAAAAGTATTGAACAGGGGCAAGAATTCAAAAAGGCTTTGCAAAATTGCAGGAGGGGCGATGGACCCGCATTGGGATGACGTTCGGATATTCCTGGCCGTTGCGCGACATGAGAGCCTGTCGGCGGCCGGAAGGGTACTCAAGATTGATCCTGCGACGGTTGGGCGCCGGGTGTCGCGGCTCGAGTCGGCCTTTGGGGTTCCGTTGTTTGTCAAGTCGCCACAGGGCTATGCGCTGAGCGAGGCAGGTGAACGGTTTCTGGCCCATGGCGAGGCGGCCGAGCAGGCGATGCGCGCCGCGACCGAAACGCTTGATGGCCAGAGCGAAGGGATGACCGGGCAGATGCGCATCGGTGCGCCGGATGGCTGCGCCAATTATCTGTTGCCCCAGGTCTGTGCGCGGCTGGGGCGGGACAACCCAGATCTCGACATCCAGATCGTGGCCTTGCCCCGTGTGGTCAACCTGTCGCGTCGCGAGGCGGATATGGCGGTTGCTGTCAGCGCGCCCACCGCGGGCCAGCTGCTGGTCAAGAGGATCACCGACTACAAGCTGCACCTGGTCGCGACGCGCCGGTATCTGCGCAACCATCCACCGCTTGAGAGCCTGGAGGATCTGCGCGGGCGGCGCATGGTGGGGTATATCCCGGACATGATTTTCGACGCCGAGCTGGACTATCTCGACAAGCTGGGCATCAGGCGTGTCCCCTTGGCGTCAAATTCCGTGCCGGTGCAGCTCAAGCTGCTTTGCCAACATGCTGGGCTTGGGATCGCGCATGATTTCTCGCTGCCAGCGCATCGGACCCTGTGCAAGGTGCTGAAGCAGCAGATCAGCCTGACCCGCAGCTTTTATCTGGTGCGTCACCAGGCGGACCAGCGCAGCCAGAGGTTGAACCGCTTTGCCGAGGCGCTGGCCAGTGGGCTGCGGGACGAGGTGATACGGCTTGAGGCGCTGACCTGACCGGCGCGGCCTGTGTCAGCATTGCGACCAATTGTCGTCGCGCGGCGTTGCACCGGCGAGCGGAGTCTTGACAGGACTTCATATTGCGGCAAGGCTTTTGGTATTGAAATTTTGTTGCGGAGGTCTCGTCAATGCTGGTGCAGCAGATCCTGAAATCCAAGGCCACCACCGGTGTGCTGACCGTTGCGTCCACCGCCAAGGTGTCCGAAGCCGCAAAGGTGTTGGCCGACAACCGGATCGGATCGCTGGTGGTCTCGGATGATGGGGGCACTACGGCGGTCGGGATCCTGTCAGAGCGCGATATCGTGCGCGAACTGGCCCATGTGGGCAGTGTCTGTATGGAACAGCCGGTCAGCGCCTATATGACGACCAAGCTTGTCACCTGCAATGCCGAGGCAACGGCGCAGAAGGTGCTCGAATTGATGACCGAGGGTCGCTTTCGGCACATGCCGGTGGTCGCGGCAGATGGCAAGCTGATCGGGTTGGTGACTCTTGGCGATGTGGTCAAGGCTCAGCTGTCGCAACTGTCGATGGAGAAACAGGCGCTGGAAGGCATGATCATGGGGCATTGACGTCCCCGTCGGCCCGGTTTTGCAGAATTCAATTTTTGTAAGGAATTATTGTTTGCGGGCAAGAGCTTGCTTGCAAATTTTCGCGTCCTGATGTTGGTTGCCCAGCAGGTCGCACAAGGCAGGAGAGACCCCCATATGCGCGTTGCACTATACCCCGGCACGTTTGATCCAATCACGCTTGGTCATGCCGACATCATCCGGCGCGCTTGTCCGATGGTTGACCGGCTGGTGATTGGTGTTGCCATCAACCGGGACAAGGGGCCGTTGTTTTCGCTCGAAGAACGAGTGGCAATGATCAACGCGGACTGCGCCCAGCTGAGCGAGCAGACCGGCACCGAAATCGTGGTGCATCCGTTTGAGAACCTGTTGATCAACTGCGCACAGGATGTCGGGGCCCAGATCATCGTGCGCGGGCTGCGCGCGGTGGCGGATTTCGAGTATGAATACCAGATGGTCGGCATGAACCGGATGCTGAACGACGATGTGGAAACCGTGTTCCTGATGGCCGATGCCAAGTACCAGCCGATTGCCAGCAAACTGGTCAAGGAAATCGCGCGGCTGGGCGGGGATATCTCGAGATTCGTGACGCCGCATGTGCGCGAGGCGTTGTTGGACCGGCTGCTTCAGCCCGCCTGAGCCGGGGGGTTAGCGCCAGAAAGCGAGCCACTCGGTAAAGGCAAGGAATTTCTTGCCCAGAAACACCAGATGCTCGGCATCGAACAGTACCGTATCGGCAAGGACAGAGCCGAGGATCACAATGCCCAGAACCAGGGCGAGGCTATTGGACATCAAGACCTCGGTAGAATTGAAAACGCCCGGCCAGCTATGCCTGACCGGGCGCACGTGTTCAATGGGGTCGTAGTGATCGGAAATCAGCGGTTCAGGCGGCCCATTGCGGCGGCGACATCCGCCATACGCACCGAAAAGCCCCATTCGTTGTCATACCAGGCCAAAACCCGCACCATGCGGCCATCGACCACGCGGGTCTGGTCCGGCGCAAAGATGCTGCTTTCTTCGGTGTGGTTGAAATCCACCGACACCTTGGGTTCGGGATCATAGGCCATCACCTTGCCGATCGGGCCCTTGACGGCCTCGGCGACGGCGGCGTTCACCTCTTCGGCGGTCACGTCACGCCCGGCCCGGAAGGTCAGGTCGACGGCCGAGACATTCGGAGTGGGCACGCGGATCGCCGAACCGTCCAGACGGCCCTTGAGGTTCGGCAGAACTTCGCCCAGGGCCTTGGCCGCACCGGTCGAGGTCGGGATCATCGCCATCGCGGCGGCGCGTGCACGGTAAAGATCATTGTGACGACGATCCAGCGTCGGCTGGTCGCCGGTATAAGAGTGGATCGTGGTCATGATGCCATGTTCGATGCCGATGGCTTCGTCCAGCACCTTGGCCAGCGGCGCCAGACAGTTGGTGGTGCAGGAGCCATTGCTGATCATCGTGTCGCCCTTGGCGAGCATCTCGTCATTGACGCCGAACACCACGGTTTTCTGCACATTTTTCGCCGGGGCCGAGATCAGCACCGATTTGGCGCCGCGCTCGAGGTGAACCTTGGCCTTGTGCCCGTCGTTGAACTTGCCGGTGCATTCCAGAACCACGTCACAGCCGGACCAGTCGAGCTCTTGCGGATCATAGGTCGAGAACATCTCGATCTCGCCCTGGCCCAGGTCCATCGTGCGTTCTCCCACGCGGATATCCTGGGCATAGCGCCCGTGGATGCTGTCATATCGCAGCAGGTGCGCAGCGGTTTCGATCGGGCCCGTTGCGTTGGCCTTGACGACCCGGATGTCATTGCGGCCGCTTGCCGCGATATGGCTCAGGGTACAGCGGCCAATCCGGCCAAATCCGTTAATACCGACGTTAATGGTCATACTTCGTGGCTCCACAATTTTGTGCCTTGGGGGGCATATAGCCCCGTAATCGATTCAGAAAAAGGGAGAAAACGCCGCATTTGCAATGTGTTAGCGCAAACTGTGTCCGGTTGCGCTAACGCTTGCCCTGCGGGATCAATGCGTTAGGTTCGGAGCAAGGCCAAAGGGTAAGAGGGGCAGGGCATGAGTGGGCTTCTGGCATTGCTGGATGATGTTGCGGGAATCGCCAAGGTTGCGGCCGCGTCTGTGGATGATGTCGTGGCGGCCGCAGGCAAGGCCGGTGCCAAGACCGCGGGGGTGATCATCGATGACGCGGCGGTCACGCCGAAATACGTGCAAGGCTTTGCACCGGCACGCGAATTGCCGATCATATGGCGGATCGCACGCGGCTCGTTCTTCAACAAGCTGGTGCTTTTGCTGCCGGTGGCGATGCTGCTGGCCAATTTTGCGCCGTGGCTGATCACGCCGCTTTTGATGATCGGGGGCGCGTATCTGTGTTTCGAAGGGGCCGAAAAGGTATTCCACGCGCTGTTTCCGCATGGCGACGTACATGTGGCTGCGGATATGTCGGTCAAGGATCCGGGCCATCTGGAAGAGCAGAAGGTCAAGGGAGCGATCAAGACCGATTTCATCCTCTCAGCCGAGATCATGACCATTGCGCTGGCGGCAATCGAGGCTCCGAACGTCTGGATGCAGGCGGCGACGCTGGCGGTGGTCGGGGCCGGGGTGACTATTGCCGTTTATGGTGCGGTGGCGGTGATCGTGAAAATGGACGATGTCGGGTTGTACCTTGCCAAGCATGGCGGTTCCGGCGTGGGGCGGGCTTTTGGCCGGGGGCTGGTCAAGGCGATGCCGGTCCTGATGAAGGTCCTGTCGATTGTCGGGACGGCGGCGATGCTGTGGGTGGGCGGTTCGATCATCCTGCACGGGCTGGATGTGCTGGGCTTTCCCTGGCTCTATCATCACATTCACGATCTGGCCGTGGCCGCCGGGCATATGGTGTCCGAAGGCTGGACCGGTACGGTCGAGTGGAGCGCGACGGCGACGATGGACGGGATATTCGGGCTGGGGCTTGGCTTGCTCCTGATCCCTGTTGCCACGCGGATCGTTTCGCCGGTATTGGCGCGCTTGTCGGGCAAGGGCGACGCCTCGGCACATTGAGACCGGCGTGACGAAAAAGGCCGCTCCCGTTTTCGAGAGCGGCCATCGCGTTTACCAACGCCGGGCGGAGGTCAGCCCAGAAGGTCCTTGACCTTGGCAACGGTGGCCTCGGCGGTGATGCCGAATTTCTCGAACAGCTCTTCGGCCGGGGCAGACGCGCCAAAGCTGTCCATGCCGATGAAACCGGCCTTGGTCTCGCGGCCACGCTCGCCCAGCAACCAGCGATCCCAGCCCTGGCGCACCGCGGCTTCGATGCCGACCCGTACCGGTCCGGCAGGCAGCACGCGCTTGCGATAGGCTTCGTCCTGGTCCGCAAAGAGTTCCATGCAGGGCATCGACACCACCCGCGTACCGATGCCCTCGGCTTGCAGCATGTCACGCGCCTTCATGGCTACCGAGACTTCCGAGCCGGTGGCGATCAGGATCACCTGGCGCTTGCCTTCGGCCTCGGCCAGAACATAGGCGCCCTGTGCCGAGAGGTTCTTTTGCTTGTGTTCGGTGCGCACGGTGGGCAGGCCCTGGCGGGTCAGCGAGAGAACCGAAGGCGTGTTCTTGCTGGTCAGGGCAATTTCCCATGCCTCGGCGGTTTCGACCGTGTCGGCGGGGCGGAACACATAGGTGTTCGGGGTGGCGCGGCTGATGGCAAGATGTTCGACCGGCTGGTGGGTCGGACCGTCTTCGCCCAGCCCGATGCTGTCATGGGTCATGACGAACACGCTGGGGATTTTCATCAGCGCGGCCAGGCGCATCGACGGGCGGGCATAGTCGGTAAAGCACATGAAGGTACCGCCATAGGGGCGGATGCCGCCATGCAGCGCCATACCGTTCATCGCCGCCGCCATGCCGTGTTCGCGGATACCGTAATAGATATAGCGCCCTTTGCGATCCTCGGGCGAGAACACGCCCAGATCACCGGTCTTGGTGTTGTTCGAACCGGTCAGGTCGGCCGAGCCGCCGATGGTTTCCTTCATCACCGGGTTCACCACTTCGAGCACCATCTCGCTGGATTTGCGGGTGGCGACCTTTTGCGCGGCCTCGCTGGCCTGTTTCTTGAGCGCGCGGATCGTGGCCGACAGGCGCTTGGGCGCTTCAAAGGCATAGGCGCGGGTGAATTCATCACGGCGGCGTTCGGAGAGCTCTGCCAGACGGGTTTCCCAGGCCGCGCGTTCGGCTGCGCCACGGCTTCCGATGGCTTCCCATGCGGATTTGACATCATCGGGCACCACAAACGGTCCGGTGGTCCAGCCATAGGCCTGCTTGGCGGCGTTCAGCTGATCCGCGTCGGTCAGCGCGCCGTGCCCCTTGGACGTGTCCTGCGCTGCGTGGCCCAGGGCGATATGGGTCTTGCAGGCAATCATCGACGGCTTGCGCGATTTCCTGGCCGCGGTCAGGGCCTCGTCGATGGCGGCGGGGTCGTGGCCGTCAATCTCGATCACCTGCCAGCCTGCCGCCTTGAAGCGCGCAACCTGGTTGGTGTTGTCAGAGAGTTCCACCGTGCCGTCGATGGTGATGTTGTTGTTGTCCCAGAGCACGATCAGCTTGCCCAGTTGCAGACGCCCGGCAAGGCCGATGGCCTCGTGGCTGATGCCCTCCATGAGACAGCCATCACCGGCAATGACATAGGTGTGGTGATCGACCACTTTCTTGCCGAAACGCGCGCGTTGCGCCTCTTCTGCGATGGCAAAGCCCACGGAATTGGCGATGCCCTGACCCAGCGGCCCGGTGGTGGTTTCGATCCCCTTGGCCAGGAAATTCTCGGGGTGGCCGGCGGTCTTGGCGCCCCATTGGCGGAAGTTCTTGATCTCATCCAGCGTGATTTCGCTCGATCCAGTTAGGTAGAGCAGCGAATAGAGCAGCATCGAGCCGTGACCGGCAGACAGGATGAACCGGTCGCGATCGGCCCAGTCCGGCGCCGTGGCATCGAATTTGAGATGTTTTTCAAACAGGACGGTTGCAACATCGGCCATGCCCATCGGCATGCCGGAATGTCCTGAATTCGCCGCGTGGACGGCATCGAGCGTCAGGGCGCGGATGGCGGTTGCTTTTGACCAGTGGTCCGGGTTGGCGTTGCGCAATTCGGTAAGATCCACGTGGCGGCTCCTTTGGCTGTCAGTATCGTGTTCGCGGTAACTTCGACTGCTCAATAGCAGCCGCGTCCCAAAGATCAAGCGCTTGACCGGCGCGGTATTGCCCGCGCTTCAATGCGTGGGGGCAAGCCTTTGAAAGCAAAGGTCAGGAAAATTGCCTTGCCCTCGGGTTGGCTGCTAAGAATTGGGGAACAGGTTCGATTCGCCCGGTGCACGGTTCGCGGCGCGGGACAGGATCAAGGGACAAAACGTACGAGTGCGGAAATAGCGTACGAAAGGTGAGGGTCATGAGTCAGATCGAAGAATTGCAAAGCCGCATCACTCTGGCGATGGCGCGGATCGACGCCGGGGTCAGCGAGATCGCGGGACAGACAAGCGATGCGGCTCCGGGTCCGGACCTTGCGGCCGCGTTGGAAGAGGAACGGCGCGCCAGCGCGCATCTGGAAGACCGGTTGCGGGCGTTGCGTGCGGAACATGATGACCAGGTTGCCGCGCTCAGGGCCGATCTGGACCGTTCTGCCGAGATCGATGCGTTGAAGGACCAGATCGCCCAGTATGACCAGGCCATGGGGCAATTGGACATGGATTTGCAGCGGCTGCGCGAAGCCAACGAGCAATTGCGCAACAGCAATGCGGCGCTGCGCACGGCCAATGAAAACGGTGTCGGCAAGCCGCGGCTGATCAACAAGGCGATGCTGGCCGAGCTTGAGGCGTTGCGCGCCGCGCGCGCGGCCGAGGTGGCCGAGGTCGGCGTGGTTCTGGCCAAGCTGAAACCGCTGTTGAGCGAAGCAAATGGCGTGGCGCCTGCGGAGGACGTGTAATGCCCGAAGTTACCATTCACATCGGGGGCCGCCCCTTTAACGTTGCCTGCCAGGATGGCGAAGAAAGCTTTCTGCACTCCGCCGCCGGGATGCTGGACGAAGAGGCGCAGGTTCTTGCCGACCAGGTCGGCCGGATGCCCGAGGCGCGGATGCTGTTGATGGCGGGGCTGATGCTGGCGGACAAGACGGCGGCATCGGAAGACCGGGTGAAACAGCTTGAAACCGCCCTGGCCGAACGGCAGGCCGAACTTGAGCATTTGCGCGATGCGCCCAAACCCGCACCGGAGCGCGTCGAAGTTCCGGTGGTGCCGCAGGCGGTGACCGACACGCTGGCCGAACTCGCCGCGCGGGCCGAGGCATTGGCAAGCGAAATCGAGGAAAAGGCGCGCAAATGAGAGCGTATCTGGCTTTTGCGACGCTGCTCTGCGCACCGCTGGCCTCGACGGCGCAAGATGGCCCCGAGGTGTCGAGCCGAACCTATCAATGCGAACGCGGCGTCCTGTTGCCGGTTACTTTTGTCAATCCGCCGGACGGGGCGGGGCTAGCGGTCATGCATGTCGAGGGCAAGCAGGTTGCCATGCGTGCGCTGCCCGCAGCGTCCGGGGTGCGTTATGTCGCTTTTGATGAGCAGGACAGCTACCGGCTCTATACCAAGGGGGACGAGGGTTTTGTCATGCACATGGCCGCGGATCACACCGCCGAGGAAATTCCGGTTTTGCGCGGTTGCGTGACGATCACACCATAGGCGACGGACCACCCGCACAATTTCAGGTGCCCGAAAAACAAAACCGCCCCGAAACGGGGCGGTGATGGCGTTCTGTCGTGATCCCCGGAATCAGCCGTTGGCTTCGCGGATCTTGTCCGCCGCGTCCTTGTCAAAGGTCACGCCCTTGTCCTGGAACAGCGTGTCGAGCTCGCCGGACAGGGTCATCTCGGTGACGATGTCACAACCGCCGACAAATTCGCCCTTGACGTATAGCTGGGGCACGGTGGGCCAGTCGGAGAAATCCTTGATCCCCTGGCGCATGGATTCATCCGCCAGCACGTTCACATCGGCATATTGCACGCCCATGTAGTTCAGCACCCCCGCCACGCGCGAGGAAAACCCGCATTGCGGCATTTCCTTGGTGCCTTTCATAAAGAGCACTACGTCGTTGCTGGTGACGGTATCCTTGATTTGGGTTGCGATGTCGCTCATTTCGCTATCCTTGTCTCGCGCCATGCCCCGTAGGGGCGCGCATTTCGGTTGTCCGTGGTTCGGCAGATCGGTGATCTGTCGCAATCGGTTCGTTCGGTTACGCCGGGACCTTGGTGGTCAATGCCAGCGCGTGCAATTCCCCGCTTGAGCCGTCCATCTTGCCCTTGAGGGCCGCATAGACCGCGCGTTGCTGCTGCACCCGGTTCTGGCCGCGAAAACTCTCGTCAATGACTTCGGCGGCATAATGATTGCCGTCACCCGCCAGGTCGGTGATCGAGATCTTGGCATCGGGAAAGCTTGCGCGGATCAGTTCTTCGATTTCATGGGCCTGCATTGCCATGTGGTGCGTCGCTCCTGCTGGTTCGGTCTAGATTTAGGGTGATGCCGCTCAGGGCGCAAGGGATTGCGTGGTCACAACCGGTTCGCAATGGCCCGGTGCCGCCATGGGAAGGCGAAGGGCTAGGGGCGCAGGCGCTTGGCAAACCCTGCCGGATCGTCCTGCATCTGTCGCAGGATCAATTCGGCCCAACAGGTCATCAATCGCAGGGTTTCGGGGGCAAAATGGTCTTCTGCCTCCAGGCTCTGCGGGTCGGCCACGGTCTCGTCGCCGGCGGCCAGAAGTGCTGGCAGGAAACAGGGGTCGCCGATCCAACGGGCGTCCATCTGTTCGGCGTCGTCGCGATAGCGGGCCTGGAACCAGTCACAGAGCGCGCGGGACAGGCGGAGCTTTTCGAACGGGCGTTGTGACGGTGCGGCGTGCAGCAGCCGACCGAATTGTTTGCCGAACGGAATGGCCGAGGGGTGTTCCGGGCCCAACTGCTCGGCAAAGCGGCGTTGCAGCAGGCGCATCAGGGCGAGATCGGCAAGGGACAGAGACGGGTTGGCATCGGTGGTGTCGCCAAGCTCGTAAGCGCCATCGCCCAGGATCAGCCGCAGGAAGTCGTGCCGCACATCGCCACCGGCCAGACGGTTGCGGGTGAACGGGCGCACGATCAGCCGGTCGCCAAACGCGTCGCGCCAGCGTTGCAGCCGCGAGACATAGTCGAGCCGCCCGAGGCGATCCATTCGGGAGGCAAAGTCCTGCATGTCGCCAATCGTGTGGCCGTTCTTGAGGTTCTCGGCAAACTGCGACAGGAAACGCCCGGCATGGGGGCGCACATAGGCGACGACGCGCAGGCTGTCGGCATGGTCGGGAATGTGCTGGCGCAGCACATCGGCGACCCGGTCGGGGGCAGAAAATTCGAACAGCTCGGTCGAGATCACCGCCACGTCCCAGTCGGTCGCGGCAAGGGTGCGCCCGATATTGCCCCAGCGTTTGTCCCGCAGATGCTTGTGCGTGGTCAGCGAGCGGGCCAGCATCCCGTGCTGCATCGGGCGCGGCATCAACAGGCGGGTGCCCGGCGTCACAAGACCGGACCCCGCCAACATGGTCTGCAAGGTGGTCGATCCGGTCTTGCAATCGCCGATATGCAGGTAAAGCTGCTGCGTCATCCCTTAGCTGAGCGCGTCGTGAAACGCGCTGCGATAGGTTTGTGCCAGCTCGGACAGCGGTGCGGATGCCGCCCCGATCTGCACCGTATCGCCGGTAAACCGGCCCACGGATGCCACGGTGACGCCGGCCTGCCCGGCGGCGATCATCAGCGCCTCGGCCTGGTCGAAGTTGCAGGCCACGAGATAGCGCGCCTGATCCTCGCCAAACAGGAACTGGGTCGAGGCGTCGTCAAGCTGTACACCGACACAAGCGCGTTCGGCGAGCTCAAAGGCCGCAAGCGCCAGCCCGCCATCCGAGAGATCGGTACAGGCGGTGACCAGTTCGCGATTGTCGCGGATGAATTCGCCGTTGCGTTTCTCCGCCTCCAGATCGACCGCCGGTGCGTCCCCTTCCTCGCGGTTGAAAACTTCGGCGAGCAGGGCGGACTGGCCCAGATGCCCGGCGGTTTCCCCGATCAGGATCGCCACATGCCCATCGCGCACGTCGCAGCCGATGATGTCGTCGGTATGGTCGAGCAGCCCGACAGCCCCGATCGTCGGGGTGGGCAGGATCGCGGCACCATCAGTTTCGTTATAGAGCGACACGTTGCCTGACACGATCGGCATGTCGAGCGCCAAACAGGCCGCCCCGATGCCCTTGAGCGCGCCGACGAACTGGCCCATGATCTCGGGCTTTTCCGGGTTGCCGAAATTCAGGTTGTCGGTGGTGGCGAGCGGGCGCGCACCCACCGCGCACAGGTTGCGCCAGGCCTCGGCAACCGCCTGTTTGCCGCCTTCTTCCGGGTTGGCGCGCACATAGCGCGGGGTCACGTCGCTGGTAAAGGCCAGCGCCTTGTCGCTGCCATGCACACGCACGATGCCGGAACCCAGCCCGGGAGTCCGGGCGGTGTCGGCCATGACCATGGTGTCATATTGTTCATAGACCCATTGCTTGGCTGCATAGTTGGGCGAAGAGATCAGCGCCCGCAACCCGTCGATCGGATCGATGCCGGGCACATCGGCAAGGGACTCGGCGGCGGGGGTCGGAACCCAGGGGCGATCATATTCCGGCGCAGAGCCCGACAGCGTCGCAAGCGGCAGATCGGCCATGACCTTGCCCTGATGTTCGATGATGAACCGGTCTTCGGCGATGGTTTCACCGACGATGGCAAAATCGAGATCCCACTTTTCGAACACGGCGCGGGCCTCGGCCTCGAGCTCGGGGTTCAGCACCATCAGCATCCGTTCCTGCGATTCCGACAGCATCATTTCATAGGCGGTCATGTTCGGTTCACGCTGTGGCACCGCGTCCAGATTGAGCCGCACACCAAGGCCACCCTTGTCGCCCATCTCGACCGCCGAACAGGTCAGCCCCGCCGCGCCCATGTCCTGGATCGAGACAACCGCGCCGGTCTGCATCAGTTCGAGCGTGGCCTCCATCAGCCGCTTTTCGGTGAACGGGTCGCCGACCTGTACGGTGGGGCGCTTTTCCTCGATGGTGTCGTCGAACTCGGCGCTGGCCATCGTCGCGCCGCCAACCCCGTCACGGCCGGTCTTGGCCCCGAGATACACAACCGGGCGGCCGACACCGCTGGCGGCGGAATAGAAAATCTTGTCGCTGTCGGCGAGACCGGCGGCAAAGGCATTCACCAGGCAGTTGCCGTTATAGGCGGGGTGAAAGCGCACTTCTCCCCCCACGGTCGGAACGCCGAAACAATTGCCATACCCGCCGATGCCTTCGACCACGCCATTGACCAGCTGCCGGGTCTTGTGGTGGTCGGTTGCGCCAAAGCTCAGCGAGTTCATCGCCGCGATCGGGCGCGCGCCCATGGTGAACACGTCGCGCAGGATACCGCCAACACCGGTCGCGGCCCCCTGGTAGGGTTCGATATAGGACGGGTGGTTGTGGCTTTCCATCTTGAACACCACCGCCTGGCCATCGCCGATATCGACCACGCCGGCATTCTCGCCGGGGCCACAGATCACCTGCGGTCCCGAGGTGGGAAGCGTGCGCAGCCATTTCTTGGACGACTTGTAGGAACAATGTTCATTCCACATGGCCGAAAAGATGCCGAGCTCGGTAAAGGTGGGCTCGCGGTTCAGAATGCGCAGGATCTCGGCGTATTCGTCGGGTTTCAGCCCGTGGTTTTCGATCAGCTCAGGCGTGATGGCAGGCTCTTGCATCCGGTCTTTCCCCAGGGTGGCGTGATTGCGCCGTTGTTAGTGCAAGCCGCGTCCGGGGAAAAGCCCTGTTCCCAACTTGTCGCGATTGCGGGGCCGATACCGGGGTGGGACAGTCACGTGAAACGCCGCCCCGCGATGAAACGGGGCGGCGTTGCTTTGCGCGTCGGCCATGGCACCGCCAGCCGGCGCGGGGGTCACTTCTTGGCGTTCTGATCCTCGATCTGGGCCTGCACCACGCCACCGGCCCCGGCGGCGATGGCCTGTTTCTCGGCGTCGCTCAGGTCGTCGTCGTGATCCAGCCCCGGAATGGCAACGCGTACTTCGCGGCGGGCAAACTCGATGCCGTTTTCGGCGAATTCCTTGCGCACGCGATTGTAGATTTCCTTGCGGATGGTGAATTGCGTGCCGGGCTTGGCCATGAACTTGCCGCGCATGACGATGCCGACATCATCGAATTGCAGCACGCCCTGGCTCTTGAACGGCTCGAGGAAATCGTCCTTGAACAGTTCGTCCTGCATCATCTCGGCCCCGATCTTCTTGAAGATCTTCTTGACCTTGTTGGGGTCGGTGTCGAAGGGCACGGTGAACATGAGTTTCATGATGACCCAGTCGCGGCTGAAATTGGTGACTTTCTCGACGCTGCCATATGGGATGGTGTGCACGTTGCCGCGATGATGGCGCAGCTGCATCGAGCGGATCGAGATTTTCTCGACCGAGCCCATGGTGCCGCCGACATCGACATATTCCCCGACGCGAAAGGCGTCATCGATCAGGAAGAAGATGCCCGAGACGATATCGGTCACCAGCTTTTGCGCACCAAAACCGATGGCGAGGCCAAGAATGCCGGCCCCGGCCAGCAGCGGGGTGATGTCGATGCCCAGCGATCCGACCGCGAGCAGCGTGAAGATGACGGCAATGGCGATCTGCGCGCTCAGCCGCAACAGCGGCAACACCGTGGCCAGGCGCGAACCGCCGGCACCGCCGCCTTCGCCCCCTGCCGAGTCTTCGCTGACCGGTCCGGCGCTGGTCTGTTCCTTGGCCAGTTTGCGGTTGATCCACAGCGAGACAACCTCAAAGACGACGTAACCGACCGCCAGCGTCATCAGGAATTCGACCAGCCGCGCGCCAAAGCCTTGGCGTTGCGCGGTGAAATCGGCGATGTCCATATCCCAGCTGTTGGCGACCAGCACGAGCACCAGCCCGCCAATCAGCACCCGACCGATGCGGATATAGCTGCGCTTGGTGGCGCGATAGGCTTTCTCGGCGATCGGGCCCTGTCCGATCATCGGCGGCACCAGGTGGCGCACCAGCCCCCGCACCAGCATGTCGAGCGTCGGGGCAAGGATGAGCCAGAACATCGTGGTGTAATGCGCCCCCTGAAGCAGCAGCGCGATGTTTCCAAGCCCGGTCATCGTGGTGACGAGCACCCACATGCCTGCGGCCACGGCCATCACGTAATAGGGATAGTTGCGCGCGACCATTTCGTCATAGTCCGTGCGGTCCGGATCAGAACCGCGCATCAGCTGGACCAGACCGTCGCGCGCGGTCCAGGCGATGATGACGATATAGATATAGACCGCGGTATCGAGCCAGAAGCCCAGACGCGTTTCGGCCAGCGGCTGGCCGGCATTGATGTTGAAGCTGACCGCGAAGATGGTGAATCCCGACAGCAGGATCAGGCCGATGAGGTGGCGATGCAGGTAGCGCGCCCAGGTGTCGTCAAGGCTGACAAGGCGCAGTTTGGGCTGCCGGGGTGCGAGAACCAGGCGCGACACAGCCGCGGCAAGCCGGGGCCACCAGACCAGGTAGGTCACAAGCGGGGCGGCAAAGCTCAGCTGTTGTGCATCCAGCAGCGCGCGCCCGACCATGCGGATGGTAAAGTAGAAGATGATCAGGCCGAAAATTTCGCGCATGAACCGCCGGAAGAGGAAATTTACCGACTCCGACAGGGTCGCGGTGTCCGATTGCGGGATGCTGCGTTGCCAGCGTTTGGTCAGGCGCTCGGCCAGGAATTCCACGGCAAAGCCGATGGCCAGGGCAATTGCGGTGAGGCCGAGCATCTTGAACACGCCGCTGGCACCGCCGAAATTGGCCATGAAGCTCGATATGGCCTGTCCCTGTTTCTGGAACAGCGTGGGAAGCTTGACGATCGCGTCCAGCGGGTTTGAATAGAACGCCGTCCAGAGCGTGTTGAGCCGTGCAAACACACCGGTATTTGCGGGGGCGCTGGCCTCGGCCTCGGCGGCGGCGACCGCATCGAGCCGGTCCAGCAGCATGTCGCGCACCTGGTCATCGGACATCCGCGCGACCATCTCGCGCACGGCATCCTGTGTCAGGGGATCGGGAAGTTGCGCCGCCGGGGTCTCTTCGCTGCCGGACGTGCCGCCTACCGAGGCGAGCGCCTGGCTATGTGCGTCGGTTGCCATTGTCTGGAATGCAAGGATGGCGAACACAATTGCGCACATGCGCGAAACAAGACCCATGATACAACTCCCGTTTGAAGAATGGCGATCAATATCCACTTCATTGGCGCGAGTTGGCTGAAATTTCAACAGAATTGGCAAATAGCGGTTCCGCCCGCGCGCCAGTGTTGCCATGACGGGACGGGGTTGCGGAAAAAAAGAGGCCGAGCACTAAGCTCGGCCAAAGTCCAACAGGGAGGTATGAAGTGATGAGCTTTTAGGCATCAATCGCTTCATGCGTCCAACTAGGCGTCGATTTCTGTTCGATCAAGGCCCATATTGCCGCACCATGAGCAATGCCGCTATGCGATTTCTGCATGCCTTACTCTTTTTCCAGTGATCTCAGGTGTTTACGGTAGGTGATGATTTCTTCCTGAACAAAGTCCCGAAACGCCGCGATCCGCTGGGATTGGCGCAATTCCTCGGGATAGGCGAGAAAGACGGGCACATCCGCCGACTCAATCTCGGGTAGAACCCGGACCAGTTGCGGAAAATCGTGGGTTACATAGTCGGGCAGCACGCCGATGCCCACATTGTGCAGCACACCTTGCAGCACGCCGAAATAGTTGTTGATCGTCAGCGTCGAGTGCGGGTTGTGGGTCATCAGAGATTGCACCAGGGTTGCGCCGGCCATGGCCTGCGCGGCGTCGGTGTTCTGGCAGATCAGGCGGTGGTCGGCGATATCTTCGATGCTGGTGGGCGTGCCGTTCTGGTCGAGATATTCGCGTGATGCATACAACAACATCTGAACCGACATCAGGCGCTTGCGGATCAGGTCGGCCTGGCTGGGTTCTTTCATGCGGATGGCGACATCGGCCTCGCGCATGGGCAGATCGAGAACCCGCTCGTCCAGGATCAGGTCGACCTTGAGCTCCGGGTAGCGTTCGTAAAGCTTGGGTAGGCGCGGCGCGAGCCAGAGCAGGCCAAAGCCGAATGTCGTGGTGACCCGTAGTTCTCCAAAGACTTCTTCCTCGCTGTCCTTGATGCGGGCGGCAGCGGTTTCCAGCCGTTTGGACATGGAATTGGTGGCATCAAACAGCAATTCGCCCTGTTCCGTAAGGATCAGCCCCCGCGCGTGGCGGTGAAACAGCGTGGCACCCAGGCTGTCTTCAAGCGCGCGGATTTGCCGGCTGACCGCCGATTGCGAGAGGTTCAGCCGGTCTCCCGCATGTGTCAGGCTGCCAGCATCGGCAACGGCGTGAAAAATTCTGAGCTTGTCCCAATCCATTCGAGAAGCCTTTGATCCATTGCATTGCCCTATAAGAAAGGCCGGTATGCCCTCCATGCAATAGTCGTAACGTCACGGCAATCGTCTTTTTGGGCTATACAGGTCAGGAATTATGACCTATTATCGGGATAGCCAGCACAATCATGTATAGCGGGGAGGCCGACATGAGCACGCAAAAGATCTCGTTGAACGATCGTTACGACCTGAGCAAGAGCCCGATCATGCTGAACGGGACGCAGGCCCTGGTGCGGCTGATGCTGATGCAGAGTGCGCGTGACAAGGCGGCGGGTCTGAACACGGCGGGGTTCGTGACCGGTTATCGCGGCTCTCCGCTCGGGGCGGTCGATCTGCAGATGCAGCGTGCGGCGAAACCGCTGGCCGAACATGACGTGACCTTTCAACTGGGGCTGAACGAAGATCTCGCGGCGACCGCACTCTGGGGCAGCCAACAGGCGGAACTGCGCGGCGATGGCAAATATGACGGCGTGTTTGGCCTGTGGTACGGCAAGGGGCCGGGCATCGACCGTTCCGGTGACCCGATGAAACATGCCAACATGGCCGGCAGCAGCCCGCATGGCGGCGTGCTGATGGCGATGGGCGACGATCACACGGGTGAATCGAGCACCGTGCTGCACCAGAGCGAATGGGCGCTGGTCGATGCCTATATGCCGGTGGTCAGCCCGGCGGGCGTTCAGGAAATTCTCGACTACGGTATCTATGGCTATGCATTGTCGCGGTTCTCGGGGCTTTGGGTCGGCCTGAAAACCATGAAGGACACCATCGAGGTCACGTCGATCGTTGACGGCGACCCCGAGCGTATGAAGCTTGTCACCCCCGAATTCGACATGCCCGATGGCGGCCTGAACATCCGTCTGGTCGACACGCCCACCGCACAGGAAGCGCGGGTCATTGATTACAAGCGCTTTGCCGCCGAGGCCTTTGCCCGTGCCAACCGCATCGACAAGCGGGTCTGGGGCAAGCCCGGAGCCAAGATCGGTTTTGTCGCGGCTGGTAAGAACTGGCTCGATCTGGTGCATGCGATGTCGCTGCTCAATATCGACGAGAACGAGGCCGAGCGCCTGGGGATCACCACCTACAAGGTCGGCCAGACCTTTCCGCTCGACATGGACAGCTTTCATGAATGGGCCGACGGCCTTGAATTGATCGTGGTGGTCGAGGAAAAGCGCAAGCTGATCGAGGTGCAGGTCAAGGAAGCGATCTTTGACGACCGTGGCGGTCGCCGGGTCTATGGCTGGCACAAGGGTGACACATGGGAGCACGGACGCCGCCTGGAGCTGTTCCCGACCCGTGGCGCGCTGGACCCGATCATGATCGCCGAGAAGCTGGGCGAGATCCTGATGGAAGAGGGGCGCGAAACCGATGGCATTCGCGCCGGCATGGCAACGCTGAGCGATGCGCGGCGCAATGACAACGCCGAAGAGATCGCCGCGCGCCTGCCGTATTTCTGTTCGGGCTGCCCGCATAACAGCTCGACCAAGCTGCCCGATGGCAGCCGGGCTTATGCCGGGATCGGCTGTCACTATATGGCGCAGTGGATGGACCGTTCGACCGTCGGGTTCACCCATATGGGCGGCGAGGGGGTCAACTGGATCGGCGAAGCGCCGTTTTCCAAGACCAAGCACGTGTTCCAGAACCTCGGAGACGGAACCTATAACCACTCCGGCATCCAGGCGATCCGCGCCGCACATGCCTCCAAGACCAACATCACCTACAAGATCCTGTATAACGACGCGGTGGCGATGACCGGCGGCCAGGACAACGAGGGCGATCTGGACGCGCCGCGTATCGCGCGTGAGCTCAAGGCCATCGGGATCGAACGGGTCGCCGTGGTCTATGACGAAAAGGAAGAGCCGGCGCGCGACGGTTTTCCCAAGGGGCTGGAATGGCACGAACGGGCCGATATGGACGCGGTGCAGCGCGAATATCGCGAGATCGAGGGTGTCAGCGCCATCATCTATATCCAGACCTGCGCCGCGGAAAAACGCCGTCGGCGCAAGCGGGGGCAATTCCCCGACCCGGACAAGCGGGTGTTCATCAATACCGATATCTGCGAGGGCTGTGGCGATTGCGGTATCCAGTCGAACTGTGTTTCGATCGTGCCGGTCGAGACCGAGCTGGGCCGCAAGCGGGCGATCGACCAGTCCAGCTGCAACAAGGATTTCTCTTGTCTCAAGGGGTTCTGCCCGTCGTTCGTGACGCTGGAGGGGGCCAAGATCAAGAAAGAGGCCACCACCGAACTGACCCTGCCGGACCTGCCGGAACCGGACCTGCCCGAAATCGACGGCACCCATAACGTGGTGATCACCGGCGTCGGGGGGACCGGGGTTGTGACCATCGGGGCGCTGCTGGCGCAGGCGGCCCAGATCGATGGCAAGGGGGCCGGGATGATGGAAATGGCCGGCCTCGCCCAGAAGGGCGGCGCGGTTCACATCCATTGCCGGCTGGCCAACAAGCCCGAAGACATCAGCGCCATCCGGGTTGCCACCGGCGAGGCACATGCGCTGATCGGTGGCGACCTCGTGGTCAGTGCCGGGTCCAAGACGCTGGGCCTGACCAAGACCGGACAGACCGGGGCCGTGGTGAACAGCCACGAGATCATCACCGGGGATTTCACCCGCAACACCGAGTTTGCATTGCCGTTCGACCGGCTGGAGCTGGCGTTGCAGGCGCGGATCAAGGAGCGGCTCGATCTTTTTGACGCGTCGGATCTGGCGCGGGCCACCCTGGGCGATTCGATCTTTTCCAACATGATGGTGTTCGGCGGTGCCTGGCAGCGCGGGCTGATCCCGCTGAGCTATGAGGCGATCACCGGTGCCATTCAGCTGAACGGGGCCGCGGTGGAGCGCAACCTGCGGGCGTTCGAAATCGGTCGCTGGGCGGTGCTTTATCCCGAAGAGGCCGCGGGATTGTCGCAGCCCAAGGTGATCGAACTGCCCAAGACGCTGGATGAAACGATTGCCTATCGCGCCGATCACCTGACACAGTACCAGAACAAGCGGCTGGCCATGCGCTATCGTAGGATGCTGGACGGGATCGAGAATTCGGAGCTGAAGGAGGCGGTTGCCAAAGGCTATCACAAGCTGTTGTCCTACAAGGACGAATACGAGGTTGCGCGCCTCTTGCTGAGCAGTCAGGAAAAGGCGGCAGCCGAGTTTGACGGCGATTTCAAGATGACATTCCACCTGGCCCCGCCGATGCTTGGGGGCAAGGGCTCGGATGGACGCCCCAAAAAGCGCGAGTTCGGCGCGTGGATGCAGACGCCGCTCAGGTTGCTGCGCGGGCTCAAGATGCTGCGCGGCACGCCGCTGGATGTGTTCGGATATAGCGAAGAACGCAAAATGGAACGGGCGCTGATCCGGCAATATGAAAGCGACATGGCGGACATCCTGTCCAAGGTGACGCCGCAAACGATGGATGTCGCGGTGGCGCTGGCGCGGTTGCCGCTGGACATTCGTGGGTTCGGTCCGGTCAAGATCGCGAACGAAGCCAAGGCGGCGAAACGGCGCGAGGAATTGCTGGCGGCATTCCGCAGCGGCGGGCCGAAAATGTCCGAGGCCGCGGAATAGGAAAACTGTTACAAAACTGATATACGCGGCCCGACAGGACAGGCACCTGGGGGTGCCCAACGATGGTGGCCCGTATGAAATCACGCCGGCATTTGGTGCGCGACATTTCCTATTCCCACTCCGCCCCCTCGCGCGGGGGGCGCGCCATGATCCGCCTGATGGAGAACAGCACCGGGCGGATCGGGCTGATCAGGCGGGCTCGCGGATATGAAGAGGAGGTCGCGCAGGGGCGCGACTTCTGGTCGGTGATGATCGAACGCTACGGGCTCACGCTGGACGTGGTGGGGGGATCGCTGGCCAATATCCCCGCCGACGGGCCGTTGATCCTGATCGCCAATCATCCTTACGGCATTCTCGACGGGTTGATGATGGGGCATATCCTGGCGCGCACCCGCACGGATTTTCGCATCCTGGCGCATCGTATTTTCCGCAAGGCCGACGAGCTTGAACGTATCGTGTTGCCGATCTCGTTTGACGAGACCAGGGAGGCGGTGCGCCAGAATCTCGCGACCCGCAAGGAAGCGCTTGGCTATCTGGGGCAGGGCGGCGCGATCGGGATTTTCCCCGGCGGCACGGTCAGCACCGGGGTCAAACCGTTTTCTTACCCGATGGATCCGGGCTGGCGCAGCTTTACCGCGCGGATGGTGGCCAAGTCGGGCGCCACGGTTGTTCCGGTGTTTTTCGATGGCCATACCAGCCGGCTGTTCCAGATCGCCAGCCACCTGCATGCAAATCTGCGCATGGGGCTGTTGATCAAGGAGTTTCACAAGCGCGTGGATCGCCCGGTACAGGTGGTGATCGGAGAACCGCTGGGGCGCGACATTCTTGCGCCGCTGACCAAAGACTCGAAAGCGATGATGGATTTTCTGCGAAAAGCCACGTATGAGCTGTCTCCAACGCCATTGAAGTCGTATGACTATGGCTGTGAGTTTGAGGACAAGCATCGCGCTTGAGCAAAATGGCAGTAGGTATTTTCGATTCCGGGCTGGGCGGGCTGACCGTTCTCGCGGCGGCGCAAAAGCGTCTGCCCGAGGTGGATTTCCTGTATCTCGGCGACAGTGCGCACGCGCCCTACGGGGTGCGTGATGCGGATGATGTGTACAACCTGACGACCACGGCGGTTCACCGCCTGTGGGACGCCGGGTGCGACCTGGTGATTCTCGCCTGCAACACCGCCAGCGCCGCCGCGCTGCGCCGGATGCAGGAGGGCGGACTGCCCAGGGGCAAGCGCGTGCTGGGGGTTTTCGTGCCGCTGATCGAAGCCCTGACCGAGCGGCAATGGGGCGACAACTCGCCCCCGCGCGAGGTGGCGGTCAAACATGTGGCGTTGTTCGCCACGCCGGCAACCGTTGCCAGCCGGGCCTTTCAGCGGGAGCTGGCGTTTCGGGCCATCGGCGTGGATGTCGAGGCACAGGCCTGTGGCGGAGTCGTGGACGCGATCGAAGACGGCGACATGATCCTGGCCGAGGCGCTGGTGCGCAGCCATGTAGATGCGCTGAAACGCAAGATGCCACAGCCGCAGGCGGCGATTCTGGGCTGTACCCACTATCCGTTGATGCAGGATACCTTTCAGGATGCGCTTGGCCCCGATGTGCAGGTGTTCAGCCAGGGCGCGCTGGTGGCGGAGAGCCTTGCGGATTACCTTGTGCGGCACCCTGACATGCTGGGTGGCGGCGCGGCGGGGTATCTGACCACCGGGGATGCCGCCCGCGTCAGTGACCGCGCGACACAATTCCTGCGACGACAGATCACGTTTGCGGCGGCCTGATCCTGATCAAGGCGCGGGCCGGATACATCCGTTAGCCCTGTCGACGCGGACATGGGCTGCTTCTTCCTACATATGATCAAAGAACGATTCCTGACATGACCCATAAAATCGCGATCCTAGGTGCCAGTGGCTATACCGGTGCAGAACTGATCCGGCTGATTGCCGGGCATCCCAACATGGACATCGTCGCCCTGTCGGGCGAGCGCAAGGCCGGCATGAAGATGGCCGAGGTGTTTCCCCATCTGCGCCACATGGCCCTGCCGGCCCTGTGCAAGATCGACGAGATCGATTTTTCCGGCGTTGACCTGTGTTTCTGTGCCCTGCCGCACAAGACCAGCCAGGAGGTCATCCGCGACCTTCCCGCGGAACTCAGGGTGGTTGATCTCTCGGCGGATTTCCGGCTGCGGGATCCGGAGGACTACCGGAAATGGTATGGCAATGCCCATGCGGCGCTGGCGCAGCAGGGCGAGGCGGTCTATGGGCTGAGCGAGTTTTACCGTGACGAAATACGCGGCGCGCGGTTGGTCGCGGGAACCGGATGCAATGCCGCGACCGGACAATTTGCCTTGCGGCCGCTGATTTCGTCGGGTGTGATCGATCTGGACGACATCATCCTCGATTTGAAATGCGCCGTGTCCGGTGCGGGGCGGAGCCTCAAGGAAAACCTGCTGCATGCCGAACTGAGCGAGGGCTACAACGCCTATGCCATTGGCGGCACACATCGGCACCTGGGCGAATTCGACCAGGAATTCAGCGCGTTGGCGGGGCGACCGGTCAAGGTACAGTTCACCCCGCACCTGGTTCCGGCGAACCGGGGCATCCTGGCGACCGTCTATGTCAAGGGCGACGCAGAGCAGATCTACCGCACGTTCGAAGCGGCCTATGCGGATGAGCCCTTTGTCGAATTGCTGCCCTTTGGCGAAGCGCCCAGCACACATCACGTGCGCGGGTCGAATTTTGTGCATATCGGGGTGGCTGCCGACCGAATCGAGGGCCGGTCCATCGTGATCGCGGCGCTGGACAACCTGACCAAGGGCAGCAGCGGGCAGGCGTTGCAAAACGCCAACCTGATGTTAGGTGAAGAGGAAACCACCGGGCTGATGATGGCCCCGCTGTTTCCCTGAGCGCCGCGCGACCATTCGGCGCGGAAAGCGCGCATAGGAGGGCACGAAATGAGAAACCTGAAAAAGCAACGCCGTATGCAGGTGATCGTTTTGACGCTGGTGTCCTTGATGGCGGCGACCGCCCTGATCGGCTACGGGATGCGCGATGGCATCAATTTCTTTCGTGCGCCTAGCCAGGTTCTGGAGGAGCCGCCCGCGCCGAACGAAGTGTTTCGCATCGGTGGGCTGGTCGAGGAGGGCACGCTTGAGCGTGGGCAGGGCGAGGTGATCCGTTTTTCGGTGACCGATGGCGGGGCTTCGGTACCCGTGTCATTCTCGGGCGTTCTGCCGGATCTTTTCGCCGAGAATCAGGGGATGGTTGGCACCGGAAGTTACGTGAACGGAGTGTTTGAAGCCACTGAAATATTGGCGAAACATGACGAGACCTATATGCCCAAGGAAGTCGTGGACGCGTTGAAGGCACAAGGTGTCTACCAGGAGCCGGGCGAAGGCTGAGCGCAGTGTGACCCGGTGTGTTTCGGGTCTTGCCATACCCAGCCGGCAGCACCTGCAGGGGTGAGACTTCGGAGGCCGGGCCACGTTGGCGGACCAGCATGTGACAGGAAGCGCTTTAACCGCCCGCGCGCCATGATCGGCGCGCGTTAACCATTCTTGTGGAGGTTTTCCGGCATTGGTTCGGGAGACTCCCATGCAGAATGTTCGTCAGATTGCCGAAGAGATCGTCGCTCGCGAAGGCGGCTATGTGAATGACCCGGATGATCCGGGCGGTGCGACCAAATACGGTGTTACCATCCATACCATGCGCAGGCTGGGCCTTGACCTGAACGGGGATGGCATTGTCGGTGTTGCCGATGTGCAGGCGCTGAGCCGGGCACAGGCGGTGGACATATTCATCACGCATTACTTCGAACGCCCGCGGATTGCGGAAGTGCCAACGGCGTTGCAGTCCAGCCTGTTTGACATGTACGTGAACGCGGGCGGCAACGCCGTCAAGATCCTGCAACGGATGCTGCGGGACATGGGCTATGAGGTGTCGGTTGACGGCGCTATCGGACCGCAGACGCTGGCCGCGGCACGGGATGCGGCCATGCCCGATGCGGTGGCCCTGCGCGATGCTTATGGCGTGGCGCGGCGCAATTACTATTTCCGCATTGCCGACAAACGCGTGGCGAGCCGGAAATACGCCCGCTCAAAGGCGGGCGGCAAGGGAGGCTGGATCAAACGCGCCGAAGAGTTCCTGTCTCCGAAGTTTCACATGACACCGGCGCAATTCCAGAGGAGGGTGGCGGCATGGGGCTGATCCAGGGATTTCTGAGCCTGATGTTTGGCGGTGGACGCAACGTGATCCGTGAAACCGCCGAGGTGTTTACCGAGAATGCCGAAGCCGGTGCCAAGCGGGCGGTTTCGGTACAGGGGCAGGCCATGCAGCAATTCGGAGCCGAGTTCGCGGTGCCGCGCGCCGGTTGGTTCGACCGGTTCATGGACGGGCTCAACAGGTTGCCGCGCCCGGCGCTGGCGCTTGGGACGCTGGGACTGTTTGTCACCGCGATGGTCGATCCGCTCTGGTTTGCCGCGCGCATGCAGGGGATCGCCCTGGTGCCCGAACCCTTGTGGTGGCTTTTGGGGGTGATCGTGTCCTTTTACTTTGGGGCGCGGCACCAGGTGAAGGCACAGCAGTTTCAGCGCGAAGTCGCAACCACGATGGCGCGGGTGCCGCAGGTAATGGAGAATATCGACCGGCTCGACCGGATGCGGGCAGACAGCCCGGGTGCCGCCGATCCGGGACCGGATGTCAAACTGAGCATCGCGGTACTCAGCCCCGAAGACAATCCGGCGCTGGAAGCCTGGAAGGCACGTCGCCGTCGATAGGGTTGCGACAATGTGATCCCGGCGGGGCGGCAAAAAGCATTGGCCCCCCGCCAGCAGCGGCCTATACCCGTAGGCATGATTACAGAACTTGGCCACTTTGCCCTGATCCTCGCGTTTATGGTTGCCATCGTGCAGATGGTTGTGCCCCTTGTCGGGGCGCATAATCGTTGGCCGGGGTGGATGGCGATGGCCGAGCCCGCCGCCACGGTACAATTCATCCTGACGGCATTTTCCTTTGGCGCGCTGACCTGGGCCTTTGTGACCTCGGATTTCAGCCTGAAGATCGTCGTCGAAAACAGCCATTCGGCGAAACCGATGCTTTACAAGATCAGCGGGACCTGGGGAAACCACGAAGGGTCGATGCTGCTCTGGGTGCTCATCGTGACGCTGTTCGGCGCGATGGCGTCATGGTTCGGCAAGGGGTTGCCGCCAAGCCTCAAGGCGCGTGTTCTTGGCGTGCAGGCGGCAATTGCGGTGGCGTTTTTCGCCTTTATCCTCTTTACTTCCAACCCGTTCCTGCGCCTTGCGGTGCCGCCCTTTGACGGGCAGGATCTGAACCCGCTGTTGCAGGATCCCGGCCTGGCCATACATCCGCCGTTCCTTTACCTGGGCTATGTCGGCCTGAGCATGGCGTTTTCCTTTGCGGTCGCGGCGCTGATCGAGGGGCGCGTCGATGCGGCCTGGGGCCGTTGGGTGCGGCCCTGGACCCTGGCCGCGTGGATTTTCCTGACCATCGGGATCGCGCTCGGGTCGTGGTGGGCCTATTACGAACTGGGCTGGGGCGGGTTCTGGTTCTGGGATCCGGTTGAAAACGCGTCTTTCATGCCCTGGCTGCTGGCGGCGGCGCTGCTGCATTCCGCGATCGTGGTGGAAAAACGCGAGAGCCTGAAAAGCTGGACGATCCTTCTGGCGATCCTCGCCTTCGGGTTCTCGCTCATCGGTACGTTCATCGTGCGCTCGGGGCTGCTGACCAGCGTGCATGCCTTTGCAAACGATCCCGAGCGGGGCGTTTTCATCCTGATGATCCTGGTGATCTTTACCGGCGGCGCACTGACCTTGTTCGCGATGCGGGCAGGGGCGCTCGAGGCCAAGGGTGTGTTCGGGATCGTCAGCCGGGAAAGCGCGCTGGTGGCGAATAACGTGATCCTGGCGGTGTCCTGTTTCGTGGTTTTCATCGGCACCATGTGGCCGATGGTGGCCGAGATGTTCTTTGATCGCAAACTCAGTGTCGGCCCGCCGTTCTTCAACCTCGCCTTTACGCCGTTCATGGTGCTGCTCGGGCTGATCCTGCCGGTGGGTGCGATGCTGCCATGGAAACGCGGACGATTGGGACGTGCCATGCGCCCGCTGCGGGGGGTGTTCCTGTTGGCGGTTGCGCTGGCGGTGCTGGTCTGGGCGATGCAATCAGGACGCAGCGCGCTTGGGCCCGTGGGTCTGTTCCTCGGGTCATGGATGGTGTTTGGAGCGCTGGTCGACCTGTGGTCGCGCACCGGGCGCAAGGGCGACCGGCTGGGCCGCCTGCGCCGCCTGCCAAGGGCCGATTGGGGCAAGGCCATGGCCCATGCGGGGCTGGGCATCACCATGTTCGCGATCGCCGGGCTGACCGCATGGGAGGAAGAGGATATCCGCGTGGCCACCATCGGCGAGTCCTTCGAAGTCGGCGCCTATGTCCTGACCTTGCAGGACGTGGTTGATGCGACCGGCCCGAACTATCTGAGCACCACCGGCATCGTGTCGCTGGCGCGAAACGGCGCGGTTCTGGCCGAATTGCGGCCGGAAAAACGCCAGTACCCGGTGGCCCGTATGCCCACGACCGAGGCGGCGATCGATTACCGGTTCATGCGCGATGTCTATGTGGTGCTCGGCGACCGGCAGGCGGATGGCGGCTGGACCATGCGGACCTATATCAAGCCCTTTACCAACTGGATCTGGGCGGGTTGCCTGATGATGGCGCTTGGCGGCACGCTGAGCCTGTCGGACCGGCGCTTTCGTGTGGCGGCGGGGGCGCGGCGGGTCGCTGCCAAGGGGATGCCCGCGGAATGATCATGCGCCTTGTCCTCGTGTTCCTGTTCTGCGCATCGGCGGTCTTTGCGGTGCAGCCGGACGAAGTGCTCGATGACCCGGTGCTGGAAGGCCGGGCGCGTGAGCTGAGCAAGGAATTGCGCTGTCTTGTCTGTCGCAACGAAAGCATCGACGAAAGCAATGCCGATCTCGCGCGCGACCTGCGGTTGCTGCTGCGTGAACGGCTGGTCGCGGGCGACAGCGATGCCCAGGCGATTGATTTCATCGTCGCGCGCTATGGCGAATACGTGCTGCTGCGTCCGACGACCGGCGGCTCGAACTGGCTGCTCTGGGCGGCGGGGCCGATGATGCTGCTGCTCGCCGGCGGGATCGGGATCGGGTACCTGCGCAAGCGTGCCACCGCCACCGGCAGCCAGGAGACCGAGTTGAGCCCGCAAGAGCAGGAACGGTTGCGCCGAATTCTGGAAGAATAACGCGCCGTTCCTCTTTTCTTGCGCCTCCGCTTGCGTCACTCTGCCGCCGAACAGGCACATGAGGGCGCGATGGACTATCAGACAATCAAGGTCGAAATCACCGAGGGCTTGGGCGTTTTGACGCTGAACCGGCCGGACAAGATGAACTCGCTGACCGGGCAGATGCGGGCCGAGATCGACCATGCGATGCGCGACATGGCCAAGTCGGCGCGGGTCATCGTGATGACTGGGGCGGGGCGGGCGTTTTGCACCGGACAGGATCTGGGCGATTCCGGCGACGCCACGCAGGTCGATCTCGAGCGCGTGCTGCGGGACGAATACGCGCCGATGCTCGAAGCGATCTATGACTGTCCGGTGCCGACACTCGCGGCGGTCAACGGGCCGGCAGCCGGTGCCGGGGCCAATCTCGCGCTTGCCTGTGACATCGTGATAGCCACCGAAAGCGCCTATTTCCTTCAGGCCTTTGCCCGGATTGGCCTGTTGCCCGACGCGGGCGGGACATGGTTCATGCCCCGGCAAATGGGGCTTGCCAAGGCCATGGGCGCGGCGTTGTTTGCCGACAAGATCAGCGCCCGGCAGGCCGACGACTGGGGCCTGATCTGGGAAGCGGTGGCGGATGCCGAGTTCGACGCCCGGTGGCAAGCACGCGCCGCGCAACTGGCGGCCGGACCGACCATGGCCTATGGCGCGATCAAACAGGCGATACGCGGCAGCTTTGACAAGACCCTGTCCGAACAGTTGGAAACCGAAGCCCATTTGCAGGGGCAATGCGGCAAGTCACGGGATTTCCGCGAAGGCGTTCTGGCCTTCATGGAAAAGCGCAAGCCGTCATTCGAAGGCCGCTGAGGCGGGCCAGGACATGCAAAATATGAAAAACCCGCGGTTGTCGCCGCGGGTTTTTTTGTTGCCTACCGCGCCGGATGAAACCGGCGTTTTTCAATCAGCGGTTCTCGATGTCGACATAATCGCGCTGAGTCTCGCCCAGATAGAGCTGGCGCGGGCGACCGATCTTGTTCTGAGGATCGGCGATCATTTCTTTCCACTGGCTCACCCAGCCGACGGTGCGCGACACCGCAAAGATCGGCGTGAACATGGATGTCGGGAAACCGATCGCTTCGAGGATGATGCCCGAGTAGAAATCGACATTCGGGAACAGCTTCTTGTCCGCGAAATACGGATCCTCAAGCGCCTGTTTTTCAAGTTCCTTGGCGACTTGCAGGATCGGGTTGTTCTCGACGCCGAGCAGGTCGAGAACCTCGTCCGCCGATTGTTTCATCACCGTCGCGCGCGGATCGAAATTCTTGTAGACGCGGTGGCCAAAGCCCATCAGGCGGAACGGATCGTTCTTGTCCTTGGCGCGGGCGATGAATTCGGGGATGCGGTCCGGCGTGCCGATCTGCTTGAGCATCTCAAGGCAGGCCTGGTTCGCGCCGCCATGGGCCGGACCCCAGAGACAGGCGATGCCCGCCGCGATACAGGCAAACGGGTTCGCGCCCGAGGACGAGGCAAGCCGCACGGTCGAAGTCGATGCGTTCTGTTCGTGATCAGCATGCAGGGTAAAGATGCGGTCCATCGCACGGGCGATGATCGGGTCCACGTGATACTCTTCTGCCGGAACCGCAAAGCACATGTTCAGGAAGTTCGCCGCATAGCTCAGGTCGTTGCGCGGATAGATGAACGGTTGCCCCACCGAATACTTGTAGGCCATCGCCGCGATGGTCGGCATCTTGGCAATCAGCCGGTGCGTCGCGATCTCGCGCTGGCGTTCATCGGCGATGTCGGTGCTGTCGTGATAAAAGGCCGACATCGCGCCCACCACGCCCACCATGGTTGCCATCGGATGCGCGTCACGACGGAAGCCACGGAAGAAATAGTGCATCTGTTCGTGGATCATCGTGTGGCGGGTGATCGTGGTTTCGAACTCTTCCAGCTCGGATGCGGTCGGCAGGTAGCCATAGAGCAGCAGGAAGCACACTTCGAGGTAATGCGACTTGCTGGCCAGCTGGTCGATCGGATACCCGCGATGCAGCAGTTCACCTTTTTCACCGTCGATAAAGGTGATGGTGCTGTCGCAGCTGGCGGTCGACGTGAATCCGGGATCATAGGTAAAGACATCGGCCTGCCCATAGAGCTTGCGGATGTCGAGAACGTCGGGACCCGCGGTAGGCGAGTAGATCGGCAAATCATATGACGTGCCGTCAATGGTCAATGTCGCGGATTTCGTCGATTCAGTCATGTATGTCCCTTCCTCTTGTGTCCACGGGGCGGGGCATCGCCAGACCCGTGCGGGGGCTTGCCGTGCGGTGGCACGGCACTGCTTGTATCGGCGTCGTATGACCGGGACGTGAACCCCGACTTAACCGGACGCGTCTTTCAGCCGGTTCAGGGTCTCCTCGCGCCCCAGAACCAGCATCATGTCGAACACCGAGGGCGTGACGGCCCGGCCTGCCAGCGCCGCCCGAAGCGGGCCGGCGAGCTTGCCGAACTTGGTTTCCTGCGCTTCTGCAAAGCTGTTCAGGGTCGCCTCGAGATCGTCTCGTGTCCAGCTAGCATTTTGCAACTGCGGCGTCAATTCTGCCAGTATACCATGGGATACTGAATTCAGCGCCTTTGCCGCTTTCTCGTCCGGCACAATCGGCCGCGAGGTCAGTACAAAATGCGCCTTTTCAAGGAGTTCGGGAAAGGTACGCGCCCGATCCTTGAGGCAATACATCGCAGCTTCAAGATGTTTTGCCTGATCCGACGTCAGCGGCGCTTGCCGGGCTGCGGCCAGGTAGGCTTGGATCTCCTGCCGCAGTGCAGCATCGTCCGAAACGGCGATATGCTGCCCCGAGAGATTCTCGAGTTTCTTGAGGTCGAACCGCGCCGGGCTCTTGCCGATTCCGCCCAGGTCGAACCAGTCGAGCGCCTGCGCATCGGTAAAGAACTCGTCATCGCCATGGCTCCAGCCCAACCGCGCGAGATAGTTGCGCATACCGGCGGCGGGATAGCCCATGGCCTGGTACTCCTGCGCCCCCAAAGCGCCGTGCCGCTTGGACAGTTTCTTGCCATCGGGGCCGTGAATCAGCGGGATATGCGCCCAGACCGGCACCTGCCAGCCCATCGCGTCATAGATCATCATCTGCCGTGCCGCGTTGTTCAGGTGGTCATCGCCGCGGATCACATGTGTCACGCCCATGTCGTGGTCATCCACAACCACGGCGAGCATGTAGACCGGCGTGCCATCGGCGCGCAGCAGGATCATGTCATCAAGCTGGTCGTTGCGGATGGTCACGTCGCCCTGCACCTCGTCGCGGATCACCGTGGTCCCGTCCTGCGGTGCCTTGATACGGATCACATAAGGCGCGTCAGGGTGGGTCGACGGGTCGGCATCGCGCCACGGGCTGCGGTACAGGGTCGATTTCCCCTGCGCGCGGGCCTCTTCGCGAAAGGCGGCGATTTCGTCCTGCGTGGAAAAGCATTTATAGGCCTTGCCTTCGGCGAGCAGCTGGCGGGCAACCTCGGCATGGCGCGCGGCACCTTCAAACTGGCTGATCACATCGCCATCGTGATTCAGCCCCAGCCAGGACAGCCCCTGCAGAATCGCCGCCGTGGCCTCGGGTGTCGACCTTGCCCGGTCGGTGTCTTCGATGCGAAGCAGGAACTTGCCGCCACGCCCCCGCGCAAAAAGCCAGTTGAACAGCGCCGTGCGCGCGCCGCCGATATGCAGGAATCCGGTGGGTGAAGGCGCAAAACGGGTAACTACGGGGTCGGACATGTGCGGGGGTTTACCTCTTGGCAGGGGATGTGTGCATATCTTGCAGCGACGGTCCGTTGGGCCCCGGGGGACGGCGTGGCACAGTCGCAGCGGTTCGATGAGGCGGATACCGGGTTTTGCAGGCAAACGGAAGCCTGCCTTGGTGTCGATGTCCCGTCGTTGATACCTTGCCGTTGAGACCCTTGCCGCATTCGCCGGCCCGATTGCCGCTTGCCCCGGCGCGCGGCCCATCCCATGCTGCGGTTGGGGCAGCATGATACGAACAGAGAGGCAGGCACATGAAACTGCGGGTCGCCAAACCGTCGGAACTCGATCTGATCCTCGACTGGGCGGCGCATGAGGGCTGGAACCCCGGGGTCGCGGATGCGCCGGCCTTTCACGCCAGCGACCCCTATGGGGTCTTTGTTGCCGAAATCGCGTCGGACCCTGTCGCGGCGATTTCCGTGGTCAATCACTGCGACAACATGGCCTTTCTGGGATTGTACCTGTGCCTGCCGGATTATCGCGGGCAGGGCATCGGCTATGCGCTCTGGACCCACGCTCTGGCCCATGCGGGCGAGCGTGTTGTGGGCCTGGACGGAGTGGCCGAGCAACAGGGGAATTACGCCAAGTCCGGCTTTGTTCCTGCCGGGGCCAGCCTGCGGTTTCAGGGGAGTCTGACAGCCGCGCCCGATCCCACAGTGCGGCTCGCAACGGCGCGGGATCTGCCCGAACTCGTGGCGTTGGACCGCGCTGCAAACGGGTATGCGCGGCCACGGTTCCTGTCGGCATGGCTGGCCGGTCAGGACAGCCGCAAGACCGTGGTCCTTGAACGCGCCGGGGCCTGTCGCGGGTTCGCGACGGTGCGCAGATGCCGAACCGGCGTCAAGATCGGCCCGATCATCGCGGATGACGCTGTGGTGGCGATTACCCTGGCGCGCGCCGCCCTGGCCGTGCTGGCCGGTGATACGGTGATAATCGATGTTCCATCGGACAATGAGCCGCTGGTCCAGGCGCTTGCTGATCTCGGCTTTGCCGAGACCTTTGCAACCGCGCGCATGTATCGCGGTCCCGCCCCGGTTTCAGGGCCGAACCGGCAGGCGATTGCGACGATGGAACTGGGCTAGGGCCGCGTCGTGGTCCTCGTTTGATAACCATTTGATAACCATACTCCGGTTACCGTCATCCCATGTGACAAGCCGGAGGGCAGAGATCGGATATGCGGGGCCTGAGACGGGCGCTGAACTGGGGCGACATGGTGTTGCTCTGCCAAAGGGGGCACCTGTTTCCATGGGCGCCGGTCTGTCTCGCGATTGGAATTGGCAGCTACTTTTCGCTTCCGGTCGAACCTGGCGCGCCGATCTATGCAGCGCTTTGCGTGTCGGGAAGTATCTGTGCGGCGGTTGCCATGCGCTGGCCAGGGGGCTGGTCGGCGCTGGCATGGGCGATGATGCTCGTGGCGATCGGGTTCGGTCTGTCCGGGGTGCGCGCCCATCTTGCCGCCGCACCGGTGCTGGACTGGCGTTATTACGGACCGATTGAAGGGCGCATCGTCGCGATGGATCGCAGCGCGTCGGACGCAATGCGCGTCACCCTCGATCGCGTCACCCTCGATCGCGTCACCTTGGAACGGGTCGCCCCGGCGCGCCGGCCCGACCGGGTGCGCATTTCGCTGCATGGCCCGCCGGTGCCGCTCGAACCGGGCCAGAGAATCATGACCACGGGGCATCTCTCGCCGCCACAGGGGCCGGTTGAACCCGGTGGTTTCGACTTTCAGCGTCACGCCTGGTTCCAGGGGCTGGGCGCGGTCGGCTATACGCGCAATCCGGTGCTGACGGTCGCGCCCGGGCGCATGGGGCAGGACGGGTTGGGCGTCTTTACCCTGCGCATGGCCGCTTCCGAACGGGTGCGTGCGATCCTGCCCGGCGATGTGGGCGGGTTTGCCGCCGCTGTCACCACCGGCGATCGCAGCGGCGTCGGGCAGGGCGCGCTTGATGCATTGCGGGCCAGCAACCTGGCGCATCTGCTGGCGATTTCCGGGCTGCATATGGGGCTGTTGGCGGGCTTTGTCTTTGCGCTCCTGCGCATGGGCCTGTCACTGTTTCCGGCGCTGGCCTTGCGCGTCCCGGTGAAAAAACTCGCCGCCCTCGGTGCGCTTGGCGCCGCGGCGGTCTATCTGGCGCTGTCGGGCGGCAATGTCGCGACCGAGCGCGCCTTTATCATGGTGGCGGTGGTCCTGCTCGCGGTGCTGGTGGATCGGCGCGCCTTCAGCCTGCGCGCGGTGGCCATGGCCGCGCTTGTTGTTCTGTTCCTGCGCCCCGAGGCGTTGCTGGGACCGGGGTTCCAGATGTCCTTTGCCGCGACCACCGCCTTGATCGCCTTTTTCGGCTGGCTGCGGGATGCGGACCTGCCCCGGGCACCGGGCTGGGCCAAGCCGGTTCTGGGGGTGTTGATGTCCTCGGCGATCGCGGGGCTTGCCACCGCGCCGGTGGGGGCGGCCCATTTCAACACCCTGTCGCATTACGGGCTGATCGCCAACCTGGTTTCGGTGCCGTTGATGGGGGTGCTGGTGATCCCGGCGGCGGTGGCCGCCCTGTGTCTTGCGCCCCTCGGGCTCGAATGGCTGGGGCTGGTGCCCATGGGCTGGGGCCTGTCATGGATACTTGGCGTCGCGCATTGGGTGTCTGGCCTGTCGGGTGCGCAGGGTCATGTTCCGGGGCCCGGGCCGATGGTGCTGCCGATGATCGCGTTGGGCATGTTGTGGCTGATGCTGTGGCAGGGGCGCGCACGGGTTGTCGGCGTCGTGCCGGTCATCATTGCCTTTGCGCTCTGGTCGCAGGCGCAGCGCCCCGCCATCCTTGTGGCCGATAGCGGCGGGCTTGTCGGGGTGATGACCGCGCAGGGGCGCGCCCTGAGCAAGCCGCGCGGGGCCGGGTTCGTGGCGCGCAACTGGTTGGAAAATGACGGCGACGGCGTCGACCAGGAAATGGCCGCGCTGCGCTGGCCGGGCGAGGCGGGCAAGCTTCGCGTCATGGCGGCGGGCGGGGCAGAGATCATCCACGTGATCGGCAAGACCGGTGCGGCGCAGATGTCAGCCTGCACCAAGAACCAGGTGGTGATTGCCTCGGTGCCCCTGCAAATTGACGGGCCCTGCGAGGTCTATGATCCCAAGCGGTTGCTGCGCACCGGCAGCCTCGCAATCAGCAAGAACGGCGTTGTCACCGCGCAGCAGGCCGCCGGGCGACGGCTCTGGAACACGCGCGACAGGCCGCAAACCCGACTTGCCCGGGCTCAGTAGGTGCGGATCAAACCAACGAGCCTGCCTTGAACCTTGACCTTGTGCTCGGGCAGCACGCGGGTCTCGTAGGCGGGGTTCGCAGCTTCGAGCGCAATCGAACCGCCGCGCCGGTAATAGCGTTTCAGCGTCGCTTCGTGATCTTCGACCAGCGCAACGACGATATCCCCGTCATCCGCCGCCGACGTTTCGCGGATCACCACCACGTCACCGTCATTGATCCCGGCCTCGATCATCGAATCCCCGCGCACTTGCAGCGCATAGTGATCGCCGGTGGCGGACAGCATCTGTGACGGCACGGCGACCTGGTTTTCCACATGGCTGATCGCTTCGATGGGCACGCCGGCGGCAATCCGCCCCATCATCGGCACATCCGTGGCGCTGGATGTCGCCGGGGCGGCAGGGGCCGCATGGGACGCTGGAGATTTGCCGCCCTCGACCACGCGCGGGGTGAACCCGGTGGTCGGTTCGCCTCCCAAGCTCTCGGGCAGGCGGACAACCTCGATTGCCCGGGCGCGATGCGCGAGGCGGCGGATAAAGCCTCGCTCTTCAAGCGCGGTGATCAACCGGTGAATGCCCGACTTGCTGCGCAGATCCAGCGCGGCCTTCATTTCATCAAAACTGGGAGGAACACCGTCGCGTTGGACGCGCTTGTGAATAAACTCCAGCAAATCCAACTGCTTCTTGGTCAACATTGCCTGAACCTCTTGCCTGTGGGTTTGCATTTGTTCTAGACATGTTCTCGTTTTGTGTCAACTCTCGGGCCTCAGAGCGGCAGGTAGTTGACCATGGCCCCGGCCTTCTGCGCTGGATCATCCGGCGCGCGCACCAGCAGGGCGTTGGCCTGTGAGAGGATGGTCAGCAGCGAACTGTCCTGGTTGTCAAAAGCGTTGACCTGGCCATCGCTGACGATCGCGCGCATGTAATGTTCGCGCGGGCCGTTGCGCGTCAGCGGGGCGTCCAGCCGAGCCTGGCGCAGGGGTGGCAGGTCGGAGCCAAGGCCCAGCATCGCGCGGACCATCGGGACAAGGAAGATATGTCCGCACACCATGGCCGAGACCGGGTTGCCGGGCAATCCGACCATCGCGGCCCCGTTCAGCCGGCCCGCCATCAGCGGCTTGCCCGGGCGCATCGCCACCTTGTAGAATGACCGTTCCATCCCGAGATCGGCGGCGGCCTGCGCCACCAGGTCGTGATCGCCGACCGAGGCCCCGCCGATGGTCACAATCAGATCGGCACCGGTGGCCAGCTCAAATGCCATGCGCAGCGATGACAGGCTGTCGCGGGCAATCGGCAACAGGCGCGCGGTGGCCCCGAGCTGTTCGACCATGGCCTTGAGACCAAAGCTGTTGGAGGCGATGATCTGATCGGGGCCGGGTGTCTCGCCGGGCATCACCAGTTCGTCCCCTGTGGCGAGGATGGCGATCACCGGTTTACGGGTCACGGGCACACGGGCGATGTTCATCGAGGCAAGCAGGGCGATGTCCTGCGGTGCGAGCACACGCGGGGCGGAAACCGGCGTGCCCCGGGTGAAATCACCGCCGGCGGGGCGGATATTGCTCTTGCCGCCCGGATCGTCGGTGATGGTGATCAGATCGCCGCTGCGGCTGACATCTTCCTGGATGACCACGAAATCGGTGCCCTCGGGAACCGGCGCGCCGGTAAAGATGCGCACCGCCTGTCCGGCACCGACAGGTCCGTCAAAGCGATGCCCGGCGGCGGCTTCGCCGACCACCTTGAACATTGCGTGCAACTCGACCTCGGCGGATTTCACCGCGTATCCGTCCATCGATGAGGCGGCAAAGGGCGGTTGATCGCGCTGTGCAAACACCTCGCGTGCCAGGACCCGCCCGGCGGCGTCAATCAGGTCGATCTCTTCTGCGGGCAGCGGCTTGACCAGGTCGAACAGCGCCGCGCGGGCTTGGGAAACGGATATCATTCTGCGGTGTATCGCCCTGATTTTCCGCCATCTTTCAGAATGACGCGAATGCCGCCGATCTGCATCTCCTTGTCGACGGCCTTGGTCATGTCATAGACCGTCAGCGCTGCGGTGGACACGGCGGTCAGGGCCTCCATTTCAACGCCGGTCTGGCCGGTGGTCTTGACCGTGGCCTCGATCGCGACGCCGGGCAGGTCCGGATCCAGCGTCAGCTCGATCGCGACCTTGCTGATCGGCAGCGGATGGCACAGCGGGATCAGCTCGGGGGTCTTCTTGGCCCCCATGATCCCGGCAAGCCGGGCCACGCCCAGAACATCGCCCTTGCTGGCCCGGCCTTCGGAAATGATTTCAAAGGTTTCGCGCTTCATGCTGATGAGCCCGCGGGCCACCGCAACCCGCGCGGTCACCGCCTTGTCCGAGACATCCACCATATGCGCGTCGCCCTGCGCGTCGAAATGGGTCAGGGGCATCACATGCCCCCCGCCGTCAGCGGGTTTTCGAGCAGGGCGCGGGTTGCCTCGGTGACGTCCTGTTGCCGCATCAGGCTCTCGCCGATCAGGAAATCGCGTACACCATACCGCGCCATTTCGGCCAGTTCCTCGGGGCTGTTCAGCCCGCTTTCGCAGACGATGGCGCGATCCGCCGGGACCAGTTTGCTCAGGGTGCGGGTCACGTCGAGCGAGGTTTCAAAGGTGCGCAGATCCCGGTTGTTGATGCCGATCAGGCCGCTCTTGAGCCGCGTTGCACGGTCAAGCTCTGCCGCGTCATGCACCTCGATCAGAACATCCATGCCCCATTCGATGGCCGTGGATTCAAGTTCGGCGGCCTGCTCGTCGCTGACGCTGGCCATGATGATCAGGATGCAATCCGCGCCCAGGCTGCGGGCTTCGACGACCTGATAGGGGTCATACATGAAATCCTTGCGCAGAGCAGGCAGCGCGCAGGCTTCGCGGGCCTGGGTCAGAAACGGTTTGGCCCCCTGGAAACTGGGGCCGTCGGTCAGCACCGACAGGCAGGCCGCGCCACCGGCCTCATAGGCACGGGCCAGCGCGGCTGGGTCGAAATCGGCGCGGATCAGGCCCTTGGAGGGGCTGGCCTTCTTGATCTCGGCGATCAGCCCATAGCCGCCACGGCTGGCTTGGTGCAGCGCTTCGGCAAAGGGGCGCACCGGGCCAGCCATGCGCGCGGCGGCTTCGACCTGATCGATCGGCTGCGCCGCCTTGTCCGCGGCAATCTCTTCAAGCTTGTAGGCCTTGATCTGGTCGAGAATCGTGGCGGTCATGCGGGCTCCTGTGTGATGCGCGCGAGGGCGGTGATCTTGTTGCGGGCGGCACCGCTGTCGATGCTTTCAACGGCCATGGCCACACCATCGCGCAGGGTTTCGGCGGCCTCCGCCACGACCAACGCGGCGGCGGCATTCAGCAGCACCGCGTCGCGATAGGCCGAAGGCGCACCATCCAGCAGCGCCCCAAAGGCCTGGGCGTTGTGCTCGGGGCTGCCGCCCAGAATGTCCTCGAACGGGTGTACTGGCAATCCTGCGTCCTCGGGGTGCAGTTCGATCTCTTTCACCGTGCCGCCCTCAAGCGCGGCAACCCAGCTTAGCCCGGTGATGGTCAGTTCGTCGGTGCCGTCGCTGCCATGTACCAGCCAGGCGCGCTCGGAGCCCAGCGTGCCGAGGGTTTCCGCCATCGGGCGGATCATCTCGCGCGCGAAGGCTCCGGTCAGCTGGCGTTTGACGCCGGCGGGGTTGGTCAACGGGCCGAGAATGTTGAAGATCGTGCGTGTGCCCAACTCGGTACGGCTGGGCCCCACATGGGCCATGGCCGGGTGGTGCATCGGCGCCATCATAAAGGCGATTCCCACCTGGTTCAGGGCCTTTTCAACCACTTGCGGGCCGACCATCACGTTAATGCCCATCTGGGTCAGGGCGTCCGCGGCACCGGATTTCGAGCTCAGGTTGCGATTGCCGTGCTTGGCCACGGTGACGCCGGCCCCGGCAACCACAAAGGCCGTGGCGGTGGAAATATTGAGCGTTCCCTTGCCGTCGCCCCCGGTGCCGACGATGTCCATCGCGCCGCTGGGGGCCGCGACCGGGTTGCATTTCGACCGCATCACGGCGGCGGCGGCGGCAAATTCGTCAACCGTTTCGCCACGCGTGCGCAACGCCATGAGCAGGCCGCCAATCTGGCTGGGCGTGGCTTCGCCCTCGAACAGGATGCCAAAGGCGGCTTCGGCCTCCTCACGGGTCAAAGGGCGGTCGGCGGCGGCTCCGATCAGCGGTTTCAGCGCGTCGCTCATGCCGGGACTTTCAACTCGTTCAGGAAGTTCCCGAGCAGCGCGTGGCCGTGCTCGGATGCAATCGACTCGGGGTGGAACTGAACCCCGTGGATTGGCAGGTCGCGATGTTGCAACCCCATGATGGTGCCGTCCTCAAGCTCGGCCGTGATGTCCAGACAATCGGGCAGGGTGTCGCGCTCGACCACCAGCGAATGATAGCGCGTCGCCTCGAACGGGCTGGGCAGACCGGCAAAGACGCCGGTGCCGGTATGGTGCATGCGGCCCATCTTGCCATGGACGATTTCATGACAGCGGACCACCTTGCCGCCGAACGCCTGCCCGATGGTCTGGTGCCCCAGGCACACACCCAGCAACGGCGTGCGGGTTTCGGCGGCGGCCTCGGTCAGCGCCAGGCAGATGCCGGCCTGATCCGGATCGCAGGGGCCGGGTGACAGCAATATGCCCGCCGGGTTCATCGCCATCGCCTGTTGCACATCCAGCGCGTCATTGCGGTGAATTTCGACATCCGCCCCCAATTCGCCCAGGTAGTGCACAAGGTTATAGGTGAAAGAGTCGTAATTATCGATCAGCAGCAGCATGGGGCAATCATTCGCCTATGGCGTCCGTAGGAAGCGGTTTTCTTGGTGCCCATACATGTTCAGGGTTGCCGGGCAGCGTCAAGTGCGCATAACCACGGTCGGTGCCGGGTCCGGGACCGGTCGGCATCGGGTAATCGAACGGAGCAATGCGACATGCGCGGGTTTCTGGGTGGAATTGTCTTGGGGCTTCCCCTGTGCGGGGTGGGCCTTGCGGCGCTGTCGGTCTGGTCGCCCCTGGCGCCTGTGCCCGAACTCATGCCGGCGACGGTCCAACCAAAGCTGCCCGCCAGCGCGGGGCTGGGAATCGCCGGGGCGATTCCGGACCCCGTGGAGCGGCACGACCCCCCGGTTTCCCCCGCCGCACAGCCGTCGCAAACCGGCGATGTGGCCGGGATTGCCGCAATCGAGTCCCGCGTGGCCGATCATCCGCAGGCCGGGATCACCGCCGCTGCGCCCGTCGCGCCAGAGGCGGCGGCAACCCCTTTGCTACCGGCACAATCTGAAACCGGGGCTGTCGACAATCCCGCGAGTGCCGCACCGGTTGCGACACCGCAGGTGCCGGACCAGGAGGCGGCGGTCGGGGCGGATATGGCTGAACCGCCCGTGGTGGCGGCCTTGGACGGGCTGGGCGGGGCGGATCGCCTGTTCGCCGACGGCGGCGACCGGCCCGCGACACCCGACGTCAAGGCCACCCGCGATCCCGCGATTTCCGCCGTGGCCCCGGTGACGGTTGCGCCGGAAACCAATGCCGATCCGGCACCGGATGCGGCCGCCGGCTCTGCGCCGATCCCCGAGATTGCCGGGCTGCCGCATCTGTCCACGCCGGTCGGTGCGACCGCGCCCGCCGTGCCACGGGCCTTTGCACAGGCGGCGAACGTGCCGGTGCCGCCGCTTGCGATTGCACCAGAGCTCGAAGCCGTGACGCGGGTTTCGGATCAGCCGGACCGCGGCTTGCCCCGCATCGCCCCCTTGCCGCAGGCCGGGGTTAAGAGCAACGTCACCGGGCCGACCATCGGCACCCCGGTCATTCCCCTGACCGAACGACACAAGGCCGCTCCCGCGCCCGCAGGCGATGCCGGGCAGGCCGCCGACCTGCCGCCGCTTGCGCAATATGCCGAGCCGTTCGAGAATGCCGGCGCGGTTCCGCTCATGTCGATCGTGCTGGTCGATGACGGGGACGCGGCGGGCGGCGATGCGCTGTTGGGTCTGCCCTTTCCGGTGAGCGTCGCGGTTGATCCGGCGATGCCCGATGCCAATGCGCGCATGGCCCGCTATCGCGCGGCGGGGCACGAGGTGCTGGCCTTGGTCGAAATGCCGAAATTCGCCACCGCCCGCGATGTCGAGATTTCGCTGGCGGCCAGTTTTGACATTCTGCCGGAAACCGTCGCCGTGCTCGAACACGAGAGCGTGCAGACCGGGCGCGACGTTGCGGCGCAGCTTGTCGCCGCCGTCAACGGCAGCGGGCGCGGGCTGGTGACGCGAAATGTCGGGCTGAATTCTTCGCTGCGGCTGGCGCAGGGCGATGGCGCGCCGGTGTCGGCGGTGTTCCGCGATGTCGACCGCACGGGGCAGGACGCCGCGGCGATCGAACGCAATCTCGACCAGGCGGTCTTTCGCGCCAGCCAGGATGGCAGCGTCACTGTCACCGGCCGCCTCGAGCCGGACACGGTGCGCATTCTGCGCGCCTGGGTTGACGATCACCGCGCCAGCCGGGTCGCCCTGGCCCCGGTCTCTGCCGTGCTTCGCCTGGGCGGGAACCCGTCCTAACCGGCAAACAGGAAGGTCGGAAACCGGGTCAGCGCCGCTTCGGATGTCAGGCGGGTGTCGCCATCGGTGCCGCTGGCTTCGCAGGTTTCGTAGAACCCGAGCATCTCGGCCAGTGCCGCCATGCGTGCCGCCCGCTGATCGGCGGGCAGAAACGGTGCATGGGTCGACAGGTAGAGCGCCGGCCGCTGCGCCCGGAGCCAGGGCAGCAGCGCGGGCAAGACGTCGAACTCGGCGCCTTCGATATCCATCTTGACGAGCGCCACGCCCGACAGGTCAACCGACCCGGCAAAGTTCTCCCAGCCGATGGTCAGCACATCACTGCCCCGCGCCCCGTCGGCGTTCAGCAGGCTGGTCATGCTGTCGCCCGGCTCGCCGCCAAAGCTGGCCATGCGGGCGATGCCGACATCCTGGCTGATGGCGGCGGCAAAGGCGCTGACATTGGTGATGTCGTTGAGGGCGATGTTCCAGGCCAGCGCGCGGAAGGCTTCGGGGTCGGGTTCGAAACACCAGACATGCCGCGCCTTGCGGGCACCATAAAGAACCGTGGGGCCGATCCATGCGCCGATGTCGAGATAATCCTGCCCCGCCGCAAGAAAGCGATCAAGCACCGCAAAGGTCTCGGGTTCCCATTTTCCCGCCGTGGCCTTGCGCCAGAATTTGCTGTGATAGGGATCGAGCCGGAACGCTTCGCCCGCCAGCGAACCGTGGTAATATCCGCGTGCACGGTACATCATCTTGCGCGCCCTGGTCAGCACCGCGCACCTCCTGTCGTGTTTCGCCTGCCAGCCCTTGACCTGCCCCGAACATCACCGCATGTAACGGTGAGAACCGAATTTTATCAAAGTGGGGGGCCGACTATGGCTTTTGAACTACCTGACCTTCCTTATGCACATGACGCGCTTGCATCCAAGGGCATGTCCAAGGAAACGCTCGAATATCACCACGACCTGCACCACAAGGCCTATGTGGACAACGGCAACAAGCTGATTGCCGGCACCGAGTGGGACGGCAAGTCGCTGGAAGAGATCATCACCGGCACCTATGATGCAAATGCGGTTGCCCAGAACGGCATCTTCAACAACATCAGCCAGCTGTGGAATCACAACCAGTTCTGGGAAATGATGGGGCCGGGCGACGCGGGCATGCCGAGTGAACTCGAAGCCGCGCTGACCGAGAGCTTTGGCAGCGTCGACAAGTTCAAGGAAGAATTCTCGGCCGCTGGCGCGGGCCAGTTCGGCTCCGGCTGGGCCTGGCTGGTGAAAAACGCCGACGGCTCGCTGGCGGTGACCAAGACCGAGAACGGCGTGAACCCGCTCTGCTTTGGCCAGACCGCGTTGTTGGGATGTGACGTGTGGGAACACTCGTACTACATCGACTTCCGCAACAAGCGTCCGGCCTATCTGACCAATTTCCTCGACAATCTCGTCAACTGGGAAAACGTCGCCAGCCGCCTGTAATCCGGCCGGCTCACGGATTGATGCGAAACAGCCCCGTGCAAGATATGCGCGGGGCTGTTTTCATTGGCGCATAGGGCGCGTCTGTCGGGTTGTGTCAGAACGCGATTTTCAGATGCCGGCTGGGCTGGCGGCGGATGAATTCATCCTCGATCCAGCCAAGCACGCGTCTCTGCCCGCCAAAGGCGACCATATCGGCGGCTTGTTGAAAACCGACCCAGCGATAGGCGCTGTGTTCGTGGTTCAGCGTGACCTCTTGGTCCGCTTTGATAATGGCGACAAAAACCGGTGCCATGGTGATGGCATCGCGGCCCGGTTCGTAGAACTGTTCGCAGGTATCCGCCGAGTAGAGCGCAACCGGTGTCAGGCCGGTCTCTTCCCGCAATTCGCGCAGCGCGGCCTGCCAGGCGGTTTCCCCCGCCTCGATGCTGCCGGCGACCTGGCACCATTCACCGGCAAGCGTTTGTGTGCGCCTGAGCAGCAGAACCTGCCACGCGCCGTCGACCTGCCGGATGGCGACAAGCGAGACGAGAAAGGCCCGGATTGCAATTTCTGGCATGGCTCGGCCCTCGCGACATTGGCGTATCGCTGCTTGATAGCCGCTCGCCGGGTCCGCGCCAAGCGCGTGCTTTGCAACGGACCGGGACGAGGCGACCGCATCGCTCAGAGCAGCCGCACCGACATGCCGCCATCAACCGCCATTGCCGCGCCGGTGACAAAGCTGGCGCGTTCGGACAGCAGGAACAGGGCGGTTTCGGCAATCTCTTCGGGGGTGGCGAGGCGCCTTTGCGGGTGCAGCCCGGCGATGAACTCATGCACGGATGGGTCATCGCCCGCCATGGCCGTCAGGGTGCCCCCCGGCAGGATACCGTTGATTCGTATGCCCTCGGCGGCGTGTTCGACCGCCATCGACCGGATCAGCCCGACCAAACCGGCCTTGGCGGCGGCATAGGCGGCCATGCCCGGCATGCCGCCATTGCTGACCCCGACAAATGAGCCGGTAAAGACCATCGCCCCGCCACCCCGGGCGCGCAGCGCCGGTATCTGCGCCCTGGCGGCCAGAAATCCCGCCGTCAGGTTGGTGTCCAGCACCGATTGCCAGTTCTCGAGGGTCATTTCGGGCACCGGTGACAGCGTCCCGAGGGCCCCGGCATTGTTGAATGCCCCGTCAAGCCCGCCGAACTCGGCCTCGGCCAGCTCCACGAGGGCAGGGGCATAGGCGGGGTCGGTGACATCCCCGGGCAGGCAGATGGCCTGCCCGCCGGCATCGGTTATCTGCCGCACCAACCGTTCAAGTTCCGGCTTGCGCCGCGCGCCAAGCACCAGCCTGGCTCCCTCGCGCGCCAGGAGCCGCGCGGCGGCGGCCCCGATTCCGCTGCTGGCCCCGGTGATGATGATGGTCTTGTCTCGCGTCTGCATGGCTTTTCCTTTCGGTTGTTCACAGCGCCAGACCTAGCGATGCCCTTGGCTTTGCGGCGACCCGGATCCTGCGCCTTGGGGCAGGGGGCAGCGCAAGGCGCAAGATCCGGGTCGCGGCTTGACCGCCCACACCGGGCGTGTCACGGCTGTGCCAACGCGTGGGGAGGACGCATGAGCGACACCGGGAAAGGCATTCTGGCGATGATCGGGGCGGCGGGGATCTGGGGAATCTCGCCGATCTATTACAAGCTGCTGGCGCATATCCCGGCAGCCGAGGTCATGGCGCATCGCACCGCATGGTCGCTGGTGTTCTTTGCCGGGCTGCTGGCGGTTCAGGGCCGGCTGGGCGAGATTCGCAAGGTGATGCGCGTGCCGCGCCGACTGGCGCTGATCATGCTGGCTTCGCTCATGGTTTCGACCAACTGGTTCCTGTTCATCTATGCCACCCAGGTCAACCGCACCACCGAGACCAGCCTTGGCTATTACATCTATCCGCTTGTCGCGGTTCTGGTGGGCCGTTTTGCCTTTGGGGAGCGGCTGGGGTTGGCGCAATGGCTGTCGGTGGTGCTGGCGACGGCCGCGGTGGCGGTGCTGGCGCTCGGGCTGGGGGCCTTGCCCTGGATCTCGCTGACGCTGGCGGGCACCTTTGCGCTATACGGGATCATCAAGAAACTCTTGCCGGTGGGGCCGATCGTGTCGGTGACTTGCGAAGTCCTGATCGCGGTGCCGGTGATGCTCGCAGTGGCGGTATGGCTCTACCTGCAAGGCAAGATCGATCCCAGCTATACGCCGCTCGATCTGGCATTGCTGGTCGGTTCCGGCCCGATCACCGCCTTTCCGCTGATCCTGTTCACCATCGCCGCGCGGCGGGTGCCGATGGCGACGGTCGGATTGCTGCAATATCTCAACCCGACATTGCAGTTTCTCTGCGCGGTGGTCCTGTTCGGCGAGATCTTTACCCCGTATCATCAGGTGGCCTTCCCGATGATCTGGGCGGCGCTAGCGATCTATTCGGTGGCCACCCTGCGTCAGGACAGGGCGGCGCGCAGAGCCTCGATTGCCCCTGTCGGGGTGTCCACCCAGGTGATGAAACCGGCCAGCGAGGCATCGGCAAAGCCCTGATCGATGACATGGTCGATCAGCGCCCGCAGCGGCTGCCAATAGCCGTCGGTACCGAGCACGAGAATCGGTTTGTCATGCAGCCCCAGCTGGCGCCAGGTCAGCGCCTCGAACAGCTCGTCCAGCGATCCGGCACCGCCGGGCAAGACCACCACGGCATCGGCATTCATGATCATCACCTTCTTGCGCTCGTGCATGGTTTCGGTGACGACAAAACGGGTCAGGTCGGTCTTGCCGACCTCGAGATCCACAAGGTGCCTGGGGATCACGCCAAAGGTATCGCCGCCCGCCTTTTGCGCGGCGCGGGCGACTTCGCCCATCAGCCCGACATCCCCCGCGCCATAGACCAGCCGCCAGCCTTCGCCGGCGATTGCCTCGCCCAATGTGCGGGCGGCTTCTGCATAGGCAGGGCGCGCGCCGTTTCTTGATCCGCAATAGACACAGATGGACTTGACGGGCATGGTCGGGCCTTTCGTGCTGGCATGGGGGGAAATGACAGGTTTTGACCGGTGATAGCCGGATTGATAGGCTGGCTCAACCGCGCTCGACAGCGCCCGACCGTGCGGGGGACAATGGCGCGCGTGGCGAGGATGAAGGGAAGGACATGGCGGAAATTTCAGCAGGGTCCACAGGGCGCACGCGCCGCTGGCTGATCGGGGGCATGACCGGGGCGGTGATCGCGCTGACCGGCTATTACCTGGGCGGGTACGTCCTGCCGCGTGATGGGCCGGAGCCGGTCGAGACCGTCGCGAAAGGCGAAACGCCCCCGCAAGCCGCGAACCCCGCACCGGATACCGCGGCCCTCGCGACCGCAGATGAGACGCCCCTGGATGAGACTCTTGCGGAACCCCATGCGCTGGAGCCGCCGGTGTTTGATGTGGTCCGGGTCGATCCCGAGGGCAATACCGTCATCGCCGGAAGCGCCGCGCCGGGCAGCCGGGTTGCCATCCTCATGGATGATGACGCGGTCGAATCCCCCAAAGCCGGATCGGATGGCAGTTTCGTCAGCCTGCTGTCCCTGCCGGTTTCCGACGCACCCCGGGTTCTGACGCTGCGCGCGGAGCGGGATGGACAGACGGCGCTGTCGCAGGAACAGATCATCCTCGCGCCAAGCCCTGCCAACCCGCGCGCCGAACTGAGCGCGCCGGGGGCAGAGACGTTGCCAGTGGCCGACGGCACCGCAACCCCGCCTGCGCTCTCGCAGGCCGATGTGGCGGCGACATCGGGCGAGACGCCGCGGCCATCCCCAGTGCCAGTCCCCGTCCCAACTCCCGCCGGCCCGGGCCCGGTCACCGTGCTGCGTGCCGATGCCGAGGGGGTCGAACTGTTGCAACCGGCGCTGCCGGACACGGTGGCAGCCTCGCAGGTCACGCTGGACACGATCAGCTATTCGGCACAGGGCGAGGTGTTGCTGCGGGGCACCGCCGAGGAAGGTGCGGCGGTGCGGGTCTATCTCGACAACAAGCCGGTGATCGATCTGGACACCAACGCCAAGGGACGGTTCCGGGGCAAGATCGGCGCGGCCGCTCCCGGCGTCTATACCCTGCGGCTGGACGAGGTGGGCGCAGATGGGCAGGTGCTCAGCCGGTTGGAGACGCCGTTCAAACGCGAGTCGCCGGAGGTGTTGCAGCCCCCGCAGGACGAGACAGGCGAAGCTGGCTCGCCGGTGCGGGCGGTGACGGTGCAAACGGGCGATACGCTCTGGGCAATCTCGCGGGCGCGCTATGGCGACGGGGTGCTGTATGTCAAGGTGGTCGAGGCCAACCGGGACAGCATCAAGAATCCCGACCTGATTTATCCCGGCCAGGTCTTTGCCATCCCCGATTGAACCGGGCCATGCGGTCGTGCAGGGCTGGCAAACCCGCGCCGCAGGGATTATGTCGGGCCAAAGCTTTCGGGAATTCTCATGCCGCCCTTTCAAGACACCGAAGCGCGCGAGGCGCGCTTTTCCGGCCTGCGCACCATCCGCCGTGTGGCGCCCTATCTGTGGCCTGACGACCAGACCTGGGTCAAGCGGCGGGTGGTGCTGTCGCTGGCTATCCTGGTGCTGTCCAAGCTGATCGCCGTCTATACGCCGATCCTCTACAAGGGCGCGGTGGACAGTCTGGCCGGAGATGGCGTGCCGACCCTGGCGCTCGGGGCGATCGGGCTGACCGTGGCCTATGGCATGGCGCGGCTGATGAGCGTCGGATTCCAGCAATTGCGCGACGCGGTATTCGCACCGGTCGGGCAACGGGCGCTGCGGCGACTGGCGCTTGAGACGTTCGAGCATATCCACCGCCTGTCGATGCGCTATCACATCTCGCGCAAGACCGGGGGGCTGTCGCGGATCATCGAACGCGGGGTCAAGGGGGTGGAATTCCTGCTCCGCTTCTTGATCTTCAGCATCGGGCCGCTGATCCTCGAATTGCTGCTGGTCGGCGTGATCCTGACCGTGCTGTTCGATGTCTGGTACCTGGTGATCGTGGCGGTGACCATCGTGCTCTATGTGGCCTTTACCTTTGCCGTCACCGAATGGCGGGTCAAGCTGCGCCGCCAGATGAACGATCAGGATACCGATGCCAATCAAAAGGCCATCGACAGCCTGTTGAACTATGAAACCGTCAAGTATTTCGGGGCCGAATCCCGCGAGGCGGCGCGCTATGACGTGGCGATGAAGGGCTATGAAACCGCGGCGCTCAAGACCGCCTATTCGTTGGCTTTCCTGAATTTCGGGCAATCTCTGTTGATCACCGCCGGGCTTGTCGGGGTGATGATCCTTGCCGCGCTCGGGGTGCAGAATGGAAGCCTCACGGTGGGCGATTTTGTCATGGTCAACGCCTACATGATCCAGATCACCGTGCCGTTGAACTTTCTCGGAACGGTCTATCGCGAGATCCGCCAGAGCCTTGTGGACATGGGCGAAATGTTCGACCTGCTGGAACAACCCGCAGAGATCACCGACAAGCCGGGTGCGCCGGCGCTGCGGGTTGACGGTGGCGAGATCACGCTGGCGGGCGTGCATTTCGGCTATGATGCCAAGCGCGAGATCCTCAAGGGTGTCGACCTGACGGTACCGGCAGGGCAGACCGTGGCCATCGTCGGGGCGACGGGATCGGGCAAATCCACCATCGGGCGGCTGTTGTTCCGGTTCTATGACGTGACGGGCGGTGCGCTGAAGATCGACGGGCAGGATATTCGCGACGTGACCCAGACCAGCCTGCACGCGGCCATCGGGGTGGTGCCGCAGGATACGGTGCTGTTCAACGACACGATCCGCTATAACATCGCCTATGGCCGCGATGGCGCAACCCAGGACGACATCGAACAGGCCGCCCGCGACGCGCAGATCCACGGGTTTATCGCGGGCTTGCCGGACGGCTACGACACCGCCGTGGGCGAACGCGGGTTGAAACTGTCAGGCGGCGAGAAACAACGCGTGGGGATTGCCCGTACCTTGCTTAAGGATCCGCCGATCCTGCTGCTGGACGAGGCGACCAGCGCGCTTGACAGCGATACCGAACGTGAAATCAAGGATGCGCTGGATCGTGCGGGCGAGGGCCGGACGGTGATCACCATCGCGCACCGCCTGTCGACAATTGCCGAGGCCGACCAGATCGTGGTGTTGCACCAGGGCGAGATCGCCGAACTGGGCACCCATGATGAACTGCTTGCCCGCGACGGGCGCTATGCCAACCTGTGGAACCGCCAGCAAAACGATCTGGACGTGGCCTGAGCGATGGCTGGGCAACTCGATTTCCTGCGCCTGCCCGATGTTCCACCCGACGAGATCGCCCGGCACATGTCGCATCCGCGCACGGCCGAACATATGCCGCTGCTGACCGGGGCTTGGGACCGGGAGCGCGCCCTGGCCTTTGTCGCGGCGAAAGAGGCGTGCTGGGCGCGCGACGGGCTGGGGCATTGGGCGTTCATGTGCGACGGGGCCTATGTGGGCTGGGGCGGTTTTCAGAAAGAAGGCGACGACTGGGATTTCGGGCTGGTTCTGGTACCCGCGCGGTTCGGCCTTGGCCTGCGCATCGCGCACAAGGCGCTTGCCTTTGCCCGTGCCGATGCCCGCATTCCCCATGTCACGTTCCTCTTGCCGCAGTCGCGCCGCCATCTGGGAGCACTGGCCCGGTTGGGGGCCACGCCCATGGGTGATGTCACGCTGGATGGCGTGAGCTTTCAGAAGTTCCGGCTCGACACGGGCGGGGCAGGCTGAGCCGCCCCGCAACCCGCCTTTATTCGGCGGCGCGCAGCGGCGGTTCCCCCGGCGCAGGCGGCGTTTGCGGCCCGTCCCCCGGTATCGCGGGTTCTTGCGGCGCGGCCGCGGCAACCTCTTCCCAGATGATCTCGTCCATGCGGATCTTGCGCGCCGCGCGGTCCAGCCGCATGTCGCGCGCGGTCTGGGTTTCCTTGCCGCCGGTGATCCGCACCAGCAGCAATCCGATCCACGCGGCATAGGTCGAGAACCACACCCGCAGCGCCAGGAAGGACGGCGTGACGATCAACGTGAGAACCGTTGCGATCCCAAGCCCGAACACCACCGCCGTCGCCAATTGTTTCCACCAGAGCGCGGTCGGGCTGTCGATGGAATAGCCGCCATTGATGAAATCAAGGCTGAGCCCGAACATCATCGGCGCAAGGCCGGCCATGGTGGTGATCGTGGTCAGCAGAACCGGGCGGATGCGCGCTTCGGCGGTGCGGATGATCGCCTCGATACGCGGCATGTATTGGCTGAATTCCTGGTAGGTATCGATCAGCACGATGTTGTTGTTCACCACGATCCCCGCCAGCGCGACGATGCCGGTACCGGTCATGATGATCGAGAACGGTTGCTGCATCACCATCATGCCGATCAACACCCCGGTGGTCGAGAGCACCACCGCCAGCAAGACCAGCACCGAGTTGTAAAAGCTGTTGAACTGCGCCAGCAGGATGATGAACATCAGGCCCAGGGCCCCCAGGAAGGCGTTCTGTAGGAAAGCCCCGGATTCCTCCTGTTCTTCCTGGTCCCCGGTCCATTCCCAGTCGATGCCGGCAGGCAGCGGGTTGGTGTCAAGCCATTGGGTGATCACGGCGATGCGCTCATTGGCATTGACCGGCACGAATTGCACCTCGCCCGACGCTACCGCGCCGCGCAGGTCATCAACGCGTACCCCATCGCCCAGATGCACGATTTCGAACCGCTCACCAGAGGCGTTTTCCAGCGTCGCCCCCCCGGCAATCGCGCCACCGTCCAGCGCGCGTACCAGGACCCGTTGGTCGTCGCCGCCAGTATCGGGATCCTCGGCCACGAGTTTGAACAGCGCGCTACCCACGTCGGCCTTGACGTCGAATACCCGCTGCTGGTCGACACGGTTGATCTCGGCCAGTTTGCTGACCGGCTGGCGGGTGACAAAATTGCTGAGTGGCACCAGCCCGTCGCTGGTGCGCACCTTCATCGAATCCAGCGTGCTCAGCACCCGGTCCTGTTCGGGCAGGCGCACGCGGATTTCGATCTCTTCGTCGCTGCTGTCGACCCGCATGGTATCCAGCAGGATGCCGCGTGTGACCAACTGTACCATGCCACCGACCGTTGCCACATCGGCGCCATAGCGACCGGCCTTTTCCACGTCGACATCGATCTGCCAATCGATACCCGGCAGGGGCAGCGTGTCTTCGGTCTTGATCAGGCCGGGCAGGGTATCGAAATAGGCCCGCGCGGTGTTGGCGGCGGTGGTCAGGTCGGCCCAGTCGTCGCCCTTCAGACGCAGATGGATCGGCTTGCCCGAGCCGGGCCCCTGTTCCAGCGGCAGGATCTCGGCTTCGAAACCGGGGATTTCCTTGAGCTTGGCATTCAGCTGCTCGATCACGAAATCGCCGTCAAAATCCGGTGCGGTCACATCGCGTTCGAGCTTGCCAAAGAACCAGCTTTCGCGCGCCGTGGGGCGGTCTTCCCAGGGGATGATTTCGAACTGGACCTGGCCCACCGTATCCTGCGGGCTCTGCTGCCCCGGACCGCCGGTGTTCAATCCGCCGCTGCCGGCAAAGGCAAAGACATTGATCACCGCCGGGTGGGCGCGGATCACCTCTTCGACCTGGCGTACCATATCGTCGGTCTCGTGCAGCGAAAGGTTGCCGCGCGCACGCACATAGACATTGGCCTGTTCGGGTTCGGATTCGACAAAGAACTCGACCCCGCGCGAATTGGCCGGGAACAGTACGGCGGCGACATAGAACACGGCGGCAAACACCGTCGCGATTGCAACGATCGGCATGACCGGGTTGCCGGCGATGAACTTGATGAAATGGCCAAAAGGGGTCAGCCGGTGGCCGGGCTGAACGGCGCGCGGGGCCCGTTCGATCCGGGCCGCTCCCAGGGTCACGGACGCCGAAAAAGATCCGAAGAGAAACACCAGCGCCCCAAAGAGCAGCCCCGCCACCCCGCCGGTTCCCGCCGGCAGCAGGTAGGCGGGGTTCAGAACCTGCATCGCCCCGAGGAACATCGTGTACATCGCCACCGGCACCAGCGCCGCCCGCACGGTCCAGGGCAGGCGGGCGCGCAGGGCGTCGGATATGCGGCCGAAGATCCGGCTCATCCGCCCGGTGACACCGCCCATCACCGGCAGATAGACCAGCGCCACGATCAGCGACGCGGACAGCACAAAGATCAGCGTGACCGGCAGCATTCCCATGAATTCACCGGGCACACCGGGCCAGAACAGCATCGGCAGGAAGGCGCACAGCGTCGTCGCGGTTGACGAGACGATGGGCCAGAACATCCGCTGCGCCGCCTCGACATAGGCGTGCATCGGGCCGACCCCTTCCTTGATGCGTTTGTCGGCGTATTCCACCACAACGATGGCCCCGTCCACCAGCATCCCAACGGCAAGGATCAGGCCGAACATCACGATGTTCGAAATCGTCACGCCCATGATGGCGAGGAACATGAAACACAGCAGGAACGACGTCGGGATCGCGAACCCCACGAGCAGGGCCGCGCGGCTTCCGAGGGCGCTCAGAACCACGATCATCACCAGCGCCACGGCGGTCAGGACCGAGCCTTCGAGCTGGCTGACCATCGAGCCAACAACGCGGCTCTGGTCATTGCTGGTGCCGACCTGAACCACCGCCTGCAACTCGGGCGGCCATTTTGCCTTGCTCGCCGCCAGGGTTTCCTTGACCAGCGCAACCGTGTCGATCAGGTTGAAACCCTTGCGCTTGACCACCTGCAGGGCCACCGTACTCTCGCCGTTGAAACGGGCGGTTCCCTCGCGGTCCTCGAATGTGAAATTGATCTCGGCCAGCTCGCCCAGTGTGACCACCCGGTCGCCATTGGTCTTGATCGGCAGGTTGTAGACATCGCGTGGCTCATCAAAACTCGACGGGATCTTGACGCTGAACTTGCCTTGCGCGGTTTCGACCTCACCGGCGGCGATCAGCTGGTTGTTGTTCTGCACCACGTTGATCAGTTCGAGCGCGGTGATGTTATAGGACTCAAGCCGCAGCGGATCGATCACGACTTCGAGCATCTCGTCGCGATTGCCGGCAATCCCCGCTTCGAGCACCGCATCCAGCGCCTCAAGATCATCCTGCAATGCCTTGGCAATACGCGCCATCGTGCGTTCGGGCACCGCGCCGGTCAGGTTGACGATGACAATGGGAAACTCGGAGAAATTGATTTCGGTGATGGTATATTGTTCGGCCCCTTCGGGAAATTCCGCCTGGGCCGAGATCATCGCATCGCGCACATCCGCCATGATGGCGGTCTTGTCCCAGCCAAAATCGAATTCCAGCGCCACCCCGGCATAACCCTCGGCCGCCGTCGCCGACATCTTGTCAAGCCCGTCAAGATCGGCCAGCTCGGTTTCCATCGGCTTGACCAAAAGGCTCTCGGCGTCTTCGGCCGAAATGCCGGGGAACTGCACCGACACGAACAGCGCCGGGATCTCGATATCGGGCTCGCCTTCCTTGGGCAGGTTGGCATAGGCAAAGCCACCGATGATCAGCGACAAGGCGATGAAGGCCAGCACCATGCGGGCCCGTTCCGAGGCCCAGGTGACGATCCCGGTCATTGCGCGGCCTCCCGGTAGGCGGGTTTGACGCGCACACCTTCGGTCACGAATTCCTGTCCGACCACGATGACGTCGGTTTCGTCCTCGAGCCCACCGACCCAGATGCCGTCAACCTCGTCACGCAGCAGCCGCACCGGGCGGAAATCCACGATATTGTCCGCAAGAACGATACGCACGCCCAGCTGCCCGTCATTGTTCAGCGTCAGGGCCGAGGCGGGCAGGCGATGCGCCAGGGTGCCGTCGGCGGATATGGCGATCGCGGCGGTCTGGCCGTCACGGATCGACATGTCCGGGTTGGGCGCGGTGATTTCGACTTCGAAGGTACGGGTGGTGGGATCGGCAGAGCGGCTGATGAATTCGACCGTGCCCTGCACGCGCCGCCCATCGGTCAGTTCCGCGCCCGCCGCCGCGCCAAGCGCGATGCGGTTGACTTCGGTCTCGGGCACGTATCCCACCAGCTTGATCGGATCGAGCTGGATCACCGTGGCGCAGAGGCTGCCGGCCTGCATCAGGCTGCCGAGTTCGGCGGTGTCGGATTCCAGCAGCCCGTCAAAGGGCGCGCGAATGGTCAGCCGTTCGATTTCCCGTTCGGCGGCGGCGACGGCGGCGGCGGCACCCTGGATGCCGGCCTGCGTGGTTTCCAGCCCGGATTTTGCCGCCGCCAGCCCGGCCTCGGCAGAGCGAACCGCCGCCTGTGTCGAGGCCAGCCGGGTTTCAGAGGCGTAACCGCCCTTGGACAGCTTGTCCGCCGCGTTGTTGTTGATCAGCGCCTCGGCCAGCAGGGCTTCGGCCTCGGCCAGGCGCGCTTCGGTCTCGGGTTCGCGCGCCCGGGCTTCGCTCAGCCGGGCTCTGGCCTCGGCCAGCGAGGCCTCGCGGGTGCCCACGTCAAGCTGGCACAGGATGTCCGTGGCATGCACGAACGACCCCTTGGGAAGCGGGCTGGACACTACGATGGCCGATGTTTCGGCGCGCACCTCGACCTCGCGGTCGGCCGCGGTCTGGCCGCGCAGGATCACCGAGCTGTCGATCTGTTGCGCGACGCTGCGCAGCACCACCACGCCCACGGCGTCCGAAGCGTCCGCGACCGGCGCATCGCCTGCCGCTTGTGATGCGTCCGATGTGGTTTCGGCGGCGTCATCCCCCCGCGCAAACGCAAACAAGGCCTCGCGCTCGAACACGATCGCATAAAGTCCAAGAGTCACCAGAATGGCGGTGATAACAGGGATCAATCGCATCTTGCGGCTTTCCACTTCAATTGAATTGGCCAAAATCAACGCCCGCGAATACCGGGCTTTGAGGCATATAAGGGCTTTTTCTACTAAACTAACCAGTTCAGATCAATTTTTTTTCAAGGAATGCGCGACCAGCGGCGGTTTTGCGTCACAGCGGCCACTTGGCTTGCCCCGGTATGCAGGATAAGAGGGGGCCGTTGCCCAATATCCGGGCAGAACAAGGCCTCGAAACCGGGGCGTCACGGGGCCACAGACAGGGCAGAACATGAGCGACAGCGACAGTTTCATCGAAGAAGTGACCGAAGAGGTGCGCCGCGACCGGTTGTTCCTGATGTTCCGTCGCTATGGCTGGATCGCGATCGTGCTGATCGTGCTGATTGTTGGCGGGGCCGCGTGGAACGAATACCGCAAGGCACAGGAACGGGCGGCTTCCGAGGCCCTGGGCGACGGGATCATCGCGGCGCTGGCAGCCAATGAGCCGGCCGACCGGGCGGCCGCGCTTGGCGAGGTCACGGCCGATACCCCCGGCGGCGCGGCGGTGGTGAATTTCCTGATCGCGGCGGCCGAGGTCAATGCCGACGAGACCGCAGCGGCGGTGGCGCGGCTGAACCAGGTAGCGACCGATGGCGATCTGCCCGAGATCTATCGCCAGATTGCCAGCTTCAAGGCACTGACCTTGCAGGCCGACACGATGCCCGCCGCGGACCTCCGGGTACAGTTCGAGGCGCTCGCGCAACCCGGCGCACCGCTGCGCCTGTTGGCCGAGGAACAGCTGGCGCTGATCGACCTGTCCGAAGCGGATGTCGAGGCGGCGGTGACGCGGCTTCAGGCCATTCTTGACGACGCCGAGGCCACCTCGGACTTGCAACAGCGGGTTTCTCAGTTGATGGTGGCGCTTGGCGCGACGCCGCAGGTTCCATCGCGGATCCAGGGGTAGCCGCCACCGGCGCTTGACCGCAGTAAGAGAAAGACAGGCAGGGATTTTAAAGATGGCACCGTTTCGAGCATCCCGTTCCGGGTTGGCCCTGCTGGGCGTTCTGCTGATGACCGCCACCGCCTGTTCCGAAAAGGAACAGATCCTGCCGGGGCAGCGCGAAGATATCCGCCCGTTGGAAGACGGGGCGGTCGCCACCTCCGCCACGGTGGTCAATGAAAGCCGTCCGATCAGCCTGCCATCGCAATCGGCCAACGCATCCTGGCCGCAATCCTTTGGCACCCCAGCCTACCGGACCGGTAACGCCGCCCTGCGCGCCGCGCCACAACGCATCTGGACGACCCCGATCGGCTCGGGCAACAGCCGCAGACAGCGCATCACCGCATCACCCATCGTTGGCGGCGGGTTGATCTATACGCTGGACAGTGCCGCGCGGGTCTCTGCCGTTGCCCCGACCGGCGGGGTGGTCTGGAGCATCGACCTGATCCCCGCCAGCGACGAGGAAGGCCAGGCCACCGGCGGCGGCATGGCCTATGACAACGGCACGCTTTACGTCTCGTCCGGGTTCGGGCGGCTGGCGGCGCTGGACGCCCGCACCGGGGCGACGCGCTGGATCCAGCAACTGGGCGCGACCGGCAGTGGCATGCCGCTTGTGCGGGACGGGCTGGTGTATCTTGTCGCCGGCGACAATATCGGCTGGGCGATCGACGCCTCGGACGGGCGCATCGCCTGGCAGCTCGAGGCCAGCCCAAGCGTGACCAATGTTCTGGGCGCGCCCGCGCCGGTACTGGCGGGCGATTTTGTCGTCTTCGGGTTTGGCTCGGGCGACATCGTGGCGGCCTTTCGCCGGGGCGGCATCCGCCGCTGGAACGCCACCGTGGCCGGGCAGCGCACCGGCAGCGCGATTTCCAAGATCGGGGACGTGACCGGGGGGCCGGTTGTTGTCGGAGACCGGATTTACGCGGGCAACCATTCCGGCCGCATCGTTGCCCTTGACGTTGCGGATGGCGAGCGGATCTGGACCGCGCGCGAAGGCGCGCTTGGACCGGTCTGGCCCGCGGGCGACAGCATTTTCTCGGTCACCGACCAGAACAAGCTGGTGCGGATCAGCGCCGCGGATGGCGGGGTCATCTGGGCCGTGGACCTGCCCAATTTCGTCAAGGACAAACCGCGCAAACGGGGGGTCAGCTTTGCGAATTACGGTCCGATCCTGGCGGGTGGACGGATTGTCGTGGCCTCGTCAGACGGACAGCTGCGCTTTTTCAGCCCCGATAACGGCGTGATGACGGCATCGGTTCCGGTGCCCGGCGGTGCCACCAGCGCACCGGTGGTTGCCGGCCAGACCCTCTATGTGATGGGCGGCGACGGTGAACTGCACGCTTTCCGTTGAGCGCGGGATGCGCTAAAGGGCGCATCTGATCTGGATCGAAAGCAGCAACCATGCCCTTCACCCTCGCCATCGTGGGCCGCCCGAATGTGGGCAAGTCCACATTGTTCAACCGCCTCGTGGGCAAGCGTCTTGCGCTGGTCGATGACACGCCGGGCGTCACCCGCGACCTGCGCGAGGGCGAGGCGCGGCTGGGCGACCTGCGGTTTACCGTGATCGATACCGCCGGGCTTGAGGATGCAACCGATGACAGCCTGCAAGGGCGGATGCGCCGCCTGACGGAACGGGCCGTGGACATGGCCGATATCTGCCTGTTCATGATCGATGCGCGCACCGGGATCACGCCGACCGACCAGGTATTTGCCGAGATCCTGCGCAAACGCAGCGCCCATGTCATCCTTGCGGCCAACAAGGCCGAGGGTGCCGCCGCCGATGCGGGGGTGATCGAAGCCTATGCGCTTGGGCTGGGCGAACCGATCCGGATGTCGGCCGAGCATAACGAAGGGCTGAACGATCTCTATTCGCAGCTGATGCCGCTGGCGGACGGGTTTGCCGAACGGGCCGCCGCAGAAGCCCCGGTGACCGACGTGGAACTGGACGATGCCGATGACGACACGGCGGTGCCGGTCCCGACGATGGACAAACCGTTGCAGGTTGCCGTGGTGGGGCGGCCCAACGCGGGCAAGTCGACGCTGATCAACCGGATCCTCGGGGAAGACCGCCTGTTGACCGGGCCCGAGGCGGGAATCACCCGCGATGCGATTTCGCTGACCACCGACTGGGCCGGAACGCCAATGCGGATTTTCGACACCGCCGGCATGCGCAAAAAGGCCAAGGTTCAGGAAAAGCTTGAAAAGCTCTCGGTCAGCGATGGTTTGCGGGCGGTGAAATTCGCCGAAATCGTGGTGGTGTTGCTGGATGCGCAAATCCCGTTTGAACAGCAGGACCTGCGCATTGCCGACCTGGCCGAGCGCGAGGGGCGTGCGGTGGTGGTTGCGGTCAACAAATGGGACGCGGAAGAGAACAAGCAGGAAAAGCTGCGCGACCTGCGCGAGTCGTTCGAGAGGCTGTTGCCGCAATTGCGCGGCGCGCCGCTGGTCACGGTCAGCGCGCTGACGGGCAGGGGGCTTGACCGCCTGCATGCGGCGATCCTGCGTGCGCATGATGTCTGGAACCGCCGGGTGCCCACCGCCGCGCTGAACCGCTGGCTTGCGGGGATGCTCGAACAGCACCCGCCGCCAGCCCCTCAGGGCAAGCGGATCAAGCTGCGTTATATGACCCAGGCCAAGACGCGGCCGCCGGGTTTCGTGGTGATGTGCTCGCACCCGGACAAGATGCCGGCCAGCTATTCGCGCTATCTCGTGAACGGCCTGCGCGAGGATTTCGACATGCCCGGTACGCCGATCCGCCTGCATATGCGCGGGCAGAGCGACCAGAACCCGTACAAGGGCCGCAAGAAAAGCGGGCCGAGCAAGCTGCGCAAGCATATTTCCGGCCGCAAGGCTTGATGCCCCGCTCGCGGCGCCGATGCCGGGCGTTGTCTTGACCGGATAACGCCAGGGTTGAGCGATTCCATTGCTGAACTACCGAATCCATGGTATTTTCCATGCATTTATCAAAGGTAATTCATCATGAAGCGTATTGCGGTTTTTTGCGACGGAACCTGGAACTCACCTGACCGGCTTGACTGGACACATGTGGCCAATCTCTACAATGCGGTTGACCAACAGGTGGATGTCCAGATTGCCCATTACTTTCCCGGTGTCGGCACCAAAACCGCGAATGCGGGCTTTTTTGGCGGGTTGCTGAACCGGGTCGGTGGCGGTGCCTTTGGCTGGGGGCTGGATCGCAATATCAAGCAGGCCTATGCCTATGTCTGCAAGGTTTACGAGCCGGGCGACGAGATCCTGATCTTTGGGTTCTCGCGCGGGGCCTATACGGCCCGGTCGCTGGCCGGGATGATCCGCAAATGTGGACTCCTTGAGGATTATGGCGGTCATGCGCTGAACGCGGCGTTCAAACTCTACAAGAGCGCAGGCGAGGGCAACCGCCCGGATTCCCCCGCCGTGATGGCCAAACGCAAACAGAACTCGCCGCGATTTGCCACTTCCGAGGCGGAACGCATCCAGCGCAATGACGGATCCGCCGTGGTCAGGATCAGCTATATCGGGGTGTGGGACACGGTGGGCTCGCTGGGCATTCCGTCGGTGCTGCTGGGACGGATCGCCAGCTTCTGGAACAAGAAATACGAGTTTCACGACACCGACCTTTCCAGCATGGTGACAAGCGCGCGCCATGCGCTGGCGCTGGATGAGCGGCGTGCGTTCTTTCAGCCTTCGCCCTGGAACAACCTTGACGCGACCGAGTCCGGGCCGGGCCTGAACAAGGGGGATACATCCGGGGACCGACCGTTCCAGCAACTGTGGTTCGTGGGCGATCACGGCATTGTCGGCGGCACCGGCGACAGCGCCAGCCTGTCCGCGATCACCTTGCAATGGATCGCCGAGGGCGCGCAGAAGGCGGGGCTGACCCTGCGGGCGGATGCCGAAATCCCGGCGGTCGACCCCAACCCGGTCGATGACGTGCCGGTACTGCGCGATCCTTCGCCGATCTACGGTATCTCGCCGGACCTGCTGGTTTGGCGGAATGGCCCGGACAAACCGGCCGACACCTCGCCAACGGTCAAACAACGGCTGGACGCGATGATCGGATACCGCCCGCAGAGCCTGAAGCGGCTGTTTCCCGATTTCTTTGACTGACGCCCCTGGGCGGGCCGGTCTTGGGTGAGCCGATCTGGTCCGCGATAACCGGTCGGGCCATGCAAACCGGCAACCGGGCAATTTGTCGCCAATGTCCGCGCCGATGTGCCAGACCATTGAAACTCGGAGCGATAGTTGACAGGAATGGGGCAAGGATTCCAGTTGTTTTGCCGTGCAAGCGGCCAATCGTCACGTCACGGGTAGATGACATGAATTTGCGAGAACACACGCGGAAATACTGCGACAAGGACAACCGTATCGCGAGCCTCAGTTTCTTTGGCACGTTCGCGGTCTATTTCACTTCGCTGTGGCTGGCGATCGGCCAGTCGGGCCATTGGTTTATCCTGATCCCGGCGATGATCGTCCATGCCTTCTCGGCGGTGCGGCTATATGTGCTGCAACATGATACGGGGCACCATTCGCTGTTTGCGACCCGCGAACAGAACGAACTGGCGGGCCATGCCCTGTCGCCCTTTACCTTTGCGCCGTTCGAAGTGATGAAACAGAACCACAACCTGCACCATGCGGGGGTCGGCAACCTGGATCATCGCGAAACCGGCGAAATCCACACCATGACCCTGCGCGAATGGAACGCGGCGGGGGGCTGGACGCGGCTGCAATACCGGCTGTATCGCAACCCGTTCATCCTGGTGCCGGCGGGGGCGCTGTTTACCTATTTCATCCGCTACCGCTGGCCCAAGAACACCCTGCGCTTTGGCTGGAAGGGCGTGGTTCTGCACAATGTCGCGGTTCTGGCCTGGGTCGGGTTGATCTACCTGCTGGCCGGGTGGCACGGGTTGGCTGTCTATTTTGCCGCCTCGATGCTCGGCGGGATGCTGGGGGTGTTCCTGGTCTATCTCCAGCACAATTTCGAAGACACCTACTGGGATCGCCGCCCCGATCTCGATCCGCAGATTGCCGCCATCCAGGGGTCATCCTGCCTTGATTTCGGGGCGTGGTTCGATCACGCGGTGGCCTGTATCACCTTGCATGACATCCACCACCTGAATTCCCGCATCCCGTCCTATCGCCTGCGCGCCTGTCACTACAGCCTGCCCGAGGATATCGCACCGAGGCGGATCGGGTTTCTAGAAGCGGTCGCGGCGCTGAATCTCAAGCTCTGGGACGAGGAGCAGGGGCGCCTGGTTCCTTTCCCACGGGCCGAACAGCGGGCGGCGAAACCGGCGGATTCGGTCGCCGGTTGATCAGGACGCACGCAAACCCCAAGACAACAACGGCCCCGGATCGCTCCGGGGCCGTTTGGTGTTTCAATGGGCAAGGCGTTTCACGTGGCTGCCAATGCACCCGACGCGACCTGGCCCCGGCACAGGGTGCACCGGCTATTTCTTGGTGGGGATCTTGAACTGGTTGATGTTGAAGCTGATGATGATGCGTTCGGCTTCGGGGCCATCGCCCTGTGCAAGGTTCGGCTCGACCGCGTGATACAGCCAGCTGGGGAAGAACAGCATCTTGCCCGCGACCGGCTTGACCTTGACCTTGGTCCAGCATTCGGTCTTGCGGCGTTTCTTGGGGATGTAGACCGGGCTGTTCATGATCGTCACCACCCGCGGATCGACGAAATCGATTGCGCCCGCGCCGTCGGGGGCCTGCACGTAATACACACCGCTCCATAGCGCGCCGGGGTGGATATGGGCGCGGTTCGAGCTGAGCGGGGGGTTGGTGATCGACCACATGGTCGAGATCTTGAGCTCGCGCTTGGTGTCATAGCCCAGGTTCTCGCTGACGCCCGCCAGCATGGTGTTGACCCGTTTGGTCAGGCGGCTGAACTTGGGATCCTTGTGCAGGTTGTTGTGGCTGTGCCACCCGCCGAGCGAGCGATAGTTCGAACGCTCGATGCCTTTGGAATCCTTGTCGCGCTCGGCAAGGATCGCGGCGAGGATTTCCTTGTTCATCGACTCCGCGTCGTGAAGCTTGGTCGAATAGACCAGGGTCGGGAAATAATCATCGCGGCGCAGCTCATCCTGTCCGTTCTGGGTGTCGATCTGTGCAATGGTCCGGGTCATCTTTTTCTCCTGATGGATTGTATTTGGCGGGCAACTTAGGGCGCTGACCGTCTCGTTGGGGTAAATCGATTTGAAAAATTTCTGGGTTTATTCGCATCCGTCCGGTGGCGGGGTCGGCGGCGCGATTTCGATCGGTCTGTCGAGAATGCGTTCGACAAAGGCGATCCGGGCGGGGACGAGCCGGGCGATGTCGGCGCTGTCGGCCGGCGGGATGCGGCCGGGATGGCGCAACAGGGAATAGGCAAACAGCGCGGTTTCCGCGAGATCCTCGCGGTCGGGCCGGCTCGCCGCATAGCGGGTCAGGAAACGGCCATCCTGCTGTTGCGCGGCCATCCAGTCCGGGGACAGGCGATATTCTGCATCAAGCGTCGCATGCACCCCCTCATGCAGCAGCGACTCTTCCAGATGATTTTGCGAAATCCGCCGGTCGGCCATGTCCGCATAGACAAACACCTTGCCGGTTCCGGCATGAAATCCGCGATCCCCCTTGTGAATGCCGAACTGCCGGATTCCGTGGCGAAAAACCAGCGGTACCCGGCCCAGCCGATGGGTGTATTTCCCGGCCTCCGCCCGCGCGGCCTCGGGGGTTTCGAATTCGGGATTCAGGATGATGTCGATTGATGGCATATCGCTGAAATGGGCGGTGAAGTGAAACACTTCGAGATCGAATTCATTGTTCTGCCGCTTGTCCCACATCTGTCGCGTGGTGCGCCCTTCGTAAGCAAGGCACAGAAATGTGCTCGGATCGCTGTCGCGGATGATGTCAAACACGGTGTCGGCGGTCGCGTCATAGGGATAGTCCTCAGCCGCGCTGGCGGTATCTGGCAACAGCGCCAGCGACAGCACCAGCGCAAGGGCGCTGCAAGCGTTGTGTGGCACGGGGCCGCGCGAGCCTCTGCATAGAATGCGCGTGAACATGTCCAATCACCTCGGCGTCTGGTAGTGGTCCCACCGAAAACGTAAAAATTCAAATACTTGCCAGAAAGACCAAAACATCCCATCGAAGATATTCACATCTGACAATCTGAAGACTAGCGAAGCCAACTGGGTGGCGCAACGTAGTGTTTTCCTGACCTTTTGCAACTTTGGCGCGATTGTGGTCCGATCTGCGCGACCCTTTGCAGGTGTGCTGAAAAATTGACCGGTGCATGGCTCTGCGCGATCTGGCAGGGTCGGGGCAACGGGCGGAAAGCAGGGCGGCGCGCGATGTTGAACGGAATTCGGATTGTCGAGATCGAAGGGCTGGGGCCGGGGCCGTTTGCCGGGATGATGCTGGCGGATCTGGGCGCGGATGTCATCGTGCTGCATCGCGCCGGCGGCAGCGCGGCACCGGGAATGCCCGAGCGCCCGATCCTGGATCGCGGCAAGCGCTCGATCGCACTGGACCTCAAGGCGCCGGCGGATCGCGACACGGCGCTGGCGCTGATCGCCACGGCGGATGCCCTGATCGAGGGGTTCCGTCCCGGCGTGATGGAACGGCTGGGGCTGGGGCCAGAGATTTGCCACGCCCGCAACCCGGCGCTGGTTTACGGGCGGATGACCGGTTGGGGGCAGGACGGGCCGCTGGCAGAGCGCGCCGGGCATGACATGACCTATATCGGCCTGGCCGGGGCGCTCTGGCACGCGTCGCCGCCGGGGCAGCCCCCGGTCGCTCCGCCCACGCTGGTTGGGGATATCGGCGGCGGGGCGCTGTATCTGGTTGTCGGGATCCTCGCGGGTATCCTGAACGCCCGCGCGACCGGGTGTGGCACGGTGGTTGACGCGGCGATCTATGACGGGACGGCCAATATGATGAACCTCCTGATGACGCTGGCGCAATCCGGCGGGTTTCGCTGCGAGCGGGGGCAGAGCCTGCTGGATGGGCCCCATTGGAGCCGCAGCTACCGGACGTCGGATGACCGTTTCATCAGCGTGCAATGCCTGGAACCGAAATTCTACGCGATATTTCTAGAGTGCCTGGGGCTAGCCGACGATGCGGATTTCGCAGCGCAGTTTGATCCGGCATCCTGGCCACACCTGTCGCGGCGGCTCGAAGCGGTGTTCGCCACGCGGTCACAGGCCGCGTGGCAAGCCGTGTTCGATGGCACCGATGCCTGTGTCGCGCCGGTCCTGACACCGCGGCAATCCTCGGAACACCCGATGAACGCGGCGCGCCGGACCTGGGTTCACGCCGATAACGGGTTGCAGGCCGCGCCGGCACCACGGTTTTCCGGTCCCGCGGACTGGTCGCCCCCTCCGGTTCCCGCACGCGGCGAACATGGCGAGGCGATTCTGGCCGAACTGGCCAAACGGGGAGAGTAGCGGCGGGAACTTGCGTCCGAAACGCAGAGATTTTGCGGCGGGGGCGAGGTGGCTGGGCAATCTTCGCCTGTCCCCACGCGAGGCACACTTGACAACAGCCAAGACCGGTGGAACGCTCCGAGACTTCGGGGGAGGTGATTGGGCGACGTTTAAATAGCTGATAGATTGAGAAAATCAGCCGGGTTTATTGTCGCTGTTACAAGATGCATCTACGCCTCTACCTTCGTCTGAACAAGAATTGTGACACGGGAGAAACTGGATGAAATATCAATCAAAGCTGACGCTGGGTGCGTTGGTCACCACGGCGTTCATGGCCCCGGCGGCCATGGCCGAAGAATTCATCACCATCGGCACCGGCGGCGTGACCGGGGTATATTATCCGACCGGCGGCGCGATCTGCCGGCTGGTGAACAAGGGCCGCAAGGAACATGGCATTCGCTGCTCGGTCGAATCGACGGGCGGCTCGGTCTACAACATCAAGACCATCCGCGCGGGCGAGCTTGAATTCGGCGTTGCCCAGTCGGATTGGCAATACCACGCCTTTAACGGCAGCTCGGACAATTTCGAGGCGGATGGCCCGTTCGAAGGTCTGCGGGCGGTGTTCTCGGTGCACCCCGAGCCGTTCACCGTGGTGGCACGTGCCGATTCCGGCATCTCCAGCTTTGAAGACCTCAAGGGCAAGCGGGTGAATATCGGCAACCCCGGATCGGGCCAGCGCGGCACCATGGAAGTCGTGATGGATTCGATGGGCTGGAGCACCGATGATCTGGGCCTCGCCACCGAGTTGAAGGCCGCGGAACAATCCGCCGCCCTGTGCGACAACCAGATCGACGCGATGATCTATACGGTGGGCCACCCCTCGGGTTCGATCCAGGAAGCCACCACCGCCTGTGACAGCGTTCTGGTCAACGTGACCGGCGAAGCCATCGACAAGCTGATTGCCGACAACAGCTATTACCGGACGGCGACCATTCCGGGGGGCATGTATCGCGGCACCGATGGCGATGTCACCACCTTTGGTGTGGGCGCGACCTTTGTGACCTCGGCGGATGTATCGGAAGACGCGGTCTATGCGGTTGTCTCGTCGGTCTTTGACAATTTCGATGACTTCAAGAAACTGCACCCGGCCTTTGCCAACCTCAAGCCCGAGGAAATGGCCACGGCGGGCCTGTCGGCACCGCTGCATCCCGGCGCGGCCAAGTATTACAAGGAAAAGGGCTGGATCGAGTAAACCGGCCACGGACCGGGGGCAGGAGGCTGCCCCCGGTCGTCATGTTACCGAACAATAAGAAATCGCACGAATGCGATGACCAGGGAGAGTAATCGATGGCCCAAGACACGCCGGGCAAAGGCCCTCTGAGCGAAGAAGAACTTCAGGAGCTGGTATCCTCCAGCGACTCAGGCGCACGCAATCCTGCCGGCACCGTCGGCACGTTTCTTGCCATCGTCGCGGTGATCTGGTCGGTGTTCCAGGTAGTGCTGGCCTCGCCGGTATCCAACCTCGTGCTGCCCGGAGCGATCATCAACAACGACCGCTCGATCCACCTTGCCTTTGGCCTGTTCCTGGCTTTCATGGCCTATCCGGCGCTGAAATCGTCACCGCGCGACTATATCCCGATCCAGGACTGGATCATGGGTGTGCTTGGTGCCTTTATCGCCATGTACGGATATTTCTTTTACGACAAGATCGTGAAATCCGGCGGCCTTGCGGATGACACCGACAAGTGGTTTGCGCTGGTCGGGTTGCTGCTGCTGTTCGAAGGCGCGCGCCGCGCGCTTGGTCCGGCAATGGCGATCATTGCCTCGATCTTCCTGCTCTACGTGTTCTTCGGCTCGTCCGCATGGGTGCCCGATGTGATCCGCTGGAAAGGTGCCAGCCTGCAAAAGGCGATGAGTCACATGTGGATCACGTCCGAGGGCGTGTTTGGCATCGCGCTCGGGGTGTCGACCAAGTTCGTGTTCCTCTTCGTGCTGTTTGGCGCGCTGCTCGACAAGGCGGGGGCAGGCAATTACTTTATCAAGATGGCCTTTGGTGCCCTTGGGCACCTGCGCGGCGGTCCGGCCAAGGCGGCGGTTGTCGGTTCGGCGGCCACCGGGTTGATCTCGGGCTCGTCCATCGCAAATGTCGTGACAACCGGCACCTTTACCATCCCGCTGATGAAGCGCGTGGGATTCAGCAGCGAACAGGCCGGATCGGTCGAGGTCGCCAGCTCGGTCAACGGCCAGATCATGCCACCGGTCATGGGGGCGGCTGCGTTCCTGATGGTGGAATATGTCGGCATTTCCTATGTCGAGGTCATCACCCACGCTTTCCTGCCCGCCGCGATTTCCTATATCGCACTGGTCTATATCGTGCATCTCGAGGCGGTAAAGCGGAACATGCCGACCCTGGGCAACCGCACCGTGTCGATGGGCAAGACCATTGGCGGCATGGCGCTGTTCTTTGTCGGCTTTGCGCTGCTGTGTTACGGTGTGCAGTATCCGGTCAAGGCGATCATCGCGCTGATGCCCAATGCTTCGGGGCTGTCGCTTTCGATCCTCGTCATCGCCGCCTATATCGTGCTGTTGTGGCTGGCGTCGGGCACCGATGACCTGGTGCCGGACGATCCGAATGCCGAAGATGTGGAATTGCCGGTGGTGGCCGAGATCTACCGCGCCGGGCTCTATTTCCTGTTGCCGATCATCGTGCTGGTCTATTTCCTGATGATCGAGCAGAAATCTCCGGGGCTGTCTGCCTTCTGGGCCACCGCGCTGCTGTTCGTGATCCTGCTGACCCAGAAGCCGCTCAAGGCGATTTTCCGCGGCCAGAGCAACATGGCGCAAACCTTCATGAGCGGTGTCGGTGATCTGTGGCAGGGGCTGATCGATGGGGCGCGCAACATGATCGGGATCGCCCTTGCAACCGCAACCGCCGGTGTGATCGTCGGCACCGTCACGCTGACCGGTGTGGGTCAGGTGATGGCCGATCTGGTCGAGTTCCTCTCGGGAGGCAACCTGATCCTGATGCTGGTCATGGTGGGGCTGCTATCGCTGATCCTCGGAATGGGGCTTCCGACCACGGCCAATTACATCGTGGTCAGTTCGCTCATGGCGGGGGTCGTGGTGGAACTGGGCGCGCAATCGGGGCTGATCGTGCCGTTGATCGCGGTGCACCTCTTCGTGTTCTATTTCGGGATCATGGCCGATGTGACGCCGCCCGTGGGGCTGGCCAGCTTTGCGGCTGCGGCAGTATCCGGGGGGGATGCGATCAAGACCGGGTTTATCGCCTTTTTCTACAGCCTGCGGACCGTTGCGCTGCCCTTCGTGTTCATCTTTAACACCGATCTTCTGCTGATCGATGTCGGGTGGGTTCAGGGGATACTTGTTGCGGTCACGGCGACAATCGCAATTCTGGTGTTCACCGCCGGCACCATGGGCTGGTTCGTGACCAAGAACCGCATCTATGAAAGCGTCGCGCTGATCCTGATCGCCTTTGCGTTGTTCCGGCCCGATTTCTTCATGAACCGGCTGCAACCGCCCTATCAGGAGATCGAGCCCACGGCTCTTGTCGAGCGGCTGGATGGCGCGGCCGAGGGGCGCGAGCTGCGGGTGGTGGTCAGCGGCCCGGATTTCGATACCGGCGAGCCCAAGGAAACCACCCTGGTCCTGACCGTCGGGCCAGAGGCCAGCGGGCAGGAGCGGCTGGATGCGATGGGGCTGATCTTGCTGGAAGAAGACGGCATTGCCAGGCTGGACGAGCCGATGTTCGGCACCCCGGTATCCGGTGACCTGGGCAGCTTTGACTTCTACGGCGACACACCGGTGCAACTGGCCAAGGTGCAGGTGCCGGCGGATCAGATGCCCAAGGAGCTGGTCTTTATCCCGGCGCTGATCCTGCTGGCATTGCTCGCCTTTGCGCAGCGCGCCCGCGCATCCCGACAAGGAGTTCCCGCATGACGACATCCGTTCTTTGTGCCGTTGATGTCAGCGACGGCGATACCGACAGTGCCGTTCTGACCGAGGCCGCCAAGATCGCCGCGTTGCATGACGCACAGCTGGATGTGATCACCGTGCTGCCCGATTTCGGCAGCAGCCTGGTCTCGGGGTTCTTTCAGCCGGGGTTCCACCAGCAGGCCGAGGAAGAGGCGGCGAAACACCTTCAGGAACTGTGCATCGCGACCCTCGGGGAAGAGCGCAACCAGACCGTGCGCCATGTCATCGCAACCGGGTCCGCCTACAAGGAAATCCTCACCACCGCGCAAAAGGCGGGCAGCGACCTGATTGTCATCGGGGCGAGCAAGGCGGATATCAAGGATTTCCTGCTTGGCCCCAACGCATCGCGGATCGTCAACCATTCGCAATGCTCGGTCTATGTCGTGCGGTGACACGTAATGCGGCGCGGGCGGGGCTCTGCCCGCGCCCGCGCGCAACCACCAATCCGGCGGATCACAACCCTGTGCAGCGCTGCCCCACAACGGCGACCCTGCTCATTGACCCATCAGGGCGGCATCGAACGGGTATCGGGTCAGGTTCTCGTAGCCGTCCTTGGTTATCAGCACCTGGTCTTCGAGCTTGATCGTGAAATCGCCGCCAACCTCGCCGACACAGGCTTCGACACACAGCACCATCCCCGGTTCCAGCGCATAGTCAAAGGCACCGGCAACCGCCTTGTCCGGATAGCTGACCAGGGGCCATTCATCGCAGAGACCGACCCCGTGCATGATACATCCGTATTTCTGGGCCTGGTATTTGTCGTCCAGCCGATGCGCCCCGGCGGTCAGCTCGGGGATGGTTACGCCGGGCCTCAGCATCTCCATGTTGGTCATGACATGTTCATGCGCGTGCTGCATCGCATAGACCATGTCGGGCCGGGGTTTCTGATCGCCGATCCACCAGCTGCGCGAGATGTCGATGCAGATGCCATAGCTGCCCACCAGGTCGGTATCAAAGCTGATGATCTCGTTGGGCTGGGCGATGCGGGGGCCGCATTCCTGGAACCACGGGTTGGTGCGCGGGCCTGACGCCAGCAGACGGGTTTCGATCCATTCGCCGCCACGGCGAATATTCTCGGCATGCAGCACCGCCCAGATATCGTCTTCCGAGGCATCGGCTGTCGGCACCGTGGCGCGGGCGAAATCCTCCATCGCCCGCACGGCGGTTTCACAGGCATGGCTGGCGCAGCGCATTGCCAGAATCTCGTCCGGCCCCTTGACGGCGCGGGACTTCTCGGTGACTTCCTCGCCTTCCATGATCTCAAAACCCTGCGCCTGCAATGCGCGCAACCCGTGCAGCATCACCTTGTCCACCGCCAGCCGCATGTTGCCGGGGGCATGTTCCGCCAGCAGCGCGCGGACCTCGTTGGCAAAGACATCGGCGGCCACGTCCACCTTGTCGCCGCGGTCGAAATAGAACAGATCGGCCCCGCTGCGCTGTTCGCGGACCAGGGGGTTGAATTTGCTGAGAAAGGGCGAGTTCTTGTAATCCCAGATCACCATGTAGCCATCGGCGCAGAGCAGCACCGCGCGAAACGGGTTATGGGTGTTCCACAGCTGCATGTTGGTGCTGTCGGTGGCATAGCGGATGTTCAGCGGATCGAACATCAGCAGACCGCCATAGTCGCGGTCAACCACGTGCTGCGTCAGCCGCGCCCAGCGGTGTTCGCGCATCGCCGGCAGATTGGGCAGTGTCAGCCCCGCCGCCTGCCACTCGGACAGGGCCAGCCGGGTGGGGCCGATTTCAACGCGGTCCTGGTCGTTTGGGGTCCCGTCATCCAGGGTATCGCCCCGGCTCGGATCGATCTTGCGCGTGTCGCGGTAATGAGTGTTCATCGGACACCTCCTGGGGGCAGGGTGCAGGGCGTCGCGCGGCTTTTCCGCTCCGAATGCGACGGGTGCCATGTCATATTGCGACCCGGTCGGAAATTGTACGCCGCGCGGCGGAGCACCACCGTCAGCGATCGAACGAGATCGGCACCGTAAAACTGTAGCTGGCGTTGGACAGTCCTTTGGGCGCGGCCGGAAACCGGCGGGCGGATTGCACCGCGCGCAGGGCCGCCTGATCGATATGCGCATTGCCTGACGAGCTGACGATCGATGCCCCCTGCAAGGTGCCGCCAGAGCTCACCGAGAGGCGAATCCTGACGATTCCCGAGGCCCCGCGCGCCGCACGGGGATATGATTTTCGCCGTTCGATACGTGAACGGATCTGCGCGCCCCATTGTGACATCAGGCTCTGACGCTGACCCTTGCTGAGCGTGGCGGTGGCCTGGCTGTTGGCGAGCCCGGCCTGTTGCCCGCCGCCCTGGCCGGCGGCGCGTTGGACCGCGCTTGCCGCCGACGCCCGGCTCTTCTGGGCGGCTGGCTCGGTCGGAGTCTTGCGCGGTGGCTGCTTGGGGTGTTGTGGCCGTGATTGTGGGCGGATATCGGCGATCTCGGGCTGTTCCGGCTGCACCTCGTCGGGCACATCGGGTGGCGGCGGCGGGGCGGTTGCCTGTGCATCCGGCAGGGTTTCCGGCCGGGGCAGGGCCAGCCCCGCAACCCTGGGCAGGGCGGGTACTACCGGCGCGTCGGGGGTGGTCTGTTGCGGCAGATCGGGCGTGTCTGGCCTTGGCTGTACCAGCTTTGGTGCGGTCCGCGGTGACGGGGTCACCGGCGGCTTTTCCCAGGTCTCGACCATTTCCGCGATACTGGCGGTTGACGCTTGCAGCGACATCAGCGCTTCGCCGCCCTCGCCGGATGACGCGATCCCGGCTTCGGATGCGCGCAGGGTCAACAGCGCCAGATGCACCGCCACGGCCAGCGCCACGAAGACCACGAGTTCCGCCAGGCGTTTCATTGCTTGACCGTCACCAGCTGAACCACCTGAAACCCTGCGGCACCCAGTTTCGGCATCAGCGCGGCCAGCCGCGTGGCGTCCAGCCCGGCATCCGCGCGCAGGATCAACGCCGGTGGCGCGTTCTCGGGGCAAGGTTCGGAGTCGCAATGGCTTTCACGCGCGGCGGTGAGGGCTGCCAGCGCCTCGGTCTCGCCGATGATGTCGAGATAGCCCAGCCGCCCCTCGGCATCCATGTAGAGACGAAATGCCCCCTCGGCACTTTCGGTCTCGGCCATCACCGGCGGTTCGACGGCAAAGGGTTCCGGCGGGGCGATCTGGGCTGACATCAGGAAAAAGATCAGCAACAGGAACACGACATTGATCATCGGAACGATGCTCTCGGTCGGTTGCCGGCGCGGAGGAGTGGAGAATTGCACGGGGCTACTCGATCAACACAAGCGCGGAATATCCCGCCGCTGACAGCGTTTCCATCACCGTGATGACCCGTTGCAGATCGGCCCCCTGAGCGGGGCGCAGGATGATCGTGTCGTCCGGTTTGGCGGTCAGCTCGCCAATCTGCGCCAAAAGCGCGTTTGGCGTCAGGGCCACGCCGTTCAGCAACAGCGCATCAGGCTGGATATCGATCAGTCGGGGCGGGCCGGAATACCCTTGGCCACTGGCCGTGCCCGCGACATTCAATGGGATATGCATGTCGAGACCAAAGCGCGAAGCCAGCATGAAAAAGACCAGCAGCAGAAACACCACGTCGATCATCGGCGTCAGGCTGGGCTTGCGCCGGGGGCGGTCTTCGGTGAAGTCGAACATTATTCCGCCGCGGTGCGCAGCGTGGCGTTGGCGGCGTTGGTCGTCGGGCGCAGAAAGATGCGGGTGGCGGCGTCTTCCATTTGCAGGCGCAGGCGGTCGACGATGCTCTCGAACCATGTCAGGGCCGCCGCCGCCGGGATCGCCACCGCCATGCCCGCCGCCGTGGTCAGGAGCGCCTCCCAGATGCCGCCGGCAAGGGTGGCGGGATCGGCGCTGCTGCCGGCTTCTTGCAGGGCCTGGAACGCGGCGATCATGCCCATCACCGTGCCCAGCAGGCCGAGCAGCGGCGCGATGGTGGCGATCAGTTCGAGCGGACGCAGGCCGGACCGTGCGCCGGCGATCAGGTTGCGGGCCACGCGCGCGGTTTCTTCGCGGGCGGCCTCGTCATCCAGGGTTGCGTCGTGGCGCGCCGACATGGCGGCACGGGCCAGCACCGCACGGCAGGTGCGGCGATTGCGCAGCAGGTCAAGCGCGGCGTCCTCGTCGCCTTCCGACCACAGGGTTACCGCGCGCCTAGCCCGCGTGCCGCCGGACCATGCGCCCAGAATGGCCAGCCGCCAGATCTTCCAGAGGATCAGCGCCAGCGCCGCGACGCTGAGCGCGGAGATCGCCCAGATCGCGGGGCCGCCAAGCAGGATGAAATCATAGAGCCTGTTCAGTGCCTCGGCGCCGAGAACCGTTGATCCGTCAAACTCCATACCGCGTCTCTTTCAGGCTGGTTCCATGAAACGCCTTTGTCGCTATTTATACAGAGTGTTTTTGTCAACATTTTATCCGTAGTATTTTGGTCAGGATCGGCGGCGCGGGCAGGAACCGGCGCGGCCATGTGCAGAGATCAATGGAAATCCCGGCTGGGAAACAATTGCTTGGCCTGCTCGCGCGGGTGGCGGGCACCGCTGCGATAGCGGGGCGGGCGCGGGGCATCGTCGGCTTGCGGCTGGGTGATGCCGATCGCATCCTCCAGCGGGTGCCCCAGATCGGTCAGCCGATGCGACAGATCCTCGATCGTGGCGGCGATCAGGTGCACCACGATGCCTTCGCGCTGGATCTGGCCCGTCACGCGCAGCAGGCGGCCACCCATGACAATGCGGCGATAGCGTTCATAGACCTTGGGCCAGACCACCACGTTGCTGACGCCGGTTTCGTCTTCGAGGGTGAGAAAGATCACCCCCGAGGCGGTCCCGGGCCGCTGGCGGGTGATCACCAGCCCGGCCACCGAAATCCGGCCCGGCGGCACCTGTGCCAGGTCGCCATGCAGGGTCAGGCCGGGCAGGTCGGGGCGCAGCAACTCCATCGGGTGGGCGCGCAGCGACAGGCGCATGGCAACGTAATCCTCGACCACCTCTTCGCCCAGATGCATCACCGGCAGATCGACTTGGGGTTCCTTCAGGCCCTCGCCATCCAGCGGGTCGGCAAAGAGCGGCAGCGGTGCGGGTGCGCGGATCGCCCGCACCTGCCACAGCGCGTCGCGCCGGGTCAGGCCAAGGCCCGAAAATGCATCCGCCTCGGCCAGCCGCTCCAGAACCGGCGGGGCCATGCCCGCGCGCAGCCACAGGCTCTCGGGGTCGGTATATCCATTGCCACGCGCGGCCACGATCCATTCGGCGTCGTCCTTGCGGAACCCCTTGATCTGGCGAAACCCCAGCCGCAGCGCCAGCGCGCCATCCGCACGCCGTTCCAGATGATTGTCCCAATCGCTGTGATTGACACAGACGGGGCGGATTTCGACATGGTGTTCACGGGCGTCCCGCACGATCTGGGCCGGGGCGTAAAACCCCATCGGCTGGGAATTGAGCAGCGCGCAGGCAAAGATCGCCGGGTGATGACGTTTCAGCCATGAGGAGACATAGGTCAGCATGGCAAAGGCCGCCGCGTGGCTCTCCGGAAAGCCGTAATCGGCAAAGCCCTCGATCTGGGAAAAGCATTTTTCCGCCATGTCGCGGGGATAGCCATTGCCCATCATGCCGTCGACAAACCGGTCCCGATGCGCGCCGATGGTGCCCATGCGCCGGAACGAAGCCAGCGAGCGGCGCAGCCGGTCGGCCTCTTCGGCGGTATAGCCCGCGCCAACCACGGCGATCTGCATGGCCTGTTCCTGAAACAGCGGCACGCCCAATGTCTTGCGCGTCACTTCCGCCAGCGCCGGGCCAAAGGGTTCCGCCTTTTCCAGCCCCTGACGCCGCCGGATAAATGGCTGCACCATGCCGCCCTGGATCGGGCCGGGGCGCACGATGGCGACCTCGATCACCAGATCGTAAAAGGTGCGGGGCCGCATCCGGGGCAGGAAATTCATCTGCGCGCGGCTTTCGACCTGAAACACACCAACCGCATCGGCCACGCACAGCATGTCATAGGTTGCCGTGTCCTCTTGTGGCACCGAATCCAGCGTCAACTGTGCGCCTTCGTGCCGGTCGATCAGCTCAAACGCCTTGCGGATACAGGTCAGCATGCCAAGGCTCAGCACATCGACCTTGAGAATGCCCAGCGTGTCGATATCGTCCTTGTCCCATTCAATGACGGTGCGGTCTTCCATTGCGGCGTTTTCGATGGGGCACAGCTCGTCCAGCCGCCCCTTGGTGATGATGAACCCGCCGACATGCTGGCTCAGATGGCGGGGAAAGCCGATGATCTCGCCGATCAGGTGAATGGTCTGGGCCAGCCGCCGGTCGTTCAGATCCAGCCCCAGTTCGCGGATGCGGTCGGGATCGGCACCGCCGTTGGACATGCCCCAGATCTGTCCCGACAGGCTGGCCGTCACGTCCTGGCTCAGGCCCATCACCTTGCCCACCTCGCGGATCGCGGCCCGGCTGCGGAAATGGATCACGGTGGCGCAGAGCCCGGCGCGGTGGCGGCCGTATTTTTCATAAATCCACTGGATGACCTCTTCGCGCCGCTCATGTTCGAAATCCACATCGATATCGGGCGGCTCGCCGCGATAGCGCGAGACAAAGCGTTCAAACACCATGCCGATCTGATCGGGGCTGACATCGGTGATGCCAAGCGCCCAGCACAGGATCGAATTGGCCGCCGAACCGCGCCCCTGGCACAGGATGCCCAGCGATCGGGCATAGGTCACGATGTCATGCACGGTGAGGAAATAGGCGGCAAAGCCGAGTTCCTCGACCAGCTGCAATTCCTTGTTCGCCAGCGCGTGGTAGCGGTCGGGGATGCCATCGGGACAGCGCCGCGCCAGCCCCTCATCGGTCAACCGCATCAGCCGCTCCTGCGGGGTTTCGCCCCCCTTGGCAATCTCGTCGGGGTATTCATAGCTGAGTTCGCTCAGGCAAAAGGCGCACCGTGCGGCGATTTCCAGCGTCCGGCGCAGGGCGGCGGGATGGTTGCGATAAAGCCGCGTCATGTCGCTGGCCCCCTTGAGCCGCCGTTCGCCATTGGGCAGGGCGCGGGTGCCGATCTGGTCAATGGTGCAGCCCTCGCGCAGACAGGTCAGCACATCGGCCAGTTGCCGCCGTGCAGCGCGGTGCATCAGCACATCGCCCACCGCCACCATCGGTGCCCCGACCCGCAGCGCCAGCCGCGCGCAGCGATCGAACCATGCCTGGTCCGAGCCGTCATAACGCGGCGCGGCCCCGAGGAAGACCGACCGGGGATAGCGGCGTTTGACCCCCTGGATGATACGGGCGCTGGCCGCCGGATCGCTGGCCATGTCGGCCGGGGGCAGGGCGATCAGGATCATCCCGGCGCAACCCTCTTGCAGGTCGTGCAGGTCAAGATGGCATTCCCCTTTGCCCGCCCGGCGTTTGCCGCGGGTCAGTAATCGGGACAGGCGGTGATAGGCGGCGCGGTCCGTGGGCAGGGCGATCCAGTCGACCGGGCAGTCGCGCAGCACCAGCCGGCAACCGGTGATCAGGCGGGGCAGCGAGATCCCGGTGGGGCGGGTTATATCCTCGGGGGTGCCAACCTCCTGTCGCGAGCAGCTGTCGGTGCGGTGTTGCGAGCGGATTTGCACCGCCTCTTCGGCCTCGCGGCGCAACTCTTTCAACGCGCTATAGGCGCGCACCACCCCGGCCAGCGAATTGTGGTCGGTGATGGCAATGGCATGCAGGCCCAGTTCGGCGGCGCGCACCACCAGTTCCTCGGGATGCGAGGCCCCGGTCAGGAAGGTGAAATTGGTGGTGACGCCCAGCTCGGCATACCCGGTCTGGGCAGGGTGGGCATTCATGCGAACTCTCCCTGCACGAACCAGCCGGGGTTCTGCGGCGTATAGAACAGCCACAGCCGCCGGCCTTGCCGCGTGTCGACCTGCCAGTAATCGCGCACGCCGCTGCGCCAGGCATCATCCTCCAGCCACCATTCCGGGGCGATGCGTTCCGGGCCGGTGGCGCGGGCGGTGTCCAGCGTCATGCGCCGCCAGCGCAGGCGGCGCGGCGGGCGGGGTCCGGCCCCGGCGATGGGTTCCGGCGGAAACAACCGCACCGGGCGCGGGCGCGGCGCATGCCACGGGCCTTCGGGGCGGGCATAGGCCGCCGGTGCAACCAGGAACCCGCGTTCCGGGATGTGGCTGTCGGCGGGCAGGAAACGTTGCACATTCTCCAGCCCGATCCGCGTGCCGATCCGGGTGATCAGATCGTCGAGCTGTTGCTTGCTGTTGTCGGTGACGGAACTGATCTGCTGAACCGGCAGCGGCTCGACCTGCACCGCCTCAAGCCGCATCTGGTCGATGCCGAACCCGGCCTCGATCCCGGAAACACCACGTTCAAACAGCGGCAGGATACGCGTGGCATGGCGCATGGCGCTGGCCAGCCGCAATTCCACCTGCTGGTTGCTCTGGTCGATCCGCCGCAGCGTCAGGCACAGCAACCGCGCCCCGGTTTCCCGTTCTTTCAAACGATCGCATAACCGCTCCAGCAGGCGCGCGGTGCCGGCCATCACGTCACCGACCAGCCCGATCGGCTCGGGCAGGGTCAGGCGCACCGCGTAATGCGGCGGCTCGGCCATCGGCGTTATCGCCTCGGGCTGCGCGCCAAGCGCCTGATCGAGCCGCAACAGCACTGCCTGTCCAAACCGGCGGGCCAGCGGCGCGCGCGGGGCCACGGCCAGGTCGGATATCCGCCGCAGGCCCAGCCGCTGCAACCCGGTGACGGTGTCCTGCGGCAGGCGCAGCGCGGCCACGGGCAGACCGCCAAGGGCCGCCAGCGGATCGCCGGGCTCGGCAACCCCTTCGCCATGATGCGCCAGCGCCCAGGCCGCGCCACGGCTGTCGGCGAGGCCAAGCTGCAAGCCCAGCCCGGCGCGCGCCATCCGCCTGCGCATATCCGCCAGTAGCCCGGATTCGCCGCCCAGCAGATGCGCCGCACCGGTGATGTCGAGCACCAGCCCGTCCTCGCCCTCGGGGCCCACCCAGGGGCAATAGCGGGTCGCCCAACGCGCCAGGGCGGCGAGGAAACGGGCATCGCCGCGCGGATCGGCGGGCTGGCTCAGCAGGTCGGGGCAAAAGGCACGGGCGTCGGAAAACGGCATGCCGCGCGACAGGCCAAGCGCCTCTGCCCGCCGGTTCAGGCAATAGAGGCGTTCGGTGTTGTTTTGTTTCAGCGTCAGCGCAAAGGGCGCGTCAACCGGGCTGGCCCGCAGGACCCGGTCACTGGGCAGGCGGGGAAACCACATCGAGACGACGCGCCGGGTGATCCCATCGAACATCCCAGGCTCCTAATGTTCCTGATTTGTTCTTTATAAGTTTCCACCGCATCAGTGTCGAGTCCCCCGGCAGCGGATCATAGAGCGCAGAGACGTGCCAACGGGTCTCGGCGGCATTGCTGCCCATGTCTTCTGCAATCAGGCACAGCCCGGTCGAGCCCCCCGCCTTGGCCGCCAGTTGCAGGCGCCGCCCGGCGGTCAGGCCAAGGGGCTGGCCAAGTTCGGCGATCACCAGCGGCACGCTGCCATCGCGCAGGGCCTCTTCGGCTACGGCCAGCACATCGGTCTGCTCTCGGGTCTGCGCCACCAGCAGCCGGTCGGGATCAAAGAACCGGCAGAGCCCCACGGGGTTCGGGAACTCAGCCCGCCAGGTTTCGCGAATCCACAACAGGTTGCCCGGAACGCGGGCACAGGCCGCGGCGGCAAACCCGGTCGCACCGGGGCCGCAGACCTCGTGAACGCGGGTCTTGCGCAGGGGGAAACAGGTATGAAAGGCCGCAGACATGAGATCAAAATAACCCGGATTTCCGGCGATAGAAACCACCGTTGATCGCGATGCCTAGCGATCCGGTTCGATCAGCCCAAGCCCGCGCAAATAGATGCCGATCCCGGATTCCAGCAATTCCTCGGGCGGAAAGGGCGAGCGATTGCCCGGCGTGGCGCGCGCGTAAAGTTCGACAACCCCGTGGCTGAGGGCCCAGATATGCGCGCTGAACATCGACGCGGGCGGACGCTTGTCGGGGGGGATATGTTCGGACAGATCCGCCGCCGCGCGTTCCAGCACATCACGCGCCCGCGCCGAGGCCGCCGCCAGTTCGGGGGTGCGATTGACCGAAATCCCGCTTTCGAACATCGAGATGTAATGCCCGGGATGTTTGCGCGCAAAGGCGAGATAGGCGCGCCCGGTTGCCTCGAACGCCGCCAGTGCCGAAGGTTGGCCGGATTCATAGGCATATTGCATGAGATCGGCGAACATCTCGAAACCCTGCCGCGCGGCTTCGGCGATCAGGTCCTCGCGCCCGGCGAAATGGCGATAGACCGCCGCCGGCGTGACGCCCGCCTGCTTCGCCGCCTCCGACAGGGTAAAGCCGGTGGGCCCCTTCACCTCGATCAACTCGAGCGCGGCGTCGATCAACGCCTGCCGCAGGTTGCCGTGATGATAGCCGCGTTTAGACATCCCAGATGTCCGGCCCGCCGCAGACCTTGTCGTCGATCCGCCCGAGCGCCTTGCTGCTCTTGCGCTGATAATCCACGCCGTCCAGCACCGCGCGGATGGCATTCAACCGGGCGCGGCGCTTGTCGTCCGAGCGGATGATGGTCCAGGGCGCGGCCTTGCTGTGGGTGCGCTCCAGCGTTTCGGCGATCGCGCCCGAATAAGACTCCCATTTGCGCAGCCCGTCCACATCGATCGAACTCAGCTTCCATTGCTTCAGCGGGTCCGATTCCCGCGCGAGAAAGCGGCGCAGCTGTTCGGCGCGCCCGACATTGATCCAGAACTTGAAGAGCAGGATGCCGTCCCCCACCAGCGCCTGTTCAAAGGGTGCGACCTGGCGGAAAAACCGCTCGCGCTCCTTGTCGGTGCAAAAGCCATGCACCTTTTCGACCACCGCCCGGTTGTACCAGCTGCGGTCGAAAAACGTGATCTCTCCGGCAGAGGGCAGGTGGTCGATATAGCGCTGGAAATACCATTGGCTCTGTTCGGCATCCGAGGGTTTGGGCAGGGCGATCACCTTGGCCCCGCGCGGGTTCAGATTCTCGCGGAACCGCTTGATGGTGCCGCCCTTGCCCGAAGCATCGCGGCCTTCGAACACGATGACGACCCGCTGGCCGCTTGCCTTGACCCAGGCCTGCATCTTGACCAGCTCGATCTGAAGCGCGCGCAGTTCCTTTTCATAGACCTTGCGGGCCAGCCGTTCGCTATGCGGATATGTCGGTGACAGGATATCTCCCTTTTCCGCGCGCTTGATCGCGTTCCGGATGTCTTCGGGCGCGTCGTTCTTGAAATAGGCACTGATCGCGCCGTCAAACGGGAGTTCCATCGACATGTCCTTTTGTCTGTCTTTTCAGCAATATGGGATGTTAATGGGCTTAACGCAAACCCGCACGTGTCGCGGCGCGGTCGATTGCGGCAACGATCTCGTCCTCCGAGGCGTGATGGGGCATGTGACCGATCCCCTCAAGACGGGTCAGGAGCGCGCCGGGGATTTGTTCAACCAGCTTCTCGGAATGGATCGACAGGCCGACGATCTCGTCCGCCGTGCCATGTACGATTTCGGTGGGCACGGCGATCCGGTCGTAATCCGCGACCTGGGCGGTGATTTCGTCCAGCAGGTTGGCGCGCTGATCGGCATTGGCGCGCATCGAGACACGCCGCAAGGTCAGCGGCGCGCCGATCTGCGCAGCGTAACCTTGGGGCGCGGCTTGCGGTTCAAAGATCGACCGGATGGTGCGTTCGACGCGTGCTTCGCTGACCAGCGCGGTGATCAGCGGCACGACGATGCGGCTGCCCCACCACGAGGATGTCACGCGATAGAGCGGGTCAAGCGGGGTGGTCCAGGGGTTCGAGGGCGCGGATACCGGCACCAGCGCGGCAAGCGTGTCGGGATGATGGATCGCCCAGGCCAGCGCCACCGCGCCGCCATAGCTGTGCCCCACGACAATGGGCGCGCGCGCGCCCAGCAGCCCCGCGGCCTGCTGCATGAGCGCCGCCTGCTGGCGCAGGCTGGCTCCGGTCGTGCTCAGCCGGTCCGTATAACCCAGCCCCGGACGGTCGATGACAAAGACGCGATATGTCTCGGCCAGACGCGGCGCGAGCGAAAAGGTCATGTCGCGGGTGCTGCCGCTGGCGCCGTGGATCAGAACGAGATCGGGGCCGCTGCCCATCACCACCGCATGTACATCCGTGTCGCCGACGCGCAGGATTTGGCCCTGCGGGGGAAACCGCCGTTCGGCCGCGTCTTCGCGCGCGCCGGCGCGCAGCAGGACAATGGCCCAGCCGATGGCCAGGACCGCGATGATCAGGATGAACGCCTTGACAGCCATACCCTGGATCAAGCGCGAAGGTCGGTTGTTTCCAGTCCTATTTTCGCGATGTCAAAGGGCGTGGTCTCGTAAACCTCGTTGATCCAGTTGCCATAGAGCAGATGCGCGTGGCTGCGCCAGCGGTTCTGCGGTGCCTTGCTCGGGTCATCGCCGGGGTAATAGTTGATCGGCACGTTGATCGAGACGCCTTCGGCAACGTCGCGGTCATATTCCTGTTTCAGCGTGTCGCTGTCATATTCGAAATGATTGAAGATATAGAGCGCGCGATGGGCGCGATCCTCAACCAGACAGGGGCCGACCTCGTCGCTGCCAAGCAGGGTGCGCAGGCCATCGGCGGCATCGATCTCGGCCTGCCGCATCTCGGTCCAGCGCGACACGGGAATCACGCAGATATCGGAGAAGCCGCGCAGATAGGGCGATGCGGGCGCAAGGTTGTTATGCCCGAAACAGCCGAACGCCTTGTGGTCCAGAATGTGTTTCCTGACCCCGTGAAAATGGTTGATCATCGCCATCCCGCCCCAACACACACCCAGCGTCGAGTGCACATTGGTCTGGGTCCATTCAAAGACCCGGGTGATTTCCTCCCAATAGGTGACCTGGTCGAAATCCAGATGCTCGATCGGCGCGCCGGTGATGATCAGCCCATCGAATTTCTTGTCCTGCAATTCCGAGAAGGGCCGGTAAAAGCTCTCCATGTGATCGGCGGCGGTGTTCTTGGCCTGATGTTCGGACATGCGGATCAGGGTAAGTTCGATCTGAAGCGGTGTGGCGCCAATCAGCCGGGCAAACTGGGTCTCGGTCTGGATTTTCTTGGGCATCAGGTTCAGCAACCCGATATGCAGCGGGCGAATATCCTGCCGGGCGGCCTGATCCTCGGCCATGACCATCACGCCTTCCTGGGTCAGAACCTCATAGGCGGGCAGGTCGGCTGGGATCTTGATGGGCATGTCGGATTTCCTCTTGCTCGAACGCGGTAGATAGCCCCGTCAGCGCCGGCTGCCAAGGGGGCGGAGGCGCACAATATGGTGTTGTATGTCGTTGGGATTGCGGTAACTCCTTGTCAGGTATCCTGTTGCTGTCCGAAATCAGAGCGGAGCGTCACATGCCGAGACTTGCACTTGCCTTCTGCCTGCTGGCAACCGGTGTCCTAGCGCAGGGGAATGACCCGATGGCCATGCAGCGGTGCATCTGGCGGTGTCTTGCCAATTCGCCGGGCGCGAGCAGCGTGGAATACAACCAATGTGTTGCCCGCCTGTGTACCGGTGATGAAACCCCCACCGCATCCGCGGCGATCTCCGGGACCTGGCGCAGCGGGATCGCCGGGGACGGGCGCACCGCCTTTGCCGGTGTCGACAGCCCCGATGGCGATGGCTCGGGCCTGTTCTACATGTGCGACCCGGCCGGGCAGAGCTATCTCATGCTGTATGGTGCGGATGCGCCGCCCGGCGCGTTTCACCTGGACGTGGCCGGACAGCGATATACCCTGAACTTCGACATGATGCGCAGTCAATTGACCAGCAACATCGCGCCGCGCGTCGGTCTGTTGTCGGTGCTGGCCAGCGCGTCTTCGGTTGCGATTGTCAATCCGTTCGGGCACCGGCTGTTCCAGGTCGGGCTGGGCAATTCCCGTGCGGCGCTGGAGCGGGCCTATGCCGCCTGCGGCAGATAGGCACCGGGATCAGGCCGCGCCAGACGCGATGCGCGAGTCGATTGCCCCGGCGATCAGATCGTCGAAATCCCCGGCATCGCGCAACCCGGCAATTTGATCGGCGCTGACCGTGACGCCCCATTTCGCCATCGCCTCATACCGGGGCTGACGATGTGCAAGCGCCTGGGCATAGGTCCAGCGCACAAAGGCATCCGGATCAACATCACCCTCCTGGCAATTGTTTTCGCTCAGGTATTTTTCCCACATGCGCGACAGGAATTCGGGCTGATAGGACATCGGCTTGGGGGCCTTGTCAAAGCGGCGGATCAGGTCCTGGGTATGCGCCTCGTCGCCCTTGATCCACACCATCAGCGTGTGTTTGGCAAGTTCGGACAGGATCGGATCGTCGGGGTTGGCCGCGTCCACCCATTCGCAGATCGACCCCCCGGTGTCGCAGATGAAGTTGGAATAGCCATACAGCCGCTGGGCGCGATCGATGAAATACTCGGTGTCCAGCAACGCATGAATCTCTGCCTGCCGGAACTGTTCCTGCCGGCGGCGATATTCCTCCATGCTCATCCCGCCCTTATCGGTGTTTCCGGGCTTGCCCAGATAGGCGGAAACCGGGGTCAGGTTGGCAAAGCTGATATTCGACCCGATATAGATCGAGTCCGACAGGAGCAGGTCGCGCAGGAAGGGTACTTTCATCGCCTCGGCCTTGGCGTTGTCGGCGATGTACTCGCCCATATAGCGCGTGCCGATGCGGTAATCGATGCTGTAGTGAAACCAGCCGCCGGAATCGCGCAGCAGCTGGCTTGCATGGGTCTTGCCAAGGCCGGACATGCCAAAGAATAGAATGCGTTTGGTCGGCGCGGCGCGCCAGTCCTGTGCCGTTTGGTAGATCATCAAACCCGTTCCCTTTTTGCCTAGCTACTCAGCCGGGCGGGCGGGGTCAATTGCGTGGTTTTCCAATCGTTCCGTTCAGGATCAGCAACCCGAGCGCCAGCAGGGCAAACCCGGCATAGGCGCGGGGGTGGAGATCTTCTCCGAGCAGCCATGCACCCAGAACGATGGCCACCGGCGGGATCAGCAGCGTGACCAGCATCAGATTGCCGCTCCCCGCCATGGCCAGCACCCGGTAATAGAGCAGATAGGCCCCGGCAGTGGCGATCAGCGCGTAATACCCGATGGCCGCCCATGTGACCGGTTGCAGGTCAAGCGCAACCGGGCCGTCGATGATGAACGCGGCGGGCAGCATGATCAGCGTGGACCCGCTCAGCATCCCGGCAGCGGCGACCTGCGGCGGCAGATGGCCCAGCCGGGCACGGGCCCAGGCGCTGGCAAAGGCATAGCTGACCGTTCCGGCGAGCACCGCCAACTGTGCGGTGCTGCGCAGATCGAAGGTGGCGAGATTGCTCAACCCGATGGCCGTGGCCACCCCGACAAAGCCCAGCCCGACGCCGGCCACCTTGCGCAGGGTCAGACGTTCATCGGCAAACAGGATCGCGGCGACAAGCACGCCGAATATCGCGGTGGCGGCGTTGAGGATCGAGGTCAGCCCGCTTTCGATATGCAATTGTCCCCAGCTCATCAGGCCAAAGGGAATGACATTGTTCAGTACCCCCATGACAAGGAACGCGCCCCAGACGCGCGGCGCGCGCGGGATCGGTAGCCGCGCGCAGAATACGACAATCCAAAGGACCAGCATCGCCCAGCCGGTGCGATGCAGCACGGCAGTGGTTACCGGAACCTCGTTGAGCGCGACCCGGATCGACAGGAACGAGCCGCCCCAGATCAGGCCAAGCAACAGCAATTCGCCCCAGGCGCGCGGGGATATGGTTTTCTGTTCGGTCATGCCGTCTTATGTCTGGCTTTGACCGTCCAACGCGACCCGGATCTTGCGGGTTTCCGACAGGATGTTGAGGTAGTTGGCAACAAAGATCACCGCCGCGCCGACAAAGACCCAGACATCCAGGGCCTCGTGATAGAGCAGCATCCCCACCACCGCGATGGTCGGCAGACGGGCAAAATCGATGGGCATGACCACGGTGGCCGGAGCGATGGCCAGCGCGTTGGTGATGCAGAAATGCGCAAGCAGCCCGCCAAGCGCGATCACCACCAGCCAGGGGGCCGTTTGCAGATCCGGCAACGCCACGTCGCCGTCGAACCCGGCCGCGAGCAGCCCAAAGCCCAGTTGCATCACCGTCAGCCAGAACATGATGCAGCCGACGCTGTCGGTGCGGGTCAGGCGCTTGGTGAACATGCCGGTAAAGGCAAAGAAGATCGCCGCAGAAGCCGCCGCGAGGATGCCGGTATTGATGCTGTCGGGGCTGGGCCGCGCGACGATCAGGATGCCGACAAATCCCAAAGCGGCGGCAAAGGCCCGCATCGGGGTCAGACGTTCGCCAAGCACCAGCGGCGACAGGATGATGATCCAGAGCGGTGAGGTGAATTCGAGCGCAAAGACCTGGGCCAGCGGGATCAGGGTGATCGCGTAGAACCACAGGTTCTGGCCGCTGAAATGCACCAGGTTGCGCAGGAAATGCAGCCCGATCCGCTCGCGGGAGACCTGTTGCAACGTGCCGGTCAGCCCCAGGACAGCGACCACGATCACCACGCCGATGGCACTGCGATACATCATGATTTCAAAGGTATCGAGCGCAAAGCTCACCTCGCGCCCCGCCACCGCCATCGACGAGAACGAGGCAATCGCCCCGGTCATCCAGAGCGCCGCGCGCAGGGTTTGCGCCGGTTGCGGGCCGCTCGCCGGGGGGCGTTTTGTCGACATGCTCTCAGCGACCGCCCGGCGGTGCAAAGAGCGATGTCAGATCGCTGCGGATAAAGACGAAGTTGGAAAACATGAACAGGTTGGACAAGGGATCCTTGGGATCGCGGGGTGCGATGCCGCCGGGCACCAACTGGAACACGTCATAGCCCTTGAGAAGCGCCGACAGCATGTAAAGAGAATGGCCCCGGAACATGTGGTGCCAGTTGAATTCGAGTTGAACCACGCGTGGTCGGTGCTGGGCAATCACCCGCTGGGCACCTTGCAGGACCTCGTATTCGAACCCTTCCACATCGATCTTGATCAGATCGATGGTCTTGCCGTCGAGCGGCCCGTCAAAATAGCTATCCAGAGTGACAACGTCGATCAGCTCTCTCTGCGCGTTCTCGACATAGGGAACTTCGGTGGCTTCGTTCGAAAACGAAGCATGGGTCTCGGCGCCATCGCTGAATTGCAGCTCAAGTTCGCCATTCTCGGCACCGACACCGGCATGCACTGGCGTGAAGCGCGCGCCATGTTCCTGGGCCAACCCTTCAAGCGCGACGAATGTATTGCGCAGTGGCTCAAACGCATGGACCTGTGCCTGGGGAAAGGTCTCAAGCAGTTTCTTACTGTATTTGCCGACATTTGCGCCAACATCGACCATGATGCCAGCACCAGCGCCCTGCGCCAGAAGCTGCTGAAGAACGACATCTTCGGCATCGGTCCCGATGTCGACATCGTTGTTGTATCCATAAGCCCGAAGCGCGCGGTAGATATTCTTGCGGTTGCGGGCCTGCAGATCGACCCGGCCGTAGCGCTCGGTGTATTTCCTTGTCAGAAAATTGGACAGCCAGCTCATTTTGCAACCTCCGTTCCCTTGGGAATCGCCTCATGGTCGTCTGGGTCAGGGACGGTCTCGCGCGATGCCGGGATCACTCCCATTCAATCGTTCCCGGCGGTTTGCTCGTCACGTCATAGGTAACGCGGTTGATGCCCTTGACCTCGTTGATGATGCGGGTGGCGGTTTCGCCCAGGAAATCGTGGCTGAACGGGTAGTAATCCGCCGTCATGCCATCGACCGAGGTGACCGCGCGCAGGGCGCAGGCATAGTCATAGGTGCGCCCATCGCCCATCACCCCGACCGTGCGCACGGGCAGGATTGCCACGAAGGCCTGCCAGATCTCGTCATAGAGCCCGTGTTTGCGGATTTGGTCGATATAGACCGCATCGGCCTTGCGCAGGATTTCCAGCTTTTCGCGGGTGATTTCGCCGGGGCAGCGGATCGCGAGGCCGGGTCCGGGAAAGGGGTGGCGACCGATGAAGCTGGCCGGCAGGCCAAGCTCATGGCCCAGCACGCGCACCTCGTCCTTGAAGAGTTCGCGCAGGGGTTCGACAAGCTTGAGCCCCATCTTTTCCGGCAGGCCGCCCACATTGTGGTGGCTCTTGATGGTAACCGAGGGGCCGCCCGAGAACGACACCGATTCGATCACGTCGGGATACAACGTGCCCTGGGCGAGGAACTCGGCCCCTTCGATGGTGTCGGCATATTTCTGGAACACGTCGATGAACAGCTTGCCGATGATCTTGCGCTTGGTCTCGGGGTCGCTGACGCCGTCAAGCTCGCCAAGGAACAGTTCGCTTTCATCCGCGTGGATCAGTTGCAGGTTGTAATGTTCGCGGAACATCGACACGACTTCCTGCGCCTCGTTCATCCGCAGCAGGCCGTGATCGACAAAGACACAGGTCAGTTGCTCGCCGATCGCCTCGTGGATGAGGATCGCCGCGACCGAGCTGTCGACGCCGCCGGAAAGGGCACAGATCACTTTGCGATCGCCGACCTGTTCGCGGATCTTGCGGATCATTTCCTCGCGATAGGCCCCCATCGTCCAGTCGCCGGTGAACCCCGCGGCGCGCACAAAGTTCTCATAGAGCGTCTTGCCGTTGGGGGTGTGGTGAACCTCGGGATGGAACTGTACCGCGTAAAAGTTGCGCGCAGGGTCGGCGGTGATGGCATAGGGCGCGCCAGGCGATGTGCCGAACACCTCAAAGCCCGGGGCGATTTCGGAAACATGGTCGCCATGGCTCATCCAGACCTGTTCGCGCCCGGTGCCATCCATGAACCAGCCGTTCAGGAAATCGACACGCGCCTCAGCGGGCGAGACATAGGCCCGCCCGAATTCGGCGGTGGCGTGTTCCCCGGCTTCGACCTTGCCGCCGAGGTCATGCATCATGACCTGCTGGCCATAACAGATGCCGAGGATCGGCACGCCAAGCCCATAAACCGATTTCGGCGGTCGCGGGCTGCCCTCGCGCATGACCGAATCCGGTCCGCCGGAAAAGATCACGGCCCTGGGTGCAAACTCGGCGAGAAACGCGTCGGTCACGTTCTGGTAGGGGTGGATTTCGCAATAGACGTTCAATTCGCGCAGGCGACGCGCGATGAGCTGCGTTACCTGGCTGCCGAAGTCGATGATGAGAAGGCGGTCATGGCTGGTCTGGGTCATGTGCTGGCTTTAGGACGGAGCGGGCAGGCTGGCAAGAGGAATGCCGCCCGCGCGCGGTTTCAGCCCATCGAATCCGAGCTTTGCTTGCCACGCTGGACGGCGCGATCCACGTCCATGCGATAGCTCCAGAAGGCGATGGCGGACCATGTGAGAATGTAGAGAAATCCGACGATGATCACGACAAGACCGGGCAGGGGGCCGACATCGGCGCGCGCGAGCGCCTGCTCCAGCGAGGTCACAGGGGTCGGGTGAACCGCCAGCTTGCCGGCAAAGGCGATCGACTGGATCAGCAGGATCCAGAGATAATTCCGCCGAATCCGACGCCCGATCGCGATGAGCAACCCGACATGATAGGTCGGGCGCATGTAATCTTCTGCCAGAACCTGCTGCCAGTTGTCTTCCATGTGCAGGTCGCCGTCATAGAGCAACGGTGCGTAGAAATGGGTTTCAAGCCACCGGGCGCGGGCGCGCCAGACGCTGAAATAGCGGTAACGGCGCGCTTCCAGCATCAGGAACAGGATGATCAGTACCCCGACAAGCACCAGCGGCAGCGGCGAGGCTTCGGGGGAGGCAAAGGAAATCGACAATGCGACACCCAGGGTGACAACCGCCCAGTTCGTTGTCGTATCGAGCCGGGTCCGCCAGATCGTGCTGCGATAGACCTCGCCACGATAGAGATGCGCAACCGCCCCGATCTCCGCCGCGTTCAGGGTTTTACGGACTGATTCTGTTTCTGATATGACGCCGTCCTCCCATGGCTGACCGTCATAATGCCCCGGCAGTTACCCGGGGTCAAAGCCCGCGCCGCCGCCGCATATGTCGCTTTTCCCCCCCATGCGCCGCTATCTTCCCCGGCGGGGGCATCGCCTTGGGGTAAACCACAGGCGCAGAAGCCGCTTTCAACAGGGGACGTGGGCATGACCGAAGCAAATACCAGACGCAGGGCACGAGGTGGCGGCGGCGCGGCGCGCCGGGCCGAGCGAACCGCGGTCAGCGTCGAGACGGCCAAGTATATCGAACGCAATATTCCGAATTTCGAGGTTCTGACCACCGAGGCGCTCGAGATCATCGAGGCCAATGCGGAAAAGGTGCTGGCCGAGATTGGTGTGAATTTCGTCAACAATCCGGCGGCGCTCGAACGTTGGCGCGATGCCGGTGCCGAAGTTGATGGCGAGCGGGTTCGGATCCCGCCGGGCCTGGCGCGCAAGCTGTGCGCCACCGCGCCGTCAAGCTTTGTTCAGCACGCCCGCAACCCCGCACGCAATGTCGAGATCGGCGGCAAGAACCTGGTGCTGGCACCGGTTTACGGCCCGCCCTTTGTGCGTGATGCCGAGGGTGGCCGCCGCTATGCGACGATGGAAGATTTCCGCAAATTCGTGAAGCTCGGTTACATGTCCAAGTGGCTGCACCATTCGGGCGGGACAGTGTGTGAACCCACTGACGTTCCGGTGAACAAACGCCACCTGGACATGTTGCTCGCGCATATGACGCTGAGTGACAAACCCTTCATGGGATCGGTGACGGAACCCAGCCGGGCGCAGGATTCGGTCGATATGTGCGAAATCCTGTTCGGCAGGGACTTTGTTCAGCAGAACACGGTGATGACATCGCTGATCAACGTGAATTCGCCGCTGACCTTTGATGATGTGATGATGGGCGCGCTCGAGGTCTATGCACGCAACAATCAGGCCTGCATTGTTTCGCCGTTCATCGTCGGCGGCGCGATGGCGCCGGTTTCGGTTGCCGGAACGCTGACGCAGGTTTTGGCCGAAGTGCTTGCCGGGATCGCCTATTCCCAGCTGATCCGTCCCGGTGCGCCGGTGATCTTTGGCGCCTTTGTGACGTCGATCGACATGAACAGTGGCGCGCCCACCTTCGGGACGCCCGAGGCCAGCCAGATCCTCTATGGCGCGGGGCAACTGGCGCGGCGTCTCGGGCTGCCGTTCCGTTCGGGCGGCGGGTTGTGCGCCTCAAAACTGCCGGATGCACAGGCGGCATATGAAACCGCCAATACCCTGAACGCAGCGTTGCTTGGCGGGGTCAATTTCATGCTCCACGCCTGTGGCTGGCTGGAAGGCGGGTTGGTCAGCAGTTTCGAGAAATTTGTTCTCGACGCGGACCAGCTCGGCGTGTTGCACAAGCTCGCCCAGGGGGTGCCGGTGGATGACAATGCCCAGGCCATGGGGGCCATTTCCGAGGTCGGCCCGGGCGGGCATTACCTTGGATGCGAGCATACCCAGGCCAACTTCAAGACCGCGTTCTGGCGCTCGGAAGTGTTTGATTACAAACCTTTCGAGACCTGGGAGGAAGAGGGCGCCCGCGATACGCAGACGCTCGCGTCGCTTCGTGTGGCACGCCTGCTGGAGACCTATCAGCAGCCGGCGATCGACCCGGCGGTCCAGGCCGAGCTCGAAGCCTATGTCGCGGCCAAGAAGGACTCGATGCCGGACGCCTTCATGTAGCAGAGTCCGAACGGGCGGAGCGCAGCAACTGGGCTTCGCCCATCATCGCTATCAGCACATCGACATGCCGCGCCAGCGCATAGCCGGCGTCATCGCTGTTGCGCTGTTCGTTCAGCGTGCGTTCGATGTCCATCAGCCGCATGATCGCCGCCGCCGGGCGCGGCAGGGTGCCATATCCAAGCAACCGCTGTAGGTGCCGGTCGCGGCGATATTCCCGTGCGCCAAACTGCGCAGCACGGATCAAAAGCTGTGGACGGCGCAGTGCGTTCAACATGCTCATTACATCTTGCATTTCCCGAAATCCTTTTCCCTCGTTTTCCTGATGGGGTTGATCTATTGCACAACTTTCGCGGGTGTTGCGTGCATTTCGAAACCACCGTGCGCCGGTTTCATTACTGTTTATCATTTAAAAACAATGGTGAACGGGTGGGTGCTCCATTAACACTAGAGTAATAGAATCGCTCATAGGTTGTTGGTTAATGAATAGGTAATCGATACAGCCCTGACGATTTCGAGGACGGATCAACATGGGAAATCAAGTTGTGATGGCGCTGCCAAACTGGGTTCCGGAGAGCGTTCAGCGGTATCTCGCGCATACCGAAGCCGGGCAACCGATCCGCGACCTCGCCCGGAGTGCGAGCTGTCATGCATCCACGGTTCTGAGACAAATCCGCAAGGTCGAAACCCGCCGGGACGACCCGCTTGTCGATGCGGCGCTGGCGATGCTTGCGGATATTCATTTCCCCGTGCCCCGGCGCGGCGCCGCGATCAGTGGCGACCCGGCACAAGCGAAAAAGGACAAGACTGCAATGAGCTATAGCGAAAAGATCACGGTCCCGACGCCCGATGCGGCCACTCTTGAGAGCGAGGCGCGCCGCGTCTTGCGCCGGCTCTGTGAAACCGGAGCCGTTCTGGCGGTCGCCGAGAACATGGAAAAGGCGGTGATCGTGCGGGATGGCGAGGGGGCGACTACCACCCGAACCGCCGTCGTGGATTGCGAGATCGCCCAGGCCATGGCGTTGAAAGACTGGATTTCCTGCGCCAATCCCGGACGGATCAGCCGCTATCGCATCACCGCGGCGGGGCGCGCGGCGCTCGGGCAATTGCTGGCCGAACAGGAAAACCGCGCGCGGCAGGAAAAGGAACATGGCTTTGCCGAGGCACAGACCCCCTTTGTCGTGTCGGGCGAGGCAGGCTCGGCGACGGCGGGCAACGCCGCCGCGCCCCTGCGCCGCACCCGGTACAACCTGTCGGAAAGCCCGCTGATCGCGCTGGCGCGGCGCAAGGACCGGGATGGCAAACCGTTTCTGGATGATGACCTGGTGCGCGCCGGCGAACGGCTGCGCGAGGATTTCGAGCTTGCACAGATGGGGCCGCGTGTGGCGCAGAACTGGGATCGCTTCCTGACCGGCGGCGGGCGCGGGGGCTTTGATGCGGGGCTTGACGTGGCTTCGCGCCCTTCAGAAGCGCGCGACCGCGTGGCCCGTGCCCTGTCGGATCTCGGTCCGGGGCTGAGCGACGTGGCGCTGCGCTGTTGCTGTTATCTCGAGGGGCTTGAAACCGCCGAAAAGAAAATGGGCTGGTCCGCGCGCTCGGGCAAGATCGTCCTGCGTATTGCCCTGCAACGCCTGCGGCACCACTATGACGGCCTGAACGAGCCGGACCGCATGATCGGCTGACGCCGCCCATACCGGTCGGCCCAAACCTCAGAGTTTGCTGTCGGCCTCTTCGACCAGATCCTCCGCCGCATTGAACGCGTCTTCGCCGGCCTTGTGCTGATCGGCAACGGATTTGATCAGGCTGTTCATCTTGCCCTGTTCGTTATGCGCCGCGATCAGCTTGGCCTGTTTCTTCTTGGCAGCCTGTAATTCCTTGTTGAGCCCTTCGAGCGTCTTCAGATGTTCGGAGGCTTTTTTCAGGCAGGCCTTGGCGGTCTGAACATCCTTTTCCAGATCCTTCTTGCCCGGCACATCCGCCGGAATTGTCGCGAATTTCTCCTTGGCGCAGAGCATATTGGCGTGGCTGGTGAATTTCTCGATATTGCGGGCCAGCCGTTTCGCCTTGTTATCGGTCTGTTGCCGCTTGGGATTTTCCAGCAACATGTCGGGCAATTCGTCGCCTTTGCCTTCCTTCAATGCCTTGGTGACGATCACATCCCGCGATTTCTTGAGATTGGCACCGAAAAACGCGTCCTTGGCCTGCAAGGTTCCAAACGCGTCTTTCGAGGTGGTCAGATCGGTCAGGATCGCGGCGGATTTATCCATCCATTTCTTGACCGACTTGTTGGTTCGTTCCGCCTGGCCCGCCTTTTTCATTTCCTTTTCGAAATCGTCGCGGGCGCGTTTGAATTCCTGGAACCGCTTCCGGGCATCTGCACTCAGATCTTCCAGCGACTTGACCAGCGCCTGCTGTTCGCCCAGCGATGCTTCCCAATCCGCCAGGGCTTTCTTGAAATCCTTGTCGGCCAGGAAGTCTTTCCACTTCTTGCCGGTGACGCCCTTCTTGATCGCTGCCGGGATGCTCTCCGAGAGCTTGTCTTCGCGATCATAGGCCATCTTGCGATTGCTCTTCATCCTGGCCTTGAGCGCGGTCGCATTGGCCGGCGGGCACAGTTTGGCGACCTCCTTTTCCATCGCGACACATTTCTTTTCAAAGATCTTGGCCTTCAGTTCCCAGGGTTCGATACTTGGCATGGCGTCACCTCGCTTTCGGTTCGTGCCACGGCCGCTCTGCCGTGACAGGAAGTCATCCAACTTGCGAATCAGTATTGCGGCAGAGCGGCGTTTGAACAAGGAACTGGTTCACATACCGGCCACGAACGCGCCCCCGAACGCATAGCACCTATGTGCTGCTGGCAGTTTCAATGACGCCGCGTTATGTTAGGGAGTACTGCAATCGACGCAAGAGACCGGATTCCCATGACGCGAGACCTGAAAATCCCCGAACAGCGCCATCCGGAGAAGGCGCACCGTCCCGACAATGCACAGCCGAAGAAGCCAGCATGGATTCGTGTCAAGGCACCCGGCGGCAAGGGATATGCAGATACCCGCAAGATCATGCGCGACAACAACCTCGTGACGGTCTGCGAAGAGGCGGGTTGCCCCAATGTCGGCGAATGCTGGAGCCAGGGCCACGCCACCATGATGATCATGGGCGAAATCTGTACCCGCGGCTGCACCTTCTGCAATATCGCCACCGGGCGTCCGGACACGCTGGACGCGTTCGAACCGGGCCGCGTGGCGCATGCGGTGGAAAAGCTGGGGCTGAATCACGTGGTGATCACCTCGGTGGATCGGGATGACCTCAAGGATGGCGGCGCGGACCATTTTGCCCAGACCATTCGCGCCATCCGCCATCGCAGCCCGAAAACCACCATCGAAATCCTGACCCCGGACTTTTTGAAATGCGACCCGTCGGTTCTGGAAATCGTCGTCGAGGCGCGGCCCGATGTGTTCAACCACAACCTCGAGACGGTGCCGGGCCTCTATCCGACGGTCCGACCCGGTGCGCGCTATTTCCACTCGCTGCGCCTGCTGCAACGGGTCAAGGAACTTGACCCGGCAATCTTTACCAAGTCGGGCATCATGGTCGGGCTGGGCGAAGACAGCCAGGCGGTGAAACAGGTGATGGATGACATGCGCGCGGCGGATGTGGATTTCCTGACCATCGGACAATACCTGCAACCGACGCCCAAACATCACCGCGTCGATCGTTTCGTGACACCGGAAGAATTCGAAACCTATGAAAAGGCGGCCTTTGGCAAGGGGTTCCTTATGGTGTCCGCGACGCCACTGACCCGGTCATCCTATCACGCGGGCGACGATTTTGCCCGTCTGCGGGATGCTCGGCAGGCAAAACTCGGCCTCGCCTGAGTCCGCTGTGCTCCGGGGTTTCCCGGCGCAGCTGAGATACGTCGTATCATACGTGTCGAAATCCCTGGTTTCGGGCAGCGTCAGATGTTGCAGGTCTGGCGCGAATTGCCTTAGCTGTTGTCTGGCAGGGCCTTGAGGTATGCGGCAATTGCCTTGCGATCCTCGGGGCCTAGATGGGCGATGCTCTCGACCACCTTTGTCATGTGCCCCCCGGCGCTGTCATAATCGGGGGTAAACCCGGTTTCGAGATAATAGGCGATGTCGCTTTCGCTCCATTTCAGCGATTGCGGGTCGATCGCCGGTATCTCGCCCTTGCCGGACGGGTTCGGTGCGCCCTGCATCCAGCGGCTGGTGTCCAGCGCACCGGTCAGGTCGCGCGGGGTGTGGCACTCGGCACAGTGGCCAAGCGCCTCGACAAGGTATCGACCGCGCTCGATTTCGGGGCTGGCCGGATCGGCCAGGTGCCAGTCCGGCGTCAGGTTGGCCAGTTTCCACAGCCCAAGCCCCCGGCGCATGTTGAAGGGAAAGGCCAGCTCATGCGGCTGGCTCGGCTGGTCGGAGACCGGCAAGCTGTCCAGAAACGATTTGAGATCGGCCACGTCCTGCAGCGTCATCCGGATATAGGTGGTATAGGGCAGGGAGGGATACAGGTGCTTGTCATCCGGCGATACCCCGGCCTTGAGCGCATTGGCCAAATCCCCGGTGCTCCACCCGGCAAGCCCTTGTGGCCCCGGCGAGATATTGGGGGCGATGAAGGTGCCGAACGGGCTTTCGATCCGATACCCCCCCGACAGGATCAGCTTGTCCTCGCCCTTGGCCTCGGGATCCGCATGGCACGAGGCACAGCCGCCGGCCCAGAACACGGTTTCGCCATGTGCCGGATCCCCGGTCAGCCCCGCCATGGCGTCCTCGGCGAGCGGCACGGGGCGGCTCAGAACCCATAGGGCAACCGCACAAAGACCCGCCAGCAGCAGGCAACCCATTAGAAATTTGCGCATCCTGGCCTCGTTTGCCGGGGGCCGTCACGTGCCCCCGGTCGGCGTTTCGTCACTGGGCTCAGTTCTTGGCCTGTCGATAGGTCTCGTGGCAGCTGCCACAGGCCTTGCCGACGGGTCCGATCGCTCCGCGCAGCGCATCCAGCCCTTCCCCGGCGGCGGCTTGCAGCGCCGCGGTAGCTTCGGCCAGGGCCATTGCGTCCGCGCCGATCTTGCTGTCCGCGGACCAGATGGCCGGCAGGGCCTCGGTCACGTCATCGCCCAGCGTCGCGTTGTCCGACCCCGGAGGCCACATGCGCGACTGGTCCATCGTCGCCAGCGCGGCGAGATTGCCTGCGGCGGCGCTGGCCGCGGCGGCGTCATATTCGACATCACCCTTGGCCATGCCCCCGAGCAGGCCGATATTGAATGCCTGTAGCGACATCAGCGACTGACGTGCCTTGACTGCTGACAATGTTGCCTTGTCCGCGTGGCCATCGCCAATCGCGGCCGTGCCGATAACGCCGGCGGCGAGAATGCCGGCGATAAAAGTAGGTACATGTTTCATCAGATTCTCCCGGATGATCCTGTCGAGTAAGGACAGTATACATGTGATAATTTGTAGATATACTGTCGATTCCTGCAAAAGGACTCGTAATTCTTGCACAACACGAATTGGGACAATCTGCGCTATGTTCTGGCGGTAGCCGATATGGGCAATGTCAGCGCGGCGGCACGGGCCTTGGGGGTGAACCATGCCACCGTCCTGCGCCGGGTCGCCGCGTTCGAGACCGATCATGGCGGCGCGGTGTTCGAGCGCACGGCAACCGGATACCGGGTTTTGCCCGAACGGTCGCGGGTGATCGATGCGGCGCGCGAGGTCGAAAACGGCATCCTGTCGGTCGAACGGCTGATGCACGGATCGCTTGCCCCCTTGCGCGGCGAGGTCCGGGTGTCGTCGACGGATTCGATTTGCCAGGTGCTGTTGCCGCCGCTGGTGGCTCAGCTGCACGCGGAATCGACAGAGTTGCAGGTGAACTTGCTCAGCGCCAATACCCAGACCGATTTTGCCCGAATGCAGGCGGATATCTCGGTGCGCCCGGCGCAGGCGCTGCCCGATGACATGGCCGGAGACTGCGCCGCCCATGTCGCCTTTCACGCCTATCGCCTGCCGGGGGCCAGCGACCATTGGCTCAGCCTGTCGGGCGCGCTGGCCCGTTCGAACCCGGCCCGGTGGATGGACAAACAGGTGCCGGCGGACCGGATTGCCAATGGCGGGGACAGTTTCCTGGTCCTGCGCGAGCTTGCCAAGCTTGGCCTAGGCACGGCGATCCTGCCGGTGTTCATTGGCGATGCGACGCCGGAACTGGAACGACATGCCGACGCGCCGCCGATTCCATCGGTCCCGGTCTGGGTGGGCACCCATTTCGACCTGCGTGACGTGCCACGAATCCGTATCGTGCGGGATCGTATCCTGAACTACCTGGCAGAGCGCGCCTCGATCCTGGACGGCAGCATCAGCGGTTAGTGACCCGCGCTAGGTGAACCGCACCTTGCCGATATAGGGCAGGTTGCGGTTGCGTTGCGCGAAATCGATGCCATAACCGACCACGAATTCATCGGGGATCTCGAACCCGATCCAATCGGCGCGAAAATCGACCTCGCGCCGGCTTGGCTTGTCCAGCAGGGCGATTGATTTCAGGCGGGCGGGCTTGCGGCTGTTGAGCAGGTTGATGACGTGGTTCAACGTGTGGCCGGTATCGACGATATCCTCGACCACCAGCACGTCGCGCCCTTCAATTGCGCCACGCAGGTCCTTGAGAATGCGGACTTCCCGGCTGCTTTCGGTGCTGTCCCCATAAGAGGAGGCTTCGAGGAAATCGACCTCGATCGGCATGTCGAGCTCGCGCACGAGATCGGCGATGAAAACGAAACTCCCCCGCAGCAAGCCGACCACGACCAGCTTGTCGGTGTCGGAAAACTCGCTGCGGATCTTTCGGCACAGCTCTTCGATCCGCGCCGCGATCGCCTTGGCGGAAATCAATTCGTCGATGACATATGGCCGCTCTGACATGGTCCCCTCTTGATCTTTTGGGCCAATCATACGACACGACGCGCCACTGTCATCCACGAACTGCCGGACCCGAACCCATGCCAACCCATTCGGAAACCCGCCCCATGCCGTATTCGGCACAGCAGATGTACGATCTTGTCGCGGATGTGGCGTCTTATCCCCGGTTCCTGCCATGGTGCGCCGCGGCCCGGGTGCGCAGCGTCACGCCACGGGGCGAGGCCGAGGTGATGGAGGCCGACCTGGTGATCAGTTTCAAGGTGTTCCGCGAACGTTTCGGCAGCCGGGTGACGCTCTGGCCGCAAAAAAAGGCGATCGACACCGAGTATATTGACGGTCCGTTCAAGTTCATGAAATCGAACTGGTCCTTCAGCGATACGCCGAGCGGCTGTGATGTGTCGTTTCACGTGGATTTCGAGTTCAAGAACGCGATCCTGCAACGGGTCATCGGACTGGTTTTCAACGAGGCGATGCAGCGGATCGTGCGGGCATTTGAAACCCGTGCCGCCGAACTCTACGGCCCGGCGGCCTGATCGGGTGGCGGCCCCGGCACGGGCCGCCGCGCCCTGTCGTCAGCTGGTCATGTCATAGGCGCGTTCGCCATGCACATCGAGATCGAGCCCGTTGGTTTCAGTTTCGAGATCCACCCGCAACGGGGTGATCATCGCGACCAGCTTGAGCAGGACAACGCTCACCACCAGGGTAAAGGCACCGACGATGGCGAGGCTGCCCAGCTGCGCGGCCCAGGTTCCGGCGCCGAACACCGCGATCATGATGGTGCCGAAAATGCCGCCAACCCCGTGTACCGCGAACACGTCAAGCGTATCGTCGATCTTGAGCACCTGGCGCATCAGCGTCACGGCTTCCTGGCAGAGCAACCCGGCGACCGCGCCGATGATCAGCGCCTCGACCGGGCCGACAAAGCCGCTGGCCGGGGTGATCGAGGCAAGCCCCGCAATGGTGCCGGTGACCATGCCCACAAGCGATGCCTTGCCGAACTTGATCCGCTCCCACAGGGCCCAGGTCAGCGACGCGGTCGCTGCCGAGATATGGGTCACGGTCAGCGCCATCGCCGCGCCGCCATCTGCGGCAAGCTGGCTGCCGCCATTGAACCCGAACCAGCCGACCCACAGCATCGCCGCGCCGATCATGACATAGCCCGGATTGTGCGGCGGCGTGGTGCGGTTCTTGCGCGGCCCCAGGAAAAAGGCGATCACCAGCGCCGCCAGCCCGGCGGTTTCGTGCACCACGATGCCGCCGGCGAAATCCCGGACACCGATCTCGCCAAAGATGCCGCCATCCGACAACATCCCGCCGCCCCAGACCCAATGCACCACCGGCGCATAGCAGATCAGCATCCAGAGCGCCGAGAACAGCAGCACAAAGCCGAACCCGACACGCTCGACATAGGCCCCGACGATCAGCGCCGGGGTGATGATGGCAAAGGTCATCTGGAAGGCAAAGAACAGGATCTCGGGCAAAGTACCCGCGAGGTCATCCGGCCCGATCCCGATCAGCAGCAATTTGTCGAGCCCTCCCCAGAACCCGGATTCGCCGCTGCCAAAGGCGATGGAATAGCCGGCAACCAGCCAGAGCACGCTCATCAGACAGGCAATGGCAAAACAGTGCATGAACACGCTCAGAACATTTCGCGCGCGCACCAGACCGCCGTAAAACAGGGCCAGCCCCGGCAATGTCATGAAAAGGACCAGGGCCGTTGCCACTATGATCCATGCTGTGTCGGCTCCGTTCATCGCGCCGTTCCTTCCCTCTGATTTCTCCGTTCCGCGGGTAGAGCCCAAAGCGGCGCGCGAAAAAAAGAGGCAACCCTGTCGGGGCGGCACAAAATGCGGGCATTTTGCGATTTGCCGTGAAATTGAGCAGGGAAAGGCGACATGCGCCGAAAATATGGCCGCTTTACGAAAGCGCGCGCAGCAGCAGGGACAGGGCGTGATCACGGGCGGCGAGGCGCACCTTGTCGCGGCCGGGGGCACCGAATTCGACGGTTTCGGTGATCGTCGCCCGCCCGGACATGGCCAGCCCGAAACAGACGCGCCCCTCGGGTTTGAACTCGGAACCGCCCGGACCGGCGATGCCGGTGATCGAGACAGCGAGATCGGCCCGGGAATGACTCAGTGCGCCCTCCGCCATCTCCTGCGCAACTTCTTCCGACACCGCACCCACACGCGCCAGGGTCTCGGCGCGCACGCCCAACATCTGTTGTTTCGCGGCGTTGGAATAGGTGACGAAACCGCGATCGACCACATCGGACGAACCGGCAATATCGGTGAGGGCGGCCGCGACCATGCCGCCGGTACAGCTCTCTGCGGTGGCGATGCAAAGCCCGGCGGCGCGGGCACCGGCGAGCAGGGCGGTGACATCTACCATCCCATAACCCCGTGCCACAATCCGGCGAGCAGCATGACACTCAGGGCGGCGAACACGCCGGCAATGACATCGTCCAGCATCACCCCAAGCGGATCGCCGCGCCGGTCCGCCCAGCCAACCAGCCACGGTTTGCTGATGTCAAACAGCCGGAACAGCAGAAAGGCCGCGATCCAGCCCGGCCAGAGGTCGGTGATCTCAAGCCCCATGGACCAGGCCGAGTAGCTGAGCGGCGCAAGCGCGATCAACTGGCCGGCCACCTCGTCAATGACGATTTCCGATGGGTCATGATCGTCGCTGTCGCGGGTCATGAGGCGTGTCGCCCAAAGCCCCTTGAAGAACGTCGCGACAATGGCGAGCAGGAACAGGGGAAAACCGCCCACCACATGCACCAGCCACCCCAGCGGCAGCGCCACCAGCGAGCCCCATGTGCCGGGGGCCGGGCGCAGATAGCCGACACCGCAGACCGTCGCGATCAGTTCCGCCAGACGCTTCATGCCGATACCAGCGTCGCGGTCGCAATGGCCGCGATGCCCTCGCCGCGCCCGGTAAAGCCCAGCCGCTCCGAAGTTGTCGCCTTGACCGAAACACGGGCAACATCCATGCCCATGATCCCGGCAAGGCGGTTGCGCATGGCGGTTGCGTGCGGCCCGATCTTGGGGGCCTCGCAGATCAGGGTGACATCGACATTGGATGGCACCAGCCCCATGCTTTGGGCGAGCTCGACCGCGTGGCGCAGGAAAATGTCGCTCGCCGCGCCCTTCCATTGCGGATCGCTGGGCGGGAAGTGCTGGCCGATATCGCCTTGCGCAAGCGCACCGTAAATCGCATCGGTCAGCGCATGCATCCCGACATCGGCGTCGGAATGGCCCTGCAAGCCGCGATCAAAGGGAATCCCGATTCCGCAAAGCGTGACCGTGTCGCCAGGTTCGAACCTGTGCACGTCAAACCCGTTTCCCAACCTGATATCCATATGCGCGCCTCTGTCCTGCTGCGCCGGTCCCGGAAATCGGGGCCGGCGGGTGCCGTGGCCGCTGTTTAGGCTGTGGGTCAATCTGTGGCAATCACCCCGGGCGATCTGCCTAATAATTGTGCAGATGCAATTCGTGAGTGCAGATTGCCCCTGCTGAACGTTGTGTGGCACAGGTGCGTCCACTAAACCAAAGGCAACTGCACAAGGATTGGGCACTTGACGCCACAATTAGACATCTCCGTCCTGACGCCCCCGGTGGCCTTGGCCCCGATGGCCGGAATCACCGACCGTCCGTTTCGCGATCTGGTGCGGGGGTTCGGGGCCGGCTTGGTGGTCAGCGAAATGGTCGCCAGCCAGGAAATGGTACAGTCCAAACCCGGTGTGCGCGAGCGGGCGGAGCTGAGCGCGGATGTGGCCAACACGGCGGTCCAGCTTGCCGGGCGCGAGGCGCATTGGATGGCCGAGGCGGCCCGGCAGGTTGCCGATCGCGGGGCGGCGATCATCGACATCAACATGGGCTGTCCGGCCAAGAAGGTGACCAATGGCTATTCCGGTTCGGCCCTGCTCAAGACCCCGGATCACGCGCTGCGCCTGATCGAAGCGGTGGTTGCGGCGGTGGATGTGCCGGTGACGCTGAAAACCCGGCTGGGCTGGGACGACACCTGCCTGAACGCGCCGGATGTGGCCCGCCGGGCCGAGGAAGCCGGGGTGCGGATGATCACCATTCACGGGCGCACCCGGTGCCAGTTCTACAAGGGCAGCGCCGATTGGGCGGCGATTGCGCGGGTCAAGGAACAGGTGAACGTGCCGGTCATCGCCAATGGCGACATCATCGACACCGCCACGGCCCGGCGCGCGCTGGCGCAATCGGGTGGCGACGGGGTGATGATCGGGCGGGGAGCACAGGGCCGGCCGTGGTTGTTGGCGCAGGTTGCCCATGACCTGTGGGATGCGCCGCAACCCGAGGTGCCGCGCGGCGATGCGCTGGTGGCGCTGGTCTGCGGCCATTACCAGGCGATGCTGTCCTTTTACGGTGCCGACCTCGGGGGGCGGGTCGCCCGCAAACACCTTGGCTGGTACATGGACCGGGCGCGCACCGATGGCGGCCTGCGTCGCCGTGTACTGACTTCGAAAGACCCGCAAGAGGTTCTGCGCCTGTTGCCGGACGCGCTTGCACAACAGCCCGAGGATGCCGCCGCATGATCTCTGATTCCGATATCTGGGCCTCTTTGCCGGTGCCGGCCTTTCTGATCGATGCCGGGGACAGGATTGTCGATGTCAATTCGGCGGGCGAGGGGTTTCTGAACCTGTCGGCCAAGTCGGTTCTGGGCAGCCCGGTCTGGGATCAGATCGCCATAGATGCGCCGATCGAGGATGCCTTTGCCCGCGCGCGCAAGAATGGCACACCGCTGTTTGTCAACGATATCGATGTCGGTTCGGGCAGCCGGGCGCCGCTGCAATGTGCGCTGCAAATCGCACCGCTGATCGCGGATCCAACAAAGATGATCATGATGATCTCGCCGCGCGAACTCGCCGGGCGCATGACCCAGAGCCATTCGGTGAAATCCGCCGCCCAGTCGGCGATCGGAATGGCCGAGATGCTGGCCCACGAGATCAAGAACCCGCTCGCTGGAATCACCGGTGCGGCGCAGCTGCTGAGCATGAGCCTGCCGGCGGAAGACCTTGAGCTCACGGACCTTATCGTGGCCGAGGGGCGGCGGATCGTGAAGCTGCTTGAACAGGTGGAACAGTTCGGCAACCTGTCGCCGCCCGAGTTTCGCGCGGTGAATATTCACGACGTGCTCGACCGGGCACGCCGCTCTGCCTTGCTCGGGTTCGGGGCGCATATGCGGATCATCGAGGATTACGATCCGTCGCTGCCGCTGGCTTATGGCGATCCGGACCAGCTTTTGCAGGTCATTCTCAATCTCCTCAAGAACGCCTCCGAGGCGGCGGATCCCTCTGGCGGAACCATTCGGATCCACAGCTATTTCGAACATTCCTTCCGCTTGCGCCGCGCCGATGGCAGCGGCCAGTCGCTGCCGCTGCAGGTCGAGATCATCGATGACGGTCCGGGGCTTCCCGAAGACATCCGCGCCGATGTGTTCGACCCCTTTGTGTCGGGGCGCGAGAACGGCACCGGGCTTGGGCTGGCGCTGGTGAGCAAGATCATTTCCGATCACGGTGGCTGGATCTCGGTCACTTCGGTCCCCGGGCGCACGGTGTTCCGCCTGTCGCTGCCGCGGGTGCCCCGCAATCTTGATAACGAGGAGACTTCCTGATGGACGGCACGGTACTTGTCGCCGATGACGACCGCACGATCCGTACGGTCCTGACCCAGGCCCTGACCCGGGCCGGGTGCAAGGTCCACGCGACCAGCTCGCTGACCACGCTGATGCGGTGGGTGAGCGAGGGCAAGGGCGACGTCGTGATCAGCGACGTGATGATGCCCGACGGGAACGGGCTCGAGATGCTGCCCAAGATCGCCGAGGACCGTCCGGGCCTGCCGGTGATCGTGATCTCGGCGCAGAACACCATCATGACGGCGATCCAGGCGGCCGAGGCCGAGGCCTATGATTACCTGCCCAAGCCCTTTGATCTTCCCGACCTGATGAAGCGCACGTCGCGGGCGCTGGAACTCAAGCGGCGGGCGCCCAGCGGGGCCGCCGAACCGGCAAGTGACGAACGCCCCGAAGAGCTGCCACTGGTCGGGCGCACGCCGATCATGCAGGCGCTGTACCGGCTGGTTGCCAAGGTGATGAACACCGATCTGCCGGTCCTGATCTCGGGCGAGAGCGGCACCGGAAAATCCCTGATCGCGCGGGCGATCCACGATTTTTCCGACCGGCGCACCCTGCCGTTCATCTCGGTGACAAGCGCCGACCTGCAAGAGCTCGAAGGCCCGGCGCGTGTTTTGGCGCGGGTCAAGGGCGGCACCGTTCTGATCGACGAGATCGCCGATGTCGACGACGAGATCCAGGCCCGTATCGTGCGGATGATCGACGCCCCGGGAGATCATGTGCCGCGCTTCATGGCAACCGGGCAGGGGGATCTGGCCGATGCGATGGAAAAGGGCAAGCTGCGCAAGGATTTGTATTACCGCCTGAGCGGCGCGACGCTGAACGTGCCGGCGCTGCGCGAACGCGTGGATGACATTGCGCTGCTGGCCGAACATTTCCTGAACCGGGCCGAACGCGAAGGCTCGGCCAAACGCTGGCTCAGCGATGGCGCGCTCGAGCTGTTTCGCGCCTATAGCTGGCCCGGCAATGTGCGGCAGCTGGAGAATGCGATTCGCCGCCTGGCCCTGACCAGCCGCGCCGACGAGATTTCGCGCGCCGAGGTCGAAGTGGTGCTGGGCAACCAGCCCGAGATGGAACCGGTCCTGGGGCAGGGCAGTGCCGAGAAGCTTTCGGCTTCGGTCGAACGCCACCTGCGCCGCTACTTCGACCTGCACGGCAACATGCTGCCGCCGCCGGGGCTCTATGCGCGAATCCTCAAGGAAATGGAGATCCCGCTGATCGAGATCGCGCTGGAGGCTACCGGCGGAAACCAGGCGAAATGCGCGGATCTGCTTGGGATCAATCGCAATACTTTGCGCAAGAAGATCACGGATCTCGATATAGAGGTGACACGGCGCCGCAAATTGATGTAAAACCGCCACATAAGCGTGGCAGACCGGTGTCATTTGTTTAGTGCACCGGGACAAGACCACGAAATATGGCGGTACGCCGCGCGAGCGGCACATCAATATGAGGACGACACGTGACAGCCCGGTCACAGAACAGGCCGTTCATGACTTTCAACCGGTGGCGCAAGACCAGGCGCGCCAAGAACGCGGGCACGTTGGGGCTGGTGTTGTTGGGGCCTGCGCTGGCGCTGGCGACCTTCATGGTGCTCGGCCCCTTCGATCAGCACGCCTCGTCGCCCGCGTTGCGGTTTATTCTGCTGGCGGACCTGGTCTATATCCTCGTGGTTGCGACGCTGGTTCTGGGACAGGTTGCCCGGCTGATTGCGGCGCGCCGGGCGCGGTCGGCGGGGTCGCGGCTGCATTTGCGTCTGACCGCGGTTTTTGCGCTGCTGGCGCTGATTCCGACAGTCATCGTTGCGGTGTTTGCCGGGCTGACCGTCAATATCGGGCTTGAGGGCTGGTTTTCCGAACGGGTCCGGCAGGTGGTCGGCTCGTCCCTCTCGGCCGCCGAGGCCTATGAAGAGGAACACCGTGCCAACCTGGCGCAGGATGCGCGCGCCTTGGCCCGCTATCTGGCGACGACACGGCAGGTCAATGTCTTTGTCAACGACGCCGAACTGCGCCAGTTTCTCGGACAGGGGCAGGCCCAGATCCAGCGCGGTCTGCGAGAGGCTTATGTCATTGACGGAACAGGAGAAATCCGGGCGCGGGGCGAAGGCTCGTATCTTTTTGATTTTGAGCGCCCGACGCCCGCGCAACTGGATCTGGCGATCGGGGACGGCCTGCTGATCATTCAGGACTGGGACAATAACGAATTCCGCGCGCTGCTGCCGCTGGAGACTTTTGTCGACCGCTATCTCTATGTGAGCCGCGAAGTGGATGGCGACATCCTGAACCTGCTGGACGAGACCAAGGAAACGGTGGTGCTCTATCAGCAGCTCGAGAATGAACGCGGGCGGGTGCTGTTCGAATTCGGGCTGCTGTATCTCGGATTTGCCCTGATCCTCGTGTTGGCGGCGATCTGGTCGGGCCTGTGGTTCGCCGAGCGGCTGAGCCGGCCGGTGGGGCGTTTGACCACGGCGGCGCAAAAGGTCGGGGCGGGCGATCTGGATGTGCAGGTGGACGAGGAAAAGGGCGATGACGAGATCGCCTTGCTTGGCCGTTATTTCAACCAGATGACCTATCAGCTCAAGGGCCAGCGCGCGCGGCTGTTGGAGAACACCCACCAGATCGAGCGGCGGCGGCGGCTGTTTGACTCGGTGCTGACCTCGGTAACGTCCGGGGTGGTCGGGCTCGATCCCAATGGCAAGGTCACTTTTGTCAACCGCTCCGCCGAACGTTTGCTGGACTGGACCGGCCACGAGCAAGAGCTCGCCCTGACCGTGGCCGTGCCGGAATTCGGGGCCCTGTTCGAGAATCTCAAGACCGGCACTGGCGAAGTCGCCCAGAGCGAGATCAAGGTCTCGCGGCAGGGGCGCATGGAAAACCTGCTGGTGCGCATGTCGACCCGGCGCGAGACCGATGGCAGCCTTGAAGGCTATGTGGTTGCCTTTGACGATGTGACCGACCTGGTCAGCGCACAGCGCATGGCGGCCTGGGGCGATGTGGCGCGGCGCATTGCCCACGAGATCAAGAACCCGCTGACCCCGATCCAGCTGAGCGCGGAACGGATCAAGCGCAAGTTCGGACCCGTCGCGGGCGAGGATCGTGACAAGCTGGAATCCATGACCGATGTGATCGTGCGCCAGACCAACGATTTGCGCCGCATCGTCGATGAGTTCAGCAAGTTCGCACGGATGCCCGAGCCTGACCGCCGCAACGAAGACCTGGTGGCGCTGGTGCGGGATGCGGTGCTGCTGCAACAGACGGGCCAGCCCGATGTCAGGATCAGTGCCGCGCTTCCCGAGGTCGAGGTTTCCGCCGAACTGGACGCGACGATGATGTCACAGGCGCTGACGAACCTGATCAAGAATGCCGGGGAAGCGATTGATACCCTTAAGGAAAAAGGCCCGCCGGATGACCTGGTTCCAGAGATCCGCGTGTCGCTGAATATCGCAGGGCCGGCCTGTACCATCACGGTTGCGGATAACGGGATCGGGCTGCCCGAGGACCGCGCAAGGCTGTTTGAACCCTATGTCACCACGCGGGACGAGGGCACCGGGCTGGGCCTGCCCATCGTCAAGAAGATCATCGAGGAACACGGGGGCACGTTGACCCTCGAAGATGCGCCGGTATTCGACGGACAATCCCATTTCGGGGCAATGGCCGTGATCAAGCTGGTGATCGCCAATACAACCGATACAACTGAACCGAACGCCACCACGGAAGGCGCGGCAGAGGCAGAAAGAGCAGGAGTGATATGAGTGACATTCTGATTGTCGACGACGAACGCGACATCCGGGAACTGGTGGGCGATATCCTTGAAGACGAAGGGTTTGCCACGCGACTGGCGGGAAATTCCGACGACTGCATGTCCGCCATCAACGCGGAACCGCCGGCGCTGCTGATCCTTGATATCTGGCTCAAGGACAGCCGGATGGACGGGATCGACATTCTCAAGGCGGTGAAACGCGACAACCCGGATGTGCCCGTGGTGATCATTTCGGGCCATGGCAATATCGAGATCGCCGTCGCCGCGATCAAGCAGGGGGCCTATGATTTCATCGAAAAGCCCTTCAATATCGATCAGCTGCTGGTGGTGATCCGGCGGGCGATGGAGACATCGCGGCTGCGGCGGGAAAACAGCGCGCTCAAACATCGCGATGGTGCGGTGGCGGAGATGATCGGGGCGAGCTCGGCCTTCCGCACCCTGATCAGCAATCTCGACAAGGTGACCAAGTCGAACGGGCGGGTGATGCTGACCGGGCCGGCGGGGTCGGGCAAGGAAATCGCCGCGCGTTACATTCACGCACATTCCAACCGATCCGGCGCGCCCTTTGTGACGGTGAACTGCGCCAGCATCGAGCCCGAGCGGATGGAAGAGGTGCTATTCGGTCGGGAAAGCCCCGAGCGCGGCGTCGAACCGGGGCTGCTTGAGCAGGCCCATGGTGGTGTCGTCTATTTCGACGAGGTCGCGGACATGCCCATCGGCACGCAGTCCAAGATCTTGCGGGTGCTGGTCGACCAGCAATTCCAACGGGTTGGCGGCAATGACAAGGTGCGCGTCGACCTGCGGGTGATCTCCAGCACCAACCGGAACCTGGAAGAGGAGATCCGCGCCGAACGCTTCCGCCAGGAATTGTACCACCGCCTGAACGTGGTGCCGATCGCGGTGCCGTCGCTGGAAGAACGGCGCGAGGATGTGCCGGTTCTGGCCGAACATTTCATCGAAAGCTGCCACAAGAGCCAGGGCCTGCCGTTGCGCGAAATCTCGGAAGAAGCCATCGCGCTGATGCAGACCATGGTCTGGCCGGGCAATGTGCGCCAACTCAAGAACCTGATCGAACGGGTGTTGATCCTGGGCGAGGGGACCGGACCGATCGAGGCGCGCGAATTGCCGGGCGACGAGGTAAAGCCCGCTGATGACGGGCGTGTGGTGCTGTCAGGGGCGCTGGCGACGCTGCCGCTGCGCGAGGCGCGCGAGGCGTTCGAACGGGAATACCTGCTGACGCAGATCAACCGCTTTGGCGGTAACATCAGCCGCACGGCATCGTTTGTCGGAATGGAGCGCAGCGCGCTGCACCGCAAGCTGAAATCGCTGGGCGTGGTCACGTCGAGCAAGTCCGGCGCGCGGGTGGCGCATGTGGAACAGGAGACCGCCGAAGCCGCCGAATGACCGGCGGCGCGGTCAATAGGCGGTCCAGATCGCCAGCGTGCCGACGACAATCAGGCTCAGCGCCCAGAGCATATCCATGTTGAACCAGGCGCGGGACAGGAATTTCAAGCCTAGCCAGGTATAGACCCCGAGCGCGATAGCTCCGCCGGACAGGGTCATGGCGGCGGTGTGAACCGCCGCGACGCCGAGCGAGATGTCGAGATTGCTGAGCATCAGTTCGGCGGCGGCACGATGGCCCGGTTCCGCCTCTTCGATGCCGCAAAGGCCCAGGTAAATGGGCAACAACATCAGCCCCGCGCCATGGGCCATCGCCGCCAGAAAGGACCACAGGGCAAGCCGCGTCGGCTTGACCCGCGCCAGCGCCCGTGGGTGGCGGCGGTTGATCATCAGGTAGACCCCGGCGGCAATCACCAGCAGCCCCGCGCCAAGGCGGATTTCGCGTTGCCAATCGACCAGCGCAAAGATCAGCGTGAATGGCAGCAGGATCGCCGACATCGCCAGGAAATGCCCGAGCGCGAGCAGCAGCAGCGCCTTGCCAAGCGCCGCCCGCCGCCCTTCCATGAGCGCCGCAGAGACCGAGAGGGGCCAGCCCATCCCCGGGTTCACACCGTGATAGATGCCCGATGCAATGACGGCCCACCACAGGGCCGCCGCCGATGTTTGATCCACGCCTAGCTGTTCGGATAGCAGAAGCTGTCGGTTGAGCAATCGCCGCCCTCAAGACGGATCTGGTGGCTGCGATAGCCATCCGGGAACTCGACCCAGAATGAACCGTCCAGCGTCAGGCCGCCATCCGCACCGGCATTTGCCATCACCATCGCCGCGCCACGGTCGCCGGGATAGAACTGGTCATCCCACGTGGAATAGAGCGAATTGGTCCAGTAGACCCGCTTGCCGTCACGGCTGATCTCGACCATCTGCGGGCCATAGCCGAATTCCTTGCCGTTCGGATGTTTGGTCTTCTTGACGATACCGCCGATCTCGACCTTGCCGGCGAGAACCGGGTTCATCGGGTCGGAAACGTCGTATTGATGCATCTCGCCAGTGCCCCAGCAGGAGACATAAAGAAACCTGTCATCCAGGCTGAGGTCGATATCGGTGACCAGCGGCGGCACCGCCCCGAACCCCTTGAGCAAGTCGGGCAGGTCATCGGCATCCGCGGGCTGCGGGTCGATGGTGACGGTTTTCCTGGCCTCGAACGTGCCATCGTCATTGCGCCACCAGGTAAAAATCGCGCCTTGCAGGTTGGTCGTGTCCACCACCACGCCACAGAACCCGTATTGCTTGGCCGGGTCATGGGCGGGGCGGATCTCCAGCGCCATCTGGTGATTTTCGCCCAGGTCAATGGTCTGGATGTTGCGGCGCCCGCGCAGATCCCAGAAATGGATGCTGTGACCGTATTTGTTGGCGAGCAGGTCCTCGGCGACGATGCCGTTTTCGAATTGCGGTGGCAGACCCCATTCCGAACTGACCATGTAGTCGCGCGGCAGGTTCCACCAGAAATCGTAATGCTTGTCCTGCACCCCGCGATCCATCTCGTAGCGGCCCAGGATATCGAAGGTTTCGCAATCCATGATGAAGATGCCAGGAGGTCCGTCGGTGCCGTCCTCGCCACCGCCGCCCAGGGTCGAGACATAGATGCCCTCGGGGCCGCAATGGATCGTGTGAGGGCGGGAATACCCGGTTTTTTCAAACAGTTCCTCGGGTTCGATAATCTTGTGAATCTTGGCCTTGAGCGGTTCCTTGACATCGATGATGTAGATCCGGCTTGAGCGGATCCCCGGAATGATGAGATAGCGCCGCTCAAGAAAGGCATGCCCGGTCAGCGGGCTGAGCGACGAGGAACAGGCATTCCAGCCGAAATGGTGAAACTCGTCGCCCGTGTTGGGCATGATCACCGAATGCACCACCTGCCCATAGCTCTGGGATTTCGGGTCGACATCGACCACCGCCAGCCCGTCGGGCTGTGATCCATCCGGGCTGAGCATGAGCGTGAAGGCGAGCTTTTCCACAGGGGCCGCCATCGCGAGTTTCGGGGTCGCGTGAAATGTCGGATCCGGTCTCAGGTTCATGATGTTTTCCTCCCAGAATGCAAATCTTGCTGAACATGGTTTCTGATCGACGCCAAAATGCGGAACGTCGTTACCGGTTAGTAACAATCTTTCGCGCCGCTGCGTCAATAGAGACTGAGGTGGCCCATGGCCGGGATTATTGCGATGCGGTGGCCGATTGCGGTGTCACGATCTGCCAGCTGCCGTCATCATAGCGGATCGCGCAGGAGTTCCGCGCCAGCGTGGGCAATGTCGAGGTGGCGACCCGTGGCGCGGCGCTTGCGACATTGGCCGCACAGCGCGGGATGCTGACCGGTTGATAGCCTTTCTCGGCCATGCAGATATCCATCACGCGGCGGCGCAGGTCCTGGTTGACATCGACCGAGTAAAGCCCGCCATCGACCCAGTACCCGGGATTATAGTAACACCCGTTGCCGGTGCAGTAGCGATTGCCGGGAAAATAGACGGGCGGGCGCTGGCGGATTTCATTGGCCACCGGCGCATCTCTGAGCGCATCGACCTCGCAGCGGGTCGCGTCGGTCTGCATGCGGCTGACCTCGGCCCCGGGCCGGTAATAGAGCGACAATGGCCCGCACGCGCCAACCATCATCCCCGCCACGATAATCCGCATCATCAGTTTCATGACGCCAGTGTGCAACAACGCGCGGCGGGTGACAATTGAATTGACCCTTCTGGGGGCTTCTGTCATGCAAATGAACGCAGAACACCGGACCAAGGGTCAAAAGCGCATGAAGGTCATCATTTGCGGTGCCGGCCAGGTTGGCTGGCAGATCGCACGTCACCTGTCAGGCGAATCCAACGATGTCACCGTTGTCGACAGCAACCCGGATCTCGTGCGGCGGGCCACCGATACGCTGGATGTACAGGGCATCGCCGGGTTTGCCAGCTATCCCGACATTCTCGACCGGGCGGGGGCGCGGGATGCCGACATGATCATCGCGGCGACCCATTCGGACGAGGTCAACATGGTGACCTGCCAGGTGGCGCATTCGGTGTTCTCGATCCAGCGCAAGATCGCGCGGCTGCGGTCGCAATCCTATCTGACGGCGATCTATTCCGATCTTTACCGGCGCGATCATCTGCCGATCGACGTGGTGATCAGCCCGGAGCGCGAAGTGGCGGCGGCGGCCATGCAACGGCTCGCGGCCCCGGCGGCCTTTGATACGGAAACCTTCATGGAGGGCAGGGCGCAGTTGCTCGGGATCGCGCTGGACGAGGAATGCCCGGTGCTCAACACCCCGCTGCGCCAGTTGACCGACCTGTTTTCCACGTTGCGGTCAATTGTCGTCGGCGTGCGTCGTGACGGCAGCCTGTTCGCGCCCGAGCCCAACGACCAGCTGTTTGTCGGCGATGAATGTTATGTCTTTGCCCATGTCGACGATGTCGGCCGCACGATGGAGATTTTCGGCAAGGAACAATACAAGCAGGAACGGCTGGTGATCGTGGGCGGCGGCAATGTCGGCCTGACCGTCGCCAAGACGCTGGAAACCCGCCAGAAACGCACCCGCGCCAAGGTTATCGAGAAAAGTCGCAAATGCGCCGAGCTGGCCGCCGATGCGCTGGAACGCACCATCGTGCTGCATGGTGACGGGCTTGACGCGACGCTGCTGCGCGAGGCCGGGATCGACCGGGCCGACGCGATGCTGGCGGTAACCGATGATGACAAGACCAACATGCTGGCGGCGGTGCGTGCCAAGGCCGAGGGTTGCCCCTATGCGATTGCGCTGATCAATGATCCGACGCTGGTGCCGATGATGGCGCCGCTTGGCATCGACGCCTATATCAACCCGCGCGCCACCACCGTGAGTTCGATCCTGCGCCATATCCGGCACGGGCGGGTGCGCGCGGTCTATTCCATCGGCGATGCCGAGGCCGAAGTGATCGAGGCCGAGGTGATGTCGACCTCGCCGCTGGCCGGGCAGCGCATTCGCGACATCGACTTTCCCGAAGGGGTGCTCGTGGGGGCGATCATGCGAGAGGGCGAGGTGATGCGCCCGACCGGCGGCCTGCGGATCGAGGAAAAGGACGTGATCGCGCTGTTTGCACTGGCCGATGACGTGCCCGAGGTCGAGCGGCTGATGCAGGTCTCGATCGACTATTTCTGATCATGAAGCGCGAGCAATCCCCAACCGGGCCGCTATGGCGCTTGCCGCTTTCGCTGTTGATGTGGGGCGTGTTCTCGGCGTCGATGTTCGTGCCCGCCGCCTATGCGGTGGTGCGCGACAATCACCCGGCGTCGCAATCGTTTTTCTATTCCGGGCTGCTGGGCCTGATCTGCGTGATCCTGATCGCGCTGGCGCTTGGCGACCGCAAACCGCGATACGGTGCCCTTGGTCAGCTCTTGTCGCTGCTCTTTGCCTTTGCCATCCTGCCGGTGTTCCTGGCGGTTCCGCTGCATGATGCATTGCAGACCACGTCCTTCCTGAATGCCTATTTCGACATGGTCAGCGCGATCACCACAACGGGTGCCGACCTGTTTGCCGATCCCGAACGGTTGTCGCCGCCGCTGCATCTGTGGCGCGCCCAGGTTGGCTGGCTGGGTGGCATGTTGATGTGGATCGCGGCCTCGGCCATCCTGGCACCGTTGTCGCTTGGCGGGTTCGAGGTCACGGCGCGCGGCGAACCGGGGCGGGCGGCCTCGGGGCCGAGCATGATCGCCCGCGCCGATCCGCGCAAGCTGCTGCTGCGCTCGGTCGCGACACTTGCGCCGATCTATACCGGGCTTACCCTGACGCTCTGGGTGCTGCTGCTGATGTCGGGCGAAAATTCGCTGACGGCGTTGTGTCACGCGATGTCGGTCATGGCCACCTCGGGGATTTCGCCGGTGGGCGGCATCGATGGCTCGACCTCGGGCATGGCGGGCGAGGCGCTGCTGTTTCTCTTCATGTTCTTCGCGCTGTCGCGGCTGACCTTTTCCAGCGATACCACCAACACAACCGGGTTCCGGCGGCTCGAGACCGACCCGGAATTCCGCATCGGCCTGCTGCTGGTCTTTGGCCTGCCGACCCTGTTGTTCCTGCGCCATTGGATCGCGGCGCTCGAGGTGACCGAGGGCGAGAATTTCATGCTTGGATTGCGGGCCTTCTGGGGGGCGATGTTCACGGTGATTTCCTTTCTGACCACCACCGGTTTCGAAAGTGCCGACTGGGAAGAGGCGCGGCGCTGGTCGGGGCTGGGCACGCCGGGGCTGATCCTGCTGGGGCTGTCGATGATCGGCGGCGGGGTCGCGACCACCGCTGGCGGGGTCAAGCTGCTGCGGGTCTATGCGCTCTATCTCAACGGGCTTCGCGAGATGGAAAAGCTGGTCCATCCATCGTCGATGGATACCGTTCACCGGACCACGCGAATCCAGAAAAACGGCGCGTTTATCGCCTGGGTGTTCTTCATGCTGTTTGCCATGTCGCTGGCGGTGATCAGCCTCGCGCTGGCGGCACTTGGGGTCAGTTTCGAACATGCCATCGTGCTGAGTATCGCGTCGCTGTCGACCACCGGGCCGCTGATCGAATTCGCCAGCGAAACCCCGATACGGCTGGTCGAACTTGGCGGCTTGGCCAAGGTGATCCTCTGCGCGGCGATGGTCCTGGGGCGGCTCGAAACCCTGGCGATCATCGCGCTTTTCACTCCCGGCATATGGCGCAATACCTGACTCTTTGCGCATTGCGCGTAACAGGCTGTTTTTTTGGGTGGAAGTTCCCCGCTTGCCGCGACATACTCGCACATTAGGGGCAATGCCGGTCCGCGGCATGTGGCAAGAACAACGGCGAGAATTTCAAATATGGCATCTGACAGACAGAATCTTCAGGACGCATTCCTGAATCATGTGCGCAAGACCAAAGTTCCGGTTACCATTTTCCTGATCAATGGCGTGAAATTGCAAGGTGTCATCACGTGGTTTGACAATTTCTGCGTGCTGCTGCGCCGGGACGGACAATCCCAGCTGGTGTATAAACACGCGATTTCGACCATCATGCCGGCCCAGCCGATCAGCCTTTACGAGGGCGAAGACGCCACTTGATGGACCATGATCGTGTAAGCACCCGCGCCTGGGTGCTGCATCCGGACATTCGCACCGATTCCGACCGTCGCGCCGCTGGCCCGGCCCTGGAAGAAGCCGTGGCCCTTGCCGCGGCGCTTCCGGACCTGGAGGTTGTCGGCGGCACCGTCGTGCCCTTGCCCAAGGCACATGCGGGGATGTTGTTTGGCAAGGGCAAGATCGAAGAACTGAAAGCTCAGTTTGCCGCCGCCGATGTCGAACTGGTCCTGATCGATGGGCCGGTCTCGCCGGTGCAGCAACGCAATCTTGAAAAGGCCTGGGGTGTCAAGCTGCTTGATCGCACCGGCCTGATCCTTGAAATCTTCAGCGACCGCGCCCGCACCCGCGAAGGTGTGCTCCAGGTCGAGATGGCGGCGCTGTCCTATCAGCGCACCCGGCTGGTCCGGGCCTGGACCCACCTTGAACGTCAGCGCGGCGGGCTGGGGTTTGTCGGTGGCCCCGGTGAAACCCAGATCGAGGCCGACCGGCGGGCGATCGACGAACAGCTGGTGCGGCTGCGCCGGCAATTGGACAAGGTGGTCAAGACCCGCGAGCTGCATCGCAAGGCCCGCGCCAAGGTGCCGTTCCCGATCGTGGCGCTGGTGGGGTATACCAACGCGGGCAAATCGACGCTGTTCAACCGGCTGACCGGGGCCGAGGTGATGGCCAAGGACATGCTCTTTGCCACGCTGGACCCGACCATGCGCCGGGTGGTGTTGCCCGAGGGGCCCGAGATCATCCTGTCGGACACGGTGGGTTTCATCAGCGATTTGCCCACCGAACTGGTCGCGTCGTTCCGTGCCACGCTGGAAGAGGTTCTGGCCGCCGACCTGATCGTTCATGTGCGCGATATCAGCCACGCGGAAACCGACGAACAGGCCCGCGACGTCGAAGCCATCCTGAATTCGCTGGGGGTGGATGAAGAGCGCAGGATGCTTGAGGTCTGGAACAAGCTCGACCTGCTCGACCCCGAAGCGCAAGAGGCATTGCGCGCCCGTGCGGCGCGGGATGATGCGCTGTTCTGTCTCTCGGCGCTGACCGGCGAGGGCATCGATCCGCTGCTGGCCGCGATTGCCGAGGCCCTGCAGGGCACACGGTTTGCCGAAGACCTGAATCTGGCGTTTTCCCAGGGGCGGCAACGGGCATGGCTGTTTGCGCAGGACGTGGTTCAGTCCGAAACCCAGACCGACGATGGTTTCGAGATCTCGGTGATCTGGACCGCGCGCCAGCAGGCTCAGTTCAAGGCCCTCTAGGTACCAGAGCATTCCCTGCGTTTGTCCGGGGAATCCGGCGGGAATGCTCTGGCGGCTTGCGCGGCCGCGCGGGGATCACTCCTCGCGGGGGACAAGCATCGTGGTGCCGACCGCGGCGGCCCGTGCAAGCTCCTGGTCCAGCGACATGGGAATGTATTCGCCACGCCGCCAGAGCTGTGCCAGATCGTCATAATGGCGCGACAGGAAATGGCCCGATTGCCCGGTCGAGGTGATGAAAACCGAGCTGTCGGGATCGGCAAAGTCGTAGACCCCGCGATAGCCCGCACCATGCACGTTCTCGAACGGGGCCGGATCTTCGCCCGATGTCAGCCCGCGCAGCAGGGTATTGTCGCCGCCGCTGGTGGATTGGCGGATATTGACGAAATAGCGCAGGATCGGAACATCACCCAGAACCGGGTGATCATGGGTTGCCTGATGCGCATCGCCCCATCGCAGGCTTTCCAGCGCGGTGCCATAGGTTTCTGCGATCCAGTACAGCGCATCGTCCAGCGCAAGCCGCGCCATGTCGGTACAGGTTTCGACCGGCGCGCTCTGGCGCACGTCACACCAGGCGGCGGCACCGTCGATATCGCGATAGACCCGTTCGATGAACACCGGGTCGGCATGTTTGAACTCCTCCCCCAGGGGGCCAAGCTCATCGCGGATCAGCCGCTGGTTCAGCGCCCGCAGCCAGGCCGCATAGATCAGCGGCTCGGGCAGGTGCTCGTTCATTTCGCCATTCCAGTCGGCCAGCAACGAAAGGGCAATCTGGCGCTGACGTTCCTGTGTGCCCTCGGGCGCGGATTCGCCGGTGAACCACAGATCGGCACCGATCAGCGGCAGCAAGGAGCGCGCGGTAAAGCTCACGGGATCAAGCTGTGCCTCGATAAAGCTGTCGCGGGTGTGCACCTCGCGCGATTGCATCAGCCGCTGCCAGCGATTGACCCGTTGCGTGTCACCCCAGACGAACGAGACATGATCGGGAAACGGGCGGTCGACGATCTTGTTGTTGGTGTTGCCAAGGATGCCGCCGCGCGGGGATACGAATTCCGGGTTGCTGTCATAGGGCATGCGCCCCTGCCAGCGGTTCTCTTGCCGCCAGCCCTGTGACGGCATGCGGCCCTGGCTGTTGTGGCGCGCATCCCGGCGCGGAACCGCCCCGATCAGTTTCAGCGCAATGGTGTCCTTGTCGATCAGCGACAGGTTCTGGGCCGGGGCGACATAGGATTCGTTCAGCCGGATCGCCTCCTGCACCGATTTCGCCTCCATCATCGCCATCGCGGCAGAGAGCGAGGTGTCTTGCGGGCTGAGCGCGGTCCAGCCAAGGGCAACCACGTGGCCGGGCGGTGTGATCGCGTCGAGGTCGAACTGCCCGCGCGGCAGGACCGGCCCGTTTTCGGTCCAGCGCAGGGTCAGGGTGATGGGGGCGGCGTCCTTGATCTCGATGATCGACGGGCGGCTATCGAATGCCCTGAACCCGTCCGGGGTCTCGTATTCTTCGGGATTGTCGGGGTTCAGGCGCTCCATGAACAGGTCCTGATCGTCCACATAGGCCGAGGTCAGCCCCCAGCCCAGCGTGTCGCTGCGCCCGGTCATCACCACGGGAATGCCGGGAATGGTGCCGCCGATCACGCCGCCGCTGGCAAGTTCGAGCCGCGCCAGATACCAGATCGACGGGGCGGAAAAGCCCAGATGCGGATCATTGGCGAGCAATGTCCCCCCCGCAGCCGAGCGGAACGGCGCCGCCGTCCAGGCATTCGAGGCCCCCGCCATGCCGCGTTTGGCCATAGGCGTCAGCGCGGATCGCCCGGAGGACTTGGAATTGGCATAGCGGGGCAGGCCGGGGAACAGTTCGGAATATTCGGGCAACGAGGCAATCCCCGTGCCGGGGGCGTCGGGCAGCACATCGGCCACCCGTGCCGGATCGTCCAGCATAAGCGACACCCGCGCCCGCAAAACCTCGTCCACCACATGGCCGGACAGTTGCAGCGCCATCAGCTTGACCAGCGCCAGCGAATCCGCCGGGGTCCAGGGGGCGACGGGCGCGTTGAACAGGAACATCTCGGGCGCGCCCCGGCCAAGGGCGTCTTCGTTGATTTCCGCGAGACGCGCATTGACCCCCGCCGAATAGGCGGTCAGCGCCTGCAACGTCTGGTCATCCTGCGCCCCCACCGACTGTGCCGCCAGCCGATAGATGTCGAGCCGCCGCATCAGGCGATCATCCGCCACGGTTTCCTGCCCGAATACCTCGGACAACCGCCCCTGCGCGGCGCGGCGCATCGTGGTCATCTGCCACAGCCGGTCCTGCGCATGGGCATAGCCAAGCCCAAAGAACACATCCGCGTCGGTCGCGGCAAAGATATGCGGCACGTCGGCATTGTTGCGCACGATCTCGACGGGCGCGGTCGGCCCTGTGACCTGCACGGTGCGGTCATAATCGGGCAGCGATTGGCTGGCGAGGTAATAGACCAGCATAACCAGGATCACGACCAGCCCGACCAGCCCGGCGGCGATGCGCAACAACCAGCGAAAAACGATGCTCATATTGTCCTCACGAAAATCGTCGGCCCCTGGCCGGCAATTGGCGATTTTGTCTGGCAGAGATGCCTGTTAGATACGGACGCAATCTATTTCAATCGGGTTCGAAGGGAAAGCAAATGGCGAAACTCGCGTTTCTGGGGCTTGGGGTGATGGGATACCCGATGGCCGGGCATCTCGCGTCTGCGGGACATGACGTGACCGTGTATAACCGAACGCCCGCCAAGGCCGAATCATGGGTGGCCGAACATGGTGGTGCGCGGGCGGATACGCCGCGCCAAGCCGCGCAGGATGCGGATTTCGTCATGTCCTGTGTGGGCAATGACGATGACCTGCGCAGTGTCTGCCTGGGCGAGAACGGGGCCTTTGCCGGCATGGCGGCGGGATCGGTTTTTGTCGATCACACCACGGTGTCCGCCAAGGTGACCCGCGAGCTTTATGCCGCGGCGAACGCGGCGGGGATCGGGTTTGTCGATGCGCCGATTTCCGGCGGCCAGGCAGGCGCGGAAAACGGCGTTCTGTCGGTGATGTGCGGCGGAGATCAGCCGATCTATGACCGAGCGGAAGAGATCATCGGCGCTTATGCGCGCATCTGCCGGCGCATCGGCGACAGTGGCGCCGGGCAGATGACCAAGATGTGCAACCAGATCGCCATTGCCGGGCTGGTGCAGGGGCTGTCCGAAGCGCTGCATTTTGCCGAAAGCGCCGGGCTGGACGGGCGCGCGGTTGTCGAGGTGATCAGCCAGGGGGCCGCCGGGTCGTGGCAGATGTCGAACCGGTATGAAACCATGCTCGACGATCATTTCGACCACGGGTTTGCCGTCGACTGGATGCGCAAGGACCTGGATATCTGCCTTGGCACCGCGGATGAGATCGGCGCATCGCTGCCGGTCACCGCGCTGGTCGATCAGTTTTACAAGGATGTGCAGCATATGGGGGGCGGCCGCCGGGATACGTCGAGCCTGATCCAGCGCCTGCGCGCCTTCAAACGCGGCGGCGCGGGGCACTGAGAATGCGCAAGGTCAGGCGCCGCGCCTGGGTCAACAAACCCGCCTCCGAACGGGTCAGGGTGCTGGGCCACCGTGCCTATGTCGGCGGCGGCACGCCGGAAATGTGGTACGGCATCGGCAAGCAGCAATATCACTGGCTGGTCAGCCAGGGCCTGCGCCCGGACCACCGCTTTCTCGACATCGCCTGCGGCAGCCTGCGGCTCGGACAATACCTGATCCCGTTCCTGAACCAGGGGCAGTATTTCGGGCTCGAGCCAGAAGCCGAGCTGGTGGAAAAGGGCCTTGCAGAAGAGCTGCTCTACGACATTGCCGAAATCAAGAAACCGACATTCGCGCATAACTACGATTTCGATTTCTCGTTCGTTGATGGCTATGACTATGCAATCGCGCAATCACTGGTGACGCATCTGAATCTCGAAGACACCACCCGGCTTCTGGCCGGGCTGCACAAGGTCAGCGGACCGCAAAGCACGTTCTTTTTCACCTTTTTCGAGGGCGACAGCGCGCGTAATCCAAAGGGGCCATCGCATGCCAACAAGCGCTGGCGCTATTCATTCGAGACGATGGCCGAAATCGGGGCTGAGACCGGCTGGACGCTGGACTATATCGGCGACTGGAAACACAAGCGCCGTCAGATGATGATCAGGGCCCGGCCCGCCTGAATGCGGGCGGGGCCGGTCTGCGGGATCAAGGGATGATGCGGGTGTATTTCGCGCCTTCCAGGGACGCGCCGGCATAGAGCCCCGCCTGACCGAAAATCGCGGCCAGGATCGGCGCGGTCAGCACGTTGGTATCGGTCGATGCGGATTCACCGCCTTCGGGCGTGACATAGTCGATCTCGGCCCCGGCGGTCCATCCGCTTGAGCGGCGGAACCCTTCCAGCGCGTCATGGGTCATGAAGAACAGAACATGGGCATATTGCTTGGCCCCGATCTGGAATCCGGCGCTGGCCTTGGTGTTGGAATAGTAGTCGACGGTCACGTCATTGACCCGCAGCGCACCGCGCCCATAGCCGCCGCCAAAGCCGAACCCGGCCTCGGTCACCAGCGGCATGACCAGCATGCCGTTGGCCTTGGCCGCGAGGTCGCGGGTGTTGGGATAGGTCCGGTACATCTGGGACAGTGTCGCGTCGACGCGGGCGTCGATGGTGGCCGCGCCCGTGCTGCCGATGCCATTGCCGCATGCCGCGATCAATGTGGTGCCGGCCAGCGCGCCGAATGCAAAACCCCGCCGGCTCAGGGCCACGGGGCGCGTGGGTTTCGTTGTGATGCTGCTCATGTCAATATTGCCTGTAAATGTTTGCCTGATCTGGCCGTTTTTCCGACCTTGCCGCGAAATATACGCAAGATCCCGTGGATTGTCACGCCGCTAAAGCGCCTCATGGCCAATCTGAGCCGTTCATTGCCGCCCGAAATCCGGGTTTCCCGCGCGCCGGATTGCAGGCAGACCCCGAATCGATTGGAGCCGCGCCCCGCAACCGCCGTCAGAGGATGAAATCCGCTTCGGTCAAATCGATCAGCCCGGTCATGTCGATCTGCATCTCGGCCGCCAGATCGCCGTCAAGATCCAGCAACACGCGGGTCAGCGCGCCGTCATGCTGATAGGCAAGGCTGGCGGAACCGGCCAGCAATGCGCCATTGCCCATGAAAGAGAGCATCGCGCCCAGCTGTGACAGGTCGATCAGGTCCTGACCCTGCTCAAAGTCGCGGATCAGGTCCGCATCCGGGCCCGGGCCGCTGTCCTCGGCTGTGCGAAACAGGAAGTGATCGTCGCCATCATTGCCGCTCAGCCGGTCGCGCCCCTTGCCGCCGTCGATGATGTCGTCGCCCATCCCGCCCTTGAGCTCGTCATCGCCCTTGCGACCAAACAGGCGGTCATCTCCGGCTCCGCCAAGCAGCACGTCACCGTCGCTGCCGCCCGACAGCCAGTCGTTGCCATGCCCGCCAATCAACCGGTCCGCGCCGCCGCCGCCATAAAGCATGTCGTTGCCCAGCTGCCCCAAGGCCAGATCCGCGCCCGCCGCACCGTCAAGCCGGTCGTCCTGGGCGCGGCCTTCCAGCCGGTTGTCCGCCGCGTTGCCGGTGATCTCATCCGCCCCGTCGCCGCCGATCGCGTTTTCGATCAGCGAGCGGGGATCGTCCTGGTATTGCAGGGCGTTGAAGATATTGCCCCGCGCCAGGGTGTCCTCGCCCAGCCGGGCGAGCTGGGCAGTGTCGAAAACCGAGTGTCCGCCCGGAGCGAGGTCGATCACAACCGGGGTGGAATAGGCGCTCAGGTCATAGGTGTCTTGGCCGCCGCCATCCCAGATCGTCGCGAAAATCCGGTTGCCCGCCGCGGTAAAGGCGATGGTGCCATCCACCAGCGTCGCTCCCTTGTAGGGATACCAGGAATAGACGGTGTCATCGCTGTTGACTTCGAAATTGGCGCCATACAGATATTGCAGCGCCGCGATGTCCAACATCATGAAACCTTGCGCATAGCCGTTGGTTTCATTGGTGTATTGCCCGGAAGCCGCCCCGACATGCGAGCGATAGGTCATGACCGTGTATTCCATCGAGTCATAGTCCGCGGGCAGGGTGCCAAAGGCCGTGCCCTCATGCCCATGCACCAGTCCCAGCGTGTGCCCCAGTTCGTGAACCAGCGTATGATGCGCATAATTGCCCGGAAGCGGGCCGGTATAGTCCAGACGACCGTTATGGGTCCAGATATCGCCCGATGTGGTGAAGGTGCCGGGAAAATAGGCCCATGCCGTGCCGAAATCATAGGGGTCGGCGGCGGTCTGTGCCAACCGGACCGAGGCATCCCGCTCGCGTCCGGGGGTAACATCCAGCGCGGTAAACCCTTCGACGGCAAAACCCGCATGGACCCGGTTGCCGCTATCCGCATCGAGCAAACGGGTCAGGGCGGCCCGCATCAGCGGCGAGGCGGGCAGGAACCCCTGGTTCTCGCCGCCGCCATAGCCGGGCTCATAGGCCCCGAGATCGGCGGGGGCGCTATAGGTGATCGCCCCGTCAAGCCATCTCTGGTTATGCAGGATGGCATCGATCCTGGGGTCTCCGGAGGCGATGACCGAGGTCACCTGTTCACGAACGCCGCTCAACCGCGCACACCGCAGGACAAGAAAAACTCATAGGACATGAATGCAACACCTCTTCAAAACCAACTAACGCCACATCGGGAAATCGCCCGGCGCAGCCGCAACATATTCCCGCCGGGCGGGGTACAAGCGGTTGCGGCCTGACCACAAGACTGAGCCGGATCCCGGATGCGATACAAGGTAAGGGATCTGCTACCTTCGCACAATGATCTTGCATCGGGACGGGCGGATGTCAGCCGTTCAGCAACCGCGCGACATCGGGGGCGAAATAGGTCAGGACACCATCACAGCCCGCGCGCTTGAATGCCATCAGGCTCTCCATCATCACCCGTTCGCCATCGATCCAGCCGTTCTGCTGGGCGGCGCGGATCATCGCGTATTCGCCACTGACCTGATAGGCAAAGGTCGGCGCGCCGAACGTGTCCTTGACCCGTCGGCAGATGTCCAGATAGGGCAGGCCGGGTTTGACCATCACCATGTCGGCCCCTTCGGTCAGGTCCCGTTCGATCAGGCGCAGGGCCTCGTTCGAATTGGCCGGATCCATCTGGTAGGTGTTCTTGTCCCCGCTCAGCGCCGCGGACGCGCCGACCGCATCGCGGAACGGGCCATAGAAGGCGCTGGCATATTTTGCCGCATAGCTCAGGATCATCACGTCCCGGTGCCCGGCCTGCTCGAGCGCGGTGCGGATTGCCCCGATCCGGCCGTCCATCATGTCGCTCGGACCGATGATGTCGGCACCGGCCTCGGCCTGCGCCAGCGCCATTCTCACCAGCGCCTCGACGGTTCTGTCATTGACGATTTCACCGTCCACCACGAACCCGTCATGGCCATTGATATTGTAGGTATCCAGCGCCACGTCGGTCATGATCGCGATCTCGGGGACGGCGGCCTTGATCGCCCGTATGGCGCGGTTGGTGTGGTTCTCGGGATCCCAGGCCCCGGCGCAATCCTCGGTGCGTTCTTGCAGGCCGGTATAGGGAAACAGGCAGATCGCCGGGATGCCCAGGTCGGCCGCCTTGCGCGCCGCCTCGACCGCCTTGTCGACGCTGCGCCGCATGACGCCGGGCATCGAGGGCACCGGCTCCTCCACCCCGTCACCGGCACGGACGAATATCGGCCAGATCAGATCCCCGACCGACAGCGTGTTCTCGCGGACCAGCCCGCGCACCGCCGGCGACTGGCGGGTCCGGCGCAGGCGTGCCGCGGGAAAGGGGGCAACGGTGGGTTTCATGGCGCAGTCTCCTTGAACAATTCGCCATTGGGTGGCATGGAAAGCCGGCATCGGCAAGAGCAACGCGAACCCGCGTGCAATTCAGGCCAACAACCGGAACCGGGGACAGCGCGTGGAATGGTATTCCTCCATATTCGAACTGATCGACATGCGGTCGTTTTCCAACCTCTGGTTCTGGATTGCGCTGGCGGTGTTCTGGTCCTCGGCGAGCCATTGGGTGCTGGGCATTCCCTTTGACATGGTACAGCGCGCCCGGCGCGTCGGCGGGCAGGCCGAGCTTGACCTCGAGATCATCGCGCGGGTGAATGTCAACCGGTTGCTTTATATCGGGCGGGTGTCCGGTATCTGGCTGCTGGGCTTTGCCTGTTTCCTGCTGTCCGGGCTGGTGGTGCTGGGGTTCTGGTACCGGATGGAATTCGCCCAGGCGGTGCTGTTCCTGATGTTGCCGATGACGCTGGTCAGCGCGATGAGCCTGGCCACCGCGCGCCGCATCGAGCAACAGGCCGCCTCGGGCGAGGCGCTGCGCCGGATCCTGGCGCGGCACCGGTTCTTTACGCAGGTGATCGGGATGATCTCCATATTCTTCACGGCGCTCTGGGGGATGTACCAGAACCTGACCATCGGCGTCCTCGGGCACTGAGACAGCACTAGCAAACGGAGCAAGACAGATGAAGCCATCGGCCCATATCACCGTCGGCGGGGCACCCGAAGGCTATGACGCGCGTCTTATCCTGAACGAGGTCGCCCGCGAACAGGCCCCGGTGATCCATATCGCCCGCGACGACAAACGGCTCGCGGCGCTGCGCGCGGCGCTGGCGTTCTTTGCGCCGGATATGCCGGTGCTGGTGTTTCCGGGCTGGGATTGTCTGCCCTATGACCGGGTGTCGCCCCACGCGGACATTTCGGCGGCGCGCATGGCGACGCTGGCGGGGCTGGTACATCAGGTCCCCGGCCGGTTCGTGTTGCTGACGACGCTGAACGCCGCGACCCAGCGGCTGCCGGCCCGGGATGTGTTGCGCGATGCGGCCTTTACCGCCCGTGTCGGCGACCGCATCGACGAAAACGCCCTGCGCCAGTTTCTCGTGCGGATGGGATTCAGCCAGAGCCCGACGGTGATGGAGCCGGGCGATTACGCGATCCGGGGCGGTATCATCGACATTTTTCCACCGGGCGAGGGCGGTCCGGTGCGGCTTGATTTGTTCGGCGATGTGCTGGATGGCGCGCGCCGGTTCGATCCGGCCAGCCAGCGCACAACGGAAAAGCTCGACATGGTCGAGCTTGCCCCGGTTTCCGAGGTCATTCTAGACGACGCCGCGATCACCCGGTTTCGCCAGAATTACCGCATCGAATTCGGTGCTGCCGGCACGGATGACCCGCTCTATGAAGCGGTCAGCGCCGGGCGCAAGCATCAGGGCATCGAACATTGGTTGCCGTTCTTTCACGACCGGCTGGAAACCCTGTTCGATTACCTGCCCGGCGTGACGGTCACGCAGGACGATCAACTGACCCCCTCGCGCCTGTCGCGATGGGAGGGGATCGAGGACCAATACGAGACCCGCAAATTGGCGATGCAGGCAAAATCGCGTATCGACAGCGTCTACAAGCCCGCGCCCCCCGATCTGCTCTATCTGAACGATGCCGGCTGGCAAGAGGCGGTTTCAGGCCGCCGCGTGCTGCAATTCCATGCGCTGCCGCAGGCCATCGGACCCGGCGTGATCGACGCGGGCGGACGCATCGGGCGCAATTTCGCACCGGAACGGCAGCAGGAACAGATCAGCCTTTTCGGCGCTCTGGCCGATCATGTCCGCGAGCGGATGCAGGCCGGGCCGGTGGTGATCGCGTCCTATTCCGAAGGCGCGCGCGAGCGGCTGGCCGGGTTGATCGAAGACGAGGGGCTGGCCGAAACCATCGCCATTCCCGACGCCACCCGCATCGGCAAGCGCGGGCTGCACCTTGCGGTCTGGGCGCTGGAGCACGGGTTTCAGACCGATGAACTGACCGTGATCTCGGAACAGGATGTACTGGGCGACCGGTTGATCCGGTCCGCCAAAAAGCGTCGCAAGGCCGAGAACTTCCTGACCGAGACGCAATCCCTGTCACCCGGTGACCTGGTGGTGCATGTGGATCACGGGATCGGCCGCTACCAGGGGATGGAAGTCATCACCGCCGCCGGGGCCGCGCATGAATGCCTGCTGCTGGAATATGCCGAAAGCTCGAAACTCTACCTGCCGGTCGAGAACATCGAATTGCTGTCGAAATATGGCCACGAGGAAGGTTTGCTCGACAAGCTGGGCGGCGGCGCGTGGCAGGCGAAAAAGGCCAGGCTCAAGGAACGCATCCGCGAAATGGCCGACCGGCTGATCCGGGTTGCGGCAGAGCGCGCGTTGCGCAAGGCCCCCGTGCTGGAACCCGAGCACCACGCATGGGAGGCGTTTTCCGCGCGCTTCCCGTATCAGGAAACCGATGATCAGCTGGCGGCGATTGCCGACGTTCTGGGAGACATGACCAGCGGCAACCCGATGGACCGGCTGGTCTGTGGCGATGTGGGCTTTGGCAAGACCGAGGTGGCGATGCGCGCGGCCTTTGTCGCGGCGATGTCCGGCGTTCAGGTGGCCATCATCGCGCCGACAACCCTGTTGGCCCGGCAGCATTACGCCAGCTTTGCCGAGCGGTTTCGCGGCTTTCCGTTCCAGGTGCGGCAATTGTCGCGCTTTGTCTCGGCGAAAGAGGCGCAACAGGCCCGCGACGGCATGGCGCGCGGCACCGTCGATATCGTGATCGGCACCCATGCGCTCTTGGCCAAGGGCGTGCGCTTTCAGAACCTTGGCCTGCTGATCATCGACGAGGAACAGCATTTCGGCGTCACCCACAAGGAACGCCTCAAACAGCTGCGCAGCGACATTCACGTGCTGACCCTGACCGCCACGCCGATCCCGCGCACGCTGCAACTGTCGCTCTCCGGTGTGCGCGACCTGTCGATCATCGGCACGCCGCCCGTCGACCGGCTCGCCATCCGCACCTATGTCAGCGAATTTGACGCGGTCACCATCCGCGAGGCGCTCTTGCGCGAACACTATCGCGGCGGGCAGTCCTTTTACGTCGTACCGCGCATTTCCGACCTGCGCGAGATCGAGGAATTCCTCAAGGAACAGGTCCCCGAAATCAGCTTTATCACGGCCCATGGCCAGATGGCTGCTGGTGAACTCGATGACCGGATGAATGCCTTTTACGATGGCAAATACGATGTGCTGCTCGCCACCACCATCGTCGAATCCGGCCTCGACATTCCAACCGCCAACACCATGATCGTGCACCGCGCCGATATGTTCGGGCTGGCCCAGCTCTATCAAATCCGGGGCAGGGTGGGCCGCTCCAAAACCCGCGCCTATGCCTATCTCACAACCAAACCCCGCACCAAGCTGACCCCCACCGCCGAAAAGCGCCTGCGCGTGCTCGGCAGCCTTGATACACTGGGCGCAGGCTTTACCCTGGCCAGCCAGGATCTCGATATTCGCGGCGCGGGCAACCTTCTGGGCGAGGAACAATCCGGCCAGATGCGCGATGTGGGTTATGAACTCTATCAATCCATGCTCGAAGAGGCGATCGCCAAGATCAAGGCAGGCGAGCTTGAGGGCCTGTCTGACTCCGATGATCAATGGGCACCACAGATCAACCTCGGCGTGCCGGTCCTGATCCCCGATGATTACGTGCCCGATCTGGATGTGCGCCTCGGCCTCTACCGCCGCCTTTCGGCCCTCTCGACCAAGGTCGAGCTCGAAGGCTTTGCCGCCGAACTCATCGACCGGTTCGGCAAGCTGCCCAAAGAGGTCAACACCCTGCTGCTGGTGGTGCGGATCAAGGCGATGTGCAAACGCGCCGGGATTTCCAAGCTCGATGGTGGCCCCAAGGGGGCGACGATCCAGTTTCACAACGACAAGTTCGCCAGCCCCGAAGGGCTCGTGGCCTTTATCCAGGACCAGAACGGCCTCGCCAAGGTCAAGGACAACAAGATCGTCGTGCGCCGCGACTGGAAAAAGGACAGCGACAAGATCAAGGGGGCCTTTGCCATTGCCCGCGATCTGGCCGAGAAACTGGTCCGCAGGAAAAAGGCCGGCTAGCGGGGGGGGACCCGGCATCCGGGCGCGAACATGCGGGCATTGCGGCCGCTGCCCCTTGCCTCGGGACCGGCCGATGTGGCACAGCGATGCGACGCAGGAGGGAACGGTGGACCGTTCTGTCGCAGGACCTTGAGAATAGGGTGTTAGAGTTATGAAATTCCTGGACCTCGCCAAGGTCTATATCCGGTCTGGCGCCGGCGGAAACGGCTGTATCAGCTTTCGCCGCGAGAAATACATCGAATATGGCGGACCTGATGGCGGCGATGGCGGCAATGGCGGATCGGTCTGGGCCGAAGCGGTCGACGGGCTGAACACGCTGATTGATTTCCGCTATCAGCAGCATTTCTTTGCCAAGAACGGCCAGCCGGGCATGGGGCGGCAGCGCACCGGCAAGGATGGCGATGAAATCGTATTGCGCGTGCCCGTGGGCACCGAGATCCTCGACGAGGATCAGGAAACCGTCATCGCCGATCTCACCGAGGTTGGTCAACGCATTCAACTGGCGCGTGGCGGCAATGGCGGCTTTGGCAACCTGCATTTCAAATCCTCGACCAACCAGGCCCCGCGCCGGGCCAATCCGGGGCAGGAGGGGGTCGAGCGCACCCTTTGGCTGCGGCTCAAGCTGATTGCGGATGTCGGGCTTTTGGGGCTGCCCAATGCGGGTAAATCGACCTTTCTCGCGGCCACCTCGAACGCCCGGCCTAAGATCGCCGATTACCCGTTCACCACCTTGCACCCGAACCTGGGCGTGGTTGGGGTCGACAATGTGGAATTCGTGATCGCGGATATTCCGGGGCTGATTGCCGGCGCCCATGAAGGGCGCGGGATCGGGGATCGGTTCCTGGGGCATGTGGAACGCTGCGCCGTCCTGCTGCACCTGGTTGACGGTACTTCCGAGACGATTGCCGAGGATTATCAAACCATTATCCACGAACTCGAAGCCTATGGCGGCGAGCTGGCGGACAAGCCGCGCGTCACCGCGCTCAACAAGGTCGATGCCCTTGATGACGAAGAGCGCGAGGCGGCGGTTGCCGCGCTCATGCAAGCCAGCGGCGGCAGCGTGATGACCATGTCCGGCGTCAGCCGCGAGGGGGTGCAGGAGGTGCTGCGCGCCCTGCGCTCGCAGATCGACGCGGACCGGCTGCGCCAGAAGCCCGAGACCGAGGCGGAACCGTGGCGTCCCTGACACGCGCCCGGCGCGTCGTTGTCAAGATCGGGTCGGCCCTACTGGTCGACCGCGAAACCGGCGCGCTGCGGGCGGATTGGCTGACCTCGCTGGCAGAGGATGTCGCCTGGCTCAAGCTGGGCGGGGCCGATGTGATCCTGGTTTCTTCGGGTTCGATCGCGCTTGGGCGCGGGGTGCTGGGCCTGCCCGCAAGCGAACTGGCGCTGGAGCAATCGCAGGCGGCGGCGGCGGTCGGGCAGATCCGGCTGGCCCGCGCCTATGAAGAGGCGCTGACCCCGCATGGCATCACCACCGCCCAGGTGCTCGTGACCCTGGAAGACAGCACCAACCGGCGGCGCTATCTCAATACGCGGGCGACGCTGGAAACCCTGCTCGGACTGCAAGCCGTGCCCATCGTGAACGAGAATGACACCATCGCCACCGACGAAATCCGCTATGGCGACAATGATCGTCTGGCCGCGCAGGTGGCGGTGACGGTGGGGGCGGACCAGCTGATCCTCCTGTCGGATGTCGATGGCTTTTATACCGCCAATCCGGCGACCGATCCGGACGCCACGCGCTATGAGTTGATCGACACCATCACGCCCGAGATCGAGGCCATGGCCGGTGACGCGGGCTCGGGTCTGTCCAAGGGCGGGATGAAGACCAAGCTGATGGCCGCCAAGATGGCAACCGCCGGTGGCTGTGCCATGGCGATCACCGAAGGATCGACCCACAACCCCTTGCAATCGCTTGAAAACGGCGCAAACGCCACCTGGTTCACCGCACAGCTTGATCCGCAGGCGGCGCGCAAGCGCTGGATCAACGCGATGAAGCCGCGCGGGGTGGTGACGATTGATGCCGGCGCGGCCGGGGCCCTGGGGCGCGGCAACAGCCTGCTGCCCGCCGGGGTCGTCAGGGTGACCGGCAGTTTCGGGCGCGGCGACCCGGTCGAGATTCACGACCCCGACCAGCACCGGATCGGCCAAGGGCTCAGCCGCTATACCGCCTCCGAGGCGCGGTCGATCATGGGGTGCAAATCCACCGATATCGAAGCGCGGCTTGGTTATCCGGGCCGCGCGGCTTTGATCCATCGCGACGATATGGCATTGTAGATTTCTCACCGGCTTCTGTTTTGACGCAGGATTTGCCGGTCAAGCACGGACAAGGGCGAAGATGATGAAAGACATGGACAATATTCCCGCTTTGATGGCCGAGATTGGCACCCGCGCCAAGGCCGCCAGTCAGACCCTTGCCTTTGCCAGCCCAGAGAGCAAACGCGCCGCGTTGGTCGCGGCGGCGGACGCGGTGTGGCGCGGGCGCGCGGACATCATCGCCGCCAATGCCCGCGATCTGGACTATGGCCGCGACAAGGGGCTGTCGGGCGCGATGATGGACCGGCTGATGCTGGATGATGACCGTATCCGCGGTATTGTCGACGGGCTGCGCGCGGTGGCAGAGCAACCCGATCCCGTTGGGGAGATCATCGAGGAATGGGACCGGCCCAGCGGGCTGCATATCAGCCGGGTGCGCACGCCCCTTGGCGTGATCGGCGTGATCTATGAGAGCCGCCCCAACGTGACGGCGGATGCCGGGGCGCTGTGCCTGAAATCGGGGAATGCCGTGATCCTGCGCGGCGGGTCCGAGAGTTTTCATTCTTCGGCCGCGATCCATGCCTGCCTGGTCCAAGGGTTGCGCAGCGCGGGCCTGCCGGAGGAGTCGATTCAACTGGTGCCGACACGTGACCGCGCCGCGGTTTCCGAGATGCTGACCATGACCGACACGGTTGACGTGATCGTGCCACGTGGCGGCAAGGGGTTGGTCGGGCTGGTCCAGCGCGAGGCGCGGGTGCCGGTGTTTGCCCATCTTGAGGGCATCGTTCACATCTATCTGGACAAGGACGCCAACCCGCAAAAGGCGCTTGATGTGGTACTGAACGCCAAGACACGCCGCACGGGGATCTGCGGCGCGGCGGAATGTCTGCTGATCCACGAGGATATTGCCGAAACCATCGGGGCCGAGGTGATTTCTGCGCTGCTGGCTGCCGGGGTCGAGGTGCGCGCCGAGGGGGGGCTGGCCCAAATTGCCGGGGCGGTCGCCGCCAGTGACGACGATTGGGGCCGCGAGTATCTCGACATGATTATCGCCGCCAAACCGGTTGCCGATCTGGACGCGGCCATCACCCATATCCGGACCTACGGATCAAACCATACCGATTGCATCATCACCGAGAATACCGGCGCAGCGGCGCGGTTCTTTGAACGGCTGGACAGCGCGATCCTGATGCAGAACGCTTCGACCCAGTTTGCGGATGGCGGCGAGTTCGGCATGGGTGCCGAGATCGGCATCGCAACCGGCAAGATGCACGCGCGCGGCCCGGTGGGGGCCAGGCAGCTGACCAGTTTCAAATACCTCGTGCGCGGGGATGGAACGGTGCGCGACTAATACGGCCCCCCCCGACGCACGAAACCTAGGTTTCAACGCGCCGGGGGGGGGGTGGCCCGTCAGGCGTTGTGCGCCGCTTTGGAAGCACCATCTCAGAAATGGATGACGATGCGGCCATCCACCTGTTCGGTTGAAATGCTGCGCCCCAGATCGGCGGCCACGGTCGGCATCAATGGGAATTGCACCTGTGCCGGGGTGACCTGGTCCAGCGTTTCCGGAGCCGACAGCCCGGCCCATAGCGACGGATCGACATTCAGCTTGTCCGACACGCCGGCGATGCTCCAGCGGTCGTCCTCGACTGTCACCATCACGGTGCCGCCATAGGGCATCGCGGTTTCAAGGCACTGGATCGCCAGAAACGCCAGCCGCACATTGGCGCGGCTTTGCGGTTCAACCGGGTTCCAATGCAATTGCAGACGCCCGCCACGGCTGACATCGTCGAGCACCGACATGATTTCGGCGCGCCCGAGCATCTGTTCGCCGGAGGCGCCATAGGCAATGCGAAAGAACCGGATGCGCGCGCCGGCATTGCCAACGCTGTCGCTGATCAGGTCCAGTTCGGGGCCCTGTACGCCCCCGGCCATGTCGAGCAGTTCGAGACCATTGGTAATGGCCCCGATGGGGCTGATCAGGTCATGGCAGATTCTGGACCCTATCAAGGACGCCAGATTGTGGTTACTCTGTCCCACGTGTTTCCTCCGTTTCAGGGCCTGTTGTGACCGATCTCAATGCGATTCTCGAACCCGGTATGCTGGTGCGCCACCCCGACTTCAATGACTGGGGCGTCGGACAGGTGCAATCGAATGTTGGCGGCAAGATCACGGTCAACTTTCGCGAGCAGGGAAAGGTGGTCATTGACGGCACACGCGTGTCGCTGGTTCCCGTCTTTGATTCCTGAAACCGGTTTACGAATGGTTAATTTTCGACGAATGCATTGCATCTGTTGCCATTGTGCACCGATGCGCGCTATGGGTCGCCAACTGAATTCCGGATAGATGACCTCAGCCACGATGCCTGGACCCGAGCCCGAATTTACCGTCAGGCTGGCGCAGAGCGACGCCGATCTGCGGGCGGCCCAGACGCTGCGCTATGACGTTTTCGTGCGCGAACTGGGCGGGGGTGGTCCGCTGGTCGATCACGAGAGCCAGCTGGAACGAGACCGTTTCGATCCCTATTTCGACCACCTGCTGGTGTTTCACGAGCCCACGTCACAGGTTGTCGGAGTCTATCGCCTGATGCGCGCGGATCAGGCGGTCAAGGCCGGACAGTTCTATTCCGAGAGCGAATATGATCTGGGGCCGCTCAGATCATCGGGCCGCAGGTTGCTCGAACTGGGGCGATCCTGTTTGCACCGAGACTTTCGCGGCGGTGTTGCGATGTTCCATCTTTGGACCGGGCTGGCGCGTTATGTCGAAACACACGGTATCGACATCCTGTTCGGCGTCGCCAGTTTTCACGGAACCGATGCGCAGAAGCTGGCGCAGCCGCTTGCCATGTTGAACCACGCCCACCTTGCGCCACCGGAACTGCGGGTGCGGGCGCGGGCGGATCACTTTCAGCGCATGGACCTTGTCGCGCCCGGCGATCTTGACCGGCGGCGCGCCATGATCGAGATGCCCGCCCTGATCAAGGCCTATCTGCGGCTGGGCGGATTTGTTGGCCAGGGGGCCTATCTCGATCACGCGTTCAACACAACGGATGTCTGTCTGGTCCTCGACACCGCACGGATGAACGCCCGGCAGAGGCGCATCTACGCGGGCGAGCGCGCGGGATGAACCCGACCTGGGAAAGCGAAACCGACCCCGATCCGGTCCGCATCGGCCCGGGCGGCTGGATGCGCGTTGCATTGCGCGGGTCGGCGCTGGCAATCCTCGTGTTCGGCTGCCTGTTGGTCCTGTTGCTCGTGCGATTGATCGAAAGGCCACTCTTTGGGGTGAAACGACCGGTCACGCCGTTCATCACGCAATTTGTCTGTCGCAACGCGTTTCGTATTCTGGGCATGGAGTTTTCGGCGTCGGGTCGGTTGATGTCCGAACACGGGGCGGTTGTCGCGAACCATTCTTCTTGGCTTGATATCTTTGCGCTGAACGCCCGAAAACGGGTGTATTTCGTGTCGAAATCCGAAGTGGCGGGTTGGCCCGGGATCGGATGGCTGGCCCGGGCCACCGGCACGGTATTCATCGAACGCAACCCCGCGCGGGCGCGCGAGCAGACCGCGCTGTTCGAGCAGCGGCTGTTGGCCGGTCACAAGCTGCTGTTCTTTCCCGAGGGCACGTCAACGGACGGATTGCGGATATTGCCATTTAAAACAACGCTTTTCGAAGCGTTTCTTACGGATAATCTGAAGAATACGGTGTGTGTGCAGCCGGTAAATGTGATTTATCATCCGCCAAGGGGCCAGCCCGCCCGGTTTTATGGCTGGTGGGGCGACATGGATTTCGGCACCCACCTGATCAAGACGCTGGCGGTGCGGCATCCGGGGTCGGTTGAACTGGTCTATCATCCGGCGGTGCCGGTGGCCGATTTCGCCAATCGCAAGGCGTTGGCCGCGCATTGCGAAACGGTTGTGCGCACCTGTCATGCGGCGCGAACAGGCTGAGCCGCTGCGAGAGGGCGCGCTGTCTGGCAATCTCTCGCCGAAAAGGCCTTGCGCCCGCCGGCATCGTGCAGTATGGCCCCAGCACTCAACCCGCAGGTGGGGTTGGGCCGATGGGAGAGACATCCCCAAAGGTCCGCCGGTTGGCGCATCCGCGTCGAGACCCCCGCCGAGGACAAAACCGGAAAGGAAAACGAGCATGGCTCTTCCCGAGTTCACCATGCGCCAGCTGCTGGAAGCAGGCGTTCACTTTGGCCACCAGACTCAGCGCTGGAACCCGCGCATGGCGCATTACATATACGGCGCGCGCAACGGCATCCACATCATGGACCTGACGCAGACCGTGCCGATGCTGGACCAGGCGCTGCAAATCATCCGTGACACCGTCGCCAAGGGTGGCCGCGTGCTGTTCGTCGGCACCAAGCGTCAGGCCAGCCAGCCGATCGCCGAAGCCGCCGAGAAATCCGCGCAATATTACATGAACCACCGCTGGCTGGGCGGCACGCTGACCAACTGGCAGACCGTTTCCAAGTCGATCCAGCGCCTCAAGCATATCGACGAGCAAATGGAAACCGGTGCCGCCGGCCTGACCAAGAAAGAGCGTCTGGGCATGGAACGTGACCAGGGCAAGCTTCAGGCGTCGCTGGGCGGTATCCGCGAGATGGGCGGCACGCCGGACCTGCTGTTTGTCATCGACGTCAAGAAAGAAGCGCTGGCCATCGCCGAAGCCAACAAGCTGGGCATCCCGGTTGTCGCCGTTGTCGACACCAACTGCTCGCCTGACGGCGTTGATTTCGTGATCCCGGGCAACGACGACGCGGCCCGTGCCATTGCGCTCTACTGTGACCTGGCCGCGCGCGCCGCGCTGGACGGTATGTCGGCCCAGCTGGGTGCCGCTGGCGTTGACCTCGGCGCAATGGAAGAAGCGCCCGTCGAGGAAGTCGTGGCCGAGGAAGCTCCCGCCGAAGCGGCGGCTGACAGCTCGAGCATCGACGCCGCCGCCAAGGCGCTGGAATCGGCCTCCAAGGCCTGATCCCCGTCCGTCATTCAATTGACACGCAGCGCGGGCATATCCCGCGCTGCACCCGTTGAACATTTCCGTGAAGGAGAGCCGAACATGGCAATTACCGCATCTATGGTAAAAGAACTGCGCGACAGCACCGGCGCAGGCATGATGGACGCCAAGAAGGCGCTGACCGAAACCGCTGGCGACATGGAAGCCGCCGTCGACTGGCTGCGCACCAAGGGCCTGGCAAAGGCCGCCAAGAAGTCCGGCCGCGTTGCTGCCGAAGGTCTGGTTGCCGTTGTCGTTGAAGGTGGCAAGGGCGTGGCCGTCGAGGTCAACTCGGAAACCGATTTCGTCGCCAAGAACGGCGAATTCCAGGAAATGGTGAGCGGTATCGCGCGCGCCGCCCTCGGGGTTGACGATGTCGAGGCGCTGAAATCCGCCGACATGGGTGGCAAATCGGTCGCCGATGTCATCACCGACAAGATCGCCACCATCGGTGAAAACATGTCGGTGCGCCGCATGACGGGCATCGAAGGCGAAGCCGTGGTTTCGTATGTCCACAACGCGGCCACCTCGGGCATGGGCAAGATCGGTGTTCTGGTTGCGCAGACCGGTGGCGACGAAGCCTTTGGCAAACAGGTTGCCATGCATATCGCCGCGGTGAATCCTGCCGCGCTGAGCGAAGCCGACATGGACCCCGCCGTCATCGAGAAAGAAAAGCAGGTCCAGATGGACATCGCCCGCGAAAGCGGCAAGCCCGAGCAGGTCATCGAAAAGATGATCGTCGGCCGGATGAAGAAATTCGTCGCGGAATCCACGCTGCTCAACCAGCAATTCGTGGTGAACCCGGACCTGACCGTGGGCGAGGCCGCCAAGGAAGCCGGCGCAACCATCACCGGTTTCGTGCGTCTTGAGGTCGGCGAAGGCATCGAGAAGAAAGAAGAAGACTTTGCCGCCGAAGTCGCCAAGGCCGCGCAGGGCTAAGCCCCTGTCACAATAATACGGGCCCGTTTGGAGCAATCCGGGCGGGCCTTTTTCATTGCCGCAGGCATATGAACAATTGGAGCCGCGCCATTGCGGGCACGGCTCCGATCAATTGAACGCCCCGATTCTATGGGGATGGAAGGGGCTACTCAAAGGTTCCGACCCGATACGCGGAACAATGCACGCACGAGCCGGACAGGTAAGAGAGCCTTGAAATTGCAAGGGTCGTTTCCCGATGTTCCCAGGCCAAAGCCACCACTCACGGAACAATTGCACTTTGCGATTTAAAGCGCGTTTGTAAAAGTAATGTATTCCTTACCCGGGGTAAACACCCATGGGTATAACGAAATATCCGAGCAAAATCAGGACTCTGAGGGCATGGTGAACATCTGGTTCAACAATGCCGCCTTGAGCACCGCCTGCGCCGATGTTTCCACCGAAAGCGACTCGCGCGCGAGCCGGAGATGTTTTTCCACGGTGGCCGAGGTCAGCCCCATCAGGATCGCGATATCCTGTGTCGTCTTGCCATCGCCGACCCATTCGAGCGCCTCGCGCTGTCGCTTGGTCAGGGCACGGTTGGGGGGCGCGTAGGGCAGGGTGAGAATACGCAGATGCGCGATATTGTTCATCAGGTGGATATCCGCGCCATGCTCGGCCCAGACCCGGTCGATGTCTTCCTGTGACATGTCCGCCCGTGCCGCCAGCGAGATCGCCCCCTTGGCGCGCGGGGATATGGATTTGAAGCTGATGGTATAGCCGGACTTGACCTTGAAGGTCAGGTTGAACTCGACCACCTTGATCTGTTCCGGCGTCAGCTTGCCCAGATCGAATTTTTCGTAGATCTGCCGCCAGCTGCCCGCACCTTCGTGTTCCAGCGCCCAGTTCAGCATCGGCGCGTGGAAATACAGGCCACGATGCAGGAAGCCCTCGATATATTCCGGGCTGTGGTTGCTGAGGATGGTGAAATCGTCGGGATCGCCAAGCGATGTTTCCGTGCGATAGCGGGTAAACCCATAGATCAGCCGGTCAAACCCGTATTTCGCCATCTGAGCCGTATGCGCGGGCCAGAGTTCTTCGAGGCTTTGCGCGTTGGTGATGGCAGTCAGGTATTCGCGCAACTCCATGACGCTCATGCCCCTTCCAGATGGGCCTTGAGCGCATCCAGCGCCATGATATAGCCCTGTGGTCCGAACCCGCAGATCTGCCCTAGAGCGACCTTGGCCAGGTACGAGACATGGCGAAAGGGTTCACGTGCGTGGATGTTCGACAGATGCACTTCTACCGCCGGCAATTCGACCGAGGCCACCGCATCCATCAGCGCGATGGAGGTATGGGTATAGGCCCCCGCGTTGATCACCAGCCCCGCCTGCACACCCCGGGCCGCGTGGATCGCATCGACCATGCCGCCCTCGTGATTGGTTTGCAGACAGGACACGCTCAGCCCGATCGCCTCGCCATGGGCGCGGCAGGCATCCTCGACCATGGCCAGTGTGGTGGTGCCGTAGACCTCTGGCTGGCGGGTGCCAAGCAGGTTCAGGTTCGGCCCGTTGAGGATCAGAATGCCAGTCATGATGCCAGTTTCCCTTTTGTCGATAGGTCTTAGGCACGAATGGTGGCGTCTGTCCAGTTCAGAGGGCGATTTGCCCTGAAATCACTCGAAAACCGCCAATCCGAGCCATTGCGCCACCAGCGCGGGCGTGTCCTGGCCCTCGATCTCGATGGTCAGGGTGTTCTCGCGCAGCAATTCGCGTGCGTTGCGCTTGTTGGCCTCGGTCAGCACGAACCGCCCGCGCAACCGCGACCCCGCCCGCACCGGTGACAGGAAGCGCAGCTTGTTGAAGCCATAGTTGATACCCATCACCTGTCCCGGCAGCATCGGAAAGCAATCATAGGCAAAGCGGCTGGCCAGCGACAGCGACAGGAACCCGTGGGCAATGGTGCCGCCAAAGGGGGTTTGCGCCGCCGCGCGGTCCTGGTCGACATGAATCCACTGGGTGTCATGGGTCACGTGGGCAAAGCTGTCGATCATCGCCTGGTCAACGGTGATCCAGTTCGACACGCCGACCTCGGTGCCCAAAAGCGCCTGCGCCTCGTGCAAGGCGTCATCGATTGCGGCCATTGGGGTCTCCTTTCATCTTGCGACAGATCAGGGATCGGGGCCGACGCGCACCATGCGCTTGCCCTTGTTTTCACCGGCAAGCAGACCGATCAGCGCGGCGGGCGCATTGTCGATCCCCTCGACGATATCCTCGAACACCTTGATCTGGCCGGTGCCAACCCAGCTTTGCAGCGCGCGCAGGGCGGTTGCGTCCTGCCGGGCGAAATCCATCACGATGAACCCCTCCATGCGCAGCCGTTTGACCACCACGAGGCCGGGCAGGTTGCGCGGGCCGGTGGGGGCGTCGGTGTCGTATTGGCTGATGGCACCGCAACAGGAAATCCGCCCGCGTTCATTCATCACCGCCAGCGCGGTTTCCAGCACCGCGCCGCCCACATTGTCGAAATAGACATCAACCCCGTCGGGGCAGGCGGCGCGCAGGGCCTTGAACAGGCCGGGATCGCGATAATCGACACAGGCGTCAAAGCCGAGCGTCTCAACGACCCAGCCGCATTTCGCGGCACCGCCGGCAATTCCGACCACGCGGCAGCCCAGGGCCTTGGCGATCTGCCCGACATATCCGCCCACCGAGCCCGCGGCGGCAGAGACCAGTACGGTTTCCCCGGCAATCGGCTGCGCCACATTCACCAGCCCGTGAAACGCGGTCTTGCCCGCGATCCCGTAGACCGACATCAGGTTCGAGAGCGGCCGCACATCCGGCATGTTCTGCACCTTGTGGGCCGGGCGCGTGACGTATTCGGCCCAGACCGACTCGGTGGCCACGATGTCGCCCTTGGCGAGCCGTGGGCTGTTGCTCTGCATGACTTCGCAGATCGCATAGGTGGGCATGATGTCACCGGCCTTGACCGCGTCGCGATAGGTGGCGCCCTGCATCCAGCTTCGGTTCGCGGCATCGATTGACATCAGGATGGTGCGTAGCAGCACCTCGCCATCGCCCGCGATCGGCATGTGGCCATCAATCGCGGTGAAATGCGCCTGTGTCAGTTCGCCCCTGGGCAGGTCTGAAATCGCGATCATTCGGTTTGTCATGGTCATGTCCTGTGGCTAGGGCAATGGTCGGGGTGTTCACTGGCGGACGATCCCGCTAAGCGTTTCGGCAATGGCAATTGGCGAGGGTCCGGGGCATGGGCAAAGAGTATCATCAAACCAGGTTTACCCCGCCGCCGGGCGCGGCCGATCTGCTGTTGATCCGGCACGGGCGCACCGAAGCGGCCCGGCCCGGTGTGTCCTTTCCCATGAAGGACGGCCATGGCGATGCTGCGCTGCATCCCGAGGGCGAGGCGCAGGCGCTGGCGGTGGCCGACCGGCTTGAACACGAACCGCTGGCGGCGATCTATGTTACCAACCTGCGCCGCACCCACCAGACAGCGGCACCGCTGGCGGCGCGGCTGGGGCTTGAGCCGCGTGTCGAGGCCGACCTGCGCGAGATCCATCTCGGGGAATGGGACGGGGGTCTTTACCGGATCAAGGCCGCCGAGAACGCGCCCGAGTTCCAGCGCGCCTTTGAACGGCAGGAATGGGGCGAAATCCCGGGGGCCGAAACCACGGCGGCGCTGCACAGCCGCGTGCGGGCCGGGTTGCTGCGCATTGCGGCGGCCCATCCGGACGAACGTGTGGCGGTCGTGGTTCATGCGGGCGTCGTCGGGGCCGCGATGGCGATTGCCAGCGGTTCGCAGCCCTTTGCCTTCAACCGGGTCGCCAATGGTTCGATCAGCCGCATCGTGATTCAAGATGACCGGATGATCGTGCAGGGGTTCAACGACATGTCGCATCTGGGTTGAAGGTCACGCCATCGTCACGACGACTTTCCCCATCACCTTGCGGTCCTGCATCATCTCCAGCGCCTCTGCGGCCTGCGCCAACGGAAACCGCGCGCTGATGCGGGGTTTGATCTTGCCTGCCGCGTAAAGCTCGAACAGGTCCCTGACATTCTGCATGTGCCCCTTGGGATCGCGCATGGTCGACGCCCCCCAGAACACGCCAACCACCTGACAGCCCTTGAGCAATGTCAGGTTCAGGGGCAGCTTGGGAATTCCGGCAGGGAAGCCGACAACAAGGAAACGCCCTTCCCAGGCAAGCGACCGCAGCGCCGGTTCGGCATAGGCCCCGCCCACCGCGTCATAGACCACATTGACACCATCGGCACCGGCAAGCGACTTGATCTCGCCCGAGAATGCCTTTTGCGCATCGCGGTCCATCTCGCGCGGATAGATCAGCGTTTCATCGGCCCCGATGGAGGTGCAGAATTCGGCCTTTTCCGCGCTGGACACGGCGGCGATAACACGGGCACCGGCGGCCTTGCCCAGTTCGATGGCCGCCGCACCGACACCGCCCGCGGCCCCCAGGATCAGCAGGCTTTCGCCCCGGCGCAGATGCGCCCGGTCTTTCAGTGCGTGGTATGAGGTTCCATAGGTAAAGATGAAACAGGCGGCCTCGTCATAGGGCATGTCACCGGGTATCTTGACCAACCGCGCGGCATCGACGGCCAGATGCGTGGCGAACCCACCAAAGCCGGTCAGGGCCAGCACGCGATCACCCACGTCAAAGCCGGTCACGTCCTTGCCAATGGCCGCAACCTCGCCCGCGATCTCGCCACCTGGGGCAAAGGGGCGGGGCGGTTTCATCTGGTAAAGATCTCGGATCATCAACGTGTCGGGAAAATTCACGCCAGCCGCATGAATGCGAACGATTACCTGCTTGTCATTTGGTTGCGGGTCCGCGAGTTCGGTCAATTCCAGCGTCTCCGGGCCGCCGATGGCATGGCTCAGCATTGCGTGCATGTGATCTCTCCCTGGTGTCGCGCATCGTGATCCTGTCGGGCGACTGTTTCCGCGCAGAACGGTGTTGTCAATCGAAATTCGAAATGCAATTCTGCACAGCGGAACAGGAGCCAGCAACGGAGACACCCCATCATGACCCCCGATATCCTTTTTTCCCTCAACGGGAAGACGGCCCTGATTACCGGTGGTGCCACCGGAATCGGCCGGATGGCGGCAGAAGCATTGCTGCGTGCCGGGGCGCGGGTCCTGATCGCGTCGCGCAAGGGCGAGGCCTGCGAGGCCGTTGCAAACGAGTTGAACGCGCTTGGCGCGAGCGGATCGGCCGAAGGCTTTGCCGGCGATGTCGCAAGCGAAGAGGGCGTCGATGCGCTGGCCAAAGCCGTGGCTGAGCGTACCGACCGGCTTGATATCCTGATGAACAATGCCGGCGTGACGTGGGGCGCGCCGCTGGGCCAGTTCCCCTTTGGCGGGTGGGAAAAGGTGAACGCCGTCAATGTGGCGGGCCTGTTTCACCTGACCCAGAAATTGATGCCGATGTTGATCGCATCCGGAACGGCCCAAGACCCGGCACGGGTGGTCAATGTCGGCTCGGTCATGGGCGAGGTGCCGATGGGTGACGGGGCCTATAGCTATGCCGCGTCCAAGGCCGCGGTGCTGCACCTGAGCAAGATCCTCGCCAAGGAACTTGCCGGCCACCATGTCACGGTCAACGCCCTCGCACCCGGACCCTTCGTGTCGCGGATGACCGCCTTTGCCACCGGCGATGAAGCACTGCGGGACAAGGTCGGAGCGGATGTGCCGCTTGGCCGGGTCGGACGGGATGAGGACATAGCCGGTTGCATGCTGTTCCTGTGCGGACGCGGCGGTGCCTATGTGACCGGAGCGGTGATCCCGGTCAGCGGCGGGATCAATGTGATGACCGCGCCGAATATCTTCGCAAGCGCAATGGAATAGAACCGGAGGTTCAAGCATGGAAATCCGATTTGACAACCGTGTGGCCATCGTGACCGGAGCAGGGACAGGGCTCGGGCGCTGCCATGCGCTTGGGTTGGCCTCGCGCGGTGCCAAGGTCGTTGTCAACGACCTTGGGGCGGCGACCGATGGCACCGGAACCTCTTCGGACGCGGCCCTTGCGGTGGTGGATGAGATCAAATCCGCAGGGGGGCAGGCGATCGCCCATGGCGCGGATGTCGCGGACCCGGATGCGGTGGCCGATATGGTTGCGCAAACCATGGCCGAATGGGGCCGCATCGATATAGCGGTGAACAACGCCGGCATCCTGCGCGACAAGACCTTTGGCAAGCTGGACCTCGATGATTTCCGCAAGGTCGTCGATGTGCACCTGATGGGCAGCGCGACGGTCTGTCATGCCTGCTGGCCGATCATGCGCGACCAGGGATATGGCCGGATCGTTCTGACCTCTTCGGGCAGCGGGCTGTACGGCAATTTTGGCCAGTCCAATTATGGAGCCGCCAAGGCGGCGATGATGGGATTGATGAACGTCCTGCACATGGAAGGGGCACGCGACAATATCCGGGTCAATGTGTTGGCACCGACTGCGGCGACGCGCATGACCGAGGCGCTGATCCCCGCCGATGCGCTGGCGCTGATGTCACCCGAGACGATCACCCCCGGCCTGCTCTATCTCGTGAGCGAGAACGCCCCCAGCCGGGTGATGCTGGGGGCCGGGGCGGGGTGCTTTGCCCAGACGCGGGTCTACGAAACGCCGGGGGTCACGTTGACGGGCGAGATCACCCCGGAGATTGTCGCGGCGCAGTTTGCCGGGATATCTGATCCGAAAGGTCAGAAAGAGCTCGCAAGCGCCTTTGATCAAACAAGAAAATATGTCGCCAACGCCGCGCGGGCCCGTGGTCTGACGCTGGATTGGAACTGAGAGGATTGAAACATGCCTGATCACATCGCAACCCCGCCCGGTCGACGACCGGCCCCGACCATCAGCCAGCCGGGAGAACGGTCATGGTAGCCTGGAAACGCGACGAGAGCCATCTGCCCGCCGCGCTGCGCGGTCTTCGTCTGCCGCTGGTGGGGTCGCCGCTGTTCATTGTGTCCTCGCCCGATCTGGTGATCGCCCAATGCAAGGCCGGGATCGTCGGATCGTTCCCGGCACTGAACGCGCGTGAGGCCGAAGGCGAACCGCCGCTGCTCGAGGCATGGCTGCAACGGATTACCCAGGAACTGGACCGGCACAACCAGGACAACCCGGATCGCCCCGCCGCCCCGTTTGCGGTCAACCAGATCGTGCATCGCTCGAACGCGCGGCTGGATCGGGATCTCGAGATTTGCAATCGCTACAAGGTGCCGATCTGGATCACCTCGCTGGGTGCGCGGGTCGAAGTGAACGACGCGGCCCATGATTGTGGCGGTATCGTGCTGCACGATATCATCAACAACACCTTTGCCAAAAAGGCCATCGACAAGGGTGCTGACGGGCTGATTGCGGTGGCGGCCGGGGCAGGTGGTCATGCGGGTCCGCAATCGCCCTTTGCCCTGATCCGTGAAATCCGCGATTGGTTCTCCGGGCCGCTGCTGCTGTCGGGTGCCATCGCAACCGGCGACGCGCTGTTGGCGGCCTTGGCGGTTGGTGCGGATTTCGGCTATGCGGGCTCGCCCTTCATCGCCACGACCGAGGCCAATGCGCAAGCCGCCTACAAGGAAATGATCGTGGCGAGCGGTGCCGAGGATATCGTGACGTCCACGTTGTTCACCGGGGTGTCGGGCAACTATCTGAAACCCTCGATCACGGCGGCGGGAATGGATGCCGACAACCTGCCATCCGCTGACGCCAGTTCGATGAATTTCGGCTCCGGTTCTTCCAAGCCCAAGGCATGGAAGGAGATCTGGGGATCGGGGCAGGGCATTGGCGCGATCAACGAAATCTCCGACACCGCGGCGCTGGTCGATCGGTTCGAGCGGGAATTCCTGGGTGCCGGTGCCCGGCTCGCTGGCGAGTTCACCGGCTAGATGGCCGAGCTTCTGGTGATCCGGCACGCCCAGGCGAGCTTTGGTGCCGACAATTACGACCGGCTGTCGGCCCTTGGCCACCGGCAGTCGGAGCTGGCGGGCGGGGCGTTGCGCGCCTCGGGCTGGGTGCCGGACCGGCTGGTGACGGGAACCCTTGCCCGTCAGCGCGAAACCCTCGTCTCGATGGGGTTTGACGCGGCACCGGAGCAGCATCCGGGGTTCAACGAATACGATTTCCACGACCTGCTGTCGGTGCGGTTCAACGGCAATGTCCCCGATCCGGTACGCCATGATCGCAAGACGCATTTCCGCGCCCTGCGCGAGACCATTCTCGAATGGCAGGCCGGCGGGCTGAGCGGGGCCAGAGAGAGTTGGAAAGACTTCTCTGAACGCGTTGAAAACGCGCGTAAATTTGCCACTGAAACTCCGGATCGGCGGGTTCTTGTCATCAGCTCGGGCGGCCCCATCGGTGCCTTGGTCAAATCCTGCCTTGGCGCACCGGACGCGCAGATGATGGCGCTGAACCTTCAGGTCAAGAACACATCCTGGACGCGGTTTTTCTTTAACGCCGGCACCTTCCTGCTGCATGAATTCAACGCCACGCCGCATTTTTCCACCCCGGATCGGGCAAAGCTGCTGACCTTCAGCTGAGGAGCGACCATGACACATGAGACTCAGACACTCGACCTTGACGCGGTGGGGGCCTATCTCGGCGCGCATCTTCCGGGCTTTGAAGGCCCGCTGACCGCGCATAAATTCGAAACCGGGCAGAGCAATCCGACTTTCCTGCTCAAGACCCCCGGGCGGAACTATGTTCTGCGCCGCAAGCCACCGGGAACATTGCTGAAATCGGCACATGCGGTGGATCGCGAGTTTCGCGTGCAAAAGGCGCTGGCCGAAACCGACGTGCCCGTGGCGAAGATGCACCTGCTTTGTGACGATGACAGCGTGATCGGTTCGATGTTCTATATCATGGACCATGTGGACGGGCGCAATTTCAACGAGCCGACGATGCCGGATGTTTCGAACGACGTGCGCGGGGCGGTGATCGATGACATGAACCGGGTGCTTGCGGCCCTGCATATGGTCGATATCGATGCGGTCGGCCTGTCCGATTACGGCCCGCCCGGCAATTATTTCCAGCGGCAGGTCGAGCGTTGGTCAAAGCAATATCGCGCCTCGGAAACCGACCCGGTTCCGGCAATGGATGCCCTGATGCGCCAACTGGTCGAACAGATGCCGCAAGATGATGGTCAACGCAGCCTGGTGCATGGCGATTACCGGCTGGACAACATGATCTTCGACGGAACCGGTGCGACATGTCTCGCGGTGCTCGACTGGGAATTGTCGACAATCGGACACCCGTTTGCGGATCTGGCTTCGGTCATCATGCAATGGCAGATGCCGCCCGGACGCGAGGGGCGTGGGCTGGCCGGGGTGGACCGAAAGGCGCTTGGCCTGCCGACGGATGCCGAGTTCATCGCCCGCTATTGCGACCGTCGCGGATTGCCGGGCATCGAGAATTTCGGGTTTTACCTGTCCTTCTGTTTCTTTCGGATGGCGGCGATCATTCAGGGCGTGTTGAAACGGGCGCTGGACGGCAATGCCAGCAACCCGGAACGCGCCATCAAGATCGGTCAATACGTCCCGGTATTCGCGGATCACGGGTTGAAAGCCCTGTCCAAATAGGGCGATTGGGCAGCCAGGAAGGGAAGCGACATGGCGGAAGCGGAATTCAGGGCCAATCCCGACGAGGAAAAGGACCGCAACTTTATCACCGCGTTGGCGCGCGGGCTCGACGTGCTACGGTGTTTTCGACCCAATGAAACAGAGCTGACCAACCATGACATCTCGGAACGCACCGGTTTGCCGAAACCGACGGTCTCGCGGCTGACGCATACGCTGTGCAAGCTGGATTACCTTGTCGCCGACACCCGCTCCGGCAGCTACCGGCTGAGCGCCGGCGTATTGCAGCTGGGCTATGGCGTGTTGTCCGGCATGGAGATCGGCGAGCGCGCGGCGGATGCGATGCGCGAACTGGGCAACGGGCCCAATTCCTATATCACCTGCGCGCTGGCGGAACGGCACCGGATGGATGTGGTCTATCTCGCGGTGCAAGGCTCGCGCGAAGAGATTTCGCTGACCATGCATGTGGGGTCGCGGTTGCCGCTGTTTCGCTCGGCGATGGGGCGCTCGATACTGGCCGGGATGAGCGCGCGGGATCGCGAAGCGGTGCTGGCCGATGCCGACCGGCAGGATCCGGACGGGCAGGAGGGGCGCCACGCCAGCGTCGAGCGCGCGCTTGCCGAGTACAAGGCCAACGGATTTTGCACCGGCTATGGCGACTGGCGGCCCGACGTGAATGCGATCGCGGTGCCGGTCTATTCGCTGAACGGCACGAGGGTCTATGGCCTGAATGTCGGAGGACCGGCCTTTCACGTTAAGGCAAAGCAGCTTGAACAACATTATGCCCCCAACCTGATCCGCGTTGCCGAGGCGCTGAGCTGCCGACCGCGTCACTAGCCGGTGCGCCGATATGGCAATGTTGACGCGGATCATGATTTTACGCGGAAAAGCAAACCCGTAAGGGGCAACAGGTTCGGGCGTCCAGCTTGGCGCAGGGGCAGGAAATGTTGACCGGAAATCATGGGAACCGTGCGCCCGCGATGATGTGCCCAAGGAATGCCGCGCAATCCGGCCAACCGGCGGCAATAGGCGCGTCACATGCTTAGGCCGTTGATTTTTCCGGCTTTCACCGGTTGCGATTTTGCGGGCGAGGCGCATAAATACCGGATGAACCGCACGGCCTTCGCCGGGCGTTGGGGATATGAACATGGATCACCTGCTGCGCAAGGATCGTGACAACGGCATTTCCGAGATCCGATTGCGACGGGCCCCGGTCAATGCGCTGAGCGCGGAGTTCCTGATGGATTTCGCCGGGCTGATCGATGAATTGGTCGCGGATGACACGGTTCGGGGCATCGTGATTGCCAGCGATTTCAAGGTGTTTTCCGCCGGTCTTGACCTGAAGGAAGCGCAGGGCTTTGATCTTGCGGCGCAGAATGCCATTGTCAGGGGGCTGAACCTGGGTTTTCTGGCCCTGTATACCTGCCCGAAACCGACGGTTGCGGCGGTCAATGGCGCGGCGATTGCCGGGGGACTGTTCTTTGTGCTCGCAAGCGACGCGCGCCTGGCAACGCCGGATGCGCGTTTTGGTCTGGCCGAGGTGCGGGTTGGTGTGGATTTCCCGGTGGGGCCGCTTGAAATCGCCCGCGCCACGCTCGATACCAACAGCTTGCGGCGCTTGATGCTGGGCGGGCAGCCGATCAATGCGCAGCAGGCCAGCGCGGCGGGGATCATCGACAACATCGTGCCACCGGACCAGTTGGACGCCGCCGCCCGGGCCGCAGCCCTGGGGCTGGCGGATAGCCCGCCCAACACATATGCCAGCGTAAAGCGCCAGATCCGGGGCGCGGTGTGCGATCGGATCGAACATGCGATGGCCCATGGGGGCAATGCGCCGCCGGGTGGATGGTTCAATGATGAAACCGTCGCGGCGATGCAGCGGATGATCGGTTAGCTTGTCCGCGCAGGGCATTGTGTTTACTTGGAAAAGGGCAAAATCTTATGCAGACCATCAAACCACGGGACGCGGGCTTTGACGGCGACCGGCTGGACCGGATCGCGGCCTGGATGGATCGCTATGTCGGGGAGCGGAAATATCCCGGGTCCTCGGTGCTGATCGCGCGGGGCGGCAAAGAGGTCTATTTCAACGCAACCGGTCGCCGGAATATCACCGCCGATCTGCCGTTTGAGCGGGATACGGTGGCCCGGATCTATTCGATGACCAAGCCGGTCACCACGGTGGCGGCGATGACGCTGGTAGAGCAGGGGCTGTTTCACCTCGATGCGCCGGTCTCCGACTTCCTGCCTGCGTTCAGCGACATGACCGCCCTAGTGCCCGGTGCCGAGCGGCTGGACCAGATCGAACCCTGCGCCAGCCCGACCATTCACCAATTGATGACCCATACCAGTGGGCTCAGCTATCCGTTCAACCCGGGCGTCCTGTCACGGGAAATGGATGAACAAAAGATCATGTTCGGCCCCAACCAGGGCAAGCTTGCGGATATGGCCGACCGGCTTGGCGATTTGCCGTTGGCTTTTCGTCCGGGGTCGCGGTGGGAATACTCGGTCGGGATCGATGTTCTGGGGCGCGTGATCGAGGTTGCGACGGGGCAATCGCTCGACAGGTTCATGGCCGACACCATTCTGGAACCGCTGGGGATGCACGAAACCCGGTTTGTCGTGCCCGACGGTACGGGGGACCGGTTTGCATCGCTCTATACACCGCTGGCGGGCAGCGCGATGGATCTGAATGCCGCGCAGAAGGGCGCGGATACGTTGCGGCTGACCGACGAGCACGGCACTTCGCCCTTTGAAACCGCCGAGATGCACTCTGGCGGCGGTGGTCTGGTGGGGACCATTGACGACTATATGGCCTTTGTCGAAATGCTGCGCCGAGGCGGGGTCTGCGAGGGCGGTCATATCCTGTCGCCGCGCACCGTTGCCTTCATGATGCGCAACCATCTGCCCGGCGATATCGCCTCGATGGGACCGCAGAGCTTTGCCGAACAGCCGATGGAGGGCATGGGCTTTGGTCTTGGTGGCTCGGTCGTGCTGGAACCCGGCCGCGTGCGCAGCCCGGGCAACGTCGGCGATTTCAGCTGGGGTGGCATGGCCTCGACTTTCTTCTGGATCGACCCGGTTCTGGACCTCTCCGTGGTGTTCTTTACCCAGCTTTCGCCGTCCAGTTCCTATCCCGCGCGACCGCAACTCAAGGCGCTGGTCCATGGGGCGTTGACGGGTTGATCCGTCCTTCCCCGAGCCGCCCGTTGGCACCTGGCGGGCAAGGCGCTGGAAAAAGCAGCCGAAAAGGTGTTGTTGGGCGTGGAACCGGAAATCGGGGTCGATCGTGATTCCATGAACAGACCGGTCAACATTGAGCCCTCGGCGCCCATGCACCTTTGCGGGCGCGAACCCAGATCGGAAAGGAACAGGTGCCCATGACCGGTGTCGGAGAAGAATTGCTGAACCTGCTGGATGTCGAGCAGCTCGAAGTCGACCTGTTTCGCGGCATCGGTTCGGGTGGCGAAACCACGACGCGGATCTTTGGCGGGCAGGTGATCGCCCAGGCGCTCGCGGCGGCATACAAGACCGTGCCCGATCGGCTGTGTCACTCGCTGCACGCTTATTTCATCCGTCCCGGCGATCCGTCCATCCCGGTGATCTACAGTGTCGACCGGGCGCGTGACGGCGGCAGCTTTACCACCCGCCGGGTCGTCGCGATCCAGCACGGGCGACAGATCCTGAACATGTCGGCTTCGTTTCACATCGAGGAGGAGGGCTGGGACTATCAACACCAGATGCCGGATGTCGAGGGCCCGGACGGGTTGTTGTCACATGCCGAGCGCCGCGATGACTTTGTCGACCAGATCCCCGAAAAATTCCGGCAAGAATTCCTGCGCCCGCGACCCATTGAAATCCGCGAGGTCGCGCCGCGCGATTTCATCGCGCCCGAACCGACCGGTGACACCAACCATGTCTGGTTCCGGATGCCCGATGCCAGGGGAACCGACCGCAAGACCGAACATGTGCTGCTGGCCTATGCCTCGGACATGTACCTGCTGGGCTCATCGCTGCGCCCGCACGGGTTGACCTGGTTTCAGGGCAAGACGATGACCGCCAGCCTGGATCACGCCATGTGGTTTCATGCACCGATCCAGTTTGAAGACTGGCACCTTTATTCGATGGACGCGCCCTTTACCGGCGGGGCGCGCGGGTTCAATCGCGGTTCCATCTATCGGCAGGACGGCACGCTGGTTGCCAGCGTGGCGCAGGAAGGGCTGATACGGCCGCTCAGGACGAAACCCGCCGGGTGAACCCGGGCGACGGCGGCCCTATGAGCCTTTGCCGTCGCCATAAATGCGGTTGAGCTTGCGCATGCCGCCGATCCAGCGGTCATAATTCTCCGTCTTGAGCCGCATATAGCCCTGTACCTCGGGATGCGGCAGCACGAGAAAGGTCTCGTCATGGATCGCCCTGACGCAGGCCTCGGCCACAGCCTCGGGCTCCAGCATCCCGTCCAGCGCCGCCACCGAGCCTTCGTGCCCACGGGTCATTTCGCTGCGCACCGCCTGCGGACAGAGAACCGAAACGCGAATGCCCTGATCCCCATGGCTAAGCGCCAGCCATTCCGCCAGCCCGACGGCGGCGTGTTTCGTCACCCCGTAAGGCGCGGCGCCAACCTGGTTCAGCAACCCGGCGGCAGAGGCGGTGTTCAACAGGTATCCACCGCCACGCTCAATCATCAGGGGCAACAGGTGCCGGGCCGCCCAGACATGGGACATCACGTTGATATCCCATATCTTTTGCCAATCTTCATTGGCAACTTCCATACCGCCCAGGGTCAGGATCCCCGCGTTTGAACAGAACAGGTCGATGGGGCCGATATCGCTTTCGACCCGATCAATCAGCGCGGCGATATCGCCCTCGCGCCCGACATTGACCGCAAATGCCACGCCGTCAATCTGTTCGGCGGTCTCGATGGCCCCCGTCAGGTTCAGGTCGGCACATACCACGCTCTTGGCACCCTCGGCGGCAAAGCGCAGGGCCAGTGCCCGGCCAATGCCGCTGGCCGCGCCGGTCACCACCACGATCTTGTCTTTCAATTCCATGATCTTACCCTCATGCCCACATGTTGGACCCGCCACAGACCGTCAGCGCCTGACCGGTCATGTAGCGGCTTGCATCCGACGCCAGAAACACGGCGATGCCCTCGAAATCCTCGGGCTCTCCCAGGCGGCGCAGGGGGATGTCCTTGCGGATACGTTCTTCGACCTCGGGCTTGTCCCAGAGTTCCCGCGCAAAGTCGGTCTTGACCAGCCCCGGACAGATGGCATTGACCCGGATGCCGGCGGGGCCGAATTCTGCCGCGATATTGCGCACCAGCCCGATCAACGCCAGCTTGGACATGCCATAGGTTCCCAGCATCGTTGAGGGTTTGAAGGCCCCGATCGAACTGGTGAACATCATCGATCCGCCACCCGCCCGGGCCATGTCGGGGGCAACCATCCGGGCCAGCCACAGGTTCGATTGCACATTGGCCGACATGGTCTTGTCATAGGCATCGTCGGGGATTTCCGAGGTCGGCCCGTAGTAGGGGTTCACACCCGCATTGCCGATCAGGATATCAACCGGGCCGGCGCGCGCGCGGGCCGTATTCACAAGCGCCTGCACCTGCTCCTTGGAACCGATGTTGCAGGCCACCGCGATGGCTCGCCCTGATCCGGCTGCCGAGTTGATCTGCGCCGCCGCATCGTCAAGCTGCTCCTGCTTGCGCGCGGCAATCACCACGGTCGCACCATGGCGGGCGAGGGCGGTCGCCATGTGCAAGCCCATGCCCCTGGAAGCCCCGGTCAGCACCGCGACCTTGCCCGTCAAATCAAAGAGCTCCGCCATGTTGCTCAGGGTCCCTCGAACATACGGCCACGCGATTGATCCTTGCTGTCGGACTTGCGGTGGTTGGAGTTCTGAAAGTCCTTGACCTCGGCCCGCGCAACCACGTGATGATGCACCTCGTCCGGCCCATCGGCAAACCGCAGGGTCCGCTGGCCAGTGTACATTTCCGACAGGGGCGACCATTGCGAAAGGCCGGTCGCGCCATGCACCTGCATCGCCTGATCGATGATCTGACAGACCTTTTCGGGCACCATCGCCTTGATCATGCTGACCCAGATGCGCGCTTCCTTGTTGCCCAGCACGTCCATCGCCCGCGCCGCCTTGAGCACCATCAGGCGCATCGCCTCGATATCGATGCGCATGCGCGAAACCGTCTCCATGTTCTTGCCAAGATCGATGATCTTCTTGCCAAAGGCTTCGCGCGAAACCCCACGTTCGATCAGCAGGTCCAACGCCCTTTCCGCCTGACCGATCGAGCGCATGCAGTGGTGAATACGACCGGGCCCCAGCCGCAGCTGGCTGATTTCAAACCCGCGCCCTTCACCCCAGAGCATGTTGGCGGCCGGAACCCGCACATTGTTCATCCTGATATGCATATGCCCATGCGGTGCGTCGTCATGGCCAAAGACACACATCGGGCCGACAATCTCGACGCCCGGCGTGTCCATGGGCACCAGGATCTGGCTCTGCTGGCGAAAGGTCTCGGCCTCGGGCGAAGTCTTGACCATGCAGATCATGATCTTGCAGCGCGGATCACCGGCACCGGAAATGTAATATTTCTCGCCATTTATGACCCATTCATCACCTTCCAGCACCGCACTGGTCGAAATGTTGCGGGCATCCGAACTCGCCACATCCGGCTCGGTCATCGCGAAACACGACCGGATTTCACCGGCAAGCAGCGGTTTCAGCCATTTTTTCTTCTGCTCCTCCGTGCCGATCCGCTCCAGAACCTCCATGTTGCCCGTATCCGGTGCGGAACAGTTCAGGGTTTCAGACGCCAGGGGATTCTTGCCCAGCTCTGCCGCAATATAGGCGTAATCAAGGTTCGACAGCCCTTCGCCGGTTTCCGCGTTGGGCAGGAAAAAGTTCCACAAACCCGCTTCGCGCGCCTTGATTTTGGCGCTTTCGAGCAATTCCAGCTGGCCCGGCGCATAGGACCACCGATCGGCACGGCCTTCACCAAGGCGATAGAATTCGTCAGTGATCGGATCGACATTGTCGCGGATGTGCCGGACCACCGACGCCAGCAGCGGCTTGGCCTTGTCCGACATTTCCAGATTGTTCAGCTCCAATGGCGTGTTGTCATGGACCATGTGGACTCCCTTTCAATATTCGTCTTCAGTGCGTTTGATGATGGTTTTACGACCCGCAGGAACAGGGCGCGGGCAGGGGCTCCAAGACGGGGACGCTACCGGTTGGGTGTTCAGGATCGATCGGCAAAGTATTGGAAAGTAATAGAAAGGCATTCGGCGCAAACGTAGAGCGAACTCTACCGCCCAGCGTGTCCCGTTCGATCGGCAGTAGATCAGACTCATGCGCGAACACGATCCGAACCCCAGTCGCTGAAACACGCGCAAACTGCATTGCACATCTGATGCTCCTCCCAAGGCGCGAGTTCGGCGTCAGCACAAACCGCCGCGACTCTGCCGTTGAGGAACGTTAGACCGAATTGCCCATGCTTCCAACCTGTACCGCATACCGAAACGCCGTTTCGCAGCGTCAGTATTTGATTTCGGCCCACTATTTACATAATACCGATTACAGGAATAATCAATGTAAGACGGGCACATTCTAAACTGGGTTGAGACAAATCCCCTATCTTGCTGAAAAACGAGAATAACGGGTCACGACAGCGGATTCACCAACCGACACACCGCGCCGCAAGCGGCCCTGCGGCGCGGTGTGTTGGGGTCAGAAAAACGCCTGCAACCCGGTTTGCGCGCGTCCAAGGATCAGGGCGTGAACGTCGTGGGTGCCTTCATAAGTGTTCACGGTCTCGAGATTCAACAGATGCCGGATCACCTGGTATTCGAGGCTGATGCCGTTGCCGCCATGCATGTCCCGCGCCATCCGCGCCACGTCGAGCGCCTTGCCGCAATTGTTGCGTTTGACGATCGAGATCATTTCGGGCGCGGCATTGGCGTCATCCATCAAACGGCCCACGCGCAGGCTCGCCTGAAGGCCGAGTGCGATCTCGGTCTGCATGTCGGCCAGCTTTCTCTGGAAGAGCTGTGTCTGTGCCAGCGGTCGGTTGAACTGTTGCCGGTCCAGCCCATATTGGCGTGCCGCGTGCCAGCAGAATTCCGCGGCCCCCATGGCACCCCAGCTGATCCCGTATCGTGCGCGGTTCAGGCAGCCGAACGGACCTTTGAGTCCCTGAACATTGGGCAGCAGCGCGTCGTCGCCGACCTCGACCCCATCCATGACGATTTCGCCGGTGATGGACGCCCGCAGACTCATCTTGTTTTCGATCTTGGGCGCGCTCAGCCCCTTCATGCCTTTCTCAAGAACAAACCCGCGTATCTTGCCGCCATGTTCGTCGGATTTGGCCCAGACCACGAACACGTCTGCCAACGGCGCGTTGGAAATCCACGTCTTGGACCCGGTCAGCTTGTAACCGTTTGCGGTCTTGACGGCGCGTGTCTTCATCCCGGCGGGATCGCTGCCGGCATCCGGTTCGGTCAGCCCGAAACAGCCGATGAATTCACCGCTTGCCAGCTTGGGCAGATATTTCTGGCGCTGTTCCTCGCTGCCATAGGCATAGATCGGATACATTACCAGCGAACTCTGCACCGACATCATCGAGCGATAGCCGCTGTCGACACGCTCGACTTCACGCGCCACCAGGCCATAGCTCACATAGCCAGCGCCCAGCCCGCCATATTCCTCGGGGACCGTCACCCCCAACAGGCCCATATCACCCATTTCCCGGAAAATCTCGGGATCGGTCTTTTCATTGGCAAAGGCATCGAGAATGCGGGGTTGCAGTTTTTCCTGCGCATAGGCCCGCGCACTTTCGGTGATCATGCGTTCATCCTCGGTCAGCTGATCCGCCAGTCGCAACGGGTCGTCCCATGTAAACTGACCGAGCTCCGGTGCATCCTTGGCCTTGAGGCTGGGTTTATGCGAAATGTTCATGCGATGCTCCTGGTGCACTGAGGTTTTTGGGCAAGATATCCCGCCATCGCCGCTAAATATAGCGAGACATTCACATGCTTTCATGAGTATACCGCATACATGAATACCCCTCGCCGCCTCCTGCCCTCCTTGTCCTCGTTGCGCGCTCTCGAAGCCCTCGACCGCCTTGGCAGCGCCACCGCCGTCGCCGATGAGTTGTCGCTGACCCAAAGCGCGATCAGCCGGCAACTGCAGACGCTGGAGCAACAGATGGGGCTGAAAATGATCGTCCGCGATGGCCGTCGGCTGACCCTGACTCCGGGCGCACGCAAATACGCGGGCGAGGTTCGACTGGCGCTTGACCAGATCGCGCAGGCCTCGTTGCGCTTGCGCATTGCCCCGGATGGCGGCACCCTGAACCTCGCGATCCTGCCAACCTTCGGGATGCGGTGGCTGGTGCCCCGGCTTCCGGATTTCGCACGGCTGCACCCGCAGGTGACGGTCAACATGAACACCCGCTTGCAACACTTCAACTTTGCCAGAGAAGGGTTTGACGCTGCAATACATTTTGGTCAGGCAGATTGGCCTGACACCGGCCACATGCTGTTGCGGCACGAGCAGCTTCTGCCGGTCTGCGCCCCGTCGCTCGTGCCGGATGACCGCATCCTTGCGCCGCGCGATCTGTTGCAGATGCCGCTGTTGCATATCGAGACGCGCCCCGATGCCTGGGCTGACTGGTTTCACGCCCAGGGCGTCACGCTGACCAAGCCGGTGACCGGAACGCTGTATGACCAGTTCTCGACCATCACACAGGCTGCGCAGCATGGGTTGGGTGTCGCGCTGATGCCGGATTACCTGGTCGAGCAGGACCTTGCTCTTGGCAATCTGGTTGCACTGCATGACCGCCCGACCGAGGCGCACGGCGCGTATTACCTCGTCTGGCCGCTGGACAAGGCCGGCGATACGGCCTTGCTGCGGTTTCGCGAGTGGTTGGCCTCACAGGTCGAACCCGAGGACCTGCTGCCCCGCTAGCGCGGCAGGATCACGGTAAAGGTTGCGCCCTGCCCCGGTTCGCTTGCCACTTTCATGCGGCCCCGGTGCCGATTGACGATATGCTTGGCGATGGCAAGCCCAAGCCCGGTTCCGCCCAATTGCCGCGACCGGTGATTGTCGCCGCGATAAAACCGTTCGGTCAGGCGCGGCAGGTGGATGGGATCGATCCCCGGCCCCTTGTCTCGCACCTCGACCTTGGCGGTTGGCGCACGCAGCGCGGCGTCGCGTTCGCAAAGCTCGACCGACAGAACCACCTCTTTGCCGGCACCGCCATATTTGATCCCGTTCTCGATCAGGTTGGTGAACACCTGCCGCAGCTGGTCCTCGTCGCCGGGGATCACCACCGGATCGGCTGGCCCGTCCACCGCCAGGGAAACGCCGTTGGCATCCGCCAGCGGCCTGAGCGATGACAGCGTCGATGAGAGCAGCGGCAGCAGTTCGACCCGCCCGGTGGGGCGCACACGCTCTTCCGCCTCGACCCGGCTCAGCGACAGCAGGTCGCCGACCAGGCGATTCATCCGCCCGGCCTCTTGCTCCATGATGGTGAGGAACCGATCCCGCGCCTCGGCATCATCGCGCGCCGGGCCGCGCAGCGTTTCGATGAACCCGATCAGCGCCGTCAGCGGCGTGCGCAATTCGTGGCTGACATTGGCGACGAAATCGCGGCGCATCTGGCCCGCCTGCTCCATGTCCGCGCGATCCTGAAAGCTGACGACCGCGACGCCGGGCTGTCCGCTCCCGGTCATCTCGATATAGCGGCAGGTCACGTCCAGCGGCGCGTCCTGTGTCGCACTGCCCAGCTTGTGCCGCGCAAGATGTTCCCCGTGATCCGCGAGCGTCGCCTCGATTGCCGCGATCACCTGGGGTTGGCGCAGAACCGTGGCGAAATGCCGACCGACCATTTCCGGGCTGAACATCTTGAGCGCCTCGGGATTGGCCGCGACGATCCATTCGGTCTCGTTGATGATCGCCGTTGGCAGCGGCGTCGCGCGCAGCAGCAGGTCAAGTGCGGTTTCAGGCATCGCTCTGGACCATGCCGGCGGCGGCCACCGCGTCGGTAAAGACCGCCTTGAGCTGTTCGGGATCCTCAAGGCCGACGGAGACCCGGAAGAACCCCTCGCTCAGCCCGTTTGCTTCACGGTCGGCGGCGCTCATGGATCGGTGCGACGAAGATGCAGGATGCGACAGGGTGGTGCCCACATCGCCAAGTGTCGGCGCAAAGCTCAGCCCGTCCGCCGCGCGGGTAAAGGCATTGGCCGCACCCCGCCCGCCAGTCAATTCAAAGCTCACCATGTTGCAGCCCTGCCCCGCCAGCAGCTGCGCAGCGCGGGCGTGGTCCGGATGGTCGGGACGCATCGGGTAGATCACCCGCCTGACCCCTGGCAGGGTGGCCAGGTGATCCGCCAGGATGGCCGCGCTCTGCTGCGCCCGGTCAAACCGCAGCTCGAAAGACAACATGCCCCGCTCTGCCAGCCAGCAATCAAAGGGGCTTGGCGTCAGCCCCGTGGTCACCGCGAACACCCGCAGCTTTTCGGTCAGCTCCGGATCGCGGGCCACCGCATAGCCCAGCATCACGTCGGAATGCCCCGCCAGCAGCTTGGTCAGCGAATGGATCACGATATCCGCGCCATGATCGAACGGGCGAAAGGCGCGCGGCGTGGTAAAGGTATTGTCCACCACCAGCAGGATCCCCCGCTCGCGGCACAGCCCGGCAAGCCCCGTGATATCGGCAAGGCGCAGGGTGGGGTTTGACACCACTTCGACCAATACCATGCGGGTTTCCGGGCGTATCGCCGCCCTGACCGCCGACACGTCACCGGGGTCCGCAAGCGTGGTGGCGATCCCCAGGCGCGGCAGATCTTCGTTCATCAGCCGCAGGGAGCGTCCGTAAAGCTGGGTGCCGCCGATGACGTGATCGCCCGCGCTCAGCAGCCCCATCAGCACCGCGCTGACCGCCGCCATGCCCGAACCGGTCATCACCCCGCCCTGCGCGCCCTCCAGCACGTCCATGCGGGCGGCGACCACATCGGCATTGGGATGGCCTTCGCGCGAATAGGTGTAGCCGTGCAGCCGCCCGTCATATTGATCGTCGAGCATGTCCGGCGTTTCGCTCGCATAGACCACCGAAGGAGACAGCGGCGTGACCACCGGCTGACTGGCGCTCGCGGGCAAGGGATCGGGCCGCACCAGCGATCCGCGTGCGTTTTTCATGGTTCAACGACCTTCAGTTGTTCACGGAAAATGGACATGTTCTCGTGGTAATGCGCCGCCGATGCCGCCAGCATCTTTTGCGCCTTGTCATCCAGCTGTCTGACCACACGTCCCGGCGCCCCCATCACGACGCTGCCATCGGGAATGTCCTTGCCCTCGGTGATCAGCGCCCCTGCCCCGATCAGGCAGTTGCTGCCGATGGTTGCGCCGTTCAGCACCGTGGCTCCCATCCCGATCAGCGAATTGCTCCCCACGGTACAGCCATGCAACATGACCTTGTGGCCGATGGTGCAATCCCTGCCGATCGTCATGGGAAAGCCGGGATCCACATGCAGGACACAGTTTTCCTGCACGTTTGATCCCTGGCCGATGCGGATCCGTTCATGATCGGCGCGGATCGTGGTGCCGAACCAGACCGATGCGCCGGCCTCGATCTCGACCAGCCCGATAACATTCGCATCCGGCGCAACCCAGGTATCCGGGTGCAGCGTCGGAGTCTTTCCATCCAGCGCGTAGATCGTCATGCCTTGTCCTCGAATTCCGCCTGAAGCGCGCGCACATGGTCGGTCAGGTCCGGCTGCTGGCTGCGGCGCAGGCGGGTGGCCGTCACGATGGTCTTGAGCCGCTCTTCGGTGGCGTCGAGATCGTCATTGACCAGCACGAAATCATAGCCGTCCCAGTGGCTGATCTCGTCCCAGCTCTTTTGCATCCGCCGCGCGATGGTCTCGGCATCGTCCTGTCCCCGACCTTCGAGCCGCCGGCGCAGCTCGGTAATCGACGGCGGCAGCAGGAAAATCGACAGCGTGTTCTGGCCAAGCGCCGAGTTGCGGATCTGCTGCGCTCCCTGCCAGTCGATGTCAAACAGAACATCCTGCCCCGCGTCGATCGCCCGTTGCACCGGGGCGCGCGGCGAGCCGTAGAAGTTACCGAACACATGCGCATGTTCCAGCATGTCACCGGCGGAAACCTGCGCCTTGAAATCCGCATCCGAGGTGAAAAAGTAATCCGCGCCGTCAACCTCGCCCGTACGCGGGGTGCGGGTCGTGGCGCTGACCGAGAACAGGATCGAGGAATCCCAGTCGCGCAGCCGCCGGGCCAGGGTGGATTTGCCCGCGCCCGAAGGCGAGGAAAGGATGATCAGAAGCCCGCGCCGGTCTACCATGTCGATTGGATGCCTCTTGTTATTCCACGTTTTGCACTTGTTCGCGCATTTGATCGATCACCGCCTTGAGGTCGAGCCCCACCGCCGTCAATTCGGTGGATTGCGACTTGGAGCACAGCGTATTGGCCTCGCGGTTGAACTCCTGCATCAGGAAATCGAGCTTGCGCCCGACCGCACCGCCCTTGGCCAGCAGATCGCGTGCCGCTGTCACATGGGCACCCAGCCGGTCAAGCTCTTCGGTGACATCCGCCTTGACCGCGATCAGCGCCAGTTCCTGCGCCACGCGCGCCGGGTCCGCCCCCTCGGCATTGTCCAGCACCCGCGCCAGGTTGCTCCGCAGCGTCAGTGCCATCGCCTCGCGGCGCGCCCCTGCCAGTACCGCCGCCCGCGCCGCCAACTCGGCGATCCGGTCAAGCTGCTCGCCAAGCACCTGTTGCAGCGCGGCCCCTTCGTTGCGCCGCATGTCAAGGAATGCCGCGACCAGCGCCGGGAAATCCGCGCGCAGCCGGGCGATCAGCGCCGTGTTGTCATCCTCGCCCGAAACGGCATCGAACATGCCGCGCAACGTGAACAGATCGCTCGCCCGCGACGGGGCCAGGGTCATGCCGCGCTCCTGCGCCTCGGCCTCGATCTCGGCCAGCGCCGCCAGCGCCGCCTGCATGACCGGACGGTTCAGGGCAAGATCGCCGGTCTCATCCGAGCGCGAGATGCGCAGTGACAAGGTGACATTGCCGCGGGTGACAGATTTCGCCAATTCTGCGCGCAGGGCCGCTTCGAGCCCCTGCAACCAATCCGGCACCCGCAGCCGCAGATCCAGGCCCTTGCCATTGACGCTGCGCAGCTCCCAGCCCCAGGAATGCGGCGCGCACGCGCCCTTGGCCGAGGCAAAACCCGTCATCGAATTGATCATCTGCGCCCTGCCCGTGATCTGTCATTTGTCCTGTCGCGGCATACCTAAAGGCATTGCCCGATACAGGGCAAGCCCCCGCCGGTACAGCCGGTCGGCCGGCACCGCCAAACAGTTAACCAATTCTTAAAGTTCTTGTTCAAAATCTTAAAAAATATGTCACGTTAACACTTGAGTAACCATTATGAAGCAAGTCCTACGAGTGGGTTTGGCCAGAAGGCAAACCCGATGCGTCCGGGGCGGCTGCGCGAGAGAGTTAAAGAGATGTTCAGTATTTTCCGCCCGAGAGATACGGGAAAGGTGGTAGCAATGGACCGGTTCCGCAGTGGGGCGAGCCTGTCGCCGATACGGCAGACCGAAGCCTATTGGAGCGCGCTGCGCGAGGGGACCGACATCCCCTTCCGCTCGCAGATCGACCCGCGCGGGCTTGAGCAGGTTCTGGAATATGCGTTCATTCTCGAACGCGTCGCCCCCGGCATCGGCCGATTCCGGCTGGCCGGGCAGCATCTGTGCCAGCTTGCCGGGATGGAGGTGCGCGGCATGCCGATCACCTCGTTCTTTACCACCGACGGGCGCGAAGGCATGGCCGCGACTCTGGAATATGTCTTTGACACGCCGGCGGTGGCCGAACTGAGCCTCATGGGAGAACGTCAGAGCCTGCGCGGTACCTGCGAGGCCCGCATGATCCTGTTGCCCCTCAAGAGCGATCTGGGCGATTGCAGCCGCATCCTCGGGGTATTGGTGGCCGATGGCGATTTTGGCCGCACACCGCGCCGTTTCGACATTGCCGACACCCAGATCCGCGATCTGGCCGCCGGTCAGGCGGCCCCCACGCCCGCCGCCGAGGCCGCGCGTGGATTTGCCGAGGCTCAGACGGTGCTGGGCGGCAAGGCGCCGCATCTGAGGCTGGTGAAAAGCGACGAGCGTTAATCGCCCCCGTCCGAACATGTAAGGCGCCGGTCATCCCGGCGCCCCGCATTGCTGTCAGACCGCTTCGCGCTGCTGCCGCCTGGCCCGCAGGCCGGACAGTTCCTCGGCCACCAAGAACGCCAGTTCCAGCGACTGGCTGGCATTCAGGCGCGGGTCGCAGGCGGTGTGGTAACGATCGGACAGGTCCTCTTCGCTGACCGCCTGAACGCCACCGGTACATTCGGTCACGTCCTGGCCGGTCATCTCGAAATGCACCCCGCCCGGCACCGTGCCTTCGGCCGCATGGATGCCAAAGAACTCGCGCACCTCGCGCAGCACCGAGTCGAACGGCCGGGTCTTGTAGCCGCTGGATGACTTGATGGTGTTGCCATGCATCGGGTCACAGACCCACACCACCTCGGCCCCTTCTTCGCGCACGGTCTGGATCAGGCGCGGCAGGTTCTCTGCCACCTTGCCCGCCCCAAAGCGCGAGATCAGCGTCAGGCGGCCCTGCTCGTTGCCGGGGTTGAGCTTGGCCATCAACACCTTCAGGTCCTCGCTGGTCATGCTGGGCCCGCATTTGAGGCCAATCGGGTTCAGCACGCCACGCGCGAATTCCACATGCGCGCCGTCCGGCTGACGGGTGCGGTCGCCGATCCAGATCAGGTGCCCGGACCCGGCCAGCCAGTCGCCGGAAATGGAATCGCGCCGGGTGAGCGCCTCTTCGTATTCCAGCAGCAGGCTCTCGTGGCTGGTGTAGAATTCGACCGATTGCAACGTGTGCGCCGTATCCTGGTTGACGCCCGCCGCCTTCATGAAGTCAAGCGTGTCGCTGATCCGGTTGGCCACTTCGCGATAGCGTTCCGCCTCCTGGTTCTCGGTAAAGCCGAGGGTCCAGGAATGCACCTGGTGCACATCCGCGTAACCACCCGTCGAAAACGCCCGGATTAGGTTCAGCGTCGCCGCGGCCTGGGTGTAGGCTTGCAGCATCTTGCCCGGATCGGCGATGCGCGCTTCGGGGGTAAAGGCCAGCTCGTTGATGATGTCGCCACGGTAACTCGGCAGCTCGACACCGTTCACCACCTCGGTCGGGGCGCTGCGCGGCTTGGCAAACTGGCCGGCCATGCGGCCCACCTTGATCACCGGAACCTTGGCGCCATGGGTCAGCACCATCGCCATCTGCAACATCACCTTGAACGTGTCGCGGATGCTGTCGGCGCTGAACTGGTCAAACGCCTCGGCGCAATCGCCGCCCTGAAGCAGGAACGCCTCGCCCCGCGCAGCGGCCCCGAGATGCGCCTTGAGGCGACGGGCCTCGCCGGCAAAAACCAGCGGCGGATATTTCGAGAGTTGCGCCTCGACCGCGTTCAATGCCGCCTGGTCGGTATAGTCGGGCATCTGAATCCGAGGCATGCTGCGCCATCCGGTTTTTTGCCACTCACTCATCGCTCTGATCTCCGTTCCGCGTCTCAGGGGGCCTCTATACAAAAGCGCGGCGCAGGTTGCCATATCCGAAATGCGTCTCTTGACGTCGCAGATCGGGTTTGAGCAAGGTGAAACCCGCAAGGCCCCGCGCGAAGGAAACAGAGCCATGACAGAGCAACGCCAAGTTGTCGATTCCGACATGACGTCGCTGAAACCGCGCCGCTTCGTCTTTGTGCTGCTTGAGAATTTCACCATGCTGAGCTTTGCCTCGGCGCTCGAAAGCCTGCGCATCGCGAACCGGATGGCCGGTCGCGAGATCTATACCTGGCGGCTGATCGGGGAAGGTGGCGACACGATGCGCTGTTCGGCGGGCACGGTGTTTCCGCTGGATGGGGACCTCGACGAGTTGAACCGTGACGACACGGTGCTGATCTGCGGCGGCATCGATGTACAGGCGGCGACCACCAAGCGCCTGCTGGGCTGGGCCCGCCGCGAGGCCCGCAAGGGGCTGCTGGTCGGGGGGCTGTGCACGGCGGCGTTCTCGCTGGCCAAGGCGGGGTTGCTGGATGGCAAGAAGGCGACGATCCACTGGGAAAACTCCGACAGCTTTGCCGAGGAATTCGAAGATGTGATGCTGACCAAGTCGGTCTTTGTGATCGACGGCAACCGCATGACCACGGCGGGGGGCACATCGTCGATCGACCTCATGCTCAAACTGATCGCGGATGAGCATGGCGAAGATCTTGCCAATTCCGTAGCTGACCAGCTGATCTATTCCAGCATCCGCACCGACCAGGACACCCAACGCCTGTCGGTGCCCACGCGGATCGGCGTACGCCATCCCAAGCTGAGCCAGGTCATCCAGATGATGGAACAGAACATCGAAGACCCGATCAGCCCCTCGGTGCTGGCCAAGGATGTGGGCATGTCCACGCGCCAGCTGGAACGGCTGTTCCGGCGCTATCTCAACCGCTCGCCCAAGCGCTACTACATGGAACTGCGCCTGCAAAAGGCCCGCAACCTGCTGATGCAGACCGACATGAGCGTGATCAACGTGGCGCTGGCCTGCGGCTTTGCCTCGCCCAGCCATTTCTCCAAATGCTACCGCGCCCATTACGACACGACCCCCTATCGGGAACGCGGCAGCCACGCGGCGCGGCTGTCGGTGTGATCCGCACCCGCCGGCTGGTGCTCAGAGCGGCCCGCGCCGATGACCTGATGCCGCTGCACGAGATATTCTCGGATGCCCGGACCATGCGCTATTGGAGCCATCCGGCGCATCAGGACCTGTCCCTGACCCGTGATTTTCTGGACTGGTTCCTGCGCCCCGACCCAAAGAACCGCTATGAATTCATCCTCGAGCTTGACGGTGTCTGTGTCGGCAAGGCCGGGGTCTGGGCCAGGCCAGAAGTCGGTTTCATCCTGAACCGGGCCCATTGGGGCAAGGGGCTGGTGCGCGAGGCGCTTGGCGTCATCCTGCCCGGTGCCTTTGCCGCATTCCCGGAATGTGACCACCTGACCGCCGAGGTCGACCCGCGCAACACGGCATCCTGCAGGTTGCTTGAACGGCTCGGGTTCATATGCGACCGCATCCGGGAACGGGACTTTCTCTATGGCGGGACCGAATGGTGCGATACCGCCTATTACCGGTTGCCCCGGCCGGTCGATCACCCGGCGGGCGAGATGCGATAGACCGTGCCCTGCCCGACGGAAATGAACCAGATCGTTCCATCGGGTGCCTCGACAATATCGCGAACCCGTTCGGTCTCGGGGCCGGAAATCCGTTCGGCTTCGCGCAGCGGCGATCCATCAAGCCGGCCGATGTAGTCGAACTTCAACGACCCCACGAACACATCCCCGCGCCAGTCGGGCCACAGCCGTCCGGAATAGACCAGCAAGCCCGACGGCGCGATGGACGGGTCCCAGTAGAATTGCGGTTGCTCCAGCCCCGGCCTGGCGGTGCCCTCGCCGATCTTGCGGCCCGAGTAGTGGCGACCATAGGAAATCACCGGCCAGCCATAGTTGCGCCCCTTGCCGATCAGGTTGATTTCGTCCCCGCCCCGTGCGCCATGCTCCGATGTCCAGAGCCGACCCCGCGCATCCAGCCCCGCGCCCTGCGGGTTGCGGTGGCCAAACGACCAGATTTCAGGCCGCGCCCCCGCGACACCGACAAACGGGTTGTCCGCCGGAACCGATCCGTCGCGATTGATCCGCACGATCTTGCCGTTATGGGCCCCGAGATCCTGGGCAAGGGCATCCTCGCCGCGATCACCGATGGTCACAAACAGCGTGCCATCGCGCCCTTCAACCACACGGCTGCCAAAGTGACGCCCGGCCCGCCCGCCATCCGCGGATTCGAACAGGACCCGCATATTGGTGAGTGCGGTGCCATCGGTGCTCAGACGGGCGGTGGCCAGCGCTGTGCCAGCGCCCCGGCCCTGTGGTTTGGCATAGGTCAGCAGGATGTCGCGGCTGCTGGCGAAATCGCGCGGAACCGTCACGTCGAGCAACCCGCCCTGCCCCGATGCCCGTACCGGCGGGACGCCTTCGACACGGTTCGCGGTGCCATTGCGAACATGCAGCAAGTCACCATCCCGCTCGGTCACCAGAAACCCGTCACCCGGCAGGAAATCGATGGCCCACGGCGTATCGAGCCCGGTAATCATCGCGTCGACCCGCACAGCCCCGACGCGCGTTTCAAGCGCGGCGGCCTGGGTGGCCAGGGTGACAAGCGCGCTGATGGCACCGATCAAAACATGCAGCATGATTAACCTCTTCTTAATTTTTCTACCTAGGCTGGACTCCGCCGAGGGCAATACCACCCAAGGCCATTCTGACCCGGCGGAACCGGCCTCACATGGGACTTTTCTTTTTGGAACGCCTTGCCTAGGGTTCGAATTGAACATTGCGTTCCAACACGGGAGAAACCAAATGAAAAAACTGCTCTTGGCGACAACGGCCACGGCGCTGATCGCGGGCGCGGCCCTGGCGGATGGCCATGCAAAAGAGGTGAAACTTGGCATCCTGATCGGCTTTACAGGCCCGATCGAATCCCTGACCAGCGCGATGGCGGCGGGTGCGGAACTGGCGATGGCGGAAGTCACCGATAGCGGTGCGCTGCTGGATGGTGCGACGGTCACGCCGATGCGCGCCGATACCGGCTGTATCGACAACGGCCTGTCCACCGCCAACGCGGAACGCCTGATCGCCGACGGGATCAACGGGCTGATCGGCGGCGATTGTTCCGGCGTCACCGGCGCGATCCTGCAGAACGTCGCGATCCCCAACGGCATGGTGATGATTTCACCTTCGGCGACCTCTCCGGGGCTGTCGACGATGGATGATAACGGGCTGTTCTTCCGCACTGCCCCGTCAGATGCGCGCGAAGGCCAGGTCATGGCCGACATTCTGAAGGATCGCGGCATCAGCTCGATTGCCCTGACCTATACCAACAACGACTATGGCAAGGGGCTTGCCGATGCCATCGTCACGTCTTTCGAGGCGGCGGGTGGCGAAGTCACCATCAGCGCGGCGCATGAAGACGGCAAGGCGGATTATTCCGCAGAGGTCGGCGCGCTGGCCTCGGCGGGTGGCGACATGCTGGTGGTGGCCGGTTATCTCGATCAGGGCGGACTCGGGATCATCAACGCCTCGCTCGACTCGGGCGCGTTTGACACGTTCGGCCTGCCCGGCGGGATGATCGGCGACAGCCTGCCCGAGAATGTCGGCCCGGACCTGAACGGATCTTTCGGCCAGATCGCGGGGTCCGGCGGCGACGGCATCGAGAAACTGACCGCAATGGCCGGGGACGCGTTTGACGCGACATCGCCCTATACGCCCGAAAGCTATGATGCGGCGGCGCTGTTCATGTTCGCGATGCAGGCGGCCAATTCGACCGATCCGGCCGAATACGGCGCCAAGATCCTCGATGTGGCCAATGCGCCGGGCGAGAAAATCTATCCCGGTGAGCTGGCCAAGGGTCTGGAGATCATCAAGAACGGCGGCGATATCGACTATGTCGGGGCATCGGCTGTTGAACTGATCGGACCCGGTGAAAGCGCCGGCAGCTATCGCGAGATCGAAGTCAAGGACGGCAAGAACGAAACCGTCAACTTCCGCTGAACACGCATTGAGACGACAGAAACAGCCCGGCCATCCTGACCGGGCTGTTTCATAATCGAGAACCGCGCAAAGCGGACCGGAAGAAATGCCGCGATCAATGCGGCGCAGGGGGTGCGATGATCGTCGTTGATGACGTGCACAAGCATTTTGGCGGATTTCACGCGGTGGACGGGGCCTCGCTGGAGATCGTCGAGGGATCGATCACCGGTTTGATCGGCCCCAATGGCGCAGGAAAAACCACTTTGTTCAACGTGATAGCGGGGGTTCTTCAACCCACCTCCGGTCGCGTTACAATGGGTGGTGAGGAGATCACCGGGCTGCCGCCGCATGATCTTTTTCACAAGGGGCTTTTGCGCACCTTTCAGATCGCGCATGAGTTTTCGTCGATGAGTTGCCGCGAGAACCTGATGATGGTGCCCGGCGGACAATCGGGCGAGACATTGTGGAACACCTGGTTCGGGCGCAAGCGGATCGCCGATGAGGAGCGCGCGCTGCGCGCCAAGGCGGACGAGGTGCTGGAGTTCCTGACGATCGAGCACCTGGCCGATCACAAGGCGGGACAGATTTCCGGCGGACAGAAAAAGCTGCTGGAACTTGGCCGCACCATGATGGTGGATGCGCGGATCGTGTTCCTGGACGAGGTGGGGGCCGGGGTGAACCGGACGCTGCTCAACACCATTGGCGATGCGATCATTCGCCTGAACGAAGAGCGCGGCTATACATTCGTGGTCATCGAACATGACATGGATTTCATCGGCAGGCTGTGTGATCCGGTGATCTGCATGGCCGAGGGCAAGGTTCTGGCGGAGGGGACGCTGGACGAGATCAAGGCCAACGAACATGTGATCGAGGCCTATCTGGGGACCGGTCTCAAGAACAAGGACAAGGTTGGCGCATGATGCGGGCCGTGCAGCTGCGCGCCGTTGGCGCGGATCATGGTCCGATTGGGGCTCTGCCCCAAACCCCGGAGTATTTCACCAAAGATGAAGGGGGGCGGCATGTCGGCTGATCCATATGGCGATCGCGGCAACAGGGATCGTTCGATTGCAAACCCGCATGGGATCGGAACCTTGCGTGCCTCGCCCGGCACCGGGCACGGGATGGAAACCGCCAGCGCCTTTCTGATCGGGGACAGCATGACCGGCGGTTATGGCCGGGGGCCGGACATTTTGCATGACTGTACCGTTGCCGTCGACAAGGGGGAAATCGCGGTGATTGTCGGCCCCAACGGGGCGGGAAAATCGACGGCGATGAAAGCTGTGTTCGGCATGTTGGACGTGCGGCAGGGATCGGTGCGGCTGGATGGCGAGGATATCACCGGCCTGACACCACAGGATCGCGTGGTGAAAGGGATGGGGTTTGTGCCACAGACCAACAATATCTTTACGTCGATGACCGTCGAAGAGAACCTGGAGATGGGGGCGTTCATCCGCACCGATGATTTTTCCGACACGATGGCGCAGGTTTATGACCTGTTTCCCATCCTCAAGGAAAAGCGCGCACAGGCGGCGGGGGAATTGTCGGGCGGGCAGCGCCAGCAGGTTGCCGTGGGGCGAGCGTTGATGACGCGGCCCAAGGTGCTGATGCTGGACGAGCCAACCGCGGGGGTGAGCCCGATTGTCATGGATGAGCTGTTTGACCGGATCATCGAGGTGGCCCGCACCGGCATCCCGATCCTGATGGTGGAACAGAACGCGCGGCAGGCGTTGGAGATCGCCGACAAGGGCTATGTCCTGGTGCAGGGGCGCAATGCCTATTCCGGGACCGGCAAGGATCTGCTTGCGGATCCGGAAGTGCGCAAATCGTTTTTGGGGGGCTGACCGAATGGATTTTCTCAACGCCGTTATCGCCCTGGCCAACTACGTCCTGATCCCCGCCATGTCCTATGGCAGCCAGCTTGCGCTTGGGGCGCTTGGGGTGACGCTGATCTACGGGATCCTGCGGTTTTCGAATTTTGCCCATGGGGATACGATGGCGTTCGGGGCCATGGTGACGATCCTCGTGACCTGGTGGATGCAGTCGGTCGGTATCGGGCTGGGTCCGTTGCCGACTGCCCTGCTCGCCCTGCCCTTTGGCATCCTGGGCTGCGCCATGCTGGTGCTGGCGACGGACAAGCTGGTCTATCAGTTCTATCGCGAACAAAAGGCCAAGCCGGTCATCCTGGTGATCGTATCGATGGGGGTCATGTTCATCATGAACGGGCTGGTGAGGTTCATCATCGGGCCGGATGATCAGAACTTTTCCGACGGTGCCCGCTTCATCATTTCCGCGCGTGATTTCAAACGCCTGACCGGTCTTGACGAGGGGCTGGCAATCCGCACCAGCCAGGCCATCACGGTGATTACCGCGATTGTTGTGGTGGCGTTGCTGTTCTGGTTCCTAAACCGCACGCGCACCGGAAAATCCATGCGGGCCTATTCCGATAACGAGGATCTAGCATTGTTGTCGGGGATCAACCCGGAGCGGGTCGTGATGTATACCTGGTGCATCGTTGCAGCGCTGGCCACCGTGGCCGGGGTGTTGTACGGGCTTGATAAATCCTTCAAACCCTTCACCTATTTCCAGCTGTTGCTGCCGATTTTTGCCAGCGCGATCGTCGGCGGCCTGGGCAGCCCGCTTGGCGCCATTGCCGGTGGCTTCATCATCGCGTTTTCCGAGGTCACGATTACCTATGCGTGGAAAAAGATCCTGGTTTACCTGATGCCCGAACCGCTTGAGCCGGACGGCTTGGTGCAATTGCTGAGCACGGATTACAAATTCGCGGTGTCTTTCGTGATCCTGCTGATCGTGCTGCTGTTCCGACCGACCGGTATTTTCAGGGGGAAAGCGCTATGAGCGAGACTGTGAAAAACACCGGGCTGTTTGCCATCGTGGGCGGGTTGATCCTGCTGACCGGGGTGATGCAAAGCTGGAACGCGGCGCTGCTGATCCTGAACATGGGGCTGATCTCGGCGATCATGGCCATTGGTGTGAACCTGCAATGGGGCTTTGCCGGGCTGTTCAATATCGGTGTCATGGGGTTTGTTGCGCTTGGCGGGCTGGCCGCCGTGCTGGTCTCGATGCCCCCGACTCCGGCGGCCTGGGCGGCGGGCGGCGCGGGGATCCTCGCGGGGCTAGTTCTGGGGGCGCTGACGGTGGCGGCTGCGGTTCAGTTGCTGCGGCGGATGCGGGCCGGGGCGGCGCGGAACATCGCCCTTGTTGCCCTGCTGGCGGGCGGTTTCTTTCTCTATCGGGCGGTTCTCGATCCTTCGGTCGAGGCGGTGGAAAAGGTTGACCCCGCGATCACCGGATATCTGGGCGGGCTTGGGTTGCCTGTGATCCTGGCCTGGCCCATTGGCGGGCTGCTGGCGGCGGGCGCGGCGTGGCTGATCGGCAAGACGGCCCTGGGTCTGCGTTCGGATTACCTGGCGATTGCGACGCTTGGCATTGCCGAGATCATCATCGCCGTGCTCAAGAACGAGGACTGGCTGTCGCGCGGGGTCAAGAACGTGGTCGGCATTCCGCGCCCGGTGCCTTATGAGATCGACCTTCAAGGCGATCCGGGATTTGTCGAACGGGCCGCCGGGTTCGGGCTTGATCCGGTCACGGCGTCGACGCTTTATGTCAAGCTTGGCTATGCGCTGCTCTTTACCATCGTGCTGCTGGCGCTGCTCTGGATGGCGCAAAAGGCACTCAACAGCCCCTGGGGGCGGATGATGCGGGCCATTCGCGACAACGAGGTCGCCGCCGAGGCCATGGGCAAGGACGTGACGCGGCGGCATCTTCAGGTTTTTGTACTGGGCAGCGCGGTCTGCGGAATCGCGGGTGCGATGATGACAACGATGGACGGGCAGTTGACGCCCGGCACCTATCAACCGCTGCGCTTTACCTTTCTGGTCTGGGTGATGGTGATTGTCGGCGGCTCGGGCAATAATTTTGGCGCGGTGCTGGGGGCGATGCTGATCTGGTTCCTGTGGGTACAGGTCGAGCCGATCGGTATTTTCCTGCTCGATGTTCTGACCTCGGGCATGGCCGAGGGGCCGCTGAAAACGCACTTGCTGGACAGCGCGGCGCATATGCGTCTGCTGACGATGGGGCTGGTGCTGATCCTTGTGCTGCGGTTCAGCCCCCGTGGCCTGATCCCGGAAAAATAGCGATTTGTCCTGCGCCGTTAACATTTCTTGGGTCGGACGACGCTAAATTCCCCGTACCCGTGCGGTTCGCCGCACGCTAGCGTTCGGATATGAAACCCCTGGCTGTTCTGAGTGAGTATGGAGACTCTTATGAAAACACCCCGTTTACCCGCCGCGCTGATCCTGTCAGGGCTGGTCGTCATGGGCTGCACGCCCTCTCCGGCCGCATACGAAACTCCACCGGTTCAGGTGAAAACCCCACAGGGCATCGTGACCTGCCAGCTCTACACGCCCGAGCGTGTGCTGTGGGATCGCGCCATCGACCGACCGAATTCGATGTCGGTACAGGAAGGCGACGCGGTATGCCGCGCCGAGGGCGAACGCCGCAAGAACGGCTGAGCGTCCGAAAACCCCTAGCGCCCCTTGAACAGCCCGCCAAGAATGCCGCGCACGATGCGGCGTCCGGTGGTGCCCGAAAGCTCTTTCATGACGTTCTTGGTCAGCGCTTCGGCGAATCCGCCGCCGCTCTGCTTGGTTCTGCGTGAGGTTGATCGGCTGACCCGGCTGCCGGAATACCGGCGGCCGGCGTTGAACTCGCGGAACATCGGCTCCATATCTTCGGCCTTTTCCTCGGCGGCGGCGGCTTGGGCTGCTGCCTGCTCGGCCCGCTGTGCCAGGATTTCATAAGCGGATTTGCGGTCCAGCGGCGCGTCATATTTTCCGGCCATGTCCGAAGCCGCCAGATGTGCCTTGCGGTCCTGTGCCGTGATCGGGCCGAGCTGCGACGAAGGCGGGCGGATCAGGGTACGTTCCACGATCCCCGGCACCCCCTTGTCGAGCAGCATCGAAGTGACGGCCTCGCCCACGCCGACTTCCTTGATGGCATCCTCGGTCGAAAAGCGCGGGTTCTCGCGATACGTCTCCGCCGCCAACCTGAGATTTTTGCGATCCTTCGCGGTAAACGCCCGCAGCGCATGTTGGATGCGGTTGCCCAACTGCCCCAATATGTCTTCCGGCACATCGGCTGGGTTCTGGGTGATGAAATAGACCCCGACCCCCTTGGAGCGGATCAGGCGCGCGACCTGCTCGACCTTGTCGATCAGGGCCTTGGGCGCATCGTCAAACAGCAGATGCGCCTCGTCAAAAAAGAACACGAGCTTGGGCTTGTCCGGATCGCCAACTTCGGGAAGTTCCTCGAACAATTCGCTGAGCAGCCACAGCAGGAAGGTGGCATAAAGCCCCGGCGCGCCCATCAGCTTGTCCGCGGCAAGGATGTTGACCTGCCCGCGCCCATCCGCGTCCGTGCGCATCAGGTCGGCCAACATCAGCGCCGGTTCACCGAACAGCTGGGTTCCTCCCTGGTTCTCCAGCACCAGAAGCCGCCGTTGAATCGCCCCGATCGACGCGGTCGAGACATTGCCATAGCGCAAGGAAAGCGTTTCGCGATTCTCTCCGATCCAGACCAGAAGCGCCTGCAGGTCCTTGAGGTCCAGCAGCGGCAGCCCCTCTTCGTCCGACAGCCGGAAGGCGATGTTCAGAATGCCCTCCTGTGCTTCGGTCAATTCCAGCAGCCGCGCCAGCAACAACGGCCCCATCTCGGCCACGGTGGTGCGCACCGGGTGCCCCTGGTCGCCGAACAGGTCCCAAAACGTCACCGGATAGGCCCGGTATCCATAGCTTGTGAAGCCGATCCTGGCGGCGCGCGCAGTGAACGCGTCGTGCAGCTTGTGATCGACCCGTCCGGCCTTGGCCAGTCCCGACAGGTCGCCTTTGACATCGGACAAGAACACCGGCACGCCCGCGTCGCTGAACCCTTCGGCCATGATCTGCAAGGTGACGGATTTGCCGGTCCCGGTAGCCCCCGCAACCAGCCCATGCCGGTTGGCATAAGTCAGGCTGAGCCCCTGCGGGCTTGCATATTCCTCACCGCCGCCACCGATAAAAATCTTGCCATCCATAGCCGCCTGCCCCTGTCTCTGCCGTGCCTGTCGCCCCGACCATACTAACTTAACCTTTGCCTGCCATAGTTAATTCGCTCGCCATTCAGGGTCGCTTGGCCCGGCGGGCACTTCCTCCCTGTTAGACTGGCCGTGCCCTCGGGTACGGCCCTTTTTTCGTCCGGTTGCTGATTCTCTGCCGAAACGCACGGAATTCGCGCCTTTTTCTTGGCATAGCTGTTGACCGACGCGCGGCCCTCTCGTAACCTCGCGCCATAACTAAGTCGGCCAGTCCGACGGGGAGACAACCTATACTTAAAGGGGGCTTTACGGCCCCCTTTTGCTTTTCCGGGAAATACGGGAACAGGCCCCGGTTTTGCGGGCGAAATCCGACCGATCCGCCCAGGCTGGGCGCAATATCAGCCTGACACTGAGCAACCGCCATGCTAAAGCCAGCGCAATTGCGAACTGTGCGCCGCGGATTCGCCGCTGCCGTGCAGAATGCTCCGAGCAACCATAAACAAACGAGACAGGCACATGTTCAAACATCTTTCTCCGATTGCCGCGCTGGCATTGGCCGCGATGACCGTCCCGGCTCTGGCACAACAGGCAGAGGCACCCGCCGCAGACGATGCACCGGCAGCGGCCGACGACAGCGCAACCTCGCCGCAGCTGGACCTGGGCCAGCCGGTGAATGACGGACCCAAGCTCGGCGAGCGGTACTCCAAGGAAAAAATCGGCGACTGGGATCTCGCCTGCATCCGTACCGAGGCTGAAAACGACCCCTGCTCCCTGCTCCAGGTGATGCGTGATGACTCGGGCAACCCGGTCGCGGAAATGTCGCTGTTCCGCATCGAGAATGGCGGTCAGGCCGCCGCCGGTGCGACCATCCTCGTGCCGCTGGAAACGCTTTTGCCGGCACAGCTCACCATCGCTGTCGATGACGCGCCGGGCAAGCGCTATAATTATACCTATTGCAGCCCGATCGGCTGTGCGGCGCAGATCGGCCTGACACAGGAAGATATCGATGCGTTCAAAAAAGGCGGCAAGGCAACCGTGACACTTGTACCCGCCCCGGCCCCGGACCAGGTCGTGTCGCTGACCCTGTCGCTCTCGGGCTTTACCGCCGGCTATGACGCGGTCGATGTCGTTAAACAATGACGTGATCGCAGTCGTCAAACAATAAGACGCAAGACCGCTGACAGTGAATAACGCCGGGCCGATTGGTCCGGCGTTGTTCGTCAGACCTTGCGCAGGACCAGAACCGCGTTCAGCCCGCCAAAGGCAAAGGCATTCGACACCGCCACTTCGACCTTGGCGTTGCGCGCGACATTGGGCACAACATCCAGCGCGCATTCCGGGTCGGCCTCTTCATAGCCAATGGTCGGCGCAACAATCCCGTCGCGCAACGCCATGATGCAGGCCAGCAATTCCACCGCGCCGGTGCCACCGATCAGGTGCCCGTGCATGGATTTGGTGGAACTGATCATCAGGCTGTCGGCATGCGGGCCAAACACATCCGCGACGGCGGCGCATTCGGTCTTGTCATTGGCGGCGGTGCCGGTGCCGTGGGCGTTGATATAGCCCACATCCGACGGCGCAACCCGCGCATCCGCCAAAGCGCCTGACATGGCCCGCGCGGCCCCCTGTTTGGAGGGCATCACGATGTCCGAGGCATCGGACGACATCGCAAAGCCGGCAACTTCGGCCAGGATCTCGGCACCCCGGGCGCGGGCGTGCTCGTATTCTTCGAAGACGAAAATCCCGGCACCCTCGCCCTGCACCATGCCGTTGCGCCCAAGGCTGAACGGACGGCAGGCATCCCGCGACATCACCCGCAACCCTTCCCAGGCCTTGACCCCGCCAAAGCACAGCATCGATTCCGAGCCGCCGGTGATCATCGCCGGCGCCATGCCGCTGCGTACCATGGCAAAGGCCTGGGCCATCGCGTGGTTCGAGCTGGCACAGGCGGTGGACACCGTAAAGGACGGCCCCTTGAGATTATGTTCCATGCTCACATGGCTGGCCGCCGCATTGTTCATCAGCTTGGGCACCACAAAGGGATGCACCCGGTTCTTGCCGTCCTCATAGACACTGCGGTAATTGTCGTCCCAGGTCGAGACGCCCCCGCCCGCCGTGCCCAGAACCACGCCCGAGCGCGCCGAAAGATCACCGTGAAATTCAAGCCCCGACTGGGCGATCGCTTCCTTGGCGGCAGTCAGCGTGAACTGGGTAAAGCGGTCATAGAGCGCGATTTGCTGGCGATTGAACCGGCCTTCCGCCTCGAACCCGCGCACCTGTCCGCCAATGCGGATCGAGAGCCGCTCGACATCCCGGAAATCCAGCTCACCGATGCCGCACCGCCCTTCGCGCATCGCGGCCAGCGTTTCGGGCACCGAATGCCCAAGCGCATTGATCGTGCCGGCGCCGGTGATGACGACCCTGTGCATTGCCACCTCGACCGACCCTAGCCCTTGGCCGCGACGAGCTTTTCGATCCCGGCGACAATGGCAGCGACGCTGGAAATGTCGAAATCGCTCTGGGTCGGCTCGTTCGCGTTGAACGGGATGGAAATGTCGAATTCTTCCTCGATTGCAAAGATGCTCTCGACCAGCCCCAGGCTGTCGATGCCCAGACTGTCCAAAGTGCTGTCCATCGTCACGTCAGTCGGTTCGAGAACGGCCTGTTCCGCGATTATCGCGATGACCTTGTCGCTGATGCTCATAAGTGGTTCCCACGCTGTAGCTTGCGGCGTTGATTTAATCTTTCGCCTCGGCCTTGAAAACAGCCTTTTGTAACGCTGCCACGTCACGGGCCAAACGCGGGAGCCGGCGCTGCGCCTTGTAGATCTCGGTATGGGTTTCCATCTTGATCGCCGGATAGCCCATGATGACACGGCCGGCGGGGGCGTTCGACAGGATCTTGGTGCCGCCCGCGGCGATCACGTTGTCGCCGATAAAGATATTGTCGACGACGCCGACCTGCCCGCCAAGGATCACGTTGTTGCCGATCTCGACCGAACCGGAAATCCCCGCCTGCCCGCATAACAGGCAATCATTGCCGACGCGGGTGTTGTGGCCCACATGGACCAGATTATCCAGCTTGGTGCCGTTGCCGATCCGGGTGTTGCGGATGGTGCCATTGTCGATCGTGCTGTTGGCGCCACATTCCACGTCGTCGCCGATTTCAACCGCGCCGAGCGAATGGATGCGGACCCAGCTCTGGGCTTTGGCGTCGCCCTGGTCGCCCATGGTCTTGCGCACGTTTTCGGCACCGCTCACCTCGGGGGTGACAAAGGAAAACCCGTCCGCGCCGACCCGCGCACCGGGCTGCGCGATATAGCGATCTCCGATGACGACCCGCGCACCGATGCTGACCATCTCGCGCAGATAGGCTTGTTTGCCCAGCCGCGCGCCGGTACCGATCGTGCAATGCGGGCCAATCACCGACCCGTCCCCGATCCGGACCCCGGCGGCAACATAGCTGAACGGTCCGACGGCGACATCATCGGCCAGTTCGGCCGTGGGGTCGATCACCGCGGACGGATGAATGCCTGGCGCAAACCCCTGTCCCGGATCGAGCGCAGAGGTCAGGCTGGACATGGTCATGCGCGGGCGGGCGGTAAAGATCGCCGCCTCAAGCCCCAACTCCTGCCAATCGGCACCCTCCCAGAGGATCGCCGCCCGCGCCTGTCCCTGGCCGAGCGCATCACCGTATTTCGGGGACATGGCAAGCGCCAGATCGTCCTGAGTGGCATCGGCCGGTTCTGCCGCGCCCCGGATGGAATAGGACAGGTCGCCGACCGCTTCGGCGCCAAGCGCGGCCGCAATCTCTTGGATCGTAAATGTCATCATGGTCCCCGTTGCAAACAGCTCCGGGTTTGTGATTACCCCTGAACCGCGCCCAGTGTCACCCCCGCATTCTCGAGCGCGTTCCAGATCTTGGCATCGCGGCCATAGACATCACGGCGGTATTCCGCGCGGCCCTTGGCGTCGATGACGGCGGTACGATAGATCAGGTGAACCGGCACCGGCTGATCCAGCGTGACCTTGGTTTCGCGCCCCGATTTCAGAATGCGCTGGAACGTGCCCTTGGGGTCGTCCGATTGCCGCGCAAGCAGCGCATAGGCAAAGTCGAACGGATCGGCGAGCCGGATACAGCCATGCGAAAACGCGCGAACCTCGCGGTCAAACAGGCTCTTGGACGGGGTGTCATGCAGGTAGATGTTGTACTTGTTCGGGAACATGAACTTTACCAGGCCAAGCGCATTTCGGCTGCTAGGCGGTTGGCGCATCGCATAGGGGAAATTCCGGGCCGAATACTGGCTGAAATTCGCGTTTGCGCGGTTGACCCGCCGCCCGCGGCTGTCGGTGATCTCGATATGGCTTACCGCGTTGGGGTTGTTGCGCAGCTTGGGGAGATATTCCTTGGTCACGATCGAGCGCGGCACATACCAGCTCGGATTGATCACCATGAATTCCATCACATCGGAAAACTCCGGGCTGCGCCGGTCGCTGGTGTTCTTGCCGATCACCGAACGGGTCCGGAAGGTGACACGCCCGTCATCGATGATCTTGGCCGTGAAATCCGCCTGGTTCACCAGCACGTGACGGTCGCCAAGATCCATGTTGATCCAGCGTTCACGCTCCATCGCAACGATCACCGATTTCAGCCGCTGTTGCACCGAGACGTTAATCTCGCTGATTGTTCCCTTGCCGGCTACACCGTCCTCGGCAAGCCCATGCGCGGCCTGGAAACGGCGGACGGCATCCTGCATCGCGGGCCCATAGCTTTGCGAGGCGCTGCGGGTCATGTAACCCATGGTGATCAGGCGATTGCGCAAAGCCACGACGGACGCGCCGGACTCACCCGGCTTGACGCTGCCCACCGCGATGGTTGGTCCCCAGCCGCCCCGCTCGAGCATCTGTTCGAGCCTGAGCTTTTCCTTCATCAGGGCGCGATATTGATCCGATTGCGGCGGCAGGGAGCGCATGAAATCGCGCGGTGTACCGCTACGCGCCAGATCGGTCAGATACCGGCCACGATCGCGATACGGCACTTGCCGCACCAGCCCGCCATCAACGCGCGACGGCACCAGCGTGCCGGTCTGAACATCGCGGGCATATTGCAGGAACACCTTGCTGAGCGCGACCTCGACCAGCCCCAGATCGCGGGTTGTACGGGCGGTTTCCATCTGTTGCCGCAAAGATGCAACCTTGTAGCGCGCGGGCGACAGACCATGGATATCCGCCGCCGACAGCGCCCGCATCAGGGCGACACGGCGCTTGCGATCTTGATCCCCGGCACCGGTCCACAATGGCGCATAGCCATTGGCGCGATAAAAATCCGCGAGATCGCTGTCATCCGCCGCCGTCTCGGCAATTGCCTGTTTGAACGCGGTGACCTGTGCAATGGCGGGTGCCGACCAGATCGCGCAGAGCAGACCGACCGCAGCAATCAATCGCAGGACGTTGAATTCACGGATAAGTTTTGTGTCGACGATCATGGGACATTCCTTGAAACCAATACCAATGCAAAATGCGGGCACCAAAACCCAGAATTGAGCCGCCGGGCGCGCATGTCCATCATAGTTTGCATGCAGGGCTAACACCAAGTTACCCTGATGCCCGATTGCATCGCGTCCTCAGCACCCGCGCGCAGGCGCGTTGCGCGATAATTCGCCGAAATTCCAGCAGAAATGATCCTCGCACAATTCCCAGCTTGGAATGTGGGCGGGATTGTGGCATGAAAACGACACATCAGGGGATGGATGTAACTATGAAGTAAGAATGTGTGCGTAACATCGCGCACGGGCAGGAATAGTAGCGTACAGGACGGCGCAGGACATGAGACAGAACGACTCATCGGGTTTTTCCCGGCGTGCCCTATTGGGTGCATTCGCGGCTACCGCATTGACAGCGGCTCCAACCTTTTCCAACGCAGCAGGGTTTCTTCGGGGTGGTGGCGATATCCGCCGCATCCGCATGTATTCCGGGCGCACCGGTGAACGGCTGGACATGATCTATTGGATCGACGGCGACTATATCAAGGACGCGGTCAAAGAGATCAACTATTTCATGCGCGACTGGCGCACCGACCAGGCCAAGAGCATGGACCTGCGCACCATCGACATCATGGCCGCCGCGCATAACCTGATGGACGTCAATGAACCCTACATGCTGTTGTCCGGCTATCGAAGCCCGCAGACCAACGCCATGCTGCGCAGCCGCTCGCGGGGCGTGGCCAAGAATTCCCTTCACATGAAGGGTCAGGCCGCCGATCTGCGGCTCTCCTCGCGCTCGGTTAGCCAGATGGCCCGCGCCGCAAGCGCCTGCAGCGCCGGTGGTGTCGGGCGCTATTCCCGTTCGAATTTTGTCCACATGGATTGCGGCGTTGTCCGCACCTGGGGCGGCTGACGCCCCGCCCTGTCCACATAAGAACGCACCAGGGAAAGGCCGTTGCTTCACGCAGCGGCTTTTTTCTTTTGACCATCCGATAGCCACAACATGCGCGGTCTCTGGCAGGTCGCCGAAAGCAATCGGGCGGTCGCATCACATG
>NZ_JBNAFZ010000004.1:0-330245 GCF_049800935.1 Microbulbifer sp. S227A | reverse complement strand
ACCGCCCGATTTTGTCCGAACAGCGGGATGCGCTCAGAAGTTGAGCGACAGGTCCCGGTGTACCGAGTTGCACTTGGCCAGGAACAGCGCCTGGTCGCGGCTGAAGCGCGGCTGTTGACGTGCGCCGACAGTCTCCGAGATCCCGGCGATATAAGCTTCTATGCCCGGACGCACGGTCTGCTCGGCGGCGGCGCGCCAGCGCAGTTGCTCTTCATAGGCGGACAGCGCCTTGGCGTATTCCGACGCGGCCTTGGCACGATCTTCCTTGCCGTCCCGCAGGGCCCTGCGGGCCTGCGACAGCGGCGAGGACACGTCACGCGCGCCGGCGATCTTGGCGAAGGTCTTGCCAAGTTCGTCCACCGCCGATTCCGCCTCGGCCCGGTCGCCATTGTCCACCAGGTCGGACAGGGCCCGCAGGTCGGCTTCCAGCGCCGCAAACTCGGCATTGGCATCCATGATCGTGATGAACTCTGCCGCCGATTCCACCGCCTCGTCAGACGCCCGACGATATTGTACCCGTGCCGTTTCCTCGGCCTTGGTCAGGGTGGCAAAGGCGTCATGCGTCGCGTCCCAGCTCTCGGGGATGTCGGCGGCGATGATGTCCTTCTCGGCTTCCAGCTCGGCGATATGCTCTTCGATGCTTGCGCGCCGATCCGCATCGGTGTCGTCGTTCAGGAACCGGGCAGACTCGCGAAGCTCGTCGATTTCGACATCCAGCTTGCGCATGTCCTTTTGCAGATCCCGAACCACCCGCATCACCGGACGATATTCACCCGCCGCGGCCTGAACCGCAGCCTCGCCCGCCGAAATGTCACCAAGCAGTGCCACCGCGTTGGATGCGCTGTCAAACCCGCCCTTCAGCCCGGACGCCATGCTGGCTGGCAGCACCGACAGGTCGAGCGCCTTGGCCGTGGAAATCGCGCCATTGATCGCATCGCCGTTCAGCTTCACCTGATCGAGCACATATTCTTCGAGGCATTGCTGCAGCTTGGGGTTGCGTGGCGGCGGCGAGGTTTCCGACAGGAAGCTCATCCGGTTCGGCAGGTAGTTCACCAGCTGCGGATAATATCCGACAATCGCCAGCGCCACGAGTTGCAGAGCGATAAAGGATATCACGCCCTTGTAGATCTGCACCGTCTTGACGATGGCCGGGGCAACCCCGCGCAGGTAGAACAGCGCAAAGCCGAACGGAGGCGTCAGGAACGAGGTCTGGATGTTCAGACCGATCATGACCCCCAGCCACACGGCGGTGATGTTGGCCTCGGGATCCGCAAGCAGGATCGGGGCGACAATCGGCACCACGACCACGGCGATCTCGATAAAGTCGAGAAAGAAGCCAAGCACAAAGATCACCGCCATCACGATGACGAACTGGGTCCAGAACCCGCCGGGCAGCGAATTCAGGAAGTCACGAACCAGCTCTTCGCCGCCAAAGGCCCGGAACGCCGCCGTCAGCATGGCGGCCCCCAGCAAGATGATGAACACCAGCGACGTGGTCTTGGCGGTTTCGATCATCACTTCGTGCAGCGTGTTCTCGATCTTGAGAACCCGGATGCCGCTCCAGATCAGCGCGACAATCAACAGAACCACCGCCGTGACGCCGATCACGATGCCCGTCATGTCGCCACCGACCACCATGATCGCCTTGATGTTCATGTTGTAGCTGGACAGGGCAAACACGATCAGACCGAGCGCGACAAAGGTCAGCAGCGCCGGGTAATAGGTGAATTTGTTTTTTTCGGTGATCCGGTAACCGGCCATGATGATCGCACCGGCGGCCCCGATGGCCCCCGCCTGGTTCACCGTGGCGATACCCGCGATGATCGAGCCCAGAACCAGGAAGATCAGCGCAAGCGGCGGGATCAGCGTCAGCGAGACATTGACCCAGAACCCGAAATCCCGCGTGCCTTCATAGGGCACTGCCGGAGCGGATTTGGGACGCAGGATCGCGTAGACAAGGATAAAGACCATATAGACCAGAACCAGCACGATGCCCGGAACAAAGGCCCCCAGGAACATTTCACCGGCACTGGTCGAGGCGACATCAAAGACGCTCGGCATGCTGAGCTCACCGGTGGCATCCTTGTAGAGCGCTTTGCGCGCGGTGCTGGCCTGGTCAGAGGCGCTGGCCAGCTGGTCGGCAAGGATGATCAGCACGATCGACGGCGGAATGATCTGTCCGAGCGTACCGGATGCGGCAATTGTACCGGTGGCCAGCGATTGCGAATAATTGTTGCGCAGCATCGCCGGCAGCGAAATCATCCCCATCGCAACCACGGTTGCACCGACAATACCAGTCGTCGCCGCGAGCAGCGCGCCCACGAACACAACCGAAATGCCCAGACCGCCGGGAACCGGGCCAAACAGCCGCGCCATGGTCACCAGCAGGTCTTCGGCGATCTTGGAGCGTTGCAGCATGATGCCCATGAAGATGAATAGAGGAATCGCGATCAACGTATCCCGTTCGACCTCCCAATAGACCCCGCGCAGGTTGGTCACCCCCGCGGTCAGCCATTGCGATGGCCCGCCCGAATGGAAATAGGCGTCTGGATTGCCCGCGAACAAATAGCCGCTGCCAGCGGCCAGCGCGATCGTGATGATCGCCGATCCCGGCAACGCAAAGGCAACCGGGAAACCCGATGCCAGCGCCGAGGCCATGATGACGATCAGGATGAAGAGAAATAGGAGTTCCATACGTGCGGCCTCAGTGTGAAATAGCTGCGAATTCGCGCTTGCCCGGTTCGTCGCGCGCATCGGCGACGGCTTCGAACAGGTAGCTGACGAACTGGATGAGCATCGTCACCGCGAAAATCGCGAGGAACGCCGCCATCTGGTACTTGACGAACATGCCGGCGGTGCCGACCTGTGACACCTCGAAATTCGCCACCGGCGAGTTGATGATCGCCTGTTTCGAGCCGAGCCCGATGATGATGATCGTCCAGGTGGTGACAATGCCAAGGCAGATACAGCCGATGGAATTGACCCGCCCCTTGGTGCGCGCGGAAAAGCCCGCATACAGCACATCGACCCGCACATGGCCTTCTTCCAGCAGTGTATAGGCCGAGGCAAAAAGGAACAGCGCCGCGTACCAGTAGCGCACGAGGTCCCCCATCAGCGCCTGCTCATAAGAAAACACAAAGCGGGACACCACGATCAGCAGTTCGGCAACCACGATCAGCAGCGCCAGCCAGATGAACCCGAGCGTGCGCGAAAAGATCGCGGCGACAAAGCCCAGGATGATCAGCGGCACATGGACATAGGGGCCGATAAAGCGCGAGCGGGTCAGTTCCTTGGCCATGTCTTCCGAGACAAGTGCCGTCAACAGACCCTCGACCCGCAGGAACGCGATGGTGAAATCGGCAACCCCCACGAACAGCACCGCGAAATAGCAGCCGCGTATCAGGTAGGCGTTGAAATCGCTGATGATCCGCGCATCGTATCGGAGCGTGCGGTTCGGCGTTCGCATGACCAGCAACCCGGCAAGCACCAGCGCCAGACCATAGGTGGCGACCAGGACCCAGACACGGCTGTCGGCTCCGGAGAACAATGCCCCGAGCGTCGGGTAATCATACCAGACGATGAGCACGTTATTGATCAAAAAAGCAAGAAGGACCAGCAATGTGGCCCAGCCGAAATACCGTACATAGGGTGCGGGTGCACCGCGAGGCGACAGAATCTCTGCCTCAGTGGTAGCGTTCATCACGATTTTCCCAATCATGGGGCCCGGTTGTTCACGTCGGGCCAGTCTCGCGCGGGGTGGTCAGCGGAGCGTCTATAGAATGGCAGGGGGCAGCCCGCAAGCTGTCCCCTGCCCGGTTGTTGGCGCCCGGCGTCTAGCCGATATCTAGGATCCGGTTGCGCTGCTTGGTGAACTCGATCTCGGCGATGGCACGCCAGCCACCGATCTCGCGCAGCGCGGCCTGGTAGGCGTCGTTGATCTTGGCGGCGAGCGGCGAGTGATCGCGGGTTTCCTCGAACACTTCCTCCGCGGCGCTGCCGAACGCGTCCCAGACCTCTTCGTTGAAGGCACGCACCTGCACGCCATGCTCGTTCACCAGCTTGGTGAGATATTCGCCGTTCTTGGCCGATGCCTCTTCGATCTGCGCCGCCATTTCCTCGTTACAGCAGGCGGTGATCACGGCTTGTTCGTAATCCGACAGGCTCTCCCACCAGGACTTGTTCATGCCAAAGCCCAGACCGCCGCCCGGCTCGTGCATACCGGCGGTATAGTAGTATTTCGCGGCTTCGTAGAACTTCATGAAGTAGTCGTTATAGGGACCAACCCACTCGGTCGCTTCGATGGCACCGGACACCAGGTTTTCATAGATCTGACCACCCGGCAGCGACACGGTGGACACGCCCAGCTTGGTCATCACCGCACCGGCAAGACCCGGGATACGCATCTTGAGACCGTTCAGGTCATCCGGCGACAGGATTTCCTTGTTGAACCAGCCGCCGGCCTGCGCGCCGGTACCGCCACAGGTGATGGTCTTGAGCCCGAATTCACCGGCCAGCTCGTCCCAGAGTTCCTGGCCGCCCGCGAACTTGATCCAGGCGTTCCATTCCGGCGTGGTCATGCCAAACGGAACCGAGGTGAAATAGTTGAAGCCCGGGTGCTTTCCGCCAAAGTAATACTCGGCGCCGATATAGGCTTGGCTGTTGCCGCTGGCGACTTCGTCGAAAACGTCGAACGCGCCGACACGCTCGCCTGCCGCGAAATACTCGGTCCGCAGCGCGCCGCCGGAAACCACCGTGATTCGCTCGGCCAGACGCTGGGCCGACAGACCCAGACCGGGGAAGTCCCGGGGCCAGGTCGACACGATGGTGATCGTTTTGCCGCCCTGTGCGATTGCCGGTGCCGCCAGAGCCGCGCCGGTGCCTGCAATCGCAGCCCCTTTCAAAAACTTACGACGTTCCATATTCCCATTTTCCTCCTGTTGGGTCGGTACAGTCTTTTTATTGCGGGCGTCCGGCCTTGGTGCCGATCCGCCTTCAACGTCGCGTCAGCGTATTCGGAAGCCACCGAATTGCAATGGCCTTTGATCCCGAATGCGACACAAATGGCGGTTTAGCGTCATCGCCTTGCCATGCCAATCGCCTTTCCGCGTTCCTTTCCGCAGCGGCAATTGGAACCGATCATCGGCACGCGGCACCGCGGGCCGTCGCAGCGGTCCGGGCGATCATTTGGGCCGATGTGGCAATTGTTTCCGGGCCCTGAACCGGCACGATCCCTGGCCCGGATTGTTCGCACAACCCGCCAGCAAGACGCCCGCGCCTATCCTGAATGCTCCTCGGCGGTGGCGGCCTCGTTTCCCGGCAGGTGGACAACGCGGCTTCCGTCCTGGAAATCCCTGAGCGACAGCGGCCAGACCGTGCCCGGCCAACGCACTTCCATCTGGCGTTTGCGCGGCCGATAGACCGCCGTGTACAGCGTGCCAAAGCCAACCGAAAAGGCCGTCGAATAGAGCGGCGGTTTGAGAAAGGTATTGATAAAGGTCTCTTGCGGGTCGCGGTGCAGGCTCAGGCGGTGCAGCAGATAGCGCTCGCGTTCGACCGTGGCGGTGAACCGCGCATGGCTGACCCATTCCACCGCTTCCTGGTGATTGGTGGCGACGGCGGCATGGGTGACAACCGCCGGGCGATCCGGTGACATCATAACGGTCAGATAGTTGCGTTTGCGGTCCAGCACCGTGACGTTGTAGCTCATATGCGTCGGAATGCGGGCCAGCGCCTCGCCCGCCTCTTGCGTCGTCTTGCAGGTCTGCAGGACATAGCGCAGGATCAACGGCACCCCGAACCCCTCGCCCACGACACGCCGTCCGCCAAAGGTCAGCGACAGGGCAAGCCCCGCATCGTTCACCCCGTCCACCAGCCCCCAGAGCCCGTCGCTCGTGCCCATGACCGAGCGGCCCATCCAGTCGGTCTTGAGGATCAGGCTGTCAAAAGCGTTGGGGCTGTAATCATAGTTGCGCACCAACACCGGCTCCTTGCCGGTCCAGATCGCTTGCGAACATCCCGACAGGTAAGGCGGCGGGCAATAGAAACTCAGGAAACGCGACGCCTGATCGCCGCCCCCCGCCAGTTCGCAGAGCTGGTCATAGAGCGCCACCATCTCGGGCATATGCTGTTTCAGCGCCTGGCGGCTTTCCATGTAGGTCGGGCGCACGCTATCGCCCTCCCGCAACCACCATCTCCGGTAGTCGGGCCAGTATTCAGAAAACAACCCGGCCCATATGGGGCCGGGTGTCTCTTCGCTGATTGCACGCCAGAGCATGCGGACCCCTTACATGATCTTGAAGGCAGGATCACTCAGCGCCGGCTCGGCCTGCGCAACGGAAAGCGGCTTGGCCGAGACGCTTTGCTTAATCCCGTGGATCCAGCGCTTGGCCCGCTCATTGAGTTTGAATCCCTTGGTCATCGACCGCTCGCGGGTCACGAGGATACCGATATCCGCGCCCTCATAGCGATAGTCGCCCGGTTGCAGGATGCGCAGGAAGAACGCTTCGTTCTCGCTCTCGACCGCGCGGCGGTGATAGTCAAATCGATCAAACACCACCCGACCGTCGGACAGCATCTTGTAGATGCCGGTCTCGGGCGCCTGGGTGCAGATGTCAACGCTGTCCTCGGTATGTTTGATCACCATCTGCGACCAACTGTCGATCATCTCGGGATCGGCCCAGCGGGCGTTCAACTCGTCCACGTCGAGATCGAATTTCTTGCGCGAGAATTCCAGAAGGTGGAACAGGAACAGGGGCGCGTCCGCATGGGCAAAGGCCGCGTGGTTGGTCATCGAGGACGCCCCGGTGATGCGCGGATTCAACTCGCCCAGCCAGAGTTCACCGGTTTTCTTGTCGATCAGGAAATCCAGTTCGAAATAGCCGCGATAGCCTTCCTTGCGCAGTTGCTCGCCGAACTTGAAGGTCAGGTCGCGCGCCTGGTTGCGCACCTTGGGCGGAAAGGCGGTAGACAGGATTTCATTGCCGCACCAGCCGCCGCGATAGGGGGTCAGTTCCTTGAAACCCACCAGCTCGGTCATCAGCGGGCCGACAATGGTGCCCTCCTTGGTGGCGCAAGCCTCGATCGCCGACCCCCGGCAATCGATCCGCTTCATGATCTTGATCTCGCCCTCGCCGACGATCTCGTGTTCGTGGCGGCGGAAATCGGCCTCGTTCTTGATGAAGAAGGTCGTATGCCCGGAATCGCCAAAGGCCGATTGCAAAACAAGGTCATTGCCGATCCCGGCCTTGTCGCAGGTCTTTTTCAGATCCTCATAGGATTTCACCTCGGCCAGCACGTTGGGCACCGATGGCACGCCGGCCTTGTTGCCGATCCGAACGGTCTCGATCTTGTTGTCCATCTTGGTGCGCAGCTTGGCCTTGGGGAACCACACATCGGCCCCCAACTCCTTGGACAGGCGCTCGGTTTCCTCGTCGAACATCAGGAAGACAAATTTCGGCTTGCCCCCCCGGCGCTTGACGAAATCGATCACTTCCTTGTGTTGCAGCAGGTAATTGTTGATATCCTCGATCGACTGGAATTCCGCGTGCGGCTGTTCGGACGGCACGAATGTATTCGGGTGTTTGCCGTCATAACAATCGATGTAGCAGATATATTTGAAATTCTTCACCCATTCATCAATGCCGAGCAAATTGAAATTGGTTGCCGAGATGAAATAGACCGGGTCTTCGTTGCGGTGAAAGAACCGGCGAATTTCCGAAATGTTTTTCAATACTTTAGAGGCCATGTCTTTCTCCCAGTTCTTATTCTGCCGCAGTTTTCAGATTTGTTTCGGCATGTTGTGCAAGTGCCTCGGGCGTAAATACACGCAACCCGAGATCGGCCCGGTACCCATGAATCTCGTTAACATCCAATGCCCGCATAAACGCGAGGATCTCGCTGCTGATCACCTGCCCCGGCACCAGGATCGGGAATCCGGGCGGATAGGGTATGATGAAACTCGCGGACACCACTTCCTGTCCGCTGTCGAGCGCCTGTTTCAGCGAGCCGTCCAATTCCATGTAGTCGCAGTTTTCCCCTTCGTAGCTCAGGAAAAAGGCTGAGCGGATATCACCTTCTGACGTGTCCTGATCGGTGCGGAAAGCATCGTGGAAACGGCTGAAATCCGGCAGCGGCGGCAAATCCTCCATCAGGTTCCTGACCCGGCGGTCAAAGCCCAGCCGTTCCATCCGGCTGGCATCGTCCAGCAGGTCGTCCAGCCCCTTGGCGATCTCGACCAGAACCTCGATCAGATAGGCCACGCTTGACCGTGTGGTGCCGATATTGGTCATGAACAACACGGTATTGCGCGAGGTCTTGTTGATCTGGATGCCATAGCGATCCATCAGGATGTCGGTCTTGAACGTGTCGCCATCCCACCCGGTGCCGCCAACCGCGAGGGTCACGCGCGTCGGGTCAAGCGCGAACTCGTCCTGCTGCCAGCAATCCCATATGTCGGTCCAGCCCTGCTCGGCATCGAAATAGCTGGTGACACCGCTTTCGCGATGGCTCTCGGGGATCATGTCCCCGGCGGCAAGTACCTTGAAATACTTCTGCAACAAGGGATGCGTGGCAATCGACCGGCGCATCGACATCGCCGCTTCGACCTGCCGTTGCACGAACTCAAAGCCTTCGAGTTCGACCTGCCGCCGCCCCACGTCAAGGCTGGCGATGATCTGGTAATTCGGCGAGGTTGACGTATGCGTCATATAGGCTTCGTGGAACGATTGTTCGACCTCGCCCTTGAAGTCCTGGTCATGCACGTGGATCATCGACCCCTGCCTGAGCGAGGTCAGCGTCTTGTGCGTGGATTGCGTGGCATAGACCCGCACCCGTGCATCCGGCGGCGGTATCAGCCGCGTGTTCAGCAGCGTCTCGGTATCCGCATCGGCCAGGTCGGCCTGCTGCTTTTCATAGGCGGCGCGATGTTTGCCCGTCTTGAACCGGGCGCGCAGTTCCGACGCCGCGTGCATGGCGGTGCGCGGCCGATAGGTCGGGCTGAACCGGGCAAAGGCAAACCAGGCTTCGTCCCAGAGGAAGATCAGGTCCGGCTTGATCGCCAGGCATTCCTCCATCACCCGTTCGACATTATAGACAATCCCGTCAAAGGTGCAGTTGGTCAGGAGCAGCATCCGCACACGATCAAGCTTGCCCGCCGCCTTGAGCGCCAGAAGCTGGTGCTTGATCTCGCGGATCGGCACCGCGCCATACATCGAGTATTCATTGAGCGGATAGCTGTCGAGATAGACAACCTGAGCACCGGCCAGCACCATGCCGTAATGGTGGGATTTGTGGCAATCCCGGTCCACCAGAACGATGTCGCCGGGGCTGACCAGGGCCTGCACCACGATCTTGTTGCAGGTCGACGTGCCATTGGTGGCGAAAAAGGTCTGTTTTGAGCCGAAGGCCCGGCTGGCCAGTTCCTGCGCCCGCTTGATCGGACCATGGGGTTCAAGCAGTGAATCAAGCCCCCCGGAGGTGGCCGAAGTCTCGGCGAGAAAGATATTGGGCCCGTAAAACGCCCCCATATCCTGGATCCAGTGGCTGCGGCTGATCGATTTGCCGCGGCTGATCGGCATGGCGTGGAACACGCCAGTGGGTTGCTTGGAATATTCCACGAGCGCGGTAAAGAACGGCGTCTTGTAGCGCGACTGTACCCCGCGCAGGATATTCAGGTGCAGCTCCAGGAAATCTTCCTGATTATAGAACACCCTGCGGCAAATCCCGAGTTCGAGCCCGGCGATGTCCTCGACCGAGCGTTCGGTGATCAGATAGGCGTCCAGCTCCGGGCGGGCCCGCGCGATCAGGCGGCAGAGCTCGGGGCCGTAATCCTCGGGCTGCATCTCGTCGAACTGGTCCGAACCCCCTGCCCGGTCCAGGTATTTGTGCAGGATCGGTTGTTCGGTCCTGGAGCGCAGGGTCAGGCCCGGCCGCACCACGATGGCCTGGATGTTGTAGTTGAACAGCACCGCGATCAGCGCGTCCTCAAGGCTGGGAACCACCAGCGCCTGATAGACAAACGGGTCTTCGGAGCGGCGCATCCGGGACATGTTCGAGCGCAGCCAGCGCTCCTGGTCCTCGCCGACATTGTCGACAATCAGAACCTCGAAATAGGGTTTGCTGAGGGCACGCGCCTCGGGAGACAGCTGCGCCTCGTCGTCATGCTCCTCGCTGTCGGCGCTGTCGCGATCCAGCGGGATGTTGCGCCGCCGATAGGCGCCTGTGGTCAATGCGCGGGTCACCCTTCCGACGGAAAAGGCCAGATCGTCATAGTTCCCATGTCCAAGCTGGCGCCGCAGGTGGTCAAACGCCGCCATGCCCGGGAACGCCCAGTATTGCTCGATCAGGGCCAGCGAATTCAGAAGGTCTTCGGTCTTCTTTCTAAGCGTGGCCAGCCTTTTCTCGGAGTTCTCCTCGGTCAGCGCGCTGGTCGTGTCGCGAAGCGCGCTCCAGCGATCCGCCCGAAGTTGGATCGCTGAATAATAGTCAGAAACAGAATGCATCAGAAGTCCTCCTGAAGGACCAGCATCTGATCGTTGCACCAAAAGTTCAACAGGTTAGTTTGACGAATCCGTCAGCCATTGGAAATTTTGCCGGCAAAAGGAAGCGTCACGGGCGTGACCGCACCGGAATTGGGATCCGGTTGCCCCGCCGCACCGCCGTGGGTGGCGTCGGTGGGCACGTCGACATGCAGTCCGGCGCGGGTTCCCTGCCGTTGCATTTCGAGCGGGCCAAGGGTCTTGAGATAGGCATCGGTGCCGCTGTTGCGATCATAGACCGGGAAATCGGTCGAACGGTCGCGGAAGCTCTTGAGCACCTGGCCCAGCCCCTTCATCCCGGCCTCGCGCTGGCGGCGCACCATGTCGAGATCGATTTCGATCGGGAACATGTCCTCCTGGCCCGCCGACTGGTGCAGCACCATCGAGGTGGGATCGACCACGCAGGATTTGCCAACCCCGCCCGCGCCCAACCCGTTCACGTCAAAGACATAGCACTGGAACTGGGCGGCGGTGGCCCGCGCGATCGCCAGTTCGGCATCCCGGTCGGTGGTGCCGGTCAGAACCGGGTGCAACAACACCTCGACCCCCTGCGCCGTCAGCTGGCGCGTGGTTTCCGGGAACCAGATGTCATAACAGATCGACAGACCAAAGCGGCCCACTTCCGGCACGTCGAACACGCAGAAATCGGTGCCCGCCTCGACATCGGCCTCATAGGGGCGGAACGGAAACATCTTGTCATAGCTCGTCACCACGTCGCCATCCGGGTTGATGACAAAGGACGTGTTGCGCACCAGACCGTCTTCGCCCTTGATGAACATCGATCCGGGAATCAGCCAGACCTTGTGCCGACGCGCCGCTTCGCAGAACTGGGATACCGCGTCATTCTGTCGGGGCTGCGCATACCGGTGCAGCGGGCCGTAGGGCGACAATTCGCTGAACAGAACCATCTGGGTCCAGGGGAAACGCGCCATCAGGATGTCCAGTCTCTGGATCATGCCTTCGACATTGGATTGAAGCGCGGCAACGTGCATCTGCACGCCGGCGATAGCAAAGGGGGTCATACAACAAGTCTCCGTCTGTGCTGCGATCAGGGTGATCGGCACATGGTCTGCCTGTTTTGCCCATGTTTTCGTCATATGCAAGGGCGTCGCCGCGACAATCGGCACTCAGCCACCGGAACTGCCCAAGTCATGGGCAATCCGATGCGGTCTGAACACAGGCCGGGGCAGAAGATGCCTAGCGATTACCCAGGTAGTCCGCCATCCGTTCCACCGCCCGGCGGATATTGTCTTGGGAATTGGCATAGCTGAGTCGGATATAGCCCTCTCCGAGCACGCCGAAATCCGGGCCGCCAATCGTTGCCACCCCGGTCGTCTCCAGCAGATCCGCGGCCAGCGCCTTGGCCTTGAGCCCGGTGGCAGAAATGTTGGGAAAGGCATAGAACGCGCCCTTGGGGGTGATACAGCTGACACCCGGCAGGTCGTTGAGCAGCTCCACCACCAGCCGGCGCCGCGCGTCGAACTCCTGCAACATCACGCCCACCGCATCCTGCGGCCCGGTCAGCGCCGCCAGCGCCGCATATTGCGCCGGGGCATTGACACAGGACCAGGCATTGACCGCCAGCTTGCGCGCCTTTTCATAGAGATCGTCCGGCCAGACCGAATAGCCCAGCCGCCAGCCGGTCATCGCATAGGTCTTGGACCAGCCGTTCAGCAGGATCAGCCGGTCGCGGATTTCCGGATAGCTCAGCAGGCTGACATGTTCCTCGCCATCATAAAGCATCTGGTCATAAATCTCGTCGGACATGATCGCGATGTCCGGACGATCCGCCAGACCGGCAACCAGCGCGTCGACCTCGGCCTTGGGTGTCACGCCACCACAGGGATTGGCGGGTGAGTTGACGATGATCAGCCGGGTGTCCGGCGTGACCAGCGACAGCAATTCTTCGGCGGAAAACCCAAACCCGTTCTCTTCGCGGATCGGCACCGGGATCGGGCGCGCGCCGGTGAACTCGATCATCGAGCGATAGATCGGGAAACCCGGATCGGGATAGAGTATGTCGGCCCCCGGCTCGCCGAACATCATGATCGCGGTGAACATGGTGACCTTGCCGCCGGGGACGATCAGCACGTTGTCCGGGTTGACCTCGGTCGCGAAACGCCGATGCAAATCCGCCGACACCGCCTCGCGCAGCTGCGGAATGCCGGTGGCCGGGGTATATCCGTGGTGCCCGTCGCGCAGGGCCTTGATCGCGGCCTCGACGATATGCTCGGGCGTGCGGAAATCCGGCTGGCCGATGCCAAGGTTGATCACATCCATGCCCTGCGCCGCCAGCGCACCGGCCCGTGCCAGCACGGCAAACGCGTTCTCTTCGCCGATGCGGTCAAATCCAGCAATGGTCTTCATCATCATGTCCTTTGTTGCAATGGGCGGGGTCAATAGGTGGCGCGGCCGCCGGACAGGTCAAAGACTGCCCCCGTCGAGAACGAGTTTTCGGCACTGGCCAGCCAGACGATCATCGCCGCCGCCTCGTCCACTTCCAGGAACCGGTTGCGCGGGATCTTGGACAGCATGTAGTCGATATGCTCCTGGCTCATCTGGTCGAAAATCGGCGTGCGCGCAGCCGCCGGGGTGACGCAATTCACCGCAATGTCGAACCCCGCAAGCTCTTTGCCAAGCGACTTGGTAAAACCGATCACCCCCGCCTTGGACGCGGAATAGGCACAAGCATTGGGGTTGCCTTCCTTGCCGGCGATCGAGGCGATGTTGACGATGCGCCCGTAGTTGCGTGCCTTCATTCCGGTGATGACCGATTTGTTGGTGAAATAGGTGCCCGTCAGGTTGATCTGGACGATCTGCTGCCAGGCGTCGTTGTCATATTCTTCGACCGTGGCGTTGGGTCCGGCAATTCCGGCGCTGTTGACCAGGATATCGATGCGCCCGAATTTCGCTTCGGTGGCGCGGGTGGCCGCCTGAACGCTGTCCCAGTCAGAGACATCGCAACCGACAACCAGCACCCCCCGCCCCTCCAGTGCCGCCTGCGCGGCATCGGGGTTCATGTCCCACACCGCGACCTGCGCCCCCCTGGCGAGCAAGGCGTTGACAACCGCAAGCCCGATACCCTGCGCTCCACCCGTGACCACCGCGACGCGGTCCGACATACCCGGTTTCTCCGACAAATCCGACACCCTCCCCTGATCTGCAGCGCGGCCGCCATGTGGCGCCCGCGTGTTCCGGAACAGCTATGTCAGGATTTGCCGGAGGGGCAAGCGTGTTATTCGTCGCCGGTCAATCCGCCCAGCAGGCGGTCGCGCTCATCCACCAGCCGGATGCGGTAGCGGCGCATGGTCTTGCAGGCGAATTTGTTGTGGCGCGCCGCGTTGCTCTTGGGGTCGCGCCGGGCGTCGGCCTCGAGATCGGCGATACAGGTATCGACCTCTTCGATTTCGCGGATGGTTTCCGCCAGTTCCTTTGCCGTGTCGCTCATGCCGTCTCTCCTCTGTTGCCTGATCCGGGGCGGAACCTGCCCGCCCCTTGCCATGGTGTCCGCGCGCCCCAAACCGGTGCGCGCGGCTGTCCGCACACTCTATGCCCGGGATTTCCTCCGCTGCAAGTCTGCAATCCCCTACCCGCGTCCTACCCGCACCTGTCGCGGATCAGGCCCGGCGGCGGCGTCCACCGGCACGGCCCCCGCGCCCGCGCCCCTCTTCGCCAGCCTTGGCGGGAGCCTTGTTGGTGCGAATCCATTCGCCCCCGTGCGGATCGTTGTTGGTCAGGAAGTTGGCGGCACGGATCGCCTCCATCTCCTTGCCCGCGCGCGACTTGGTCGAGCCCATTCCGAACAGGGTGACAAAGGTCTCATCATCCATGCCGTCGGGCAGGACCACGCCGGCGGCGGCCACCTCGGCGCGTTTTTCCGCGATCCGGGAGGGCGGCACCGGCAGCGCCACCGGGTTCATGATCGCGCTGGTCATGCCCGCGCCCATCGCCATCGGCAGGAAGGCGTTGTTGATGCCGTGCCGGTTGGGCAGGCCAAAGCTGATGTTTGACGCGCCACAGGTCGTGTTCACGCCCAGTTCCTCGCGCAGGCGGCGGACCAGGGTAAACACCTGCAAGCCGGCGGTCGCCATGGCGCCGATCGGCATGACCAGCGGGTCCACCACGATATCATGCGCCGGAATGCCGAAATCGGCGGCGCGCTCCACGATCTTCTTGGCGACGGCAAACCGCACGTCCGGATCTTCGGAAATCCCGGTATCGTCATTGGAAATCGCCACCACCGGCACGTTGTATTTCTTGACCAGCGGCAGCACCAGTTCGAGCCGGTCTTCCTCGCCGGTGACCGAATTCAGCAGCGGGCGACCCTCGGCGGCCTCAAGGCCGGCTTCGAGCGCACCCGGCACCGAGCTGTCGATGCATAGCGGCACATCGACCAACCCCTGTACCAGCTCGATCATCCTGGTCATCAGCGGCGGTTCGGTCTCGTTCGGATTGGGGTTCGAGTTGTAGACCACCCCCGCATTCACATCGAGCACGGTCGCCCCCGCCGCAACCTGTGCCAGCGCGTCCTTTTCGACGGTCGAGAAATCCCCCGCCTCCAGTTCGGCGGCGAGCTTCTTGCGCCCGGTCGGGTTGATCCGTTCACCGATCACGCAGAAAGGCTGGTCGAATCCGATGATGGCGGTCTTGGTTTTGCTTTCGACGATGGTCCGGGTCATGGTTGGCCTTTCAGGACTGGTTTGCGGGACGGCCCGAAGCGCCGCCATGGGTGATGGCCCAGCTTGCATTGGTCTTGATCCCGCCCAGCGGGAAGAAATGCACGTTGGTGATGTTGAAATCCGGGTTCGCCGCCTTGTGCGCCGCCAGATCGGCCAGAACATCCGTCGGTTCATACGGCAGGAGCAGCTTGCTCACATCCATCGCCCGCTTTTGCAGCACCTTGAGCGACGGACCAACCCCGCAGGCAATCGCGAACCTGATCAGGGTCTGCAACTTGGCCGGACCGGCAATGCCGATATGAATGGGCAGCGTGATCCCCGCCTCGCGCAGGCCATCGGCCCAGGCGATGATTGGTTTGGCGTCAAAGGCGAATTGTGTCGCCAGCGCCATCTCTGCATCGGTGCGTTCCGAAAATTTCTGTTTCCATGCAAGTGCTTCTTCGACGTTCTTCGTGCTGCCATCCGGGTCGATATCCCGGTTGCCCTCGGGGTGTCCCGCCACGTGCAGGCGCTTGAACCCGGCCTTGTCGAACAACCCGCTTTCCATCAGCTGCATGGAGCTGTCGAATTCGCCGGCCGGATTGGTCACGCCCCCCGCCAGCAGCAACGCCTGTTCGACCCCCGCCTCGCCCTGATAGCGCGCGATCCAGTCGGCCAGCATTGCCTTGTCCTTGATGATCCGCGCCGGGAAATGCGGCATGACCGGATACCCGTCACGCGCAAGCCGTGCGGCGGTGGCGACCATGTCCTCGATCGGGGTGCCGTCGATATGGGCGATGTAAACCCGCGTGCCCTCGGGCAGCAAGTCGCGAAAATCCTCGACCTTCTCGGCGGTGCGGGGCATCACCTCGATCGAGTAGCCCTCAAGAAAGGCTTCGACCTGTGCATTCACCGGGGTGGTTTCCGGGGAGTTACGTTTCCTGAAGTTCAACAAAGCCATCGCGGCCTCCCAGAAAGATCTCGGGCTCATGCCCATCCATCGTTGTCGATCAGGGCCTTGATCCGGTCCCGGTCGTATTCGGTTTCCAGCCGCACTGCCTCGGCCTCGGCCACCTCGCCCGGTTCGCCTTCGACCACGTAGGGGGCGGCCTTGCGCCATTCGGCAAGATAGGCGTCGGTATCCTTGGCGTTGACCTTCATCGCCGCCCGGTCGATCGCCTGTTCAAAGCGTTCGTCCAGTTGCCGCTTGGCCCCACGACGCCCCTTGCCCACGATAACCTGGGCCGGGATGTCTCGCCAAAACACTACGGTGACGTCGGGCATGGCTGATTCCTTCCTCTTCCTGCGCCCTGTCTAATGCACCGTCCGGAACCCGCGACGCCTGTTTTCGACAGAATGGGCATGCGCAGCGACCTGCCCCGGCCTCTCCGAAGCCGTAACAAAGCGTAAACCACCGCGCGCGCATCTCAAGCACCCGTGACAATATAAAGCGCTGCCGCGGTCAGGGCATCTTGCGAAGTTCGAAATGCATGCCTATCGTGAAGGCAACTTGAAATCGGAGGGCGTGAAGAATGGCGCCCAAGCGTCCCAATGGTGCGGGCGCGTTCCCGAAAGCGGTCGAAAGCCCCGCGCCGAAAGCGCCCGATCCATCCGAGCTTTATGCCGCGCTGGATCTGGGCACCAATAGCTGCCGCATGCTGGTTGCCCAACCCAAGGGCAGCGGGTTTCATGTGGTGGACAGTTTCTCCAAATCCGTGCAGCTTGGCTCGGGTCTGGAGCGGACCGGGCGGCTGTCACGGTCGTCGATGGCACGCACGGTCCAGGCCCTGCGGATTTGCCAGCAGAAGCTCAAGCGCAACAAGGTTCTGCGAATGCGCCTTGTCACCACCGAAGCCTGTCGGCGGGCCAAGAATTCACGCGAATTCATCCGCCAGGTGCGCCGCGAAACCGGCCTGTCGCTCGAGGTCATCCAGCCAGAGGAAGAAGCCCGGCTGGCGGTGATTTCCTGCGCGCCACTGGTCAGCACCAAGACCGAGCAATTGCTGGTGGTCGATATCGGCGGCGGCTCGACCGAGCTGGTCTGGATCGACATCAGCTCGGTTCCGCGCCGGGACCGGCCCAAGGCGATCATGCGCCTGCATGCGGGATTCCACCCGCCCGAAAGCCCGTTTCCCGCCGCGAAGGTGGTTGACTGGATCAGCGTACCACTGGGCGTGGCGACCCTGCGGGACCAATTCCAGGATGTCGAGGACGACGCGGCCCGCTTTGCCTTGATGAGCTGGTTCTTCGAAGAGAACCTCTCGGAATTTGCGCCCTACAAGGATATTCCCGCCCGCGAAGGCTTCCAGATCATCGGCACCTCGGGCACCGTTACCACCGTCGCGGCCAGCCATCTCGGGCTCAAGCGATATGACCGCACCAAGGTTGACGGGTTGCGCATGAGCAGCGACCAGATCGACAAGGTGATCCGCAACTACCTGCGCCTTGGTCCCGCCGGACGCCGCAAGGACCCGCGCATCGGCGAAGACCGGCAGGCGCTGATCATGTCGGGTTCGGCGATCTTGCAGGCCCTGCTGCGGTGCTGGCCGACCGATCGGCTGTCGGTTGCGGATCGCGGGCTGCGCGAGGGGTTGCTCTATGCGCAGATGAGCGCGGACGGGGTTCTCGAAGACGGTCCGTTCTAGGGCATCGCCGCCGCCTTGCAGCCATCCGGCCGGGGCAGTAGAGACCAAAGCGATACGAATTGGGTGAGCACCATGGCCAAGACGCCGACAGGAAAGAACACGTCCGGACGCGGACAGCGCGACCTCAAGGTCAAGGTCAAGTCGGCGCGGGGGCGCAAGCTGAGTTCGACCCTGTGGCTGCAACGGCAGCTGAACGATCCCTATGTCAAACGCGCCCAGGCCGAAGGATATCGCGGGCGCGCGGCGTTCAAGATCATGGAACTGGATGACAAATATCGCTTTCTCGTGCCCGGCGCGCGGGTGGTCGACCTGGGCTGTGCCCCCGGCGGCTGGCTTCAGGTGGCGGTGAAACGCATCAACGCATTGGGCGAGAAAAAGGGCAAATCGGTGGGCCGCATCATCGGCGTCGATCTGCAAGAGGTCGAACCGGTGGCGGGCGCCGAGATTCACCAGCTCGATTTCATGGAAGACGATGCCGACACCCAGGTCAAGACGTGGCTGGGCAGCGCCGCCGACGTGGTCATGTCGGACATGGCCGCGGCGTCGTCGGGGCACAAGCAGACCGACCACCTGCGGATCATGGCACTGTGCGAGGCGGCGGCCTGGTTTGCCTTTGACGTGCTCGAAGAGGGCGGCACTTTTGTCGCCAAGGTGCTCGCCGGCGGGGCCGAGGGCGAATTGCAGAAACTGCTCAAGCAGAAATTCACCAGGGTCGCGCATGTGAAGCCGCCCTCGTCCCGCTCGGACAGTTCAGAGAAATTCGTCGTGGCGATGGGGTTCAGGGGCTGAGCCGTGCCCGGTCCTGTTTCGCCCGCTTTTCCAGCGCGCCGTTGAATTCTGCCCCAAGGATCAACAGGGCCGACATCAGGTAGAGGAAAATCAACGCCACCATCACCCCGGCCAGCCCGGCATAGGTGGCGCTGTAGCTGGCGAAACGGGCGAGATAAAAGGAAAAACCGGTGCCCGCCAGCCCCCAGAGCAGGATGGTCAGTATCACGCCGGGCAAAATCTGCGACAGCGTATGGCGATGCCCCGGCAGCCAGATGTGACAGGCGGCCACCCCCGCCCCGAGCAGCACCACCGCGAGCAGGGTCGCAAAGGTATCGCTGGCCAGCCATCCCATCACGTCAGAGGGCACCACATCCGCGACAAAACGCAGGTAGAGCGGCACCGCAAGCCCGATGGTGGCAACCGCCATCAACAGCGCGCCGCCGACCAGAACAAAGCTCATGCAGATCAACCGGGATTTCCAGAACGGACGCGGCTCGGTGTCGCGATAGGCCTGGATCATCGCCTTGCGCACCGCGTCGATTCCGTTCGAGGCGAAATAGACCGCCAGCACCCCACCCACCGTCAGCAGGCCGGAATTGGCCGAAGCCAGAACCGAGCGCACTTCGGAGGTGATGGGTTGGGCGATTTCGTCGGGCCAGGACCCGAAAACCAGGTCGATCAGGTTGTCCACGTCAATGTCCTGCGACAGCGACGCGGCCAAGGCCACCACGAACAGAACAAAGGGAAACAGCGCCATCATCATCGACATCGCCACGTGACTGCTCATTACCCAGCCGCCCTTGGCATTGAACCGCGCCGCCGCATCGACAAGCGCGCGTGCCATCAATGTGATCGTGGAAAATGCGGTCGTGTTCACGGCGGGTCCTGGTCCGGTTGAATCGGCGAAGATGAGCGGTCTGCCCCATGCGCCGGAACGCCGGGGCAATCGCGGAGAGGTTGCACAACCGCGGCACGGGATGCAACATCGCCCGGTGACTTTCATCGGTCACGGTCAGACAATGGGCGATCCATGGGCACGGGCCGCGACACGCCGGCCCCGGATCGGGCGAACAGGTGGCAAGGTGAATTCTCGGGACCCGTCAGGCACGACCCCGCATACCGCGCGCAAATCGGCGCTGGCCTTTTGGCGCGACATCCTGCTGATCGCGACGCTGGTCATCAGCGGGCTTTATGCCGGTGCCGGGTTTCTCATGCCGCTGGCGCTGGCGGCTCTGATCTTTGTTCTCATCACCGCGCTCAGCGACCGGATCACCGGGCTGCGGATCGGCGGCTGGCATCCGCCGCGCTGGCTGGGCTATCTGCTGGGCACCACGGCGGCGCTCATGGGGCTGTTCGCGGTGACCTCGGTACTGGCCAGCCAGGCCTCGCAATTCGCCCGTGCCCTGCCCCATTACGAGGCCCAGATGGATACGGCGCTGGCGCGCATCGCCGGTCTTCTGGGTGAAGAGATCGTGGCCTTTATCCGCACGAATTTCATACAGATCGACATGTCGCGCCTCGCGGTCAGCGCCATCGGCAGCGCCGGTTCCTTTCTCAGCACGTTCTTTCTCATCTGCCTTTACGTCGTGTTCATGATCGGCGAGCGCACGGTGTTCGGCGTCAAGATCGAACGCGCCGCACGCGACCGGAAACTGCGCAACGAGATCCACGGCATCACCGACGCCATCAGCAGCAGCCTGCAACGCTATGTCAGCGTCAAATCCTTTGTCAGCGGCCTCACCGCCCTGTTCAGCTATGCGGTGTTCCGCTGGCTGGGCCTGGAATTTGCCGAGACCTGGGCGGTGCTGACATTTGCATTGAACTTCATCCCCTCGATCGGTTCGGTGCTGGCGGTGATCCTGCCCGCGCTGGTGGCGCTGGTTCAATTCGACACCGTCTCGCCGTTTCTGGTCATCGCGCTTGGATGCGGCACGGTGCAGTTCCTAATCGGCAACTTTCTCGATCCGGCGCTGACCGGTCGGTCGCTGAACCTGTCGACCTTCATGGTGATCCTCGCCCTGACCTTCTGGTCGGCGATCTGGGGACTTCTGGGTGCCTTCATGAGCGTTCCGCTGACGGTCTGCCTGCTGATCGTATTCGCACAGATCCCCGTCATGCGCCCGGTTGCGATCCTGATGTCCAAGGATGGGCAATTGGCCAGCGCAACGGATACGGCGGCCGGAACCTCTGACGGGTCTGCATCCACATGAGCGACGCTCCCGACCCGATCTTTGTCGGCGCACGGATCTACCGCGCGTCGAGCTTTGCACCAAAGCACCCGCTTGCCATTCCGCGCGTGCCCTCGGTCACGGATCTCTGCCGCGCCATGAACTGGTTGCCTGCTGAACAGTACCGCCCGAGCCCCCGTGCCAAGCCGGTGGTCTTGCGGGCCTTTCACACCGCGGACTACGTTGCCGCGCTGCAAGCCGCCGAACACAGCCAGCAGGTCAGCCAGGCCATGCGAGACCGCCACGGGCTCGGGACGTTTTCGAACCCGATCCATCCGCACATGTTCCGCCGCCCCGCGACCTCGGTGGGCGGGGTGCTGCTCGGAGCAGCGCAGATCGCCAATGGCGGCGTCGCCTATGTGCCGGGCGGCGGCACCCATCACGGCCTGGCCGACCGGGCCAGCGGGTTCTGCTATCTCAATGACCCGGTCCTGGCGATCAAGGCGTTGCAACGCCAAGGGCTTGGCCGGATTGTCTATGTGGATATCGACGCCCACCATTGCGACGGGGTCGAGACAGCGTTCCTGGGGGCGCAGGACGTGCGCCTGATCTCGGTACACGAGGAAAACCGCTGGCCGTTTACCGGCGCGCTTGCGGATACCGCCGGGGGCGCGAGCTTTAACCTGCCGGTGCCGCGCGCCCTGAACGACACGGAATACGCGCTGATCCTCGATCGGGTCCTGCTGCCCGCCGTGGCACAGTTCCGCCCCGACGCGGTGGTGCTGCAATGCGGCGCGGACGCGCTGCTCGAGGACCCGCTGGCGCGGCTGGAACTCTCCAACAACAGCCATTGGGCCACCGTCGCCGCGCTGCGTGAGCTAAGCCCGCGCTTTCTGGTTCTGGGCGGTGGCGGTTATAACCCGTGGTCGGTTGCACGCTGCTGGACCGGGGTCTGGGCGACACTGTGCGGGGCCGCGATTCCCGACGAATTGCCACCCGCCGCGCGCCGGCTTCTGGCGGGGATGACATGGAACCGGCGGGCGGGTTTGCAGCCACCGGCGCATTGGATCAACAACCTGCGCGACGCTCCCCGGCATGGCGCGATCCGCGACGAAATCCGGGACAGGGTACAATGGCTGGCCCGCCGGCTGGCTGCGGAATTCACGCCCGTTCGGTTGCCATGCGATTGAACCGCCTCTGGTCACTGGCGCTTGCCGCGCCCCGGATGGTGATCCCGGTGGTCAGCGGCCAGCAACCGGTTGGTCACCGCGACAAGGAACGCGGTGCTCAGCCCAAAGCTCAGCAGGCCGGTCACCGCCGCGAAGGTCGCGAAAATCCGTGCCTCGGGCCCAAGTACAATGTCGCCATAACCAAGCGCCGTGAACGTCACCAGCGAGAAATACACCGATTCGTTCCAGCTCGGGAATATCCCGAAGATCAGCCACAGCGTCGACCAGATCCAAACCTCGATGGTCAGCGCAAAGATCAGGATGCCAAGCGCAAGCATCAGCATCACGGCAATCCGCGGGGCCAGGGTGCGATGGCGGATGCGTTGCGTCACGGCTTCGAGCACACGCGCACAAAGAGCAAGACAGCCCACATGGATCAGCAGGCAAATCCCGAGTATCGCGCTTCCCCAGAAAATCTGATGAACGACTGTCATAGGTGCAAGGTCCGTTTCTGCATTGCGGCACGACTATATCGCCGGGTGAAGGCGGGGGCTGTCAATGGCTGAGGCTGATTTCGGCCGTAATCGCGACATCTTGGCCCCATCCGCGCTCGGTGGTGGACAGCGGCGCAATCCGCGCCATCATCCGTGCAGGATAAGGAAAGGCATCACGTGTTGCTGACGGTGCGAGACATCCTCAAACGATACCCCGGCGCGGATCCGGAACGCCCGGTTCTGAACGGGGTGTCACTTGACCTAGCGGCGGGCGACACGCTGGCCCTGACCGGCGAGAGCGGTTGCGGCAAGAGCACGCTGTTGCATCTGGTGGGGGCGCTGGACGGGTTTGACGCGGGCGAAATCCATCTCGATGGCAAGGCATTGTCGGGCATGGATGACGCGGCACGGGCGGCATTGCGACGCAGGACGGTGGCATTGGTGTTTCAGCAATTCAACCTGATCCCGTCGCTGAACATCGCCCAGAACCTGGCCTTTCACGCGCGGCTTGCCGGACGCGACGACCCGGCGCATGTGGCGTTCCTGGCCGAGCGCCTGGGGTTGGCCGATCACCTGCACCGCTATCCCGAGCACCTGTCGGGCGGCCAGATGCAACGCGTTGCCATCGGCCGGGCGCTTGCCCTGCGTCCCAAGCTGTTGCTGGCGGATGAACCGACCGGCAACCTTGATGAACGCACCGGCGACCTGGTGTTCGAACTGATGCTGGACCTGGTGCGCCAGTCGGGGGCCGCGCTGTTCCTGGTGACCCATTCCAGCCGCATTGCCGAACGGCTCGACCGGCAACTGCACCTGAGCCGCGGGCGCGTGTCATGAGGCGGGCGGGTCTGGCTGCTCTGCTGTCCCATTGGCGCAAACAGCCGTTGCAACTGGTGACGCTGGTGTTCGGTCTGGCGCTCGCCACCGGGTTATGGTCAGCGGTGCAGGCAATCAACGGGCAGGCCCGGCTAAGCTATGCCGAGGCGGCGGAACAGCTCGCCGCAGGTCGCCTTGCCAGCCTTGCCGCACCGACAGGCCCGATCCCGCTCGCGCGGTATGTCGCGTTGCGCCGCGCCGGCTGGCAGCTCGCCGCGGTGCTGGAGGGCCGCCTGCGACCGGGTGGCACGGCGCTGCGCTTACTCGGGGTCGACTCGCTCAGCTTTCCGGCGCCGCCGACGCCGGTCTCTGGCGGCGCGAGCCTTGATCCCGCCGACATCCTGACCGCGCCCGGCCGTCTGTTTCTGCACCCGGAAACCGCCGCGCAGCTCGATGGCACGACGCTGCCCGCACCTATCGTCGTGGCGCGCGATGTGCCGGTCGGGATCGCGCTTACCGATATCGCCGTGGCCGAACGGTTGTTGAACCGCCCCGGCGAGATCAGCCGTCTGCTCGTGCTGCCCGATCAGCCGGCTGGCCTTGTCCCCCTTGCCAAACTTGCGCCCGACCTCGTTCTGAGCGGCCCCGAGGACGATGCCGAAATCAACCGCCTGACCGACAGCTTTCATCTCAACCTGACCGCCTTTGGGCTGCTGTCCTTTGCGGTCGGCCTGTTCATCGTGCACGGCACCGTCGGGCTGGCGTTTCAGCAACGGCGGGCGATGTTCCGCTCGCTGCGGGCGCTCGGGATCCCGCTGGCGGTTCTGATGCAACTTCTGCTCGTGGAACTGGTTCTGCTGGCGCTGGTTGCGGGCACGCTTGGCCTGGTCATCGGATATGCCATCGCCGCCGCCCTGCTGCCGGATGTCGCCGCCAGCCTGCGCGGCCTTTATGGCGCATCCGTCGCGGGCAGCCTGACCCTGCGCCCGGTCTGGATTGCCAGCGGTCTTGCGATTGCCGTGCTGGGTGCCCTGGTCGCCGGTGGGCAGGGACTCTGGCAACTGCATCGGCTGCCGATCCTGGCCGCGCCCGGATTGCAAAGCTGGCGGCTTGGCTCGGCGAGACGCGACCGGATGCAGGCGGTTGCGGGTCTCGGCCTGATTGGCGCGGGACTTCTGGTACAGTGGCTCGCGCAGGGGCTGGTGGCGGGCTTTGCCCTGCTGGCGGGGCTGATGCTGGGCGCGGCCCTGCTGCTGCCCCCGATCCTCGGGCAGGTGCTTGGCTGGTGCGCGGCCCGGGCACGGGCTCCGGTGGCGCAATGGGTCTGGGCGGACCTGCGCAGCCACATGCCGGGCCTGTCGCTGGCCTTGATGGCACTGCTTCTGGCGCTGGCCACCAATATCGGCGTCGGCACCATGGTGTCGAGCTTTCGGCTGACCTTTACCGGCTGGCTCGATCAGCGTCTGGCCGCCGAACTCTATGTCACCGCCCGCTCGGACAAGGAGGGCGCGGCCCTGCATCAATGGCTGATCCCGCGCAGCGATGCGGTTCTGCCGATCCGCTATGCGCAAACCCGCCTCGCCGGTCGGCCCGGGCGCCTGTACGGCGTGGTAGATCACGCCGCCTATCGCGATCACTGGCCGCTGATCCGCTCCACGCCCGATGTCTGGGATCGGCTGCACAACGATCGCGGGGCGTTGATCAACGAACAGCTCGCGCGCCGCGCGGATCTGTGGCCCGGCGACAGGATCGCCCTGCCCGCCGGTCAGAGCGCAGAGATCGTCGGCGTCTATTCCGATTTCGGCAATCCGAATCCGCAGGCCATCCTGTCGATGGCCGCGCTGTTGCGCCTGTTCCCGGCAGTATCCAACCGGCAGTTCGGCGTGCGGGTTCCCAGCGACCAAGCCCCAATGCTGGCAAGCGCATTGCGTGCCCAGTTCGATCTGCCGACTACCGCGATTGTCGATCAGTCGACGATCAAGGCGCGCTCGCTCGGGGTGTTTGAAAAGACCTTCGTGGTGACCGGGGCGCTCAATATCCTGACGCTGGGCGTTGCCAGCTTTGCCATCCTGACGTCATTGCTGACCCTCTGGACCCTGCGCCTGCCCCAGCTTGCGCCGGTCTGGGCGCTTGGCCTGACGCGCCGGCGGCTCGCCCGGCTTGAGGTTCTGCGCAGCGTGGCGCTTACCGCGATGACTGCCTGCCTGGCACTGCCACTCGGGCTGGCACTGGCCTGGGTTCTGCTTGCCATCATCAACGTCCAGGCCTTTGGCTGGCGCTTGCCACTTCACCTCTTCCCGCTCGACTGGGCGCGGCTTGCCCTGCTTGCCCTGGGGGCCGGAGCGGTTGCCGCGATCATCCCCGCGCGGCGTCTGCGCAGCACTCCGCCCGCTGACATGTTGAAGGTCTTCAGCAATGAACGCTAGGATTTGCACCGCCATATTCCTGCTGCTCGGCCAGATCGCATCGGCACAGGGGTTTGCCGGGCTGGGCACCGATGCGGAGGGGTTCGCGCTGCCGCAACGGGGTACGGCCCTTGCTTTTCCAGCCGATCACGGCGCGCATCCCGATTTCCGCATCGAATGGTGGTATCTGACCGCGACCCTGACCGGGGATGACGGTCGCGATTATGGCATCCAGTGGACGCTGTTCCGCTCGGCCCTGAAACCGCGCGAAGCGGATGGCTGGCACTCGCCGCAGGTGTGGATGGCCCATGCCGCCGTCACCAGCGAGGACAGCCATCTGTTCGATGAACGCCTCGCCCGCGGCGGAATTGGCCAGGCGGGGGTTACGGCCGCGCCGTTTTCCGCATGGATCGACGATTGGCAGATGACAGGTCAGCCGGACGGCGGCCTGTCCGACCTGCGTCTGACCGCACGGGGCATGGCGTTTCACTATGATTTGCACCTGCACGCGGATGGCCCCCTCGTGCTGCATGGGGATCGCGGGTTTTCGACCAAGACCAAAGACGGGCGGGCCAGCTATTATTATTCCCAACCGGCCTATTCCGTGAGCGGCACCCTGCACCTGCCACAGGGGCCGGTGCGTGTCACCGGTCAGGGGTGGCTGGACCGCGAATGGTCCTCGCAACCGCTGGCCGAGGACCAGAGCGGATGGGATTGGTTCTCGCTCTCTTTTGACAGCGGCGCGCGCATGATGGGGTTCCGTTTGCGCGATGGCAGGGCGGGTTACACCTCGGCAACATGGATCGACGCCGACGGGTCGAGCCGGGCCCTGCCCGACGGAGCGTTCCAGGTCGACCCGGTGGCCACCAGCCTTGTTGCGGGCCGGCGCGTGCCAACCACATGGCGCGTCGCCCTGCCCGATCAGAATCTGGACGTGACGGTCACCGCGCTGAACCCGCAAAGCTGGATGGGCACGTCCTTTGCCTATTGGGAAGGCCCCGTCCGCGTCAGCGGCAGCCACAGCGGCCGCGGTTACCTGGAAATGACCGGCTATGACTGAAGCTCGGCCAACCGACGCTCAAGCCGCGCCATCAGGAAATCCAGATCGCGGACGGTGCCCGCAGACAGGGGCTGGCCCGGGCGTCTCACCGTGTCATGGGCAATCGCCCCGCGCCGCGCCAGGATAAATTTGCGCACCGCCAGCCCCAGGCCCGGCTGGCTTTCATAGCGGATGACCGGCAGGTAGGCGTCAAAGATATCCTGCGCCCGCTCGGCATCACCCGCCTGGTGCGCGGCAACAACCCCGACCATCATTTCCGGATAGGCAAACCCGGTCATGGCCCCGTCGGCGCCGCGCCGCAACTCTTCGGGCAGGAATTGACCGCCATTGCCGCAAAGGATCGAAATCCGCCGCGCGCCGGCCTCGGAGGCAGTGCGCAGCGCCCCGATCTTGTCGAGCCCCGGCCAGTCTTCGTGTTTGAGCATCACGCAATTCGGGCACTCTTCCACGATCTTCAGAATGGTTCCGGCCGAGATGACAACATTCGTCACCAGCGGGAAGTCCTGCAAAACAAAGGGGATATCGCCAAGCGTTGCCGAGACATCGCGGTAATAGCCCAGTATCTGCGCATCGGTCCTCAGCGACCAGGGCGGAGCCACCATGACGCCGACGGCACCGATCTCGATCGACCGCTCCGCCAGCGACCGGATCGCGGCGAGACCGGGCGCCGAGACCCCAACGATCACCGGCAGTTCCGTGCGCCCCACCACCCGCCGGATCACGGTTTCGGATTCGTCCGCCGACAGCTTGCCCGCCTCGCCCATGATCCCGAGGATCGTCAGCCCGGTTGCGCCCTGTTCGGCATAAAACGCCACCATCCGGTCGATGCTGGCAAGATCAAGTGCGCCGTCCGGCAGGAACGGCGTGACGGCGATGGTAAACACCCCCTTCGCGGTTTCATCCAGCCGGTTCATGTCAACGCTCCCCTGCCACAGCCAAGTTGCGGCAAACGCTAGCCAGCGGCGCGGGCAAAGGGAACCGCAAATCGCCACCCGCCACCGGCCTTCGGATCATGCGCCACCGCACCCGAGACAGCGGCGAGATCAACCTGTATCATCGACCGCAGGGCTGCGGCAAATTTCCGCCCAGCCCAGGATTAACGATTTCGTAATCATTAATGAGACAATAATCACGGATTGTTGCAAATTGTTTCCCGCTTGACGATTGGATGCGACCATGGCGCCAGACCCAGCCAATCCTAGCAAAGCCGACCCGCCCGATGGCATGCTGTCATATGACTGCGCCGATATCGCCGATGCCTTTGCGCGGGCGGGATCGCCTGCCCCCTATGTGATGTGGCGCCCGCAGCTTGGCATGGTGGAATGCCGGGCGACGGCGGCGTTTCACGTCGCCTGCGACCGGCTCTCTGCCGATGCGCAGACCATCGCGCTGGATCATCTTGACCTTGCCTATTTCGGCGCGATGAAGGATTGGCTGGCCATTCTGGAACCGGATCCGGAGGAGACCGGCTATCGATACCGGCATTTCGGACAGGGGATCACGCGCTTTTACGGGCGCGACATGACCGGCAAGACAACTGCCGCGTTCCCCGATCATATCCGCCGGTTCTATGACGCGATTTTCAACGACACCCGCCAGCGCAAGGAGCGGGTTCTGACCGTGCACCAACCCCCGGATCAGGTATTCGTGACCCTGTGGCGTCGCCTGATCGTGCCGGTCGTCGACGAAACCGGCGAGGTGGTGCAGTTCCTGACATCCAACAACCCCGAGAATGAATTGCGCGCGGGGCTCGAGATTCTGCCCGCTTCGGTTCTCATCGTGGATGCGGATCATATCGTGCGCTATGCCAACAAGACGGCCCGCCAGAATTTCGACGCGGGCAATTTCGGCCCCTGGACACGGTCGATGTTCGACTATGCGGGGCTCGATCTCGAAATCGCGGAGCGGCCCGACGGCATCCTGGCGCATGGCATCACCCAGACCAGCATCTGCCGCCATATCAAGCACCAGCGCATCGGACAGTTCCACGCCACGGTCAGCGCCGCACTCTACAAGGGTACGGCGTTTTACGTGGTGCTGCTGCAACCGATGAACTGAGACGCGCGCCAGACGGTCCGCAAACCGCCCGGCGCGCACCCGGCTCAGAATATGAAATCGCCGCTGTCCAGGTCAGCCATGCGCACCCCTTGCAGCAGGATCGTCAGCCCGGCCCCGTCATCGATAAAGGCGGTCTGAACCGGCGATGGCGAACCGTCGACATAGAGCGGGGTCTCGGTCAGATGATTCGACACCAGATCATTGAAACTGGTGATCTCGGACACCGCCTTGAGGTTGATCTTTTCCGCGTTGCTCGCCGTATTGAAATCAACGATCACGTCATTGCCGTCATTGTTGCGGAAAATGAACTTGTCATTACCGTCGCCGCCGATCAGCGTGTCGTCGCCCCCCCGGCCCTGAATGGTGTCGGCCCCGCCGCGCCCGTCGATCTGGTTGTCTTTTGAACTGCCGATCAGGCGGTCGTTGTCATTGCGCGACCCGCGGACATTCTCGATGTTGTTCAGGGTGTGGCTGAACTCTTCACCGTTCCAGATTCCGGTGGCCGAGCGCTGGCTCAGGTTGACACTTACCGCCTCGACACCCGACCGGTCATATCTGACCGTATCGATCCCCGCGCCCCCGGAGACGAAATCCTCGCCCTGGCGCAGGATGAACGTCTCGTTTTCCTTGCTGCCATAGATGATGTCGTCGTGATCCGTGGCGCGCAATTGCGAAACATGCCCCTCGCCAACGATGCGGTCGATGGTGAATCCCGGGCTGCCATCGACAACGGTGCCGAATTTCAGGTTGGCAAAGATGCCGTCGGTCTGGTCCATGTAATCCAGCCGCACCGTTCCGCTGGTGCCTTCGATCTGGATCAGGTCCTCGCCTTCGCCGGGCCGGATCTGAATCCAGCCCTGCGCACCGGGATCGATCAGGAACATGTCGTCAAAGGCGGTGCCGATGATCCCCATGCCGCCTTCGGGCTTGGAATAGTCAAGTTGCAGCGCGTTGTTCAGATCCTCGAAGAATACCAGCCCTTCTTCGTCCAGGCCGTTATCGATACGCAGGACGCCAAAATCCTCTTCCCCATCGATAAGCGCAAACAGCCCCAGGGCACCGGCATGCGGCAACAGCGTCAGAAAACCGTCGCCCATCGAAAACGAGCTGAGATCGACGAGATCCTCGCCAAGCCCGACCTCGACCGTTTCATAGGTTCCGCTCAGCAAATAGGTGTCATCGCCCGCGCCGCCGACAAAGTAATTGTCCCCGCTGCCGCCGCGCAGCGTGTCCCGGCCATTTCCACCGTCCAGGAAATCGTTGCCGCCCAACCCTTTCAGAAGATCGTTGCCGCCCAGCCCGCTGATGTTGTCAGCATCCGATGTGCCGTTCAGAATGTCTCTGCTGTTGGTTCCGGTAATATCCATATTCGTCTTCCATTTCGATAACTACGCAATTCCCGCCATGCCCGGCTTGGGAGACCATGACGCCGGGCCAGTCGGCCGCAACATTTGAGAGCCGATCTCGGGCCATCTGACAATCAGAGAATGCCACTTGGTTGACATTTTTCGCGGAGGGCGTGGCCAATTCCGTCGTCGCGGGCAAAGTGACATTCGGCGTTCTCCGTTACCAAAAGATTGACCTGCGCAAGAGTACAGACCGGCAAATCGAGTCATCTTTCAGTTGTTTTGACCCATGTTCCTCCGCCGCCACATACGCGAAACACCCCAGGATCGCGCGATTGGTTTGCGTTCCCTGCACAGCGTCGGGCAACGGGCCCCAAGCTATTTCGTGGCAGCGACCGGTTTCTACACGGGGCGCAATCTGCGGGTCTTTGGCCTATTGTTTCCGGCTGGCGAATCAACGCCTGCGGGGCCGTCCCCCGCCCGGCGGCCGGTGGATCGGCGGACGTGCGGTGGGAGGCCGCGCGATCGGGTGGGACGGGCGCGGCGGTCGGGCACCGGGCGGCGGGCGGTGCCCGGGCGGGCGTGTACCCGGTGGCGGGCGATGCGGTGGCCTTGCGCCGTGATAGTAATAATCGTTCCACAGCATCGAATCGTAATAGATGCCAACGCCGGCATTGACGCTGGTCGACGCGGGATCACAGGCCGACAGAGCCAGCGCAGACCCGGCAAAAGCCAAGGCGATCAACGATTTGCGGAGCATTCCGACAGAACCGGCCATGGGCTATCTCCCCGCCCGAAACGAGGCGAACATGCGGTTGACCCCGGCGATGCCGTCGGTGGGCGATCCGGCCTCGATCACCACGACGGCGATGGCCATGCGATCGCGCGGCAGGTCGATGGCAACTGCGGTGAAACTCACCGCCCGGCCATTGCGCCGCCCATGACCCGCGAGCGTTCTGGCCGCCCGTCCGCCGATCAAGCGCTCGCCCTGCCGCTCGACAACAGAGTCCCTGACGAGGAACGGCCCGATCTCGGCCAGATAGTCCCGTGCATCGCTGAAAGTCCTGACGCCCGGTGGCGACACAAAACCCACCCATACACCCTGCCCGGTCGCGGGCTGCAACCCGATGACGCGGTTCACGGGGCGGGTGTCGCGGGTCCTGGGATCCGCGAGATCGCGCGGCCCGCCCACATGGACGGTCCAGAAATCCGGCGCATCGAAGGTGAACAGCGTACTGCCCCCTTCGGTATAGCTCACCGGGGTATCGGCCCCGGCGGTGGAGGCGGCGAGGCCAAGCGACACCGCCAGGATCGCGGCGGCAAGCGAGGGGAGTGTCGGCATTCCGGCATGTCCTTTGTTCGGCCCGATCCTCTCACCGTGCCGACGATCTGTAAAGATGCTGAAAGCCGGTCGGCCACGGGCACGGATCAGCCGCCGATCCTGCGATAGACACTGTTCATGCGATAGGATTTTCGCGGCCCCGAAACGCGCCAGATCACGCGAAACTCGGGCCATGGTGTGAAATCATATGCGCCGTCATATTGATCCGGCGCGCACCAATGCCCGGTATCACCGCCCATGGGCGGGACATCGTGGAAAAACCGGCCATCGTCGAAATGCACCGACAGGGGCGGGTGCCAGAAATACCGGCGTGTCGCGGTGAACGGGGGGCCATCGCCGATGCGCAGCAGACCGGTTTCCTCCAGGCGCAACCGGTCGCCATCGGCACTCCAGGTCGCATGCCCGTCAAACCGCGCCCGCGTGCCATCCGCATGATCGATCTCGCGCCGCAAGCTCCAGCGGCCGGCAAAATACTGCAAGACACGCGCCCGTTCAGGCATGACACATCCGCATAGTCCGGGCAAACCGTCTCATCTCATCTCTCCCGACTTGTCGCCACGGCACCACCGGTCTATGAGGCGGCGCAAGTCCTGCACAATCACAAAAAGGTGCCGCTGCCAATGATCCCCCGCTATTCCCGCCCCGACATGGTCGCTATCTGGAGCCCGGAATCCAAGTTCCGCATCTGGTACGAAATCGAGGCGCATGCCTGTGACGCCCAGGCCGATCTCGGGGTGATCCCGCGCGAAAACGCAGCCGCTGTCTGGAAGGCCAGGGATGTCGAGTTTGACGTTGCCCGCATCGACGAGATCGAGGCCGTCACCAAGCATGACGTCATCGCCTTTCTGACCCATCTGGCCGAAATCATCGGCAATGACGAGGCCCGGTTCGTTCACCAGGGCATGACCAGCTCGGATGTGCTCGACACCACGTTCAACGTGCAACTGGTGCGCGCGGCGGACATCCTGATCGAGGACATGAAAGGCCTGCTTGCGGCGCTCAAACGCCGCGCGATCGAACACAAGGACACCGTGCGCATCGGCCGCAGCCACGGCATCCACGCCGAACCCACCACCATGGGGCTGACCTTTGCCCGCTTTTATGCCGAGATGGACCGCAACATGGCCCGCCTGAAGGCGGCGCGCAAAGAGATTGCCACCGGTGCGATCTCGGGCGCGGTCGGCACCTTTGCCAATATCGATCCGGCGGTCGAAGAGCATGTCTGTGCCAAGCTGGGACTTGAGCCCGAACCGATCAGCACCCAGGTCATTCCGCGCGACCGGCACGCCGCGTTTTTTGCCGCGCTTGGCGTGGTCGGCAGCTCGATCGAGAACATCGCCACCGAGATCCGCCACATGCAGCGCACCGAGGTTCTGGAAGCCGAGGAATTTTTCTCCAAGGGCCAGAAAGGCAGCAGCGCGATGCCCCACAAGCGCAATCCGGTGCTGACCGAGAACCTGACCGGCCTGGCGCGTCTGGTGCGCATGGCCGTGGTGCCGGCGATGGAAAACGTCGCGCTCTGGCACGAACGTGACATCAGCCATTCCTCGGTCGAGCGCAACATCGGCCCCGACACCACGATCACCCTGGATTTCGCCCTCGCGCGCCTGACCCAGGTGGTGGACAAGCTGGTGATCTATCCCGACAACATGCTGGCCAACATGAACAAGTTCCGCGGCCTCGTGATGAGCCAGCGGGTATTGCTGGCGCTGACGCAAGCAGGCGTATCGCGCGAAGATTCCTACAAGCTGGTCCAGCGCAACGCGATGAAGGTCTGGGAAGAAGGCAAGGATTTCAAGACCGAGCTGCTTGGCGATGCGGACGTGCTCAAAGCGCTGTCGCCCGAAGAGATCGAGGAGAAATTCGATCTCGGCTATCACACCAAGCATGTGGACACGATTTTCGCGCGGGTTTTCAAGGACTAGCACCTGCGGACAATTCCTGCGGTCATGGCCCATATTGGCGCGATCACGCCAATGTGGGCCATTTTCGTTTTGCGATATCCGGCATGCGCGCTACAGTTTCCGGTAATGCCCAAGATCAATGCTCGAAACCTGACTGGAGATCATTCATGACCCTCAAGACTGTCGCAGCAGCCCTGGTGCTTGTTACCCTGCCCGCCCTGTCATTCGCCATGTGCTCGGATCGCGAACACCAGGCACAATCCTGTGCCCCCGGCATGACATGGGATGCGGTATCCCAAAGCTGCGTCGCCCAGACCAGCAGCTGAGACCACGCAAAGGTGACATTGCGCACGCGGAGAGCCGGATTTTCCGCGCGCCTTGTCACGTGTTACCGAATTCCCGTTTGAACTGAACAAGTTGGAGCCGAACATGCGCTTTCTTATCCCGTTGCTGCTCGCCGTGCCGGGGCTGGCCTTTGCCGCCAGTGACGATGCGCCGCCGAAACCGACCAACACCACCAAATCCTGCAAGGGGGTCAAAGTCTGGGACCCGGCGACGCAGAAATGTGTGACTCCCAAAGACGCCTCGCTGGATGGGAACGGGCTCTATGACGCCGCGCGCGAGCTTGCCTATGCGGGCCGTTATGACGATGCCCAGGCTGTGCTGATCGCGATGCCGGATCAATCGGATGACCGCGTACTGACCTATTGGGGGTTCACCCATCGCAAGCTGGGCAATCTCGAACTGGCGAACCTGTTCTATGCCCGCGCGATCGAGCGCAATCCCGACAATATCCTGGCCCGGTCCTACATGGGTCAGGGATTTGTCGAAGAGGGCCGGATCGACGATGCCATCGCGCAATGGCACGAGATCAAGGACCGCGCCGGAGCCGGAAGCTGGGCCGAGGCGTCCTTGCGCGAGGCGATCCGCACAGGGGTGACGTATAGTTACTGATTTTCAGGCTTTGTTTACGGCTTCCGGCCTAGTCTGGCCTGGTTCAAGGATCAGGTCATGAAGGCGCGGCCAGAGCATGCAGCAGCTTACACAGGTTTCCACATTGCCGATGGCGGCAACGGGCAATGTCACTTCGCAATCGCCGGCATCGCCGCCCGTCAGCGCGCTTGATTCCAAGGCCAAGGCGGCGATTGTCGTACGCCTGTTGCTGAACGAGGGCGCGGACCTGCCGCTCGAGGACCTGCCCGATGAGTTGCAGGCCCGGCTGATTCAACAGATGGGGTCGATGGGTCTGGTGGACCGGACGACGCTGTTTTCGGTGGTCGAGGAATTTGCCGGGGTTCTGGATGGCGTCGGGCTGTCCTTTCCCAAGGGGCTGGCCGAGGCGATTTCGGCAATGGACGGCAAGATCAGCCCGCAAACCGCCGCGCGCCTGCGCAAGGAGGCCGGCGTGCGACAGGCGGGCGATCCCTGGGCGCGGCTCAGATCGCTGCCGCTCGAAGACCTGGTTCGCATGGCCCAGGCCGAGTGCATCGAGGTTGCCGCCGTGCTGCTGTCAAAGCTCGACACCGCCAAGGCGGCAGAGTTGCTTGGCGCCCTGCCCGGCCCGCTGGCGCGGCGCATCACCTATGCGGTGTCGCAAACCGGCGATGTCACCCCCGACGCGGTGGACCGGATCGGCCTGTCGCTGGCGTCGCAGCTTGACCACAAGGCCCCTGTCGCCTTTGATGACGCCCCCGGCGCGCGCATCGGCGCGATCCTCAACCAGTCTGCCGCCGCCACCCGTGACGACATGCTGACAGGTCTGGACGAAACCGATCAGGAATTTGCCAGCACGGTGCGCAAATCGATCTTCATCTTTGCGCATATCCCCGATCGCATCCGTCCGCGCGACGTGCCCGGGCTGGTGCGCGCGGTGGAACAGGATGTTCTGGTCACCGCCCTCGCGGCAGCGACCGAAGACGATACCAAGGCAGCGGCGGAATTCCTGCTCGGCAACATGCCCAGCCGCCTGGCGGACAGCGTGCGCGAAGAGGTCGAGGAAAAGGGCAAGGTCAAGGCACGCGATGGCGAGGCCGCCATGACAGAAGTGATCGCGGCAATCCGAACCCAGGAACAGGCCGGTGAACTGGAACTGGTGGTGCCCGAAGAGCCCGAAGAATAACCCATGTGCACCGCAACGGATGCCGCGCTGTTGTACATGTGCGCTTGCAGGCAACACCCGACATGCCGAATGTCCGGATGTCAGGCGGCGGTCCATGATGCCGGATTGACGCCAGAGGCCTGATCCGAACCGGTTCAATCTCAGGTGCCGCCGGCAATGCACGGCAAAACCAAGCCTGAGATGGACAGTGCTGAACATAGCAACTATCACCGGGCCATGACCCAGGTGCAACCGACACGACTTTTCCCTTTTTGCCCACGCATGGCACCGTGATGGGCGATAATATTCTCGGCGATGTGCGCGGTCGGGCCATCCTGCTCATGATCACGGCGATTTTCTGTTTCACCCTGATGGACGCCTCGGCCAAGGCGCTGGCACCGCGCATCGGCATCCTGCCCACGGTCTGGGCGCGGTACACCGGTCAGATGGCGCTGGTTCTGGTACTGATTGCGCCCCGCCTGAAAACCGTGATCCGCACCCGACATCCGATGCTCCAGTTCCTGCGCTCGATCCTGTTGATGGGCGCAACCGCATTCTTTTTCACCGGGATCAGCATGATTCCCCTGTCTGACGCGGCGGCGCTCATGGCGCTGAACCCTGTGCTGATCACGCTCGGCGCGGCGCTGTTCCTGTCGGAGCCGCTCGGGATTCGCCGGATCGGCGGCATCATCGTCGCCTTGATCGGGGCGCTTGTCATCCTTCGCCCCGGCAGCGCGGTGTTTTCGCTGTCCGCACTGCTGCCGCTTGCCGCCGCCGGGTGCTATTCGGCCTATTCGCTGCTGACCCGCCGCCTGGGGCCGGATGAAGATGTCTGGACCTCGCTGTTCTATACCGGGCTGGTGGGCACCGTGTTGCTAACCGCTGCCGTGCCCTTTGCCTGGCAGACGCCCGACCTGACCGCCTGGGGGCTGATCGGGGCGATCACGCTGTTTGGCACGATCGGGCAACTCGCACTGATCCGCGCCTTCAGCCAGGGCGAGGCAAGCATGCTGGCGCCCTATTCCTATACCGGGCTGGTCTTTGCTTCGCTTTGGGGCGCGCTGTTCTTCTCGGAGCTGCCCGACAACTGGACCATGCTCGGTGCCCTTGTGATCGCCAGCGCAGGTCTGTATGTCTGGCATCGCGAGACCTTTCGCCGCTGAGAGCCCTGAATGCCGGCAGAATTTTCTGAACTTTCCCGATCCGAACGCGCCAAGTATTTTACCGCGAACCTGTTCCTGCGCGCCCTGATCGGCGGCTTCAGGCTGGTGCCCTACAAGTTGCGAATTCCAGCGATGGGTTGGCTGGTTGCGCGGATCATGGCGCCTTTGGCCGGATTCGACCGCCGGGTGCGCGACAATCTGAACCTGACCTGTCCCGAGCTTGACCCGGCCGAGATCCGCCGCCTCTGTCGCGCGGTGTCCAACAATGCCGGGCGCTCGCTCATCGAATTCTACTCGGGCCAGGCCTTTGTCGACCATGCCCGCGCCGCGGATATCGGCGGCCCCGGCCTTGCCGCGTTGCAAGAGGCCCGTGACGCCGGGCGGCCCGTCATCCTGATGACCGGGCATTTTGGCAATTACGACGCGGCCCGCGCCAAGCTGATCTCGCTGGGTTTTGACATGGGCGCGCTGTACCGGCGCATGGCCAACCCGTATTTCAACGAACACTACCGCAAGATGCTGACCACCATCGGCACCCCGATGTTCGAACAGGGGCGGCGCGGCATGATCGAGATGGTGCGCCACCTGAAACAGGGCGGCATCATCGCGATTGTCGGCGACCTGCATGTGCAGGAAGGCATCGAGCTCGACTTCTTTGGCCAGCCCGCGATCACGTCAACCGTGCCCGCCGAGCTCGCATTGAAACAGAATGCGGCGTTGATCCCGGTCTATGCAATTCGCCAGCCCGACGGATTGAACTTCCGGATCGAGATGCATGAACCGATTGCCCATTCCGATCCCGCGACCATGACGCAGCAGATCAACGACGATCTCGAAGCCCTGGTACGCGCGCATATGGAACAGTGGTTCTGGATTCACCGGCGCTGGAAGCCCGCCTAATCGGTGGCGGCCGCGGCGACGATCTCTCCCGGGCCGGAATATTGCAGCAAGACAACAGCCGGCAAATCCCCCGTCAGCTCGGTTTCAAGATGAAGCGGCGCGCGCCCATCCCATTCCCCCAGGACCGACCATGCGTCAACCACGTTGGCATAGTCCAGTTCATGCCCGGCATTCTCGCCACGCGTGATCCTGACGGTTCTCAGCGGAGAAAACCGCACGAGTTGAACGCTCATCGATCCTGCCGGCGATTGGCCAAGACGTTCGGCACGGATCGACAATTGTGATCCCCTGCGTGTCGCCGACAGGGCGATTTCCGGCTTGCGCGCCTTCTGGCGTTCAATGATCTCGGCAACGTCCATGGCATGGGCGCCGACCACGTCATCGACCCCGTTGATGATCATTTGCGGCGTATAGATCATGTCGCGTCCGCCGACATCGGCATAGCCACGTTGCCGCCGGGCATTCGTGGCCAGCGCATATTCGTCTTTCCAGCCGATATAATCCCAGTAGTCCACATGCAGCGCCAGCGCGATGACATCGTCGCGCGCCGCCAGCCGGTGCAGGATGGCGTCGGCGGGTGGACAGGAGGCACAACCCTGCGAGGTGAACAATTCAACGACAACGCTGTGTTCCTGTGCCCTGAGCGGCGTGGAAAGGACGGCACAGACGACAAGCATTGCCGTGACGAAGAGTTTCATGGTGGACCCGCATTTCAAGTTGCCCCGACAGGTCTAACCACGCGGCTGGCAAATGGCCAATCAAGGTTTTTTGAAATTCCGTGGCCGGCGTCCGGTGTCGCGCCACGGAGGATCGCTATTGATCCGCCGCCGCTCCTGATGCAGACAAAAGTGAGCCAATTCCGAAATCCACGACTCTCAAGAGGGAGGCCACAGATGCCCATCACCGTTGGACAGGACACAGCCAAGGCACGCAAGTCGCTGAGCGTCAATGGCAAGACCATTTCCTATTATTCCATCCCCGCCGCCACCGAGGCCGGGCTTGGCGATTTTTCCGACCTGCCGGCGGCCTTGAAGGTCGTTCTTGAAAACATGCTGCGATTTGAGGACGGCAAGACCGTCAGCGTGGATGACATCCGTGCCTTTGCCGAATGGGGCAGGAACGGTGGCAAGAACCCGCGCGAGATCGCCTATCGGCCCGCCCGCGTGTTGATGCAGGATTTCACCGGGGTGCCCGCCGTGGTCGACCTTGCCGCGATGCGTGACGGGATCAAGGCCCTGGGGGGGGATGCGCAAAAGATCAACCCGTTGAACCCGGTGGATCTCGTGATCGACCATTCGGTGATGATCGATGCATTCGGCAATCCGCGCGCCTTTCAGATGAATGTGGATCGCGAATACGAGCGCAACATGGAGCGCTATACCTTCCTGAAATGGGGGCAGACCGCGTTCGACAATTTCCGCGTTGTGCCGCCGGGCACGGGGATCTGCCACCAGGTCAACCTTGAATACCTGTCCCAGACCGTCTGGACCGACACCGATCAGCACGGCCAGGACGTCGCCTATCCCGATACGCTGGTTGGCACTGACAGCCACACCACCATGGTCAACGGCGCGGCGGTTCTGGGCTGGGGTGTTGGCGGGATCGAGGCCGAAGCGGCGATGCTGGGCCAGCCGATCTCGATGCTGATCCCCGAGGTTATCGGTTTTAAACTGACCGGCAAGATGGTCGAGGGCACCACCGGCACCGACCTGGTTCTCAAGGTGGTCGAGATGCTGCGCGCCAAGGGCGTCGTCGGCAAGTTCGTCGAATTCTATGGCGACGGGCTTGACGCCCTGCCGCTGGCCGACCGCGCCACCATCGCCAACATGGCTCCGGAATACGGCGCCACCTGCGGGTTTTTCCCGATTGACAACGAAACCCTGCGCTATCTGCGCAACACCGGGCGCGACGAGGACCGTATCGCGCTGGTCGAGGCCTATGCCAAGGAAAACGGGTTCTGGCGCGGCGCGGAGTATGCGCCGATCTATACCGATACGCTTGAACTGGACATGGGCACCATCGTGCCCGCGATTTCCGGCCCCAAACGCCCGCAGGATTATGTGGCGCTGACGGCGGCGGCGTCGTCGTTTGAAAAGGTCGTCGCCGATTTCCGTGGCATCGACATCGGCCAGCAGGCCAAGGAAATGCTCGATGAAGGGCCGGCAGCAACGAAACAGGTCGAGATCCGCAAATCCGCCGGGGTCGAGGGCGAGGATTATCAGCTGCGTGATGGCTCGGTTGTCATCGCCTCGATCACCTCCTGCACCAACACGTCCAATCCCTATGTGATGATCGGCGCAGGGCTGGTGGCGCGCAAGGCGGCGGCGCTCGGGTTGACCCGCAAGCCATGGGTCAAGACCTCGCTGGCACCGGGATCGCAGGTTGTCTCGGCCTATCTCGAAGCGGCGGGGCTTCAGGATGATCTCGACAAGATCGGGTTCAACCTTGTTGGCTATGGCTGCACCACCTGCATCGGCAACTCGGGACCCTTGCAGCCGGAGATCTCGAAATCGATCAACGAGAACGATCTGATTGCCACTTCGGTCCTGTCGGGCAACCGCAATTTCGAGGGCCGGATCAGCCCGGATGTGCGCGCCAACTATCTTGCCAGCCCGCCGCTGGTGGTGGTCTATGCGCTGGCCGGTGACATGAATATCGACATCACCAGCGAACCGATTGCCCAGACCCCCGAGGGCAAGGATGTCTATCTGAAAGACCTCTGGCCCTCGGCGCAGGAGGTGGCCGAACTGGTCGAGCAGACCGTGACGCGCGAAGCGTTCCAGTCGAAATATGCCGACGTGTTCAAGGGCGACGAGAAATGGCAGGGGGTCGAGGTGCCGCAACAGGAAACCTATGACTGGCCCGCAACCTCGACCTATATCCAGAACCCGCCCTATTTCCAGGGCATGTCCAGGGAGAAGGGCGTCATCACCAATATCGAGGGGGCACGGGTTTTGGCGTTGTTGGGGGACATGATCACCACCGACCACATCAGCCCGGCGGGATCGTTCAAGGACAGCACCCCGGCGGGCCAGTATCTGATCGAGCGTCAGGTGCCGGTGCGCGAATTCAACTCCTACGGCTCGCGCCGGGGCAACCACGAGGTCATGATGCGCGGCACCTTTGCCAATATCCGCATCAAGAACGAGATGCTGGACGGTGTCGAAGGTGGCTATACCAAGGGGCCCGATGGCGCGCAGACATCGATCTATGACGCGGCCATGACCTATCAGGCACAGGGGGTGCCGCTGGTGATCTTTGGCGGCGAGCAATACGGCGCGGGTTCGTCACGCGACTGGGCGGCCAAGGGCACTGCTCTGCTCGGGGTCAAGGCGGTGATCGCCGAGAGCTTTGAGCGCATCCACCGCTCGAACCTGGTTGGAATGGGCGTGATCCCCTTCGAATTCACCGGCGGCGACACCCGCAAGTCCCTTGGCCTGTCCGGCGATGAAACCGTTTCGATTTCGGGGCTCGACACGATTTCCCCGCTCGAAACCGTGCCCTGCACCATCACCTATGCGGATGGAACGACCAGGGACATCCAGATCAAGTGCCGGATCGATACCGCGATCGAGATCGAGTATATCGAACATGGCGGCGTGCTGCATTACGTGCTGCGCGATCTGGCCAAGGCCGGTTGAGGTGAACGCCAAAGCACATCCCGGCCGCCTCGCCGAGGGGTCGGGATGACGCGCGTTGCATTGGTCACGGGCGCGGCGCGCGGGATCGGGCGCGCCATCGCCACGGATCTGGGACAGGATCACGCGCTGGCGATCACCCATCGTGACAGCGATCCTTCTGGCCTGCGGCGCGAACATCCCGGCCTGCTGGCCATCAAGGCCGATTTCACCGAAGGGGACGCCGCGCGGCAGGTGATCGACGCGGTAATCTCGGCCCACGGGCGACTTGATACGCTGGTGCTGAATGCCGGGGCGATCATGGAGGATGACGCGGCCAGCCCCGCCGATCTTTTCCAGGTCAATCTGTTGGCAAATGACGCCCTGATGCGCGCGGCGCTGCCGCATTTGCAACCGGGGGCGCGGATCATCGCGATTTCCTCGGTGAACGCGGTGCTGCCGGCCCTGTCGGCTGTGCTCTATTCCGCCAGCAAGGCGGCGCTGAACACATGGGTGCGCGGCATGGCCAAGAACCTTGGCCCCAAGGGTATCCGGGTCAACGCCATCGCCCCCGGCGCGATCAATGCCCCCGATGCCCCTCGCGACCCGGAGTTGACGCAGCTTTTCGTCGACAACACCGCGTTGGGACGCATCGGGCGCCCCGAAGACATTGCCAAGGTCGTGCGGTTCCTGGCCTCGGACGCGGCGGATTTCATCACCGGTGAGATCCTGACCGTTTCCGGCGGCTACCGGCTTTAGGGCCCGGCCTTTGCGGCCTCGATGGCGGGCCGCAGGGTTTCGTCGATCACCCGCTGCGTAACCGGCCCGGCGATGCGCAGCAGGATGGTTCCCGAACCGTCGATCAGATAGGTTTCCGGCACGCCGTAGACCCCCCAATCCAGCGCCATGCGCCCGTCGCGATCCGCGCCGATCCGGGCATAGGGATCGCCAAGCTCGGCCAGAAACCCCGTGGCATTGGCAGGTTCATCCTTGTAGTTCACGCCGTAGATCGGCAGCCCCTCATCGGCCAGCGCCTCGAGATTGGGATGCTCGACCCGGCATGGCGCGCACCAACTGGCCCAGTAATTGACAAGCTTGACCCCGTCTTCGCGCAGCGTGGCATCGTCAAACGGCACCTTGCCCGGCAATTCGCTCAGCACCACCGGCGGGGCCGGTTGATCCTTGCGCGCCGACGGCAGGGCCTCGGGGTCGTCGCGAAACATTCCCACCGCCGCCAAGAGCGCAAACCCCGCAAAGATCAGCGGCGGGGCGATCATCAGGGGTGAAATCCTAGCCATTGCGCGACATCCGTTTTTCCAGCTTGGCCATCTCGGCCCGCACCTTGCGTCCGCGCCAGATGCTGAGCAGCACCAGAATCGCCAGCAACAGCAGCGACGCCACATAGGCCGAGATCACCGTCTCGGCGTATTTTCCCAGATCGGGCATCATGCCCCTACCCTTTCCCGCGCCAGCAGCGCCTTGATGCGGCGGGCTCGAATTTCGGTGCCCGTGCGATACAACAGCAGCGCCACGAACAACAGCACGAACCCGATGATGCAGAGCAGCAGCGGATAGAAAAACACGTTGCTGACCTTTTCCTCGGTATCGGCTCCGGTGATGGCGGCGGTGCGCATGATCGACGCCCCCTGGTGCAGGCCCTGGTTCCAGAAATTCACCGCATAGCGCGACAGGATGGCAAAGACCGACCCGACAAGGCACAGCACCGATGTCAGGTCGGCGGCGGTATCCGGATTGTCGATGGCTTCCCACAGGGCGATATAGCCAAGATAGAACAGGAACAGGATCAGGAACGAGGTCAGCCGCGGATCCCATGCCCACCACGTGCCCCACATCGGCTGGCCCCAGATTGCGCCGGTGGCCAGGGCGATCATCGTCATGACCACCCCGATCGGGGCCGCCGCCCGCGCCGCAAGCGCGCTCACGTGATGGCGCCGCACCAGCCAGATCAGCGAGGTCGCCAGCATCATCAGCCACGCATTGATCGCCATCAGCGCCGAAGGCACGTGAAGGTAGATGATCTTGACGGTCGAGCCCTGCCGGTAATCGTCCGGGGTAAAGAAAAAGCCCCAGGCCAGCCCGACAACCAGGCACAGGATCGCCGCGCTCCAGACATATGGTTGAACCCGTTCCGACGTGGTCAGGAACTTTTTCGGGTTGGCGTATTCCCAGAGGGCATTGGCTTTGGATGCAAGTGACATGCTGCCTATCTAGTCCGAGTCGGGGGGCTTCTCAATTGACAAAGGTCAACGCAGGTTCACGCGCAGCACCGCGGCGCTGGCAAAGGGCAGCAACGCAATCGTCGCCGCCGTGATCCCGGCCAGCAACAACAGCGGTGTCGCGGTATCCATGCCCGACGCGCCGCGCCGTGCAACCTCTGCGCCAAAGATCAGGGTCGGCACATAGAGCGGCAACACCAGCAGCGACAGCAACAGCCCGCCGCGTTTGAGCCCGACCGTCAGCGCCGCGCCGAATGTTCCAATCACCGACAGTGCCGGGGTCCCGGTCAAGAGCGAGACAACCAGCCACCCATAGCCCGGCACCGGCAGGTTCAGCAGCACGCCCAGCACCGGCGCGGCCAGGACCAACGGCAGACCTGTGGTGATCCAATGCGCCAGCGCCTTGACCGTGACCACCGCTTCGAGCGGCAGCGGGGCCGTGGCCAGCAAGTCGAGCGATCCGTCCTCCCAGTCCAGCGCCAGCAGCCGGTCCAGCGACAACAGACAGGCCAGCAACGCCCCCAGCCACAGCACCCCCGGCGCGATGGTCGCCAGCAGCGAAGATTGCGGCCCGACGCTGAAGGGCACGAGCACGGTGACGATCAGGAAAAACGCCAGCCCCAGCCCAAAGCCGCCCCCGGCGCGAAACGCCAGTTTCAGGTCGCGCAGCAACAGGGCAATCACAGGAAATCTCCGTCGAAATCATCCACCGGGCGGGCGGTGGCCTTGAATGGCGCGAGATCGAGCATATCCGCGTCCAGCCCCAGATCGATATGGGTCGCGATCAGGGCGCTGCCGCCCTGTTGCAGATGCCCCCGCACCGCATCGGCGAACATGGCAACCGCCGCCACGTCCAGCGACACGGTCGGCTCATCCAGAACCCAGACCGGGCGAGCGGTAACCAAAAGACGCGACAGGCCGAGCCGCCGCTTCTGACCCGCCGACAGGTTGCCCGCATGACGGTCCGACAGTTCGACGAGATCAAACGCGCCTAGCGCGCCGTCGATCCCGGCTGCACCAAACACGCTCGCCCAGAATCCAAGGTTTTCGGCCACTGTCAGCGTCGGCTTGATCCCGTCAGAATGCCCGGCATAGGCGATGCGATCTTCGGCCCCGTCGATCTGCCCGGCCAATGGCGGCTGTAATCCGGCAATCGTGCGCAGCAGCGTGGTCTTGCCAATGCCATTGGGCCCGCGCAGCACCAGCGCCCGGCCCGGCGCGAGCGTGAACCGCACGGCTTGCAACACGGGCACGCCGCCACGTGCGATGGATAGGTCCGAAACAGACAGGGTCATGACGCGCGAATAACCGATTGACCGGCGGCGAAAAAGCCTAAACCGGCAGCAATGCCAACGCGATGCGCCGCCCTTCGGCAAGCAGCACGTTATAGGTGCGGCAGGCAGCGGGCGAATTCATCACCTCGACCCCGATACCGGCCGTTTCCAGCGCGCTGCGCAAAGCGGCGGGAATATGGGAAATCTCTGCACCGGTTCCGACAAGCAGCACATCAACCCTGCCGGTCATGGCCAGCAGGGGCGCGGTGTCGTCGAAGCCGTTCCATGCCCCGGGACCGTCCGGACCGGTCAGCACGGCCCCCTCGTGAACCTTACCCCCGATGCGAAAGAATCCGGGGCCATAGCCATCGACCGGCATGGCATTGCCATAGGTGATTTCGTTCAACCGCATGTCAGTGCTCCATTCCCCAAACCGGCAGCCCCACCATCGCCGCCGCAAAGATCAGCGCGTAGGCAACCGCACGATACAGCCGTTCATAGCCCGGAATGAAGAGCCTTGCGCCCAGAATGTTGCCGGCCATGCCCGGAATGGCGAGCAACAATCCGGTCAGCACCGGTTCCGGTGCGAGACGGCCCGCGATCAGCATCATGCACAGGATCGCGCAATCATAGAAGAACAGGTAAAAGGTCGTGTTCGACCGGATCACCCGCGCCGGATGCGGGCTTGCCATATAGGCAAAGATCACCGGAGGGCCGGGAATACCGGCGATACCACCCAGAAAACCCGCCGCCGCGCCCGTGCCGAACACCGCGCGCGGACGCAGCGTGCCGGAATAGCGCCACCCGAATATCAGCACGCCAAGCATGGTCAGGGACACGATGGAAACCAGGGTGCGAAACAGCCCCGGATCCAGCACGAACAAGGCCGCCAGCCCCAGCGGAAGCGCCAGCAACGTACCCATCACCAGCCGCATCAGGTCGCCGCGATGAGTGTCGGGGGCCGCGCGCCGCAGGATCGGCAACGGGCCCAGCACATCCATGGTGGCCATGGTGATGATTGCCGATACCGGGTCGAGCACGATCCCCGCGATTGGCAGATAGATCAACGCGGTGCCGAAGCCCGCAAATCCGCGCACCGTGCCCGCCGTCAGCGCGGCACAGGTCAGCAGCAGCAGGTCGGGTGTCAGCAGAGACGAGAGCGTTTCCATTTGCTGCAACCTGCACGGGACATGCCGGGATCGCTAGGGCCAGTTGCCAATGGCTGTGGCACCAGCATCCGGGCCGCGATCAGGCGTCGACATTTGCAAACTGGTTGCCCGAAGTGTTGCTGGGTTTCGACCAGTCGCGCTTGACCCCGAGATAGAGCAACACCGCCGAGGCCACGAAGATCGACGAATAGGTCCCGACGATCACGCCCCAGATCATCGCAAAGACAAAGCCCCTGATCACGTCACCGCCCAGCACGAACAGCGAAATCAACGCCAGGAGCGTGGTGATCGAGGTCATGAAGGTCCGCGACAGGGTTTCGTTGATCGACAGGTTCAACACCTCGGCAAGCGACTTTTTCTTGTATTTGCGCAGGTTTTCCCGCACCCGGTCAAACACCACCACGGTATCGTTCAGCGAATAACCGACGATGGTCAGCAGCGCCGCGATGATCGCGAGGTCGAACTTGATCTGCACCTCGGAAAAGATCCCGATCGTCAGGATCACGTCATGCACCAGGGCGATCACCGCACCGAGCGCAAACTGCCATTCGAACCTGAGCCAGATATAGACCAGCACCGCGCCAATCGCGAGCGCCACGGCGATGACCGCCGTCTGGATCAATTCGCCCGACACCTTTGGCCCCACGGATTCGACCGACACAAACTTGATATCCGGCGCGACCGTGACCAGCGCGGCCTCGACATTGGCGATGGTTTCGGCGGTTGCGGCCTCCTGGTCGTCCTGCGCCTGGATACGGATCATGGCAACGTTCTCGTCATCGCCAAAGGCCGGGTCGAAAACCTCGCTGATCAGGACATCGCCGATCTCGAGCGCGGCCAGCGCATCGCGATAGGCCCCTACATCCACCGGCTGTGCGCTCTCGGTCCGGATGGTGGTGCCGCCACGGAAATCGATCCCGTAATTCAGCCCGCGTAACATGAATGAGCCAAAGGCCAGCAGCATCAGCACCGCCGAGATCCCCAACCACAGTTTCCAGCGGCCGAAGAAGTCGAACGAGGTTTGCTCGGGTACAATTTTCAGACGCATGTCAAACCTCGATGGTCTTGGGGCGGCGGCGATCATACCACGTCACGATGATCAGGCGCGTGACATAGATCGCGGTGAACACCGATGTCAGGATGCCCAGCCCCAGGGTGATGGCGAACCCGCGCACCGGCCCCGACCCCATCGCAAACAGGATCACGGCGGTGATGAAGGTGGTGATATTGGCGTCGAGAATCGCGCTCAGCGCCTTTTCATAGCCCAGCTCGATGGCGCGGGCCGGTCCGCGCGATGTCTTGAGCTCTTCGCGGATACGCTCGAACACCAGGACGTTGGCATCCACCGCCATGCCCACGGTCAGAACGATCCCCGCGATCCCCGGCAAGGTCAGCGTTGCGCCGATCAGCGACAGCAGCCCGAAGATCAGGCCGATATTCAGGATCAGCGCGATGTTGGCGAACAGGCCGAACAGCCCATAGCTCAGCCCCATGAAGATCAGCACCGCGGCAAAGGCGACAATCGTGGCCACCTTGCCCGCGTCGATGCTGTCCTGGCCAAGCTCGGGGCCGATGGTGCGTTCTTCGAGAAACTCAAGCTCTGCCGGCAAGGCCCCGGCGCGCAGCAGCACCGCGAGATTGGTGCTCTCCTCGACGGTGAAATTGCCGGTGATGATCCCCGAACCGCCGGGAATATGGCTCTGGATCACCGGGGCGCTGATCACCTCGTCATCGAGCACGATGGCAAAGGGGCTGCCGATATTCTCCAGCGTGTAATCGCCGAACTTGCGCGCACCCGATGTGTTGAAGCGGAAATTCACCGCCGGGCGGCCATTCTGGTCAAAGGCGGGCTGTGCATCGACCAGTTCCTCGCCGGTGACGACCGGGGCGGCCTCAAGCGTATAGAACGCGCCCGGCTCGTCCAGCGACGGAACGATCACGTTGCCGACGCCGGGATTGGCATTGGCGTCGCTGCCGCGCCCGACCACCGGCTGAAAGGTCAGCTGTGCCGTGGTGCCGATGATGTCCTTGAGCTCGGATGCGCTGCCGATCCCCGGCACCTGGATCAGGATGCGGTCGGCCCCCTGGCGCTGGATCGTCGGCTCGCGGGTGCCCACTTCGTCGATGCGGCGGCGAATGATCTCGAGAGACTGGCGCACGGTGCGGTCATCGCTGGCCAGCTTTTCCGCCTCCGACAGGGTCACGATCAACACGTCGCCCTCGCCGCGCACCTCGATGTCATTGGCCCCGACACCGGTCAGGGTCTGGATCGGGCGGGCCAGTTCGCGCACCACTTCCAGCGCGCGGGCCATGCCCTCGGGCTGGCTGATCTTGACGCGAATCTCCTGCGGGTCGGACGGTTGCAGGCGGATCGTGCCGATGGTGGCACGTTCCGGGCGCAGCGTGTCGCGGATCTCGGGCCACATGGCCTGCATCCGGCTTTCATAGACATCCTCGACCTTGACCTCGGCCAACAGATGCGCGCCGCCCCGCAGGTCAAGCCCCAGGTTGACCAGCGCACTCGGCATCCAGTTGGGCCAGAGCGCCGCCTCTGCGTCGAGTTCCTGCGACTGGCCCTGCATCTCGATCGCGGCCAGCGCGTCGTTATGCGTCTCGACCCGCGTGTAGAACGCGTTGGGCAGCGCCAACCACAAACCGACAGCGCAGACCGACCAGATCAGCACCTTCTTCCACAATTCGAATTGCAGCATGACCCTGCCTTTTCCGAGGGGTGAGACGCGAACCTAGTTCGCCGGCTCGGTCTTGCTCACGACATTGGCGATGGTCGATTTGACGACACGCACCTTGACGTTCTCGGCCAGCTCGACCTCGACCTCGTTGTCTTCCTTGACCTTGACAACCTTGCCGATCAACCCGCCCTGGGTGATGATCTGATCGCCCCGGCGCACGGCTTCGACCATGGCCTGGTGCTGTTTGACCTTTTTCTGCTGCGGACGGATCAGCAGGAAATACATGATCGCAAAGATCAGGATAAGCGGGAGAAACTGGGCGAGTGCGCCACCTTCCATGAGATGTTCCTTTGTCTGAAGGGCGGACCCCGGCCCGCGAGTTTGCCGGAACCTATGCGCAGAGGCAGGGCATTGCAAGGCGCGGCATGTGCAGTTTTTGACAACCGCCCGACATGGCCCAGGCCACGCATCGCCGCAACGCGGAAACCCACGCCAGGACTTGCGGAGCGAGGCGCAAGGACGCCATGGTGATGACATCACGTCAATGAGGCCGCACGCGTGCAAACCTATCTCTCAATCATGACCCATCCGTTGCTCTGGGTGTTTCTATGTCTGCTCGTCGGGTTTTACCTCATCCTCTGGACTGCCGGGTTGGATGTGCGGCGACAGGCCCCGCGTACGATCTGGCTGCGTCGAAATTATCCGGCAGTGATCCTGACCGGCGTCGCGATCCTGGCAATCATCGCACTGACATTCTACTTGATCGAGATTGGTATCAGCGTCCGGATACTTGTGGACCGTTTGCGCGAAGCGGCGAAAGACCCATGGACCAGCACCAGCGAATTGCAAAGCCTCGCATCCGCCGTCGCAATCCTCGTCGGTGTGCTCGCGGCGGCGGCAACGATTCTCTATTCCTCGATCCGGGTCTGGATCAACGAGCGTACCGCCACGGCAACCGAGGAAGGGCTGATCACCGACCGGATCAACAAGGCGGTTCAGGGGCTTGGGGCGGAAAAGGTTGTGAACCGTCTGGGCCGCACGGCGCGCTATACGGTCGATGGAGTCGACGGGTCGTATTTCGAATGGATCGATGACCGACAAACCCCGCCGGACAATCCCGATGTTGTGGATGGTAAGGTCAAGCTGACTAACGATCCATGGAGTTCCTTTCCGGATACGCAACCCAATCTGGAGGTTCGGATCGGGTCCATCTATGCGCTGGAGCGCATCGCGCAGGACAGTGATCGGGATCATGTGCAGGTTATGGAAATCCTCTGCGCCTATATCCGGCAGAATGCGCCAGACACGCTGGCGGAACCGTTACCGGAAAAATGGCAGAAAGCGCTTGATGCCGCCGAGAACGACATCGCCTCAATACCTTCTCGTGTCGAAATGTTTGAATGGGCAACGAACCAGCAGAAACCGCGCGAAGATATTCAGGTTGCCCTGACCGTACTGGGCCGCAGAACACCCCGGCAGATCGCGTTGGAAGGACACGGGGATGCAGAGAGTGAATGGGTTGGCTATCGATTGGATCTGCGTAACTCGTGTTTGCAAAACGCTTATCTGAGGGACGCAAGCTTTGAAAACGCTCGTTTCAACCACACAAAGCTTCAGGGAGCGGATCTGAGCGTGGCGATGATGCAGGCGGCAGACTTCAGCGATGCGCAGATGCAGGGGACAAACCTAAGCAGGGCGAAAATGCAGAGGACGAATTTCCGCAGGGCGAAGATGCAGGGGGCCAACCTTTGTGGGACGAAAATACAGGAGGCGGACTTCCTCTCGGCACAAATGCAGAAGGCCGACCTCAGCGCGGCTCATATGAAGGAGGCAAATTTCCTCGGGGCAAAAATGCAGGGGGCAGACCTCCGCGGGGCGAAGTTTGAGGAGGCGGACCTCCGCGGGGCGAAGTTGCAGGCGGCGAACATAGTCGCGGTTGAGATGCAAGGCGCGGACCTCTTCGGGGCACAGATGCAGGGGACAGAACTTCACTGGGCGAAGAAAGACGCTACAACAAATTTCAGCAGTACCGCTCTGCGTGGGGCTTCGCTGAGGTTTGTTGATCTAAGTGACACAAATATTTCGCAAGAACAGGTGGATTCCCTGTTTGGCGATCAAACCGTGACCTTACCCAAGGGGCTGACGCGACCGGACTGGCCCGAGATAGATGAGGACGACATGACAACGTTCCGTGACAAATGGCGCGCGTGGCAGAAATCCATCGGGTTCGTTCTCGAGGATGCAAGCACTTGGTAACCGGCGCGCTCAGCCAACCGCGCTCTACCACAGGACGGGATGTTGGGGCATAACGCCCTAAACGACTCGCACGATCAAGGACAGACCCATGCATGACATCCGCGCCATTCGCGACAATCCTGATGCCTTTGACGCCGCCCTTGCGCGGCGGGGGGATGCGCCGGTGTCGGCGGCTTTGCTCGAGCTTGACGCCGCCCGGCGCGGCAAGATCCAGGCCAGCGAAGCGGCGCAGGCCGAGCAGAACAAGGCGTCCAAGCAGGTGGGCGCGGCCAAGGCCAAGGGGGATGAGGCCGAGTTTGAGCGGCTGCGCGCACTGGTTTCCGAGAAAAAGGCCGAAGTGGCCGCGATGCAGGCCGAGGCCAAGGCGCTGGATGCGCAGCTGACCGATCAGCTGGCCCGCATCGCCAATGCCCCTGCCGAGGATGTGCCGGACGGGGCGGATGAGGACGACAATGTCGAGGTGAACCGCTGGGGCGAGCCGCGCGCGTTTGATTTTGCCCCCAAGGAGCATTTCGACATCGCGGGCGTGGCGGCGTCGATGGATTTCGAACTGGCGGCCAAGATTTCCGGCAGCCGGTTTGTGATGCTCAAGGGCGCGGTGGCACGGATCCATCGGGCGCTGGCGCAGTTCATGATCGACACCCATGTGGACGAAAACGGGCTGACCGAGGTGAACTCGCCCGTGTTGGTGCGCGACGAGGCGATGTATGGCACCGACAAGCTGCCGAAATTCGGCGAGGAGAGTTATCAGACGACAAATGGCTGGTGGCTGGTGCCGACATCCGAAGTGCCGCTGACCTATTCGGTGGCCGGTGACATCCTTGAGGCCGACGCCCTGCCGATCCGCATGACGGCGCATACCCTGTGTTTCCGCAGCGAAGCCGGAAGCGCGGGCAAGGATACGGCGGGCATGCTGCGCCAGCACCAGTTCGAAAAGGTCGAGATGGTATCGGTCACGCATCCGGACGAAAGCGATGCCGAGCAGAAACGCATGTTGCGCTGTGCCGAAGGGCTGCTGGAACGGCTGGGCGTGCCCTATCGCACGGTGATCCTGTGCACGGGCGACATGGGGTTTGGTGCCAAGCGGACCTATGACATCGAGGCGTGGCTGCCCGGCCAGAACGCCTATCGCGAGATTTCGTCGGTCTCGACCACCGGCGATTTCCAGGCCCGGCGGATGAATGCGCGGTTCCGCCCCGAGGGCGGCGGCAAGCCCGAGTTCCTGCACACGCTGAACGGATCGGGGCTGGCGGTGGGGCGGTGCCTGATCGCGGTGCTGGAGAACGGTCAGCAGGCGGATGGTTCGGTGATCCTGCCCGATGCGATCGCGCCCTACCTGGGCGGCCGCAAGATGCTGACCGCGGACGGCACGCTGGCGTGATCGAGCGGCCCTCATTGCTGCCTGCGGTGCTGGTTGCGGCGACAACGCTGGCCTTTGTCACATCGCCCCTGCTGGTGCCGGAATTCGGGGGCTTTGAGCCCGACCTGTTCCCGGTGCCGCAGGTCAATGCACCGGTTCAGCCCGCCGGCTTTGCCTTTGCGATCTGGGGTGTGATCTATCTCTGGCTGCTGGTCAGCGCCGGTTTTGGACTGATCGCGCGGGGCCGGGCGGCGGATTGGATGCCGATGCGCCCTGCCCTTGCCCTGTCGGTTGGGATCGGTGCGGCGTGGTTGCCGGTGGCCATGGTCAGCCCGCTGGGTGCCACGGTGCTGATCTGGATCATGTGGGGCACGGCGATGGTAGCCTTGCTGCGCGCGCCGGGGCTTGACCGGTTGCTTGCACGCGGCCCGGTCGGTCTCTATGCCGGGTGGCTCACCGCTGCCGGTTGTGTATCAATCGGCCTGTTGCTGGCCGGGTACGGGCTGATGAACCAGACCGGCGCCGCAATCATGGCGCTGTTGCTGGCGCTGGCCCTGTCGGTGGCAATCCTGCGATTTGGCGGGAACTTTCCGGAATTCGGTTTCTCGGTGGTCTGGGCCTTGATCGCGGTGGCCGTGGCGGGGTGGGATGACGCGACCGTGGTGACGTGGCTGGCGGCAACCGGGGCCGGGCTGGTGGCGGGCGTGACACTGGCCGCTTCGCGACGCGGCTAGGGCGTTTCGCCCGCCGGACTTTCGCCACCTGGCCGTTACCGGGTCAGCGCCATCAGCCGCCGGTTTGCAATCTGCGACAGGGCCACGGTGGATTTCGCGATGCTGAGCAACACCACCACCGGCGCGACCGAAAACAGTGACGTCGAGACCAGCGAGTCCGACAGGGTGATCGACATTTTCTGAAACCCCGCCGCGATCGGAAACGCATATGAGGCAAAGATGATCAGAAAGGCGATGCCCATGCCCAGGTCCTGGGTCAACCGGAACCGCGCATGGGTCTCGCGCACCTTGCCCTGCATGTCGCCATATCGGCGCAGGCGGTCGCGCAGAACCTCTTTCTTGGCCTGCCGCAAAGCAACCGGGGCCAGGTGATCGTTTGACGCCCGAAAGGACAGAAATGTCTTTTCAAGCCGGGTTTCCGCGCGGTCATAGGCCACGCCAAGCGCGCGCAGAATGCCGCGGTCGCCGATGGTCAGGGTCACGATGATCAGCGCGACGATCACCCCGATCACCACCAGCGGCGAGATGAAATAGACGAAACACAACAACAGCAGAAAGCCGAAGATCACGGCCTCTTCCTCGCGCTTGCGATCGTTTTCGCGCAGGATCGACGTTACGTTGTTGACCGTCAGCGGGGCGTGGTCGGCGGGGCGATACTCGAACTGGAACTGTTCGCGCACCCGGATGAGCCCCTCTTCGCTGAGCGTCTTGCACCGCGCCCGCAGACCCACGGCAATCAACCCGATCCCCGCCGCCAGCGCAAAGATCAGCAGGAATGGCTCAATCGCCCGGATCTCGACCCCGCGCCGCACCGCGAAAAACAGCACGATGATCGACATCACCGACAGGATTTTCGAAAGCAGCCGATAGGCCTTCATCTCGCGTTGCTCGCTGTGCAGCAATGCGTTCAACCGCTTGGTCAACGCCGGGATGTCGGCGACATTGCCCAGAACGACACCGCGCAATTCAATGATGGAACAGCCGGTGTCGCGATCGGGCACCGGGAAAAGATGCACCCTGCGCCATGTGCCGGATGCCGGGTGCCAGCGCGCCAGCTCGCCCTGCCCGTCCCGGCACAGCAACCTGAGCGCATAGCCCGCCCGAGGCGCATCCTCGGGGTCATCGGTGACGGTCCAATGGGCGGCGGTGATGCTGCTGCCCTTGGGGTCGGAAAAGAACACATCCAGCGGCAGCGGCGCCAGTTCGGGCGGCACCGTCGCCTCGCGATAGGGCCAGATGTCACCAAGGATCGGATAGGTCATGCTCATCTCTCAGGCCGCCTCAACCAGTGTCAGCCGCCGCATTGTCAGGTGCCCGGCCCGGTCGACACCGGACTCTCGCAGCCGGCTTTGCAAGTCCTTGAGCGCCAGCCGCTCGCGGAAATCCCAGAACACCGGGAAATCGCCCGGCGCGCAGCTGTGCAGATCGCGCAGCAACGTATCCTCCAGCCCGCGTTCCAGAATGGCACGGGTATCCCGGGGCACCGGCAGCGTATTGCCCGGGCGGGCTTCGCGCGCGATCATCAGATGTTCGAAATCGGCCAGGGTGGCATCCTGTCCGGGCCCAAAGATGCGCACCGCCCCGATGGTCTCCGGGCGCAGGTCATCGGGAAGTTCCTCCAGGGTCTGGCGCACGATTTCGGCCATGATCAAACGCTGCTCGCGCACGGTGAGGTCCGGCTGCTGCAGGCTGCGCGTCAGGGGGGTGATGCCTTCGATGCGGGTCAGCCCCTCGGCCTGGTGCAGCTTGAGATCAACCGGACCCATCACCCGTTGCCGGCGCAGCGGCACCTCGCTCGCGGTCAGTTCGGAGACCGGCTTGCGCGCCGCCAGCCCCGGCGCGATGGTCATTACCCGGCGGAAATCAAGCGGCACGATCTGCATCGCGGCCAGGATCCAGAACATCAGCGCCACCGGCGGCAGCGCCCCGATCAGTACCGCCATGCCGGCAACCCCGATCACCGTCCATTTCGCGATCTCGCCAAAAAGGTCGGGCGCGGAGAGCGCGTTGAACATGTCAACGCCCAGCCCCAGCTTGCTATAGCGGCCAATGCCCTTGCGCACCGAGCGGCGGCACATCTTGACATCGTCAAGCTGAACCACAACCAGCAACAGACCGAACAGCAGCAGATGCGCCAGCGCGATGTAGGGGCTGAGGAAGCAGAGCAGCGCCGGCACCGCGACAAATGCCCCAAGTGCCGCCGGCACCTGTGACCGCTGCGGGATCGACACGCTCAGACCCCGGCGCAGGGCCCCCGACACCTCGTGTTCCGGGCGGCCACGAAAACCGCTCAGGTCGCGCCCCCGTACCGCCGTGCGCAGCACCCCGCGCCAGAGCCGGTTCTGGTTGCGGCGGATCCAGCCGTCCTCGCCTTCGAACTTGACCTGGTGCGCCACCAAAAGCAGCACGCCGCAGACCCCGATCAGGCCAAAGGCCATCAACAGCGACGGAAAGCTCGCCTGGTTCAGCACCAGATAGAGCACCGCCACAAGACAGAGCAGGATGGCGCATTCCAGCAGCCGCGTGGCAAAGCCGACGACGAACAGCGCGGCGGGTTCGATGCTGCGCCGCCTCGCCCCGCCGACAATCGCGGGACGCATGTGCCGCGCCGGCAGCGTGGCCGCGCCGTCAGAACGGTTGCCGACCTCAAGCAGGCTGCCGGAATAGAGGCTCGCGAAATCGGCGGCGGGGTAGAACACCGGCCCGACCGCCGGATCGAAAACCAAAACCCCCCTGGCCCCGGCGCGCAGCAACACCACGTAATGCTGCTGCTGCATATGCAGGATCGCCCGGCCCCGGATCTTGCGCAGGCTCCTGGCCGGCACCTTGAGCGCCTTGGCGGCAAAGCCCAGCCGGTCCTGGAAATAGAGCCGCAGCGCCTCTAGGCTGGTGCCGGTCCGGTCCGGGTCCATGTCCTCGACCGCCTGCACGGGATCCGCCGGCCGCCCCAGCAGGTTGGCCAGCGTCAGGGCACAGGCCACGCCGCAATCGGTGCGCCCGGTCTGCATGACCAGCGCGCGGCGTCTGGTCAGAAGGGTCCAGACGGATGCGATCCAGAAGAGGCTAGATTGAAGCATTTCGGGCCAACAGGAAGCTGAACAGGGACTGTCGCGCCAGCGGGAAGCTGAGATGCACGACCGCACCGGGAAGATGGTCGATCTGCTGGGCGGAGCTGTCGCTCACCCCTACCACGACCTGCGAAAGCACACCGCGCTTGATGATCTTGGAGGCCAACGATTCATTGCCCAGCCGGATGCCAAGCTCTTTGGTGTCCACGGTCGAAAAGTCGCGATCAAGCAGCACCGCGTCAAACAGGATGTCCGACCCCGTGCGGGTATCGCTGATCGAGCCGCGCACCGGCTGACCGGGACGCAGGACCACCGCATGACGGTTTTCGAGAAACCCCACGATTTCATGCGCGTCACCGCCCATCTCCGCATCGCGGGGCTTGGGGAGGTTGATCGCGGTTGTCACCAGCACCGGCAGGTCATTTTCCGCGCGCGCAGATGTCGAGACCACGGTTACGCGCGCCTCGGGCGGTTCGGCAAATTCGGCAAAGATCGAGATCAGGTCAAAGGATCCGGCGGTCTGCCGGTCGATCCGCACCTCGCCGATGGCAAGCCCCGCATCCCCCAGCACCCGCCGCACCGCCGCCTCATCCGCCGGGAGCGGCACGCTGATGCTGCGCCCCCCCAGCATCAGGTCGATCGCACCGCTCACGGGCGCGCCATAGACCAGCGCGAACAGCCCGGCCACATCCTTGCCCGTCGCCAAAAGCCGCAACGCATCGCTCTTGTCCACATCGGCGCGACTGGCCTGAAGCGTGCGCATGTCCAGCGTCAGCCCATCCGAAACCGCCACCTGTGGCACCACCGCCTTGGCCAGGTAACGGGCCTCGGCCTCGGAACGGGTGGTTGCGCGCAACACGTCCAATTCGCGCATCTGCATCTTGAGATTGTCCAGCCGTTCCGTCAGGATCTCGACCTCGGCGGCATCGATGGAGTTGTCATATTTCAGGTCGTTCAGCGTCTTGACCATGTCCAGAACCATCTTGTCCGAGGAGAACTTGGTCCCCTTGCTGGTGATCACCGCCAGCCGGTCGCCCTGGATATCGTCCAGCATCGAGGCCAGTTTCTGCGCCGGAAGTGCCGACACCTCGCCCGAGCGTTTGACCAGGTCTTCGAGCCGCGCGATCTGTTCCAGCCGGGCTTCGTTCAACTGGTCGATGTCCGACACGCTGTCCTCGGTAAAGGATTGCAACGCCGCCAGAACCGCGGCGGTGTTTTCGCTCAGGTCCATACGCGCCGCCAGCCGCTCGGTCGTCGCCACCAGCTTGGCGCGATCCCGGCCCAGGTCCACTTCCAGTTTCGAAACCTGTTCAAGATGGTCGCTTTCGATCTTGGCCAGTTCACGCCGCATCGTACCTTCCAGCAGCGTGTTGTTCGCAACCGCCGTGCGGTCGACCACCGCCGTGACGATCTGCCCAGGCAGGAACCGCCCGTCCCGCGAAGGGTAATGCACCACGATCCCCGGTTCTGTCGCCCGGATCGTCCGCACGCCGCCCGGATTGACCACCAGCCCGAACCCGTCGACGGAAAACGACACCGGTACATAGAACACCCCAAGCGCCGCAAGCAGCAGGCCAACGGAAACAGAGAACAGTTTCATGATCTTACCCCCTCCAGCTCATGTGCCAACCGGGTTGTGGCGCGCACCGCCGACCGGTTGTATGGTGATCTGTGTGCCATGTCAGAGCGCCTCCGGATCGAGTTTCCTGGTGTGGTAATCGGCAATGACCGAGCGCAGGATTGCCATCAGGGTCATGATATCGGTTTCGATTTCAACCGCCGGCGGAATCTGCGGCTCGTCTACCGCCCGCACCCCATCCGCATCTATCAACAGCGCGCGCCGGACGCGCCCGTCGACCAGGAATGCCACATGCCATTGGTCGCGTCCGGTCTTGGCCAGGTTCTCCGCGTGAAAGAACCGGGGCAGCAGTTCCTCGATCATCAGGTCGAGCTTGTCCGGGGTGCTCAGGGTGTTGAACTTGACCCGGTCATTGATGTCGCGGTCAAAGGCCGTTGCCGCATCCAGCGCCGGCCGGAAACAGGCGGCAACCCGCGCGCCATCCGGCTCGACCCGGATCGTTGCCCGCCCGGCGGCAATCGCCTTGTCCAGCGACATGGATTTTACCGCGTATCCCGATGCCTGGTCGATGAACTGCATGATCGTGCCTTTGTCGCGTTGAAATCCTGATACCCATGTTTACGGGTATCGGTTGTTAAACAGAAAATGCAGGGCCAATGCCGGTCCTGCATCATGGGCCGGTCGTGTCATTCCAACGGGTCCGGCCAGAGCGAACCTGCCCGCAGGGAACAGGTCCGGGGCGTGCGAGCGCGTTTGCATCTGGTCACGCGGGGCGAAGTCCTTGCAAGGTCCTCGCCCCGCGCCCCATCAGCTAAGCACTCTCTCAGACCCCCGCGTCGAGGTCGTCCAGACCGCCGGCAAGGTCGGCACCGAAGAAGTCATCTCCGTCTTCGCCGCCAGAGCCGCCCCCGGCATCCACCGCGCAGGCATCCGTGCCGCAGGCGTCGGTTTCATCCGAGCCGCCATCCGCGCCGCAGGCAAACCCGGCTGCCGCCGGCACACCTTCGTCGCCCTCGTCGCCCTCGTCATTTGGCGTGAACTCGTCACCTTCGTCGCCTTCATCGACGCCGGCTTCGTTGCCTTCGTCGTTTTCATTGCCCTCGTTGCCTTCGTTGCCTTCGTCTTCTCCGGCACCGATGCCCTCGTCGCCTTCGTTGCCTTCGTTGCCCTCGTTGCCTTCGTCGGCGCCGGGCTCGTCACCCTCGTCGCCCTCGTTGCCTTCGTCGCCCTCGTTGCCTTCGTCGGCTCCGGGCTCGTCACCCTCGTCGCCTTCGTCGCCCTCGTTGCCCTCGTTGCCCTCGTCATCGGGGCTGCCGTCTTCATTGCCCTCGTTGCCTTCGTCGGCTCCGGGCTCATTGCCCTCGTCGCCTTCGTTGCCTTCGTTGTTTTCGTTGCCTTCGTCGGCGCCGGGCTCATCACCCTCGTCACCTTCGTTGCCCTCGTCGCCCTCATTGCCTTCGTCGACGCCGGCTTCATTGCCCTCGTCACCCTCGTTGCCTTCGTTGCCTTCGTTGCCTTCGTCCTGGCCGGCCCCGATGCCTTCATCGCCTTCGTTGCCTTCGTTGCCCTCGTTGCCTTCGTCATCGATGACGTTCTCGTTGCCTTCGTCGCCTTCGTCATTGGGCGTGGCATCCTCGTCGCCTTCGTCGCCCTCGTCGCCTTCGTTGTTCTCGTCGGCTTCGTCGCCTTCGTCGCCCTCGTCCTGTTCGTCGCCTTCGTCGCCTTCGTCGTCTTCGTTGCCTTCGTCGTTTTCGTCGTCCTCGTCGCCTTCGTCACCCTCGTTGTTTTCGTCGTTCTCGTTGTTCTCGTTGTCCTCGTTGTTCTCGTCGAACTCGTCGCCTTCGTTGCCTTCGTCACCCTCGTCGCCTTCATTGCCTTCCGACAGGGTGCCTATGTCTTCGTTGCCCTCGTCGCCTTCGTTGCCTTCGTCATTCTGGCCGATGATGGCAGGCTCGTTGCCCTCGTCATCTTCGTTGCCCTGGTTGTCTTCGTCGCCTTCGTTGCCTTCGTCACCCTCGTCACCCTCGTCACCTTCGTTGCCGGTGAACACGCCTTCGTCGCCTTCGTTGCCTTCGTTGTTCTCGTTGCCTTCGTCGTTTTCGTTGCCTTCGTCTTCCTCGTCGCTCTCGTTGGCTTCGTCGTTTTCGTCGCCTTCGTCGCCCTCGTCACCCTCATTGCCTTCCTGCAGGGTGCCAACGTTTTCGTTGCCCTCGTTGCCCTCGTTCTCGTTGTTGTACACGTCAGGATCTACGAGCACTTCGTTGAACTCGTTGCCTTCATCTCCCTCGTTGCCTTCATCATTTTCGATGTCTTCGTTGTTTTCGTCGCCTTCGTCGCCTTCGCCACCTTCATTGCCCTCATCGCCTTCGTCGTCCTCGTCGCCCTCGTCTTCGAAGTCGAACAGGCTTTCATTGCCCTCGTTGTCCTCGTCGCCCTCGTCGCCCTCGTCGGCTTCGTTGCCCTCGTTGCCTTCGTTGTTTTCGTTGCCCTCGTTGTTCTCGTCGCCCTCGTCACCTTCGAAACCGTTGCCTACGAGATCGTCGACAACCAGGGTCTCGTTGCCCTCGTTCCCTTCGTCGTTTTCGTCGTTTTCGTCATTTTCGTCGTTCTCGTTGTTCTCGTCGTTTTCGTTGCCTTCGTCGTTTTCGTTGTTCTCGTCGGCTTCGTCGCCCTCGTTGCCTTCGTCTTCCTCATTGCCTTCGTCGTCTTCGTCGCCCTCCTGGAGCGTGCCGACATTCTCGTTGCCTTCGTCGCCTTCGTTGTCTTCGTCGTTCTCGTCGCCTTCGCCGCCCTCGTTGCCTTCGTCGCCCTCGTTGTTTTCGTTGCCTTCGTTGCCGTCGTTCAGCTCGTCGTTTTCGTCGCCTTCATCGCCTTCATCGTTTTCGTTGCCTTCATCTTCCTCGACGTTTTCGTTGTTCTCGTCGCCTTCGTTGCCTTCCGCACCTTCGTTGCCTTCGTTGCCTTCGTCGTCTTCGTTGCCCTCGTCCTCAAAGTCGAAAGCACTTTCGTTGCCTTCGTTATCCTCATCGCCTTCGTCGTTTTCGTTGCCTTCGTTGTTTTCGTTACCTTCGTTGTTCTCGTTGCCCTCGTTGCCTTCGTCGCCTTCGTCTTCCTCGTTGCCCTCGTTGCCTTCGTCGCCTTCGTTTCCTTCATCGTCTTCGTCAAAAGCAACCGTTTCCTCGTTGCCTTCCGTGCCTTCGTTGCCCTCGTCGCCTTCGTCGTCGGCGGCTACGGTTTCGCCGCCCTCGTCACCTTCGTTGCCCTCGTCATCCTCGTCGCCTTCATTGGCCTCGTCGTTCTCGTCGCCCTCGTCGGCTTCGTCGTTTTCGTTGTTCTCGTCGCCCTCGTCGCCTTCGTTGTCTTCGTTGTTCTCGTTGAACTCGTCGTTCTCGTCACCCTCGTCGCCTTCGTCGGCCTCGTTGCCCTCGTCGTCCTCGTTGCCCTCGTCGCCTTCGTCGTTCTCGTTGCCCTCGTCGTTTTCGTCGCCCTCGTCGTCTTCGTTGCCTTCGTCAGCTTCATCGCCTTCATCACCGGAATTCTCTGATTGTTCCGCATCCGGAATCGGCATGCCGCCGTGAATTTCCGCCGCCTCCTGTGCAGTCAGTTCGATGATGTCTTCGGCCTCGGCCTGAATGGTAGCCGTCGTGGACCGCAGAATTGCGAAAAGATTCATGTCTTGGTCTCCAATATCAAAAATGAAACAACCCGCAGGTCGCTCCCTTTGTGCAGGGCCAACTATTGGCCCGCTTTTTTTGTTGTGAGCGCCCTAGGCGTCCGCCTGGAGCGCGTGATGAACCGCGCCCACGGAATCCAGCGTGTGCCGGTTGCCCGTGAGCAATCCATCGTCGTTGACCGTTGGACTGTTTTTCTGATGCCAGTCGTCATCCGTGACGAACCCCCGCGCTTTCGCGCGAAGAAACAGTTGCTCGGCCATGTTGAATTTCAAACTCGGGCAAGGCAGCTTGCCCGCCTCTCCCGATGCATAATCATTGTGTACAAATTTGAATGCACAGGCCCCACCGCAGGACGGCAAGAGCTTGCAGTTGCCGCAAACATCGTTCTCAAAAGGCGACCAGTTGTTCCACATCGCCTCGGTGCCCGCGTCCTTTTTGCGGGAATTGCCCATCACGCTGCCGACCCGCAGCGTGGAATCCATCACCGTGTCCCAGCATTTGTGCAGATCGCCATTGGGCACGACGACATAGCTGTTGGGTTTCACCGCCGTACACATCCCCAGAAAGCGCGGCATGCGCGGCATCGCCATCAGACCCTTTTCAAAGGCGAGCGCCTGAAGACGGTTCTCGACATCCGCGTAGTCGGTCTTGGACAGACAGCTGTCACAGCCCCCGGCGTTCTCCGCGACGCTTTCCACCGGTGCGAAATAGACTGAAACGCCGGTCTTGATGCTCAGGCCGTTCTGGCTCAGAACATCCAGCACCGCGCGGGCGTCGCGTTCGTTCTGGCCATCGATATTCACCCGCACCGACACCGTCAGCAGCTTGCGGGCGGTCACCGCCTTGATATTGTCGATGATTTTCTGGAACGTGCCGCGCCCCGAGGTCAGGTGACGGCGGCTGTCATGCGCGGCCTCGTCGCCATCGATGGTGATCTGCACCCGCGAGACCCGCGCCTCTTTCAGCTTTTCCGCCACCGGTACGGTCATCTTGTAACCGTTCGAGATCATCATCGAGCTGTATTTGATGCCGTGATCGTCGCAATAGCTGATCGCCTCGGCCGAGATATCCCAGATCGCCTCCTGGTCCATCAAGGGTTCGCCACCATACCAGGTCAGGTGAAAGCTCTTCTTGCCCGCCAGCCGATCCAGCACGAAATCCTTGGTCGCCGCCCGCACCTTGGGGGTCATCTTGGTGAGCGGTTTGTCGAGGCCCTGGAAACAATAGTGACAGCCGAAATTGCACGACAATGTCGGCGCGATGGTGAGCATCATATGCCCGTCATTGTGGCGTATCCGGTTATAGCTGGCGCGCACGACCTCGCGCTCATCCGCATCGGCGTTGAGCACATAGCCGCCTTGCACAAAGCCACGATAAACCGGCGAGAACGGCATGGACCCCGCCAAACCAAGGTTGTTCCAGAGCGCAAAATCTTCGGCATCCCAGATCGAAAACGACTGTGACACGGTGTTATAGGCCAGGTGCCGCTGGTGTTTGAGTGGCACCAGGATCGTATAGCGCGAAGGCTTGATACGGGTCGCCCCATCCGGCGGCGTGTCATTGGAAAATTGGCCATCAGGCATAGCGCGCCTCCCTTGAGGACGGAGCAAAGAGCATGAAAACCAACATCGACAGAGCCGCCGATGCGGTCATGAAATATATCGAGTACGGCCAGAATTGCCCCTGGGACAGGCCGAGCGAAAGGACTTTGCCGAACAGGATCAATGTCACCCCGTGCAACGCCGCCACGATCCAGATGTTAGTGCCGATCAGGCGCAGCGTCAGGTAATAGATTCCTGACCCCGCGGCGATCATCGCCATCGGCAAACCGGCAGGCAGGTGGAAAATCAGCAACGCCAATGCCGAGATGACATAGACCGGCAGGGTGTCGCGCCCGAACGCCCGGATGACCGCCTCGCGAAAGAACAACCCCTCGGCAATCACAACCAGCAGGACCTGGGTCAGCAGGGTCTGCATCACCATCTGTGAATTGATCGGATTGATGTCGATCTGCACGAGTGCAAAACCATAGGCGACCGGCACGATCCAGAGCAACGGCCCCAGGCACGCCCCCAATACGGAACGCGGCCATGACCAGTTCAGCCGTTCGCGTCCATACAGGGGATCTTTGGAGTAGTGCATTGTCGTTATTAGGTCACTTCTCAGCAGAAGCAGGGCACAAATCGCAAGCGCGCCGTATATGAGTGTTGGCGTTTCGCTCGGATTCAATCCGAACACACCATGTCTGAGGGTTTCGGAAACCCCGACGAATATGAAAAAAGTCATGGCATAGGCGACTTGCATCGCTGCCTCCGGCAAAAAACAACTCATTCAAAACACCGCAAGTTTGCGGGAGGGCTTAACGTTTTGTAAAGACTTTTCTGGGGGCACTGACTGGGACGTTGGTATTTATCGACGGGTTTTGCCGCCAGAGACGCAATATACTGCGGTACGCAAAAAACAAACCACCATATATAGACCGCCCCGCTCTTAACCAATAAATCAAACGCAATTGACCCTGGGGAAGCGTGTCAACCTTGGGGCGACCTTGTCATTTGCCGGCACACGCCATACCCGATCAAAACGGCCGCGCGGCCCCCGATCCCTGAAGATTCGCCGCCACATTGATGAGTTCCATATCCCCAAGCCCCTTGATCGCAACGGTGCCGATATCGGTAATCTGGAATTCATCAATCAGCGCGAATTTCATCGACTCGGGCGCCGCGATATTGCCCGGATTGGCAAAGATCTGCAGCCGTGACGCCATGTTCACCGCCGGGCCGAACACGTCATACACGTATTTCTGGATCCCCACGACCGACCCCACCGCCGCACCGCTGCCAAGCCCGATCCGCGCGCGCCATTTGTGCTGGTGGCTTTCATTGCGCCGGTTGAGATACCTCAGAAAGCGCACGGCGCAATGGGCGACGGCGGTGGCATGGTCGGGCGTCGCATCCGGCATTCCGGCAACGGCCAGATAGGCATCGCCGATGGTCTTGATACGTTCGCAGCCATATTGTTCGACAATGCGATCAAAGGCGGTGAAAATGTCGTTCAGCTCGCCCAGCGTCACGGTCGGATCGGTTCGGGCCGCGAAATCGGTGAAATCGACAAAATCCAGCATCACCACCGACACTTCGGGATAGAGCTGGGGCGTGACGACACCAAATGTCTTGAACTCCTCGTAGACCGCCCGCGGCATTACGTTGAGCAGCAACCGTTCCACCCGTTCTTTCTCGCGCTCAAGCTCGCGGGTGTTGCGTTCGACCATGGTGGAATAGCTGTCGATCATGCTTTCGAGTTCGCGAATGCGGGTGATGTTCTGGCATTCCACCACCAGCAGCGGATCCTCCTGTGCCGGGGCGAGCGAAATCGAAACGGCTATGACCAGGGTGCGGCGTTTGGGCTTGATCCTGATCTCGCCGGCAAAGCGGTCACCGCTGGCCAGCACCCCCGCAACCGCATCCGGCTCCAGCCCTTCAAGCAGGGCGTTCAGCGGTCCGCCCTCTGCGGCGCCGAACCATTCGGTAAAGGATTCGTTCTGAAAGATCAGGGCCATGTCCGAAGCGCGGACAATCGCAACACCGACACCGATGGCGCGCAGAAGATGTTCGTTGATGGTCGAAATGCTCATGCGGCCTCGCGCGCGACGATGATTGCCCGCTTGCTTTCGACCGCGTCCAGCGTTTGCAGGATGTCATCCTCGGCCATGCGATGCGCGCTCAGGGCAGCGCGCAGCAGCACCACCACCTCGTCGAAATCCGCGTGGGAAATGCCCAGGTGCCGGTGCACCGCTTCGAGCCGTTCGTCGCTGATCGAGGCCGGTCCCCCCATCAGCGAAGAGACGAATTTGGTCTGGTGATCGATCAGGCGTGCCATGTCGACATCGTCAAAGTGATCGCCGATCTGGTCGGAGTCCAGAACCATCTCGTAGAATGTCATGATGATACGGCTGACGGTCTTGAACCCGCCATATTTCTCGAAAAGCGATTGCGCCATGTGACCCCCGCCCATTCCCCCGACGATCTTCCCAGCCTATCGCGAAATGGCCATAAATCAAAAATTTTTCGAAAATCACGCCGGTGCAAGCCGATCCGCCCCCGCGACCCGCCCACGAAAAAGGGCCACGCAATCGGCGCGGCCCTTTCGGAAAACATGGTCTCTGGCAATCAGCGCTTGGAGAACTGGAAGCTCTTGCGGGCCTTGGCCTTGCCGTATTTCTTGCGTTCCACCACGCGGCTGTCGCGGGTCAGGAAGCCAGCGGCCTTGAGCGCGCCACGCAGGCTGGGATCGTAGAGTTGCAGCGCCTTGGAGATACCGTGCTTGACCGCACCGGCCTGACCGGAGAGGCCACCGCCCTTGACCGTTGCATTGACGTCGAACTGGTCTTCGACCCCGGCAACCGAGAACGGCTGGCGCAGGATCATCTGCAACACCGGACGGGCGAAATAGGTGGTCAGTTCCTTGCCGTTGACGACAACCTTGCCCGAGCCGGGCTTGATCCAGACGCGGGCCACCGCGTCCTTACGCTTGCCGGTGGCATAGGCACGGCCCAGCTCGTCGCGGACGGGTTCGCGCGAGACGAGTTCGACTTCCGGAGCCGCTTCGAGTCCGGCGACCTGGTTCAGGTCTTCGAGTGTGTTGATTTCTTCAGCCATGGCTCAATCAGCTCCGGGTGTTTTTCTTATTCATGGATTTGACATCCAGAATTTCGGGGCTTTGCGCCTCGTGGGGGTGTTCAGTGCCGGCATAGACGCGCAGGTTGGTCATCTGCTTGCGGCTCAGGCGATTGCCCGGCAGCATGCGCTTGACAGCCTGCATGACAACGCGTTCGGGATGCGCGCCTTCCAGGATCTGCTGCTTGGTACGGCTCTTGATGCCACCGGGGTGACCGGTGTGCCAGTAGAAGTGCTCTTCGCGCTTCTTGCCGGTTATCTGCACCTTGTCGGCATTGATGATGATGACGTTGTCGCCCATGTCCATATGCGGAGTGAAGGACGCTTTGTGCTTGCCACGCAGACGCATGGCAACGATCGAGGCAAGACGACCCAGAACAACGCCCTCGGCGTCGATCAGGACCCACTTCTTGTCGATATCTGCTGGTGTGGCAGAAAAGGTGTTCATGGCAGGGGTTTCCTGTTTGACGTGAAAGGCGGGCGCAACACGCACCCGCCCGAATTCGATGCACGGGGTTTACGGAGATCGGAAGCCACAGTCAAGCACCACAATTCCGCATTTATCGTGCATTTTCAATTGCTTACAATTTAGGTATCAATATACCCCAATTCAACCACGGGAAATCACCGGTTTTGATGCCCCCCCCGCGCGGACGGCATCGGCAATTGCTAGCGCGATGGCGGGATCGAATAGGTCAGAGAGGCCCGCGCCACCGGTTTGTCGACACCGTCCGACCAGATCAGCACATCGGTGACCGAAAGCGCCCTGCCCAGCTTGAGCAGCGTCCCCCGCGCGATCAGGTCACGCCCGCCCGCAGGCTTGCGCATGAAATCCATCGAAATGTTGGTGGTCACCGCCAATGCCTCTTTGCCGATCGGAGCCATGGTCGCCACATAGGCGGTGACATCCGCCAGCGCGAACATCGAGGGGCCGGAAATGGTGCCGCCGGGCCGCAGGTGGCGTTCGCCAACTTTCAACCGCATGGTCACGGTTTCCCCATCCAGATGATCGATGGCAAAATCACCCCTGACCTGGGGAAAAACCTCGTCCAGGAAATCCATCATTTCTGACGCGGTAAATTTCGGCTCCATGCTTTCCTCCGGCTCGATAGGCGCTTAACGTCGCCGCAAAATTCAGCGAGGGCAAGATGACAATACTGGAACGTAACGACACCGGGGCGGTGGCGCATCTGACGATGAACGCGCCCGACCGGCTGAACGCGCTGTCAGACGAAATGATCGCCGCCTTGCAGGCCGAGTTCGACACCCTGCGCGAGGATCCAAGCGTGCGGGCGGTCATCATCTCGGGCGCGGGCAAGGCATTTTGCGCCGGTCACGACCTCAAGCAGATGACCGCCGGGCGCCAGAACCCGGACGGAGGCCGCGCCTATTTCACCGACCTGTTCAGCCGCTGCACGGCGATGATGCTCAGCATCCGGTCCCTGCCCCAGCCGGTGATCGCCCAGGTGCATGGCATCGCCACGGCGGCGGGCTGTCAATTGGTCGCGACCTGTGATCTGGCGGTTGCCGCCGACGACACGAGGTTCGGAGTCAACGGCGTCAATATCGGCCTGTTCTGCTCGACCCCGATGGTGGCGCTGTCGCGGAACATCCCGCGCAAGAAGGCATTCGAGATGCTGACCACCGGGCAATTCATCGCGGCCCCCCGCGCCGAGGCGCTTGGCCTGGTCAACCGGTCGGTGCCCGCGGCGCAGCTCGAAAGCGAAACCATGGACCTTGCCAACACCCTCGCGACCAAACTTGGCAGCGCGGTCAGGATCGGCAAGCGCGCGTTTTACGAACAACTCGAACAGCCGCTGGAGCAGGCCTATGCCTATTGCGGCGATGTCATGGTGCAGAACATGATGATTCGCGACACCGAAGAGGGGATCGCCGCCTTCATCGGCAAGCGCAGCCCCGACTGGGCCCAATAGGCCCGTCCCATACGCCCCTTATGAAGGCGGTTTACCTCGTCTTCATCGCAGGCTTCCATTCGTGACGGGTTTGTGTCAAATTTTATCCAAGGGCCTGACCCTTGCGAAAATCGGTCGCCGCTGACCAAACGTCCCTCCAGACTGGCTCTCTCACCGGTCCGACGGATGTCAGCGGCGGCCCTTTTTCATTGCCATCGGCTCCGATCGTCACCTTCTGCCAGTTGCGCCACAACCGCCCCTGCCCTAAATGGCCTGTCATGACAGACATTCTACATATCGTCGGCGGCGGAATGGCCGGTTCCGAAGCGGCCTGGCAGGCGGCAGAAATGGGCGTGGACGTGGTGATCCACGAAATGCGTCCCAAGGTCGAAACCTTTGCCCACAAGACCGGCAATCTCGCCGAGATGGTCTGTTCCAATTCCTTTCGTTCCGACGATTCCGAACAGAACGCCGTGGGGCTGCTGCATTGGGAAATGCGGGCCGCCAACGGGCTGATCATGTCCGCCGCCGATGCCCACCGCCTGCCCGCCGGAGGCGCGCTTGCCGTGGACCGCGATCCCTTTGCCGAAACCGTGACCGCGCGGCTCATGGCGCATCCGCGCATCTCGGTCTCATATGACGAGATCACCGCCCTGCCCGAAAGCGGCTCATGGATCCTGGCCACCGGTCCGCTGACCTCGGCCGGGCTTGGCGCAGCGATCCAGGCCGAAACCGGCAGCGAGGCACTGGCCTTTTTCGACGCCATCGCACCCATCGTCTATTTCGACAGCATCGACATGTCGCGGGCCTGGATGCAATCGCGCTATGACAAGGGCGATACCGAGGAAGAGCGCACCGCCTATCTGAACTGTCCGATGACGCGGGACCAGTACGACGCCTTCATCGACGCCCTGCTCGCGGCGGACAAGACCGAGTTTCACGAGGGCGAGACTGCCGGCTATTTCGACGGCTGCCTGCCCATCGAGGTCATGGCCGAGCGCGGACGCGAGACCCTGCGCCACGGCCCGATGAAACCCGTCGGCCTGACCAACCCGCACCAACCCGACATCAAGGCGCATGCCGTGGTCCAGCTTCGCCGCGATAATGCCTTGGGAACGCTGTATAATATCGTCGGGTTCCAGACCAAGATGAAATATGGCGCACAGACCGAAGTGCTGCGCATGATCCCCGGCCTGCAAGACGCCCGCTTTGCCCGGCTTGGGGGCATTCATCGCAACACCTTCCTGAATTCTCCGCGCCTGCTGGATGACCGGATGCGCCTGAAGTCCCGCCCGAACATCCGCTTTGCCGGCCAGATAACCGGGGTCGAGGGCTATGTGGAAAGCGCCGCCATGGGGCTTCTGGCCGGACGCATGGCCGCCGCCGAATTGCTGGGCGAAAATCTGGCTCCACCGCCCCCCACCACCGCAACCGGTGCCCTTGTCACCCACATCACCGGCGGTGCCGATGCCAAGACATTTCAGCCGATGAACGTCAATTTCGGCCTGTTTCCCCCGGTCGAGGGCCTGAAAGGCGGCCGTCGTGGCCGCAAGGATCGCTACAAGGCCTATACCGATCGCGCCAAGGCAGACTGGCACGGCTGGCTGCACCAATCCGCGCTGGACGTCGCCTGATCTTGCCGCCTAAGCTGGCCCCATGACCAAGAGATTTCTGGACAAGGCCTATGGCGCGCGAGATGCGGCCGACACGCGCACCCTCTATGATGAATGGGCCAGCAGCTACGACTCCGAAGTGGCCGGGCACGGCTATGCCACGCCGGGCCGCTGCGCCGATGCGCTCATGGCGCATATCCGCGACCCGAACCAGCCGATCCTGGATTTCGGATGCGGCACCGGCCTCTCAGGGCTGGCGCTCGGACTGCGCGGCTTCACCTGCATCGACGGCGTCGATCTCTCCGCCGAAATGCTGGAACGGGCCCGCGCCAAGACCCTTTACCGCAAGCTTGATCTGATCGGCCCGGACACGCCCTTGCCCCACACCCCCGGCGATTACGCCGCCATCGCGGCCATTGGCGTCATCGGTGCCGGTGCCGCGCCGATCTCGGTATTCGATACGCTGATGGCCGGTCTGGCCCCAGGCGGCTTGCTGGTGTTTTCCTTCAACGATCACGCGCTTCAGGATCCCGAGAACCAGGGCCGCCTCGACGCCTATCTCGCGTGCGGCACCGCACGATTGCTGTTTCAGGAATATGGCGAGCATCTGCCGGGGATCGACTTGAAGAGCAACGTATACGTTATTGAAAAAACGTGACATTCCTGACCAGATTCGCCCCATCCCCGACCGGTCCTCTGCATCTGGGCCATGCCTATTCCGCCCTTCTCGCGCATGACATGTCGCGGGCCCGGAACGGTCGCTTTCTGCTGCGCATCGAAGACATCGACCAAAGCCGCGCCCGCCCTGAATGGGAAACCGCGATCCATGACGACCTGCGCTGGCTGGGCATCACCTGGTCCGGCACCGTGCTCCGGCAATCGGAACGGGCCCCAACCTATGCCGCCGCCCTTGCGAAACTCTGGTCCCGAGGGCTGCTCTATCCTTGCACCTGCACCCGGCGCGATATCGAGACCGCCGCCGCGGCCCCGCAAGAAGGTGCCCCGCCGCACGGGCCGGACGGGCTGATCTATCCGGGCACCTGCCGCCCGACCCGGCCTGTCACAACGCTGCCCTACCCCACCGACACCGCGCTCCGCCTGGACCTCCGCCGCGCCCTCGCCAGCCTGCACTCCCCCGCACTCGGCTTTCACGAAACCGGATCAGGCCCAGCGGGCGATACCGGCGGGATCAACATAACCCAGGCCAGCCTGCTGGACACGGTCGGCGACGTGGTCCTTCTGCGCCGCAACATGGGTACATCCTACCACCTCTCGGTGGTGCTCGATGACGCCGCGCAGGGCATCACCCTCGTGGTCCGCGGTCAGGACCTGTTCGAAGCCACCCGCATCCACGTTCTCCTGCAACGCCTGCTTGATCTGCCGACGCCGATCTACCACCATCACCGTCTGATCCGTGACGAGAACGGCAAACGCCTCGCCAAACGAGATGACGCACGCGCCATCGCAAAATACCGCGCCCAAGGGGCGACTCCCGCCGACATCCGCGCCATGGTGGGCCTCTGACCCTTTCATCTTTGGCAAAATACTCCGGGGAGTTTGAGGGGCAGCGCCCCTCATCACCCCATCAACATTCCGGTGCCATCAACTCCACCTCGTCCCCGTCGCGCACCGCGGTGTAAAAACAGCTGCGTCGATTGGTATGACAAGCCGGTCCCGTCTGCCGCACCACCACCAACACGCAATCCTTGTCACAATCAAAGCGAAACTCCACCAGCTCCTGCACGTGGCCCGAGCTTTCCCCCTTGACCCAAAAGGACTGCCGCGACCGCGACCAATAGGTCACCCGTCCGGTTTCCAGCGTTCGGCGCACCGATTCCGCGTTCATCCACGCCATCATCAGGACTTCACCGCTCACCGAATCCTGCGCAATGGCCGGGATCAGGCCCGCATCGTTATAGACCAAGGTATCGGGTTCAAAGGACATGGTGTAAAACCTTTTGCATCACAGTTTCGCGGCCTTATGTATGGAGAAGTCAGCAAGAGGAAAAGACATGTCCGGCGATACCGACCTGATCAAGCTCTACTCGGCCCGCATTCTTGCGCTGGCCGCGGATATTCCGCATCTTGAACGGCTTGACGCCCCGCATGCCACCGTCAAGAAGCGCTCGCCGCTCTGCGGATCGACGGTCACCGTCGACATACAGGTTCAGGATGGCCGCATCACCGGCTTTGGCCAGGACGTCAAGGCCTGTGCGCTTGGACAGGCCTCGGCTTCTGTGGTCGGCGGTGCGATCATCGGGGCCACGCGATCACAGGTCGAAACCGCCCGCGATCAGCTCAAGGCCATGCTGAAACAGGACGGGCCGGTGCCGGATGCCCCGTTTGACGGGCTCGAAGTGCTGATCCCGGCCCGCGATTACAAGAACCGCCACGCCTCGATCCTGCTTGCGCTCGACGCCACCGCCGAAGCCATGGAACAGGCCGAACAGGCCAATTGCGCCTGACGGCCTGCTGCCCATGAAAAAAACCGCCGCACATCCCGGGCGGATGGCGGCGGCAGTCAAAGCTCTCTCATGCGGGATCCGGGACGACCGTTGGAACCAAGAGGCATGGTTCCGGGGGAACAGGACAGGACCCCCTTGCTGCATCGGTATGGGACGGGATGCAGGTCGTCCGGCATGAGATTGCAGGCAGAAACAGAAAAACTCGTATCAATAAACTCCGGGCAAATGCAGCGCGACCACCAGCATCACCACCAAAGCCCCCGCCCCGATTGCGTCTTGCAACAAGGTATCCTGGGTGCGGCGAAGGGCGGTTTTGATCTGGCTCATCATGGCGTCTGCTCTCCCGGTCAGTGGTTAGGTATCTGGATTAAGTATTTGTTGACCTTTTGTTCTCATTTTTACCGAGATCGGTCAAGAACTTTTTGAGAACATTTGTGAACCTACAAGAACAAAACACCTAACCGACTGTAATCAAACGGATCGCCCGATCCTGCCGCATCAACCACAACAACACCCGCGCGGCGCGGCCCCGCTCGGAATTCAACTCGGGATCCGCCGCCAGAAGCGCGCGGGCATCGCTTTGGGCCACCGCCATCAACGCCGCCTGCCGCTCAAGATCGGCGATCTGGAACCGGGGCAGGCCCGACTGCGCCGTGCCGATCACATCCCCCGCCCCGCGCATCTTCAGGTCGGTCTCGGAAATGACAAACCCATCCTCGGTCTCGCGCAGCACCTCCAGCCGTTTGCGACCGCCGTCCGACAGCGGCGGGCGGTACATCAACAGGCAGGTGGATTGCGCCGTGCCCCTGCCGACGCGGCCGCGCAGCTGGTGCAGTTGCGCCAAGCCAAAGGTCTCGGCCCGTTCGATCACCATGATCGTCGCGTTCGGCACGTTCACCCCCACCTCGATCACCGTGGTCGCCACCAGAACCTTGGTGTCCCCCGATTGAAACGCCGCCATCGCCGCGTCCTTGTCGGCGGGCGGCATCTGTCCATGAACCAGCCCAACCACATCGTCGCCCAGCACCGCGCGCAGCCGCTTGAACCGCTCATCCGCGGCGGTCAGATCAACCAGCTCCGATTCCTCGACTAGCGGACAGACCCAGTAACATTGCCGCCCCTCGTCAATCGCCCGGCGCAGATGTCCGACCACCTCGTCCATACGTTCGGTGCTCACCACGGCGGTCTTGATGGGTTTGCGGCCCGGCGGCTTTTCATCCAGAACCGACACATCCATATCGCCATATTGCGCCAGCGCGAGGCTGCGCGGGATCGGGGTTGCGGTCATCACCAGCACATCCGCCGCGACGCCCTTGTCGGCCAGGTCCATCCGCTGGCGAACACCAAAGCGATGCTGCTCATCAATGATCGCAAGTCGCAGGTCGTGAAACGTCACGTCCGGCTGAAAAACCGCATGGGTTCCCACGAGCACCTGAATTTTGCCCCCGGCCAATGCGGCAAGCTTGGCCTTGCGCTCGCCGCCCTTGTCGCGCCCGGTCAGGATCTCGAGCACCACCCCGGCCTCTTCCGCCAGGGGGGCCAGCGCCTCAAGATGTTGCCGGGCCAGGATCTCGGTCGGGGCCATCATCACGCCCTGGCCACCGGCCTCGACCGCCACAAGCAGGGCGATAAACGCAACCAGGGTCTTGCCCGCGCCCACATCCCCTTGCAGCAACCGGTTCATCCGCTGCGCCACCGCCATGTCGCCAGCGATCTCCTCGATCGCACGGGATTGCGCCGATGTCGGATGATATGGAAGCGATTGCAATACCTTGCCCTGCAAACTTCCAGTGCCCATACTGGCGATTCCCGGAGCCTTTCGATCTCTTTGCCGGGCCAGCGCCAGGGTTAGCTGATGTGCCATCAACTCGTCATAGGCCAGCCGTTCACGCGGTGGCGTGGTGGCCATAACATCGTCCAGCCCTGACGGCGCATGTGCCAGGCGCATCGCCGCGGCCCAATCCGGCCAGTCCCGACGGTCGAGCTGCGCCCGGTCGATCCATTCCGCAAGCTCGGGCAGCCGGGCCAACGCCCCCTGCACCGCCTTGTACATGGTCTTTTGTGTCACGCCCTGCGTCAGATGATAGACCGGTTCAAACTCTGGAATATCACCCGCATCCCCGGGCGACAGGATATGGTCGGGATGCACCATCTGCGCCAAGCCGTCGAACAATTCCAACTTGCCCGAGACCACGCGCCGTGCGCCTTCTGGAAGCTGCCGCCTGAGAAAATCGCCGCGCGCGTGAAAGAACACGAGCTGAAAATCGCTCTGCGCGTCTTCCACATGCACCCGATAGGCCCCGCCGCGCCCCGAAGATGGCCGATGCGCCCCGACCGTTACCTCGACCGTCAAGGTCGACGGCAGATCCGCCCCCTTGATCGTGTCTCGCCGGCGCCGATCAACAACCGCATAAGGCAATGAAAACAACAGGTCACGCGGGGTTTCTACAGCGATCTGTGAAAAATGCTGCGCGGTTTTCCGCCCCACTCCGGGCAGGGTCTCCAACCCGGCAAACAGCGGAAAAAGCTGCTCTGGACGGCCGCTCATGCGGCGCCGATCAGGGCCAGCCAGCCATCTTCGTCCAGCGTCTCGATCCCGAGATCGGCCGCCTTCTTGGCCTTGGACCCGGCCCCTGGCCCCGCCACCAGCAGATCGGTCTTGGCGCTCACCGAACCCGACACCTTTGCCCCCAGGGCCTCGGCGCGTGCCTTCGCCTCGGCCCGTGTCATCTTTTCCAGCGTTCCGGTAAAGACCACGGTTTTCCCGGCGACCGGGCTGCCCTCGGTATCGGGACGACGGGCCTCGCCGACGGTCAGATGTGCCACCAGCCTGTCGATCGAGGCCCGTTCGCTTTCCTGTGCGAACGCCGTCACCAGCGATGTCGCCATGACCACGCCCACGCCATCAATCGACATCAGGTCGTCCCAGTCCGGCCCTTCCTTGCCAGCGGCGCGGGTGATCGCGGTTTCAAACGCCTCCCAGCTGCCGTAATGCGTCGCCAGCAAATTCGATGCCGCCTCGCCCACATGGCGCAGCCCAAGCGCAAAGATCAGCCGGCCAAGCGGTATGTGGCGTTTTTCGTCGATGGCCGTGAACAGGTTGGTAGCCGACTTGTCGCCCCAGCCCTCGCGGTTGCGCAGCTGTTGCAGGCCACTGCCAAAACGATCACGCAGCGTAAAGATATCCGCCGGCTCCCTGATCCAGCCATCCCCGTGGAACTGTTCTACCTGCCTGGCCCCGAGACCTTCGATATCAAACGCCGCACGGGATACGAAGTGTTTCATCTTTTCAACCGCTTGCGCAGGGCAAATCATCCCGCCCGAGCAACGCCGCACCGCGTCGCCCTCTTCGCGGATGGCGTCACTGTGGCATTGCGGACAGGACGTCGGAAAGCGATAGGCCTGGCTCTCGGATGGGCGTTTGCCCAGGTCCACATCCGCGACTTTGGGGATCACGTCGCCTGCGCGATAGACCTGGACCCAATCACCCACCCGGATATCCTTGCCGCCCCGGATTTCCTCACCGCGCGCATCCCGTCCGGCGATGTAGTCTTCATTATGCAGGGTGGCGTTCGACACCACGACCCCGCCTACCGTCACCGGGGTCAACCGCGCCACCGGGCTGAGCGCGCCGGTGCGCCCCACCTGGATGTCAATCGCCTCGAGCCGTGTCCAGGCAAGCTCCGCCGGAAACTTGTGCGCGATTGCCCAGCGTGGCGTGGTCGACCGGAACCCGAGCCGCCCCTGCAGCGCAAGATCGTTTACTTTGTACACAACACCGTCGATGTCATAACCCAGAGTCGCGCGCTGCTCTTCGATCACTGCGTAATGCGCGAGCAATTCATCCGGCCCGGCGCAAAGCCGGGTCAGCGGGTTGGTCGAAAACCCCATTTTTGCAAGACGCGCCAGGGCCTCTACCTGGGTTTCGCCCAAAGGTTCGGACAACTCCCCCCAGCTATAGGCAAAGAACCTCAGCGGCCGGGATTTGGTAATGCTGGCATCCAACTGGCGCAACGACCCCGCCGCCGCGTTGCGCGGGTTGGCAAACCGCTTGCCGCCAACTTGCTCTTGCCGTTCATTGAGGGACGCGAAATCCGGGTGGGACATATAGACTTCGCCGCGCACTTCAAGCGTTCTGGGCGCGTCCTGCACGGTTTCCGGAATGTCCCGGATCGTGCGGGCATTCGCGGTCACGTTTTCGCCGACCGCCCCGTCACCGCGGGTTGCCGCCTCGACCAGGACGCCGTTTTCATAGCGCAGCGCAAGCGACAGACCATCGATCTTGGGCTCTGCGGTATAGGCAAGCGGCGCATCAACGGTAAGCCCGAGATACTTGCGGATACTGGTATCGAAAGCGGCGACATCATCCCGGTCGAACGCGTTGCCCAGAGACAGCATCCGCACCCGGTGCTCGACCTTGGCAATGCCATCGGCAACACGGGCACCGACCTGTTCCGACGGGCTGTCCGTACGTTTGAGATCGGGAAACCGGGTCTCGATCTCGGCATTGCGCCGGCGCAGCGAATCATAGTCCGCGTCCGGCATCTGCGGCGCGTCTGAGATGTAATAGGCTTGGTTCGCCTGATTCAACAGCGCGGCGAGCCGGGCAAGTTCTGCCTTGGCCTCGTCCGGCGTCATCTCTGCGATATTCACGTGCTCTGTCAAAACTCCGCCCCACACCGGTTTTCAGACCAGTGATAGGGCGCAGCTTGGGTCAGGTCCAGATCGCAATCTCCGTGAGTGGTGGTTCACCCCCCGCCCGACCCATTCGGGGGGTGCGATGCTTTGTCCCGGTGCCTAGGCACCAACCGCGATGCGCGGACCTTCAAGCTGGTCGTCCTGCGGGTCACGCAGCACGTAGCCCCGGCCCCAGACGGTTTCGATATAATTGTCGCCATCCGTGGCATTGCTCAGCTTCTTTCGCAGCTTGCAAATGAACACGTCGATGATCTTGAGTTCTGGCTCGTCCATCCCGCCGTAAAGATGGTTGAGGAACATCTCCTTGGTCAGGGTCGTTCCCTTGCGCAGGCTCAGCAATTCGAGCATCTGGTATTCCTTGCCCGTCAGGTGAACAGGCTGATCGCCGGCGCTGACCGTTTTCGCGTCAAGGTTGACCGAGATCTTGCCAGTGTGAATGATCGACTGCGAATGGCCCTTGGACCGCCTGATTATTGCGTGAATGCGCGCGACCAGTTCTTCGCGGTGAAACGGCTTGGTCAGATAATCATCCGCGCCAAAGCCAAATCCCTTGATCTTGTTCTCGGTATCGTCGGCGCCCGACAGAATCAGGATCGGCGTTTCGACCCGCGCCATGCGCAGTTGACGCAGCACATCATGGCCGTGCATATCCGGCAGATTCAGATCAAGAAGAATAAGATCGTAGTCATAGAGCTTGGCCAGATCGATGCCCTCTTCGCCCAGATCGGTCGCATAGACATTCAAATTGGCATGCGTCAGCATCAATTCGATGCTCTTTGACGTCGTTGGGTCATCCTCAACCAATAATACGCGCATTCCGAGTTCTCCGCCTCAATCGTTTTCCCGTTCCGCATTAACCTTGAACAAGAAAAGTTAACCGTGCGTTACCGTCATATTCGATTATGGCATTGCAACTTATGGTTGTCGATACTTTTTCAACGCCGTCGCCTTCAATGCATCTTCGCCATGATCAGCGACGGCGGCAACCCAGCTTTTGAATTCCTCATCGCTCAGCCCGTATTTACGAATTGCGTCCGATTGCGTGATCAGCCCGTACAACACCCCGCGCACCACCGCCGCCTTGCGCGAGGCCACCCAACGGCGCGTGTTCGCCGCGGGCAAATCCGCCCGCGTCATGATCGTTCCGTCCGGAAGCGTCACGGCGCGCGGCCCCTCCACCTTTTTCAGAAACATCTGTCATTCCTCTACTTCACCCAGATCAACGTGACGCAGCAGGCTTAACGAGGCATGAAACCGCCCCTTGAGAGTCTGTACGATTTTCCTATATTCTGCGAGGCCTTCCCAACCGCGCAGGAGACGCCGACATGGCGCTGGATTCAGACACCCCGCTCAACTCACTCGGCTTTGCCAAACCACCGGCCGAAACGCGTGTCGTGGTGGCCATGTCCGGCGGCGTGGACAGTTCGGTCGTGGCCGCGCTGCTGGCGGATGAAGGCTATGACGTGGTCGGCGTGACGCTGCAACTCTATGACCACGGCGCGGCGCTTGCCAAGAAGGGCGCCTGTTGCGCCGGGCTCGATATTCACGATGCGCGCCGGGTGGCCGAGGAACGGGGCTTTCCGCATTACGTTCTGGATTACGAAAACATCTTCAAGGATGCGGTGATCGACGAATTCGCGGACAGCTATCTTGCCGGCGCGACACCGGTGCCCTGCATTCGCTGTAACGAGCGTGTCAAATTCAAGGACCTGTTGGAAACGGCCAAGGATCTCGATGCCGATTGCATGGCAACGGGCCATTACATCCAGCGCAAGGTCGGTGCGCATGGCGCGGAACTGCACAGCGCCGAGGACGCCGCGCGCGATCAATCCTATTTCCTGTTTTCCACCACGCCGGAACAGCTCGATTTCCTGCGTTTTCCGCTCGGGCATCTGCCGTCCAAGGCCGAGACCCGCGCGCTGGCCGCAAAATACGGGCTGAGCGTTGCCGACAAGCCCGACAGCCAGGACATCTGTTTTGTCCCCAACGGCAACTATGCGGCAGTGATCGAGAAGCTGCGCCCCGATGCCGCCGATCCCGGCGACATCGTGCATGCGGATGGCCGGATTCTGGGACATCACGAGGGCATCATCCACTATACGATCGGACAGCGCCGCGGTTTGGGTATTGGCGGGCTGTCCGAGCCGCTCTACGTGGTCAAGCTCGATGTCGAGAATCACCAGGTCATCGTGGGCCCCAAGGAGCTGCTTGCGACCCGCTCCGTGCCGGTGCGCGAAATCAACTGGCTGGGCGACGAGCCGCTGACCAGCCGGTCGGAATGGCATGTCTCGGTCAAGGTCCGCTCGACCCGCCCCCCGCGCGAGGCGATCCTGCGGCCGCTGAGCGATACAACCGCCACCGTCGAACTGTTCGACGCCGAAGAAGGCGTCTCGCCCGGGCAGGCCTGCGTGTTCTACGAAACCGGCGGCAGCCGTATCTTTGGCGGTGGCTGGATCTGGCGGGGCTGATCCGCCGTCCCGGTCAGTGCAATTGCTGATGCACGGTTTCGGTCAGCTGGTTGAGCGAGAACGGCTTGGGCAGGAAAACCGAATTCGGAACCGTCGGCTGCGCATCTCCGAACGCGCCCTCGGCATATCCCGACACAAAGACCACGCGCACGTCCGGGCGGGTTTTCAGCGCTTCGCGCACCCAGCTGGGCCCGTCCATGCCCGGCATGACCACGTCGGTGACAAAAACGTTCACATTGAGGCCCGGATCTTCCAGCGTTTTCAGCGCGTCTTCCGCCGATTCTGCCTCGAGTACCGTATAGCCCCGCAGCCTGAGCGCGCGCGACGCGAAGGCCCGCACCGGGGCTTCGTCCTCGACCAGCAGGATCACGCCCTCGCCCTGCTTGGCCACAGGTTGCGGCGCGGCCTTGGTGACTTCGGGCACCGCCTCGGCCACGGCCTCATGCACCGGGAAAAACAGCGTGAACACCGTGCCATTGCCCACCGTGCTATCGACAAAGATAAAGCCGCCGGTTTGTTTGACGATACCATAGGCCGTCGACAGGCCCAGCCCGGTGCCCTCGCCCGTCCGCTTGGTGGTATAGAACGGCTCAAACACCTTTTGCAGCCGGTCGGGCGGGATACCGACCCCTTCATCGCTGACCTTGACGGTCACATAGGACCCCGGCGGGACCGTCGCACGGTCACGGGTGAGCGGCGTCTTGAGCGTGGTGATTTCGGTTTCGATCCGGATTTCCCCCCCGGATGGCATGGCATCGCGGGCATTCACCACGAGGTTCATCAACACCTGCTCAAGCTGCCGCTTGTCGGCCCGGATCGGATTCAGCACCGGATCATGGCTGAGGGTGAGTGTCACCTTTTCCCCGACCAGCCGGTTCAGCAGATGCGTCAGGTCAGACAGCGTATCGCGTAGATCGAGCACCTCGGGGCGCAGGGTCTGCTTGCGTGAAAAGGCCAGCAACTGGCTGACCAGGGCAGCCGCGCGATTGGCGTTCTGGTTGATCTGCACCAGGTCGCCATAATCCTGATCCCCCTGGTCATGCCGCAGCAGCAACAGGTCGCAATGCCCGGAGATCGCCGTCAGAAGGTTGTTGAAATCATGTGCGACCCCGCCGGCCAATTGCCCGATGGCCTGCATCTTCTGGCTCTGAACGAACTGCGCCTCGAGGGTCTTCAACTCGGTCGCGTCATTGAGCACCGCGATAAGGATCGGTTCGCCATTCTCTGTCACGCGGCTCAGCGTGACTTGCAGAAACACCTCTCGATCCTTGCGGCTGACCCGGAGAAACTCGGAGATTTTCTGGGCCTGGCCCGACACGGTTTCCTGTAACCAGTCAGAGATCGGCCGACCCAGCCCCTCCATCGTCTGTCCGAGCATCAGCCCCTCGGCGCTGTCATTGCCCAGAAGCCGTGCCGCCATCTGGTTGACCAGCAGGATCCGCCCATCGGTCGCGATCTTGATCATCGGAACCGGCAAGGTTTCAAACACGATGTCATGCCCCTGGCTCTCGGCGGGTTCGGCGGGCAGGAAAAAGAGCTCGCGTCGCCCGGCAAAACCGTCATTTTCGGCGACCATCACATCAACTGGCCCCCGCTTGGCGCTCAGCCGGTTGACGCTGCCCGGCTTGACCGGCAGCGCGGCAAACAGCCGGTCCAGCGATTTGACACGTTCCCCCACCAGTTCGAGCGCCGCGTCATTCATGAACAGCACCGCCCCGGACCGCCCGGTTGTGATCATCGGCACCGGCAGCGTTTCCGCGCCACCGGCGTTTGGCGGTCGTTCGGGCATGTCCTCAAGGCGCCACAGGAACGCGGTCTCGCCCACAAGGTGCACCGACAGGCGGACATGTCCGCGTCGTGTCACCAGGTCTTCCTGCGCAGCCCCATCACGCCGTGCGCGGCATTGCAGCCGATAGATCACCGCCGAGGGGTTGGCGAACATGATGCGCAGCGTGCCCGCAAGCGTTTCGCTTTCGGTATCGGTGAACCGTGTCTTGGCGGCGGCGTTGCGGACCCGGATCATGCCATCTTCGTCGGCGACAAAGCCCGGTGCGGCATCCCGCTCGATCACCGCGGCCAGGGCCACGCCCTCGCCCGGCTCCAAACCGCGATTGGCAATGTTGCGCACCGAGAAAATCACCGACACCGCCAGCAACGTGGCCGCCCCCGCGAGCATCGTCTGGGACGCCAGTCCGACAGGCATCGCGAACATCCCGATTGCCCCCAGGGCGCAGGCCAGCCCGACAACGACACCAAGACGCGCGCTGTTGGGAAAATGCGCCTCGAGAAAAGGGTGAAATGACATTCGGCGGATGTTCAAACGACGGCTCCCAAACCTGTGTTCGTTCACGCTACTGTCATGGGCGAAAAGTTAACCCATGCTTAACGTGCGAACTTTGCCGTATAGGTTGTCTATGTGCCGACAACATCCCGCGTCAAGTGTGCCGTGAAAAAGCCGTCTGTCCCGTGTTGCATTGTCCACTGGCGCTGCACAGCGAGGCTCCAGCCGGGGTTTTGTTGCAGGAAATGCGCCATCTGATCGTCATTCTCATCGCGCAGCACCGAGCAGGTCGCATAGGCCAACAGTCCGTCGCTGGCCACGAGCTGCGATGCGGTGTCGAGAATCTCCGCCTGGAGCCGGCAAAGTTCTTGCAGACCGGCCTCGTCCAGCCGCCATTTCCCCTCGGGCGAACGTCGCCATGCACCGCTTCCGGAACACGGTGCGTCGCAGAGGACGATGTCAAACGGGGCAGCCTGTTCCAACGCCTTGCCCGCGATCAGATTGACCGTCACCCCCGCCCGCGCGGCGCGGGCCGGCAGATCGCCCATGCGCTCCGGCGCGGCGTCATGGGCAAAGAGATCAAGCTGCGCCTGCGCCGCCATTGCCAGCGATTTTCCCCCGCCACCGGCGCAGAAATCAAGCACCCGCAGGCCGTCGCGCAACGGCAGCATCTCGACAACCGCCTGGCTCGCCGCGTCCTGCAACTCGACCAGCCCCGACTGATACGCAGCCGACTGCCGCAACCGCCGCGCCCCTTCGGTGATTTCCAGCGCGGTGGACGCCGCCGCATGGGGTATCGTCGCGATCCCGTCCGCCAGCAGGCTGTGCTGCGCCTCTTCGATCCCGGCCTTGCGGCGGTTCACCCGCAGATGCACCGGCGCGCGCGATTGCAGCGCCCCGGCGCAGGCCGCGCCATGCTCGCCCAGGCTTTCGTGGAAGCGGGGCCAGAGCCAGTCGGGGATGTCCAGCGCCTCGGGCCCCGGAGCGGGCGCGCGCCCTGCCCCCCGTTCCGCGTCACTCAGCATCGCAGGGGCGTAATTGGCCCCGGTAAACACCGTGTCCGGATCGATACCCGCCTGTCGCAGCGCCCCAAGCATCCAGCCGCGACCGGTCTCGCCGCCCCCAAGCGCCGCAAAGGACCGTCGGCAGCGCAGCACGTCGAACACGTGATCGCGCACCGCGGCACGATCCTTGGACCCGGCATAGCGGCTGCGCCGCGACCAGCCGGTCAGCGCCTGTTCCGCCGCCTTGCCAGCCGCGATCTCATCGAGGATCTCGATCGCCGCCTGAACCCGGGCCGCCGGCGTCATCGCCGCGCCCCCGCATCGGGCACGACAATGGCCGGAACCTGATTGCTGCGCTGCTGTCTCAAGGCGCCTTCCTGTCTGTGTCCGCTTCGCCTCGGGGCGCGACCGCCCCAACTTGAGCGGTGCGCCGCGACACCGGGCCTAGCCGATGCGATAATTGGGAGATTCCCGCGTGATCTGCACGTCATGCACATGGCTTTCCTTGAGCCCGGCACCGGTGATCTTGACGAAGCTACAGTTCTTGCGCATCTCGTCCACCGTTGCGCAACCGGTATAGCCCATCGCCGCACGCAACCCGCCCACCAGCTGGTGAATCACGGTTCCGGCGCTGCCCTTGTAGGGCACCTGACCCTCGATGCCTTCGGGCACCAGCTTGTCGCTGGCCGCGTCCTTCTGGAAATACCGATCTGCCGAACCGCGTGCCATCGCGCCCAGCGACCCCATGCCGCGATAGCTCTTGAAGCTGCGGCCCTGGTACAGGATGACCTCGCCGGGGGATTCGTCGGTGCCGGCAATCATGCTGCCCACCATCGCACAGGATGCCCCCGCCGCGATGGCCTTGGCAAAATCGCCCGAGAACTTGATGCCGCCATCGGCGATCACCGGAACGTCCCCCGCCCCGGCGGCGCAATCCATGATCGCGGTCAGCTGTGGCACCCCGACACCGGCCACCATGCGCGTGGTACAGATGCTGCCCGGTCCGATCCCGACCTTGATCGCATCCGCGCCGGCCCCGATCAGCGCCCGGGTCGCCTCGGCGGTGGCGACGTTGCCGGCAACGATCTGCACCTCGTTGGACAGCTTCTTGGCCCGCTCGACCGCATGGGCCACGCCCTCGGAATGGCCATGCGCGGTGTCGATCACCACCATGTCGACGCCCGCATCCACCAGCGCCTCGGCGCGTTCATAGCCGGCGTCACCCACCGTGCTCGCCGCGGCCACCCGCAGGCGGCCCAGTTGATCCTTGCAGGCGGTCGGGTTCAACACCGCCTGTTCCGTATCCTTGAGCGTCAGCAAGCCCGTCAGCTTGCCCTCGGCATTGGTCACCAACAGCTTTTCGATCCGGCGCGCCTTCATCAGGCTGATCGCCTCGTCCCGATCCGCCGGTTCCTGAAGGATCGCCAGCTTGTCCGAGGTCATCATGACGCGCACCGGGGTGCTGTCATCGGTGGCAAAGCGCATGTCGCGATTGGTGACGATGCCGACCACCCGCCCCGACTCGTCCACCACCGGAAAGCCGGTCACGCTGTAGCGTTCCTGCAAGGCCTTGGCATCGGCCAGCGTCTGATCCGCACGCAGCGTGATCGGGTTATAGACGATGCCGCTCTCAAAGCGCTTGACCCGCCGCACTTCCTCGGCCTGTTCGGTGATCGACAGGTTGCGGTGCACCACCCCGATGCCACCGGCTTGCGCCATGGCAATCGCCATGCGCGCCTCGGTCACCGTGTCCATCGCGCTGGACAATAGCGGGATGTTCATCTGGATGCTCTGCGTCACCCGCGTCACGGTACTGGCCGTCGAGGGCAGCACGTTGCTGGCCGCCGGAACCAGCAGAACATCGTCAAAGGTGAGGGCCTCGCGAATCTCCATCGTCTCTCTCCGTGGATATCTCGTTTGGCGCTTCCCTATGGCACGGTTGGATGGTGGGGGAAAGGGTTCACACAGCATATTGTGGCCGATCCCGCGCTTTTTACACGCCGCCCATGGGCCCGGGACGGTTCACGCGCCGCCGATGACGCTGGCGCGCCAGAAATTGCCGTTACCCGCGTTTCGCTTTACACAGCCCCGGCTATGGTGACCCAAGTCGACACACAAGGTGGAACAGAGGCATGCAAACCGACCCTCTCGTGATCTTTACCCCCTCGGGCAAACGCGGCCGGTTCCCGGTTGGCACGCCGGTCCTGACCGCCGCGCGCCAGCTTGGCGTCGATCTGGACAGTGTCTGTGGCGGGCGGGGCATTTGCAGCAAGTGCCAGGTCACGCCGTCTTATGGCGAGTTCTCCAAGCATGGCGTTACCGTCGCCGCCGATGCCTTGACCGAATGGAACGCGGTGGAGGAACGCTATAAATCCAAGCGCGGAATGATCGATGGCCGCCGGCTGGGTTGCCAGGCGCAGGTTCAGGGCGACGTGGTGATCGACGTACCCCCCGAAAGCCAGGTCCACAAACAGGTGGTCCGCAAACGCGCCGAAGCCCGTGACATCGTGCTCGACCCGAGCGTCAAGCTCTATTACGTCGAGGTCGCGGAACCGGACATGCACGATCCCACCGGCGATCTCGAACGCCTGCGCAACGCCATGCGCGATCAGTGGGACGTGACCGATTTGCAGATCGACCTGCCGACGCTGCAAACCCTTCAGCCGGTTCTTCGCAAGGGCGCGTGGAAAGTCACCTGCGCGGTCCACCTGGGGTCGCGTGCCTATCGTCCGCGCATCATGCAGGTCTGGCCGGGCTTTCACGATGCGCCGGTCTATGGCCTTGCGGTCGATCTCGGCTCGACCACCATCGCCGCGCATCTGTGCAACATGCAGACCGGCGAGGTCGTGGCCTCATCCGGCATCATGAACCCGCAGATCCGCTTTGGCGAAGACCTGATGAGCCGGGTCAGCTATTCGATGATGAATGCCGGTGGCGCGGCGGAAATGACCGCAGCCGTGCGCGCCGGGATGAACACGCTGTTTGACCAGATCGCCGCCGAGGCCGGGATCGACAAGACCGAGATCATGGATGCGGTCTTTGTGTGCAACCCGGTCATGCATCACCTGTTCCTTGGGATTGATCCGTTCGAGCTGGGACAGGCACCGTTTGCGCTGGCCACGTCGGACGCGCTGAACCTGACCGCCGCCGAAATGGACCTGACCCTGCATCCGAGCGCGCGCATCTACCTGCTGCCCTGCATTGCCGGCCATGTCGGTGCCGATGCCGCTGCCGTGGCCCTGTCCGAAGCGCCGGACAAATCCGAAGACCTCGTTCTGGTGGTGGATGTGGGCACAAATGCCGAGATCCTGCTGGGCAACAGGCACAAGGTTCTGGCCTGTTCCTCGCCCACCGGCCCGGCCTTTGAAGGTGCCCAGATTTCCTCCGGCCAGCGCGCCGCCCCCGGTGCCATCGAGCGGGTCGAGATCGACCCCGTGACCAAGGTGCCCCGCTTTCGGGTGATCGGCAGCGATGTCTGGTCGGACGAGGACGGGTTTGCCCAAGCCATCGCCACCACCGGCATCACCGGCATTTGCGGCTCGGGCATCATCGAGCTGGTTGCCGAGATGCGCTTGGCGGGTATCGTGGATGCGCCGGGGCTGATCGGCTCGCCCGAACAGACCGGCAGCGACCGCTGCGTTCTGGATGGACGGACCTATTCCTACCTGGTCTGGGATGGCACCGCCGATGGCGGGCCGCGCATCACCGTCACCAACCGGGACATTCGCGAGATCCAGATGGCCAAGGCGGCGCTCTATTCCGGGGCACGCCTGTTGATGGACAAGTTCGAGGTCGACCAGGTGGACCGGATTGTCCTGGCCGGCGCGTTCGGTGCCCATATCAGCCCGAAACACGCCATGGTTCTGGGCATGATCCCGGATGCGCCGCTGGACAAGGTAAGCTCGGCGGGCAACGCGGCGGGAACCGGGGCGCGGATCGCGCTGCTGAACCGCAAGGCCCGCGACGAGATCGAACAGACCGTGCGCGCCATCCACAAGATCGAGACCGCCATCGAACCGCGTTTCCAGGAACATTTCGTCAACGCGTCGAACATTCCCAACGCGATCGAGCCCTATCCGATCCTGAACAGCATCCTGACCCTGCCGGAGGTAAACTTCAACCAGGGCGGCCGCGACACCCAGGCGCGCGAACGGCGACGGCGGCGCAAACCGTAAGCCCCCCCGCCAGTCAGGTATCCCGGACTTGCCAATCCGACCGGAACCGGCATTCTGGTTGTCCTGATCCAATCATGGCGTGGGGTTGTGCATGTTGGCGCGCAAGATCATCATCTGTATCGACGGCACCGGCAACGAGGTCGGCGACAACGAAAGCAACATCCTCAAGCTCTACAAGGGATTGGTGCAATCGGATCGGCAAATCGTCCATTATGTGCCCGGCGTTGGCACCATGGACGGCCCGCGCCTGTTTGAATCCACGCTCACGCGCAAGGCCCGGGCGCTGGCCGGGCTGGCCTTTGGCATGGGGCTGGAGGATGATGTGCTGGATGCCTATCGCTTTCTCTGCCACACCTACCAAAGCGCCACGGACAAGCGCCGCGCACATAATGCCGAGCGCGCCGCCCTGCGTGACACGGCCCGCAAGCTGGGCATGAAATCACCCCGCAAACAGACCGCCGCGCCCGAGGCCGAAGATGATCAGATCTATATCTTCGGGTTTTCGCGCGGCGCCTATGCGGCGCGGATCCTCGCGGGTTTCATCCATAATTTCGGACTGGTCGCCCCGGCAAACCTGCACATGATCACCGAGGCCTTTCGCGCCTACAGGATCGTCACCGAGCATGACCGCGATGCGCCCGATGCGGTGGTGTTCAAGAAGCTGCGCCAATACGAATCCGTGCTCCGCCCCAATGCGCGTGTTCCGATCCGCTGCCTTGGCCTCTTTGATACGGTGGCGTCGATGGTGCGGCTGAACCGGCCGGTCTCGTCCTTCTTCAAGTATCGCAGCCCGATGGAACTGAGCACCCATGCCAATGTCGAGCGCAACAGCTCGGTACGCATCGTGCTGCACGCGATGGCGGTGGACGAACGGCGCAGCATGTTCCGCCCGTTACGCTGGACGCAAGGGCCCTATTACGGCAACCGGTTTCGCCACCCCGATCACGAGCGCACGCAATTCGTACACCAGCGGTGGTTCCCCGGATACCATTCAGACATCGGCGGCACCCCTCGCGAATATTTCAGCGGCATCGGCAAGATCACCCTGTTATGGATGCTTGACGAGCTGAACCGCATGGAATTGCGCGCCTGGAAAGAGGACATCGCCCGCGATCCACCCAAACCCGGCGAACGCCGCGGCAAGCCGGTGCATGGGATCGAGGTGAAATCGCGCTATCGCAGCCGGTTCCTGCAAGGCAATGACCGCAAACGCCGCACTCCCGATGGCCAGAGATACGCGCGCCCGGACGCGCTGGCACCGCTGCACAATTCGATGTCGCTGGCCTGGGCACCGCTGGAGATCTTTCCCAAGACCACGCTGCGGCGGCAATGGCGGCGGCGGCCGGGATGGCTGTGGTATCTGCCCCTGTCGGAACCGCGCGTCATCGAGCCCGGCGATACGATTGACGGTTCGGTGCATGAACGGATGCGGCGCTGGCGGTTTTACCGCCCGATCAACCTGCCCGACAGCACGGCAAGCTAGATCAGGTCGCCTTGCGGGTGGCGAGCAACAGGCTGGTTTCACTGGTGCTGACCCCGTCGATCCGCCGGATCGTGCCCAGGGCCGCATCCAGCGCCTCGAGCGTTTCGGTGCCCAGCTCCACGATCAGATCCCAGCGGCCATTGGTGGAATGTACCGCCCGCACCGCGGACAGCCCGTAAAGCTGGCGCACGACCCGTTCGGTGCCGCGCCCTTCGATTCCGATCATCATCAGGCCGCGCACCGGATCGCGCAGCGTGTCTTCTTTCATCACCACGGTAAAGCCGAGTATCCGGCCACTTTGCTGCAACCGTTCGATCCGCGTGCGCACCGTTGTGCGCGACAACCCCAACCGGCCCGCCAGCTCGGAGAGCGACGCGCGTGCATTGTGCCGTAGCGCGGCAATCAACCGTTCATCCGTTTTGTCCATTGCGCCTTCCGTTTTGGATAATATGCCGAACATTTGCGCAAAATACAGGCTTTCTGCAACAACAATTCGGAAGTTAAACATGTGTCATCCAATTCTGCGAGGCTTTCATGACACATAAAACCTGCATTTTGATCGGCGCTCCCGTGGACAGCGGAAAAGCGCGGCGCGGCTGCCTCATGGGGCCTGACGCCTATCGCACCGCCGGCCTGTCCGAGGCGCTTGGCGATCTTGGCCACACGGTCAAGGACATGGGCAACCTTACCCCTGCCTCGCACGCTCCCGACACCGGTGAGGGCAAGCTGGTGCGCCCCAACGAAACCATCGGCTGGACCAACCGGCTGATCCGTGCCGCCGAAGACGCCATGGCGCGTGGCGTGCCGATTTTCATGGGCGGCGATCACTCTTTGTCGCTGGGCAGCGTCGCTGGCGTCGCCAACCACGCCGCCGCCCAGGGCCGGCCGCTCTTTGTGCTGTGGCTTGACGCGCATAGCGACTATCACACGCCGGAAACCACGGATTCCGGCAACCTGCATGGCACCCCCCTGGGCTATGTCACCGGCCGGTCGGGTTTTGGCGGCTTTCCACAGGTCACCAACCCGGTGCCGCAGGAAAACATCTGTATCATCGGGCTGCGTTCGGTTGACGCGGCGGAAAAGCAGGCCCTGCAACAGACCGCGATCGAACGTCACGACATGCGCGCCATCGACGAAACCGGCATCGCGGCCCCGCTGGCGGCCTTCCTCGACAAGGTCGCAGCCGCGAACGGGTTGCTGCATGTCAGCCTGGACGTGGATTTCCTCGACCCGATGATCGCCCCGGCGGTCGGCACCACGGTTCCCGGCGGCGCCACCATCCGCGAGGCGCACCTGGTGATGGAGATGATCTGCGACAGCGACCTGATGACCTCGCTCGACCTGGTGGAGCTGAACCCCTTCCTTGACGATCATGGCCGCACCGCGACGGTGATGGTGGACCTTGCCGCCTCGTCGCTCGGGCGCCGTGTCTTTGACCGTCCAACCTGAAAGCCCCGATAATGACCCTGCAAGCCCCTTCTTCCGTCATCATGATCCGGCCGCATGCCTTCAGGTCGAACCCGGAAACCCGTGGTGACAATGCGTTTCAAAGCGCCCTGCCCCTGAGCGACGACGAAATCGCGGCACTGGCCCGTGACGAGTTCGACGCCGCGGTGGCGCGGCTGCGCAATGCCGGCGTGACCGTGCATGTTTTCGAGGATACCGGCACCGAGACCCCGGATTCGGTGTTCCCCAACAACTGGTTTTCCACCCATGCGGGCGGTCACGTCGCGGTCTATCCGATGTTCGCCAAGAACCGGCGCCGCGAGCGCCGCTGGGACGTGATTGACATGCTCAAGCAGGATTACCGCGTTCAGGCGGTGATCGACTATTCCGGGCTCGAAGCCGATGACCTGGCGCTCGAAGGCACCGGTGCCATGGTACTCGACCATGCCGAACGCGTGGCCTATGTCGCACGCAGCAAGCGCGCCGACCCGGTGCTGCTCGAACGGTTCTGCACCCATTTCGGCTTTGAGCCCATTGCGTTCGACGCGGTCGATGCAACCGGCGCGCCGGTCTATCACACCAATGTCCTGATGGGCATCGGCACCTCCTATGCGATGGTCGGGCTCGGGCTCATCCCCGATGCAGAGCGCCGCGCCACCGTGGCCGCGCGCCTTGCGGAACCGGGGCGCGAGGTGATCGACCTCACCGACGACCAGATCGCGAATTTCGCGGGCAATGCCATCGAACTGTCCGGGCGTGACGGTCCGGTTCTGGTGCTGTCCTCGCGCGCGCTCGCTTCCTTGCGCGAAGACCAGATCAACGTGATCACCCGCAGCGCCAGCCTGTTGCCGCTGGACCTGCCCACAATCGAAACCGCCGGAGGCTCGGCCCGCTGCATGATCGCGGGCGTGCACTTGGCCCGTCGCTGAAAGAGACCAACATGACCCAACCTTCCGACAAGGCCCTCGTTCCCTTTGTATCCGTCGACCACATGATGCAGCTGATCCACCATATCGGGATCGAACCGATGCTGCGCGGGCTCTCGGATTACATCGAGGCCGATTTCAAACGCTGGGAACTGTTTGACAAGACCCCCCGCGTTGCCAGCCACTCGGCCGAGGGTGTGATCGAACTGATGCCGACCTCCGATGGCGAGGTCTATGGCTTCAAATATGTCAACGGCCACCCCAAGAACACCGCCGAAGGGCTGCAAACCGTGACCGCGTTCGGGCTTCTCGCCGATGTTGCCTCGGGTTATCCGGTGCTGCTGACGGAAATGACCATCCTGACCGCCATGCGTACCGCCGCCACCAGCGCGATGGTTGCCAAGCATCTCGCGCCCAAGGGGTCCGACACCATGGCGATGATCGGCAACGGAGCGCAATCGGAATTCCAGACCCTTGCCATGAAGGCCATCTGCGGGCTGAAATCGGTGCGCCTCTATGACATCGACCCGGCCGCAACCGCGAAATGCGCCGCCAACCTCGCCAGCCACGGCATCGAGGTCGTGTCCTGTGCATCGCCTGAAGAGGCCATCGAGGGCGCGCAGATCCTGACCACCTGCACCGCCGACAAGCAATATGCCACCATCCTGACCGACAACATGGTCGGCGCCGGTGTGCATATCAACGCCATCGGCGGCGATTGTCCGGGCAAGACCGAACTGGCCCCGGCGATCCTGCATCGTTCGGACATTTTCGTGGAATTCCCGCCCCAGACCCGCATCGAAGGTGAAATCCAGCAGCTCGACCCCGACCACCCGGTCATCGAATTGTGGAAGGTCATTTCCGGCACCGCCCAGGGCCGCACCTCGGACCGGCAGATCACGCTGTTTGACAGTGTCGGCTTTGCCATCGAGGATTTCTCGGCGCTGCGCTACGTACGCGATCAGCTGGCAGACACCGGCCTGTATCACCCGCTCGACCTGCTGGCCGATCCGGACGATCCGCGCGACCTGTTCGGCATGGTGCATCGCGCCGCGAACTGATCGCGGGCGGGGCCGCTTTCCGGCCCTGCCTTGCCATGCCGCACGTTCAGGGCCGGCTGGCCGGTGGTTGCACATCACGCGCAGCCACCGGTCGCCGCGCCGCGCGGTCTCCCGCAATGCCCCCCGGCATGCACCGCCTGTATAAACCTGTGCCTGTGGGCGCAGGCCAGAAAACCGCAAAGATGACTGTCCTTGCCGTCCGCCTTGCCGGTTTGGGCCATATCGGCGGCGGACCTGCCATAGATCGAGTCAGCATCGGCTTGCCGACCGGCAATTGAGACCTAGACTGGGATTCGGGCGGGCCGCGTCTGGCGCGTCCTGATCTGGCACATATCTCAAAGGCGGACTCGACATGAAATCACTTATACCCGGCCTCGCCACGGCCCTTGCCCTGGCGGTCCCCGCAATGGCGCAGGACGATCCCCTGCCCTCGTGGAATGACGGAGACACCAAGAGCGCGATCATCGCCTTTGTGCAGGGCGTGATAGATGAAAACGGCGATACCTATGTCGATGCAAGCGACCGCATTGCGACCTTTGACAATGACGGCACGCTCTGGGTCGAACACCCCACTTATGCGCAGCTCGCCTTTGCGCTGGACCGGATCAGGGCAATGGCCGCCGATCACCCGGAGTGGAAAACCACCCAGCCGTTCCAGGCCGTGCTCGAAAACGACATGGATGCCCTTGCGGCGGCGGGCGAAAAAGGCCTGCTGGAGATCGTCGCCGCCAGCCATTCCGGGATGAGCACCGACGATTTCGAGCAGATCACCCTCGACTGGCTGGCAAGCGCGAAACACCCGCGGTTCGACCGCCCCTATACCGAACTGGTCTATCAGCCCATGCTGGAACTGATCGACTATCTTCAGGACAATGATTTCCAGACCTATATCGTGTCCGGCGGCGGCATCGAGTTCATGCGCCCCTGGACCGAGGCGGTCTATAACATCCCGCCGCAACAGGTTGTCGGGTCATCCATCACCACCGAATACCGGCTCGTGGATGGCGAACCGGCACTGATGCGCACCGACAAGATCGCGTTCATCGACGACAAGGCGGGCAAACCGGTCGGGATCAACACGCATATCGGACGCCGGCCCATCGCGGCGTTTGGCAATTCGGACGGCGATTTCGAGATGCTGGAATACACCACCAGCGCCGTTGACGGCCCCAGCCTCGGGGCATTTGTCCACCATACCGATGCCGACCGGGAATATGCCTATGATCGCGACGCGCCGATTGGCGCGCTTGACAAGGGGCTTGATGCCGCCGGGGGCAATGGCTGGCTGCTGATCGACATGAAGACCGACTGGAAGACGATCTTTCCCGAGTGACCGTCCCAGATCGATGCGCCGATGCGATATCCCGTATCGGCGCCCTGGCACGTGGCCACCTGGCTCAGGCTTCCAGTTCCGCATCCCAATAGAGGAAATCCATCCAGCTTTCGTGCAGGTGGTTCGGCGGGAATTTGCGGCCCATGTTGCGCAGCTCTTCGGCGCGCGGCTGTCGCGGGGGTTTGCGCAGCGACATGCCGGTGCGGTGCAGGGGCTTGGACCCCTTCCTGAGGTTGCACGGCGAACAGGCCGCGACCACGTTTTGCCAGCTTGTAACCCCGCCACTGGCGCGCGGCACCACGTGGTCAAAGGTCAGCTCTCCCTTGCTGCCGCAATATTGACAGCGGAATTCATCCCTCAGAAACAAATTAAAGCGCGTGAAGGCCACGCGCTTTTGAGGTTTTACATAGTCCTTCAGTACCACCACCGAGGGTATTCGGATACTGGTACTGGGACTGCGCACCACCTCGTCATATTCGGCCACGATATCGACCCGGTCCAGCCACGCCGCCTTGATCGCTTCCTGCCAGCTCCACAGGCTCAGCGGATAATAGGACAAGGGACGGTAATCGGCATTCAGGACCAATGCCGGGTTGTGGCGCAACGCACCGGGTTCTCTGACAAAATCCGTCCTGAATTCAGCGTTCATGGGTGACTCCGTCCTCGCCCTGTCTGCCCGTTTCACGGCACCAGAGCGGGGAACCCGCCCCAGCTTGAGGATGACTATATATCGTGGTTGGCACCTGACAAGTCCTGTTTTGCCACAATATGTCGCCATCAAACTGCGCACATGCTGCAAGTGCAAGGTAACTCTGGTATGACAGTTATCCACAATGTGGCGCTTTGCATGGTTGAACCGGCGTCGCCGCGCGCTGTAGGAGGGCACCATGACCCGCCTGATCCGCTTTAACAAACCCTTTGACGTGTTGTCGCAATTCACCGATTCGGGCACCGAGGGCAGCCCCCGCCGCACCCTGTCGGATTTTATCGACCTGCCCGGATTCTACCCCGCCGGGCGGCTGGATCGCGACAGCGAGGGCTTGATGCTGCTCACCGATGACGGCCGTCTTCAGGCCCGCATCGCAGACCCGCGGCACAAGATGGCCAAGACCTATTGGGCGCAGGTCGAAGGGATACCCGATCCGCGGGCCCTCGCGGCGCTGCGCGACGGGGTCACGCTCAGGGATGGGCCGACCCGACCCGCCCAAGCGCGCCGCATAGAGGCACCCGCCGGCCTGTGGCCCCGTACCCCGCCGATCCGGGTGCGCAAATCGGTGCCGGACTGCTGGATCGAACTGGTGATTTCCGAAGGGCGCAACCGGCAGGTGCGCCGCATGACGGCGGCGGTCGGCCATCCCACCCTGCGCCTGATCCGCGCGCGCATCGGGCAATGGTCGCTTGACGGGCTGCCCCCCGGCGAATGGCGCGATGCGGACGCTGACAGGACAGGACGCCGTTGATACCATGGGCACATGACACAGACAGATCTCCCCGCCGCACCGGCCCCCAACCGGGTGCTGGAAACCGCGCTCTATGCCGACGACCTTGATGCGGCTACCGGATTTTACCAGGGATTGCTGGGGCTTGAGGCCTTTCAGACCGTTCCGGGACGGCATGTGTTTTACCGCATCGGCGAGGCGGTTCTGCTGGTGTTCAACGCCGAAGCGACAGCCGCGCCGTCAGGCAACACCCGCATGCCGGTGCCGACCCATGGCGCGCATGGGGCCGGTCATGTCTGTTTTGCGATGCCGCGTGCCCAGATTGCCCGGATGCGCGCCCGGCTGCTGGCCGCCGGCATCGCGGTGGATGCCGAGTTCGACTGGCCCAATGGCGCCCATTCGCTCTATGTGCGCGATCCCGCCGGGAATTCGGTCGAATTCGCCGAACCCTGGCTCTGGGACTGACCCGCGTCTAGAGCGCCACCCGCTCGCCGGCCGGGAATTTCACGATATCCTTTGAAATCACGCCGATCTCGCCCAGGGCTTCGCGAAAGGCCGCCATGTGCGGGGCGTCGGAATGCGCCGCCAGCGCCGCGTCGCCGGTCCATTCCTCGTAGACACGAAACCGGTGCGGGGCCTCGACCAGCTGCGAGAATTCATAGACGATACAGCCCGCTTCCTTGCGGGTTTCCTCCATCATCTTGGTAACCGCCGCCTGGGCCGATCCGATGCGCTCGGGGTTGAATTCGATGGTGCCGGTCACGATCAGCATGGTGTTCTCCTCACAGGCTCAGCTTGTCGCGCATGAAGGCCAGCGCCACGCTCAGTCCGTCCGGCGCAATGCCATGGGCGGTGCCCTTCATCACATGGGCGTAGACATCCTGCCAACCGGCCTCCTGCAACGCCTCCGCCGCCTGCGGCAGGGATTGCGGCGGCACCACATCGTCCTGATCGCCATGCACCAACAGGATCGGCGGGCGCGCGACAACCTCGTCCGCCAGCGTTTCCGGCGACAGCAACCGGCCCGAGAAACCGACGATCCCCGCGATCTCGTCCTCGCGGCGCGGACCCACATGCAGCGCCATCATCGTTCCTTGCGAAAAGCCGAACAGCACGAGCTGTTCCGGCAACAGGTCCTCGTCCACCATCAGCGCATCCAGGAAGGCGTTCAGATCGTCGATCGCCGCCGACATGCCGCGCATCGACTCTTCTTCGCTCGACCCGTCGATCCACGGGATCGGAAACCACTGGTAGGCATTGGGCATCCCGGGAATGCTCTCGGGAGCATCCGGCGCCACAAAAAGCGTGTCCGGAAGATGTTCGCCAAGGGGATCGGCCAGCCCCAGCAGGTCGGCACCATTGGCCCCGTAGCCATGCAGGAACACCACCACCGATCGTGTCGTGCCCGAGACCGGCTCTTTGCGGCCAGCAGTCAATACGCGCGTCATGAAATCCTCGTTCCAGTTTGCCGCAGGGTGTCCCGCGGCTTGGCGGCACGACCTGCAATTGCATGGTTCTGGCACGCGGCCCGGCGACTGACAAGGCAATTGACGCAATCGGTGCCCCTGTCACCGGTCCGGCCACGGTGCTGCCCAAAAACGCCGCGCGGCTCAGTCCGAGATGCCCGTGCGGCGGGTTGCAACACGATAATAGGCCCAGAGTATCCGCGCCGCCACCGACCGCCACGGCGACCAGGCCCGTGCCATTTCTCGCAGGGCGCGTTCCTTGGGACGATCCGGCAGTTCATAGAGAATGCGCGCGGCTTCCTGCAGGGCCAGATCGCCGGGCGCGAATACATCGGCGCGGCCAAGGCTGAACATGGCATAGATCTCGGCCGTCCATGCGCCGATGCCCGGCACCTGTGTCAGGGTCTTGACCACCTCGGGCGACGGGGAAGCGCGCAGCGCGTCATAGTCGATCTCGGCCTCGGCCAGGGCGCGGGCATAGCGCATCTTCTGCCGGCTCAGGCCAACCGCGCGCAACGCGGCATCATCGGCCCGCCGCACCCCCGCCTGATCGGCCAGCCCGGCCTCTTGCATCCGCGTCCAGATGGCGTTGGCCGAGGCGACGCTGACCTGCTGGCTGACGATCGCACTCAGAAGCTGCGCAAACCCGTCCGGGCGCAGGCGCAGTGGCAAGGGCCCCGTGTCGCGCAATGCCGCCGCCATCCGGGGGTCTCGCCCGGCCAGCCACGTGGCCCCTTCGCGCACACAATCATCGCCGGTGATGATCCGCCCGACAGTCATAACCCTTCCACCCAGTTCAGCGCCCCGGCCTCGGTCTCGACCCGCGGAACATCCGGCTGCGGTGGCCGGGCGATCAGGATCACCGGCAGGCCAAGCGTTCGTGCCGCGATCAGCTTGGTCTGGCTGGCCGCGCCGCCGCTGTTCTTGACCACCAGAACGTCAATCTCCAGCGCATTCAGGGTTTCGCGCTCTTCCTCGACCGAAAACGGCCCGTTGCCGGTAACATAGCGAACATTCCCGAGAGCCTCTGGCGGCCTGCGCTCTTCGAGCTGGCGCACGAAGAACCGGGCGCTGCACCGCGCCACCAGGTGTTCAAGTGTCGCGCGCCCGGTGGTGGTGAACACCCGCTGACCGGGGCGCAGATGTGCCGCAACCGCACGTTCATCCGCAACCTGGGTCCAGCGATCCCCCTCGCCCGGCCGCCAGGGCGGGCGCAGCACCTGCACCAGCGGAATCGCCAGCCGCGCGCACACCCGCGCCGCGCTTGCGCTGATCTGGTGGGCAAAGGGATGGGTTGCGTCGATGACCGCATCGACACGCTCGGCCGTCAGGTAACGGGCCATACCGTCCTCGCCGCCGAACCGGCCATAGCGGGTCGGCACCGGCAATGGACCAAAGCTGCGCGGCGGATAGAGGAACGAGCCCGTGACCCTGCAATCGTCCCGCCGGGCGAGCACCGCGGCAATGCCGCGCGCCTCACCCGCCCCGGCCAGAAGCAGGATATGCCGTTGCTGTTGCGATGCCTGTTCCATTGCCGCGACAGTATCCCTGCCAGACACAAGCGCAAGCCGCTTGTGCCCCGGGGATTTCGCGGATACCCAACCCGCATGACTGACCCGATCGACGATAAACGCGCCCGCCGCAATGTCTGGGTGCTGGTGGCGGCACAGGCCTTTCTTGGGGCGCAGATGCCGATGATCTTCACTGTCGGCGGGCTGGCCGGCCAGTCGCTGGCCTCCAATGTCTGCCTCGCCACGCTGCCGATTTCGCTGATCGTGCTGGGCTCGATGGTCTCGGCCACACCGGTATCGGCGATCATGCAGCGATTCGGACGCCGCGCCGGGTTCTTTCTCGGCGCGCTTGGCGGCGCCCTTGGCGGCGCGGTGGGTGCCTATGGCCTCTATCTCGACTCTTTCCCGGTGTTTCTACTGGGCAGCTTCCTGACGGGGCTCTACATGAGCGCGCAGGGCTTTTATCGCTTTGCCGCCGCGGATACCGCGTCAGACAGCTACCGCCCCAAGGCGATTTCATATGTCATGGCGGGCGGATTGTTGTCGGCGGTGATCGGCCCGCAATTGGTCAAGGCGACATCCGGTCTGGTGCTCTCACCAAATGCGGTGGTCTCGGCATTTGCCGGCACGTATCTGGCGATCATCGCGATCAACCTGATTGGTTCGTTGCTGTTCTTGTTCATTGACATCCCCAAACCGCCGCCGCCCGGTGCCGACAGCCCGCGCGGCCGCAGTCGATGGGAGCTGATCACCACCCCGCGCATTGCCGTGGCAGTGATCTGTGCGATGGTGTCCTATGCGTTGATGAATCTCGTAATGACATCGACCCCGCTGGCCGTGGTGGGATGCGGATTTACCAAGGGCGATGCCGCCGACATCGTTTCGGCGCATGTCCTCGCGATGTTTGCCCCGTCCTTTTTCACCGGTCACCTGATCGCCCGTTTCGGGGTCGAGCGGATCGTCGCGCTTGGCCTGATGATCCTGGCCAGTGCCGGTGCGGTGGCGCTGAGCGGGGTCGAACTCGGCAATTTCTTTGTGGCGCTTGTGCTGCTGGGGCTGGGCTGGAATTTCGGATTTATCGGCGCAACCACCATGCTGGCCAGCGCCCATCGCCCCGAGGAACGCGGCCGGATGCAGGGGCTGAACGATCTACTGGTGTTTGGCGGTGTGACCGTGGCCTCGCTGGCTTCTGGCGGGCTGATGAACTGTTCCGGCGGCAGCGCCGTCCAAGGCTGGACCGCCGTCAACATGGCAATGGTGCCGCTCTTGTGCCTTGCCGGCGGGGCCTTGCTCTGGCTGGTGCTGCAACCGCGCGAACAAGGGGCCTGAGCCGCCTACCAGCGCCCGGTCGCGGCCTGCATCATCAGACGCAACCGTCTGTGCGCCTCGCTGCTGCCCAGCCTGCCCTGCGCCACCCGCTCGGGTGTGGCACGCGCCTGTTTCAGGATGGGTTCCGCCTGCCAACCGGCCAGCAATGCCGCCCGTGCGGCGGGCGCGATACCCGCCCTGCGCCCCCGTGCCCGCGCCAGCCGTGCCAACCCCTGCTCGGCAAGGCCGCGCACCCCATCGCTCGTCCCGTCCAGCAGTGGCACGCGTCGCTGCGCCTCAAGCTCCGGGATCGCCCGAAACCAGTTCGCAAGCCCCACGGCAAAGGCATAATCGCGGACCACGGCCTCATCCGCCCGCCCAAGGCTGCGCGCCGCCAACCACATGAGCGTTCCGGAACTCTGGTCGATATAGCGGGCGAAATGCGCGCTGTCCTCGAACGGGTCGCGGTAGATGTCCCAGCGGCGCACCGCGATCATCTCGTCCGCCTGCGCCGCGAGGTCCCGCGACAGGCAGCCGGCCAGCGGCGTCACGATCTCGTGCCGCCGCACCGGACCGCCTGCCGCGATTTCTGCAAGCGCGTCACGCCACCATTGCAGGCGCATTTCGGCAATCATGCTTTCCTGTGTCACCCAGGGCGCGCGGGCAATTTCGACATTCATCGCATACAGCGGGAACAGCACCCGCCGCGCCGCGACCGGTGCCGCCATCGCTGCCATGAACCGATCCGGATCACCGCGCTGCACCAGCGCGGCACAGGCATTGAGATCGTCCGGAAAACCGCCCCCGGTCACCGGGGCCGCACCAGCATCAGCGCATAGGCAATCCGCTCCGGTGCCGCGCGCCACAGGGCGATTTCCCGTTCCCCCGCCACAACCGCCGCGCGCAACTCGGGGTCATCCCCGGTGCGCAGCCGCGCCAGATGCGCCGCCAACGGGGTATAATACCGCTCCCACGGGGCAGCGACGATCACCCGATGGCCCAACACTTCGAATTCCGCGGCGTCGATGCGCGCGACAATCCCGTCAAGATCGGTGATCGCGGGGTATTCCTCCCAAAAGGCGGCAACCGTGTCATCCGCAGGCCCGAGCAGCACCGGCTCGGAAAATGCCACGGCCCCGCGCCCGGTCAGCGCATGGCGCCAACGGCGCAACCCTTCGGTCACCCCCAGGAAATAGAGCGCCCCGGCGCACCAGATCAGGTCATACGCCCCTGCGAGGTCCGCCATGTCGCCCCGTTGCACGGTGACATTGTGCAAGGCGGCACACCGGGCGCGCGCCTCGTTCACAAGATGCGGCAATTGCTCGATGGCGGTGATCTGCGCCCGTGGCAGCAGCCCGGCAAGAGTGGCACTGTCGGCCCCCGAGCCGCAACCCGCGTCGCAGATCGCCGCCGCGCCCGCGAGGCTCAGCCGCTCAACCGCCCAGGCCACGTCGGCCGGTTCGCCCGGCCCCTCGCGTTCCAGACCCGTATAGATCCGCGCCAGCAGTTCGGCCTCGGTCATGTGGCGGTCCCGCAATCCCGGACAAGCTTCCAGCGGATGGCATCCAGCAGCGCCTCGAAACTCGCATCCACGATGTTGGGGCTGACCCCCACGGTGGACCAGCGCCGCCCCTTGCCGTCCTCGCTGTCGATGATCACGCGGGTCACGGCCTCGGTACCGCCCTGGGTGATCCGCACCTTGAAATCCACCAGCCGCATGTCTTCCAGCACCCAGGAATATTGCCCCAGATCCTTGGCCAGCGCCTTGCTCAGCGCGTTGACCGGGCCGCGATCGCTGCCATCCGCATCCAGAGATTCGCTCACCGAGAGCAGCTTTTGCCCATCGACCTTGACCACCACGACCGCCTCGGACAGGCTGACCATCTGGTCATACTTGTTCTTGCGCCGCTCGACCGTGACCTTGTAACGCTTGACCTCAAAGAACTCGGGCAGCTGTCCAAGCGCGTCGCGCGCAAGCAATTCGAAGCTCGCCTGCGCCGTGTCATAGGAATAGCCCTGATCCTCGCGCTGCTTGATCCGCTCAAGGATCAGCCCTAGCGCCGGGTCGTCCCGGGTCACGCTCAGCCCCGCCTCGGACAACCGCTTGCGCAGGTTCGATTGCCCCGCCTGGTTCGACATCGGCACGATGCGCTGGTTGCCCACCAGGTCCGGTTCGATATGTTCATAGGTCCCGGGATCCTTGAGGATCGCGCTGGCATGCAGCCCCGCCTTGTGGGCAAAGGCGCTGGCCCCGACATAGGGCGATTGCCGCATCGGCACCCGGTTCAGGATGTCGTCGAGCATCCGGCTCGTCCGGGTCAACTCTCTGAGCGCCGCATGGCTGACGCCGGTGTCGAACCGGCTGGCATAGGGCTCCTTGAGCAACAGCGTCGGGATCAGCGAGGTCAGGTTGGCATTGCCGCAGCGTTCGCCCAACCCGTTCAGCGTGCCCTGAACCTGTCGTGCCCCGGCCTCGATCGCGGCCAGCGAACAGGCAACCGCGTTCTCGGTGTCGTTATGGGTGTGAATGCCCAGCCGGTCGCCGGGAATGCCGGCGGCGATCACCCCGGCCACGATGCGCGCGACTTCGGATGGCAATGCGCCGCCATTGGTGTCACACAGGACCACCCACCGCGCCCCCGCCTCGAGCGCCGCGCGGCAACAGGCCAGCGCGTAATCGGGATTGTCCTTGTAGCCGTCAAAAAAATGCTCGGCATCATACAGCGCCTCGCGCCCCTGCCCGACGATATGGGCAATCGACGCGCCGATATTGTCTAGATTCTCCTCGAGCGTGATCCCGAGCGCGGCGGTCACGTGATAATCATGCGATTTACCCACGAGGCAGACCGTATCGGTGCCGGCATTCATCACGGCGGCAAGCACGTCGTCATTCTCTGCCGAACGGCCCGCGCGCTTGGTCATGCCAAAGGCGGTCAGGCGCGCACGGGTCTGCGGCGCTTCGTCGAAAAACGCGCTGTCGGTGGGATTGGCTCCGGGCCAGCCGCCCTCGATGTAATCCACGCCCAGATCATCCAGCGCGCGGGCAATCTGCATCTTCTCGGCGGTCGAGAATTGCACCCCCTGCGTCTGCTGCCCATCGCGCAGGGTGGTGTCGTAGAGATAGAGGCGTTCGCGGGTCATAGGACTCCCCCTCGACAATCAACCGGGACGGGCCAACGGCTCGGCCAGCGCCCGACCCTCCCCCCGGGAGGGCGCTTTGCCCCCCCCCAGGGTCGGGCGCTGGCCTGTGTCACGCACATCATTACAGCGCCTCCAGTTTGGAAGGATCGAAGTCAGGCGAAACAGAAAACTCGGAGACGCCTTTGCTACTGCGTACTTGAACACCTGCCGCTGCAAGCCCTCCTCGCAGTTCATCTGCCGCGGCATAGTTCTTTTCATCACGAAATCTGTCCAAGTCAGAAACCAGTTTTCGAATACGCCGCGATGTCTCTTCGGATGGAAGCAGATCAAAGAACCACTTTCCGGAGAACCCCAGGAACCGCAATGAAGCGAACAATTCGTCATAGGCGCTTTGCTTTGCTAGATCGCGGAGGATTTTCAACACCTCGGGTGTATTCAAATCGTCAACCAGAGCTGTCAGAATGCCTTCTGCGGGTTCACTGTTATTGCCCTGCATAAAACCGGGGTAACGATACCAGCGCGCGAGTTCCTCTATGGCGCTTTTTGCTGTCGATTCTGTCCAATCCATCGGCTTGCGGTAATGCGTCGACAGGAACACAAAACGGATGACTTCCCCAGGTACCTTCCACCCCCCGCTCCAGTTTCCCTCCAGCAAATCCCGCACCGTAAAGAAATTGCCCAGCGACTTGGACATTTTCTTGCCCTCGACCTGCAACATCTCGTTATGCATCCACACCTTGGCAAAATCGCCTTCGGGATGGGCGCAGCAGCTTTGGGCGATCTCGTTTTCGTGGTGCGGGAACATCAGGTCGTTGCCGCCGCCGTGGATGTCGAAACTCTCGCCCAGCAGCTCATAGGCCATGGCCGAGCATTCGATATGCCAGCCCGGACGCCCCCGGCCCCAGGGAGAGTCCCAGCCCGGCAGGTCGTCGCTTGACGGTTTCCACAGCACGAAATCCATCGGGTTCTTCTTGTAGGGCGCGACCTCGACCCGGGCGCCGGCGATCATGTCATCGACCGACCGGCCCGACAGCCTGCCATAGCCCTCGCGCCAGCTGTCCACCGCAAAAAGCACATGGCCCTCGGCCGCATAGGCGTGGCCCCGTTCGATCAGATCGCCGATCATCGTGATCATCTGCGGGATATACTGGGTGGCGCGCGGCATGTGGTTCGGCTCCAGCGCCCCAAGTGCCGCCATGTCATCCAGGAACCACTGCGTGGTCTCGGCGGTGATCTCGCCAATCGAGCGCCCGCTCTCGGCGGCCCGTGCGTTGATCTTGTCATCCACGTCGGTGAAATTGCGCACATAGGTCACATGGTCGGCCCCGTAGGTATGACGCAACAGCCGGTAGAGCACGTCAAACACCACCACCGGGCGCGCGTTGCCCAGATGCGCGCGGTCATAAACCGTCGGCCCGCAGACATACATCCGCACATTGTCGGGATCGATGGGGGCAAACACCTCTTTCTTGCGGGACTTGGTGTTGTGCAGCTTGATCGTCATGGCAATATCCTCACGCAGGCAGCGCGGGCATAGCAACTTGGTCAATGGAAGAAAATGACAGAAACCGGCCCGCTGGTAAGATCAGCAGGGAATGCAACAAGTAATGGTGCAGATGCGGTTCATGTCCGATCGCATAGCACAGGTTCCCGCGCCGGGCCAAGATGATTCATCGGGCCGGTCCGCTGGGCGGTCATCGCATTGACAAAGCCCTGCGACTCTGACCCTCTCGCGCGCGAAATCAGTGACGGAGAACCCCATGCACCTGTCCCAGCGTATCACCAACATCACCGGCGGCGGATCGGATGGATGGGATCTGTTCAATCGCGCGCGCGCCATGATCGCGCAGGGCACCGAGGTCACGGAGCTGACCATCGGCGAGCATGACATCCCGACCCATCCCAGCATCCTGACCGCCATGCACGAGGCCGCGCTTGGCGGCCACACGGGCTATGCCGCGGTTCCGGGCACCGACCAGCTGCGCGAAACCGTTGCCGCGCGGCTTGAGGCGCAGACTGGCGTGCCCACCACCGCCGCCAACGTGATGATCACGCCGGGGGGCCAATCGGCGCTGTTTGCCAGCCATATGGCGGTGTGCGACGACGGCGATGTCGCACTGTATATCGACCCGTATTACGCCACCTATCCGGGCACGATTCGCGGCGTCGGCGCAGTGCCGCGCCCGGTTGCGGCCCATGCCGAAAACGCCTTTCAGCCGCGCGCCGAGGATATCGAGGCCGCCGCCGTCGGGGCTGCATCGCTGCTGATCAATTCGCCGAACAACCCGACCGGCGTGGTTTACCGCGAGGACACCCTGACGCGGATTGGCGAAGTCTGCCAGCGTCACGACATGTGGCTGATCTCGGACGAGGTCTATGACACCCAGGTCTGGGAAGGGCAGCACCTGTCGCCCCGCGCCCTGCCCGGCATGGCCGAACGCACGCTTGTCGTGGGGTCGATGTCGAAATCCTTTGCCATGACCGGCTCGCGCTGTGGCTGGATAGCCGGACCGGAATCGGCAATCGATCACCTGATCACGCTGGCCACCCACACCACCTATGGCGTGCCGGGCTATATCCAGGATGCATCGGTCTTTGCGTTGACGCAAGGATCTGATCTGGAACAGGAAATCGCCGCTCCGTTCCGCCGGCGGCGGGTCATCGCGCAGGACATCCTGGCACGGCAGAACACCGTGGGGCTGATCCCGTCGCAGGGTGCCATGTACCTGATGCTCGACATTCGCGCGTCCGGCATGACCGGCGAGGCGTTTGCCGGGGCACTGCTGGATGCCCATCACATCGCGGTCATGCCGGGCGAAAGCTTTGGATCGGCGGCGGCGGGCCATGTGCGCGTCGCCATGACCATCGAAGACCGGGCCTTTGCCAGGGCCCTGGCCACCCTCTGCACATTCGCCGAAAGCCGCGCCCACGAGACCGCCTAGGCACGAGTGCCGGGCAATTGCCGGGATCGCACACCACCCACGGCAAATGCGTCACCTGCGTCGCAAACAGGACAGATCCGTCGCAAAACCGCGTCACACTCGGGCGTATAGAGGAGACGCGATGCAGGCTGAAGAGAGCAAGATCAGGCTGATTTCCCGCACCATCGGTGCGGATCGCGGACGTGCCGCGCGTGGAAGGCCGGACGCGGCCTGAGCGCCTTTCCTTTCTCTCAACACGAGTGTCCCACATGAATGATCAGTCGACCTCCTCCGCCCCCGGTCGCAGCGGCGGCCGCGCCGCGCGTCGCGCCGCGCGTACCGCGCCCCTGGCCGAACACCTGCGCCCCATTCGCCCCGGCCTGCCCGGCGGCACCTACAAGCCGCTCAGCCAGCAGGACATGGAGCGCATCCACGCCACGGCACTTGACGCCCTTGAACAGGTCGGCCTGGCGGATGCCCCCGAAAGCGGCGTTCACTACCTGACCGGCGCCGGCGCGGTGCTGGGCGATGACGGCCGTATTCGATTTCCCCGCGCCCTGGTCGAAGACACCATCGCCACGGCCAACCGGTCGGTTACCCTGATGGGGCGCGACCCCGCCCATGACCTGACACTGACAGGCAGCCGGGTGCATTTCGGCACCGCCGGTGCGGCGGTTCACATGGTCGATGTGGATGGCCGCAGCTATCGCGACAGCACGGTACAGGATCTGCATGACGCCGCCCGCATTGCCCAGCAACTGGGCAACATCCATTTCGTCCAGCGCCCGATGGTGTGCCGTGATATCACCGACAACCAGGAAATGGACCTGAACTCGATCTATGCCTGTTGCGCGGGCACAACCAAGCATGTCGGCATGTCGTTCAGCGATCCGGCCTATGTGGCGCAGGGGCTGGAATTGCTGCACATGATCGCCGGCGGCGAAGACAAATGGCGCGAACGCCCCTTTGTCAGCAACACCAATTGCTTTGTCGTGCCGCCGATGAAATTCGCCACCGAAAGCTGTGAAACCATGGAGCGCTGCATCGAAGGCGGCATGCCGGTGTTGCTGCTGTCTGCCGGGATGGCCGGTGCCACCGCGCCATCGACCATCGCCGGGGCCATCGTACAGGCGGTGGCCGAATGCCTGGCCGGGCTGGTCTATGTCAACGCGGTCCGCCCCGGACATCCCGCGATCTTTGGCACCTGGCCCTTCGGGCTTGACCTGCGCAGCGGGGCGATGACCGGCGGTTCGGGCGAACAGGCACTGCTGACCGCGGGCTGCGCCCAGATGCACCAGTTCTACGGCGTTCCCGGCGGCGCGGCGGCGGGCATCACCGATTCCAAACTGCCAGACATGCAGGCGGGATGGGAACAGATGTGTTCCAACGTGATGGCCGGGCTGTCAGGGCTGAACATGGTGTACGAGGCCGCCGGCATGCACGCCTCGTTGCTCGGGTTCTGCCATGAATCGCTGATCATGGGCGACGACATCATCGGCCAGGCGCTGCGCTGTGTGCGCGGCATCGAGGTCAGCGACGACACCCTCGCGCTCGAACAGATCCGTTCGGTCTGCATAGGCGGGCCGGGGCACTACCTGGGAACCGATGAAACCCTCGGGCGGATGCAGACCGACCATGTCTATCCCGCCATGGGCGACCGCTCTTCGCCAAAGGAATGGGACGAGCTGGGCAAGCCCGACCTCGTACAGCGCGCCACCGCACGCAAGAACGAGATCCTTGCGCAACCGGCCGCCGCGCGGTTCGACCCGCTGACCGATGCAGAGATCCGGGCGCGGTTCAACATCCACCTGCCCGCGTAAGCCTCGCAAAGTTGAAAGCGCCCGGCAACGTGCCGGGCGCTCTTGTCATTCCATGCAGGGCACGGGCCATGCAGGACACGGGTGATCCGTGTCGCGCCAATCGTGTCAGCCCTGTGACTTGGGCATCAGCCCGGCATCCTGCGCGGCCACCGATTCGGCGTCATCCAGCGTGCCGTCCGCGTTCAGGTCCATTGCCGAAAAGCTCTCGACGCTGATTTCCGGATAGACCGCCTGAACCTCGTCCAGTGTCAGCACGCCATCGCCATTCGCGTCGATTTCGGTTGCGGCAAATGCCATTGCCGGCAGGCCAATCGCGAGGGCTGCAAGTGCTTTGAGTTTCATGGTCTGATACTCCTCATGTGTCGTTAGAGTTTGCTGTTATGTCCGTGAGTGGTGGACAGCCCCACCTGGCACCGGCGGCGGCACCCTGTCATCCGGCAACGGGCATACCGCCTAGTCCACGCCAAAGATTGCCGGAATTGCCGCGCCCGATGGGCGAGGTTTTGCGCCCCGCGCGGTGGCGAGGGTTGCTCGGCGATTCCCGACCTATCCGTCAGCCGGAATCCGGCAAGTCATTGCTGGTAAAAGACCAATCCCGTTCTCGGCGGTTTCCGGCCACGCCCCCGGACGAGTCGTGCCGCCGGGACAAACCGGGACACGGGTCGAAAGAATCGGGATCAGAACAGGAAATCGGCGGCGTCGAGATCGGCCAGGCTGACATTCTCAAGCGTGATGATGGTCTTGTCCGTGTCGTCGATCACCACATTGGCGCCAACCTGGCTTATGTGATTGTTCATCAGGTCGTTGAAGGTCTTGATCCGGGTGACGGCGCTCAGGTCGATCTGTTCGTTGTCATTTGTCGCGTCAAAGTCACGAACGGAATCGTTGCCGTATTTGTTGGCGAATACAAAGACATCATCCCCGGCACCGCCATGCAGCACGTCATCGCCCTTGCCGCTGTCCAGCTGGTCATTGCCATTCTGACCAAACAGCCGGTCGCGTCCGATCCCCCCGATCAGGATGTCATCGCCGTCGCCACCCTTGAGATTGTCCTTGCCCTCGCCACCGCTCAGCCTGTCATTGCCCTGGTTCCCGGAAAGCTTGTCATTGCCATCCCCGGTGAACAGGTCGTCATTGCCCCTGCCCCCGTTGAAAACATCGTCGCCGACCGTATTGAACGGGGCCCCGTCACCGATGGTCGACCCTTCGGGAAACACGTCATCGAGATCTCCAAGCGTGATGTCCCAGGCCCGGCTCATGATAAAGGTCTCGATAGCAAACGGATCGCTGCCCGACAGATCCGCGAGACGAATCGGGGCAAAGGCCGCCATGTCGATATCGACGCCTTCGATCGTCATCGATTCGACCACCGTGATAACAAGTACGGTTTCGATCACCCCGGTCGCCACATAGGTCAGCCCCCCCGGTGTCACGGCGGTGGTAAAGCCGGTTCCAACCGCCGAATAGGTCGCGGCTTCGTCCTCATAGGTGCCGCTGCCGGTGAATTGTGTCGAGCTGAACCGGGTGCCCAGAACGGTTTCCGTGGAAATAAAGTCAATGATTTCAGGTATGTCTGAAATCGAAAAATGAGTGTTCTCAGGCAGGACGATGGTAAATGGCATGTGCGTTTTCCTCGCGACAGGTTCATTTGACTGGATGCGGAAAAGATAGCACTCGTGCGTAACGGTTATTGCCGGAAGCAAACCATTTCCGGGATTTAACGAATGTTAATATCTCCTTTTGATTGAGTCACGCCGCTTGTGCCGCATTCTTTGGCGAATTGAAAAACAGTCTGTTTGCAAAATGGAAAAAACGGGGGCCGTATGACCCCCGTTTGAGTTTCGCCGTTCAGGCTCATCTAGTTTACCGCCCGGTGTTTTTTGCCTGCGGCCTGAACGTCGTCCGGAGCGAGCGCACCCGCCCCTTGTCTCGGGTGAAACCACCTGGTTTCACCGAGCAGGACAGAGCGGAAACCATGGGTTTCTGCGGAGTCCTGCCCCGGTAGAGTGAAGCGGGCCATCCGATCGCCCGGCTTCGTTGTTTCGTCGGGGTCCGGCCACCGGTCGGCAGCCCCGCGACCCCTACGCGCCCCTCGCGGAGCGCGATCCCGGTCAGCTACACCCGCTCGTCGCGCCACAGGTGTTGCATTTCATGCAGGTACCGTTGCGCACCAGCGTGTAGTTGCCGCATTCGCCGCAGGCCTCGCCTTCATAGCCCTGCATCTTGGCCTTGGTGCGCGCGTCCAGCGATAAGGTGCCGCTGGCCATGGCGGTTGTCGTGGTCGCGGCGTTCACCGCCGTTGCCGTCTCGGGCACCAGGGTTTGCAGCGCTGCCTGGGCATCGGCTCCGCTCAGCGCGGTGGCCCCCATATTGGCGCCGCCCTGCAACACCACGAGTTCCTGCGGCAGGCGCTTGCGCAGATAGCCGGTCGAGCTGATCTGCTTGAGCACTTCCAGCGATTTGCTCGCGGCGCTCTCGCTGATTTCACTGACGTTGGATACACCTTCCTCTTCGCCGCGACCCAGGTCATCAAAGGTTGCCCCCTCGGGTTTCACATGCGCCAGATCGGTCCGGTCGAGGTAAGACACGGCGAGTTCCCGGAACACGTAGTCGAGGATCGAGGTTGCGTTCTTGATGCTGTCATTGCCCTGCACCATGCCGGCGGGTTCGAACTTGGTGAAGGTAAAGGCATCGACGAATTCCTCGAGCGGCACCCCGTATTGCAGGCCCACCGAAACCGCGATGGCGAAATTGTTCATCATCGCCCGGAACCCGGCCCCCTCTTTATGCATATCGATAAAGATTTCGCCCAGGTTGCCGTCTTCGTATTCGCCGGTCCGCAAATAGACCTTGTGGCCACCGACAATTGCCTTTTGCGTATAGCCCTTGCGCCGTTGCGGCATCTTTTCGCGATGCGATTTGATGATTTCCTTGACCACCACCTTTTCGATGATCTTTTCGGCAATGACCGCGGCCTTTTCATGCGGCGTACCGCTTTCGAGCGTTTCCGCCGCGTCGTCATCGTCTTCGATCAGCGCCGAGGCCAGCGGCTGCGACAGCTTGGAGCCGTCACGATAGAGCGCGTTGGCCTTGATGCCCAGCGACCAGCTGAGTTCATAGGCTTTCTGGCAATCCTCGATACTGGCATCGTTGGGCATGTTGATCGTCTTGCTGATCGCGCCCGAGATAAAGCTCTGGGCCGCCGCCATCATGGTGATGTGGCTGTTGACCGAGAGATAGCGCTTGCCTTTCTTGCCACAGGGGTTGGCGCAGTCGAAGATGCCGTAATGCTCCTCGCGCAGGAAGGGCGCGCCTTCCAGTGTCATGGTGCCGCAGACGTGGTCATTCGCCAGCTCGATATCCTTGCGGCTGAAGCCCAGGTGGCGCAGCAGGTCAAAGCCCGGATCGTTGAGCTTGTCCGCCGGAATTCCCAGCACGTTCTGACAGAACTCTTCGCCCAGCGTCCACTGGTTGAACACAAAGCGGATGTCGAACGCGCTTTCGAGCGCCGCGTCCACCTTGGCCAGTTCGTTCGCGCCGAACCCGTGCCCCGCCAGCGTGGTGTGGTTGATCGCCGGCGCGTTGCCGATGCTGCCATGGCCAACCGCGTAAGACACGATTTCCTCGATCTGTGCCGAGCCATAGCCCAGCTTTTCCAGCGCCGCGGGTACCGATTGGTTGATGATCTTGAAGTAGCCGCCCCCGGCCAGCTTCTTGAACTTGACCAGTGCGAAATCCGGCTCGATGCCCGTGGTGTCGCAATCCATGACCAGCCCGATCGTGCCGGTCGGTGCGATCACTGTGGCCTGCGCGTTGCGATAGCCATGCTTCTGCCCAAGGCTCAGCGCCTCGTCCCATGCGGATTTGGCCAGATCGACCAGCCGCGTATCCGGGCAATTGCCATGATCGAGCGGCACTGGCCGGACCGACAGGTTCTCGTATCCCTCGGTGGCGCCATAGGCGGCATTGCGGTGGTTGCGGATCACCCGGAGCATATGGTCGCTGTTGCGCGCATATCCCGCGAACGGTCCCAGTTCCCCGGCCATCTCGGCGCTGGTGGCATAGGCGACACCGGTCATGATCGCGGTCAGGGCACCGCAAAGCGCGCGGCCCTCGTCGCTGTCATAGCTATAGCCCATGTTCATCAACAGCCCGCCGATATTGGCATATCCCAGCCCCAGCGTGCGGAAATCATAGGACAGCTGCGCGATCTCGCGGGACGGGAACTGCGCCATCATTACGCTGATTTCCAGCGTCACGGTCCAGAGCCGCGAGGCGTGCATGTAGTCCTCGGCCTGGAATTCGCCATCCTTGAGGAAGGTCAGCAGGTTCATCGACGCCAGGTTACAGGCGGTGTCGTCCAGGAACATGTATTCGGAACAGGGGTTCGACCCGCGGATCTCGCCATCTTCCGGACAGGTGTGCCATTCGTTCACCGTATCGTGGTACTGGATCCCCGGATCGGCACAGGCCCAGGCGGCATGCCCGACCTGCTCCCACAGATCACGGGCCCGTACGGTGCGCGCCACGCTGCCATCCACCCGGTTGATCAATTGCCAATCCGCATCCTTTTCGATCGCGGTCAGAAAGGCATTGGTCACGCGGATCGAATTGTTCGAATTCTGCCCCGACACGCTGTTATAGGCTTCGGAGTCCCAATCGGTGTCATAGGTCGGGAACTCGATGCTGGTATGCCCCTGCCGTGCGTAATCCAGCACCCGCTTGATATAGGTCTCGGGGATCATGTTGCGCTTGGCGTCGCGCACCGCATCCTTGAGCGCCGCGTTCTTCGCGGTGTCATAGGCATCGTTCTCGGCCCCGTCCCACGCGCGGATCGCATCAAACAGGCGGTTCAGCTTTTTCTCGTGCATTTTCGAGCCGGCAACGATGCTGGCCACCTTCTGCTCCTCGAGCACCTTCCAGTTGATGAAATCCTCGATATCCGGGTGGTCCGCATCGACGATGACCATCTTGGCCGCGCGCCGGGTTGTGCCGCCCGACTTGATCGCGCCCGCCGCCCGGTCGCCGATCTTGAGAAAGCCCATCAGACCGCTGGACTTGCCACCGCCCGACAGCTTTTCGCCCTCGCCCCGCAGGTGGCTGAAATTGGTGCCCGTGCCCGAGCCGTATTTGAACAGCCGCGCCTCGCGCACCCAAAGGTCCATGATGCCGCCGTCATTGACGAGATCATCCTGCACGCCCTGGATGAAACAGGCATGTGGCTGCGGATGCTCATAGCTGGATTTCGACTTGGTCAGCTTGCCGGTCTTGTGATCGACATAATGGTGCCCCTGCGCCGGGCCGTCGATGCCATAGGCCCAATGCAGGCCGGTGTTGAACCATTGCGGACTGTTCGGGGCTGCCTTCTGCGTGGCGAGCATGAACCGCATCTCATCGTAATAGGCGCGCGCATCTTCCTCGGTGCTGAAATAGCCCCCCTTCCAGCCCCAATAGGCCCAGGCCCCCGCCAGGCGGTTGAACACCTGCTTGGACGAGGTTTCGCCGCCCATTTCCACGTCATCGCCATCCGGCACCGACCGCCACAGGAACTCGGGCACGTCCTTTTCGCGTACCTTCTTCAACCGGCTCGGCACCCCCGCCTTGCGGAAATATTTCTGCGCGATCACGTCGCTGGCGACCTGGCTCCAGGTCGACGGCACCTCGACATTCTCCAACCGGAACACGGTGGTCCCGTCCGGATTGCGAATCTCCGACGTTGCCGAGATGAAATCAAGCGCGGCATAGGCGTCCTGGCCGGCGGTGGTGAATTTGCGTTCAATCTTCATATGCGCTGCCTCTGTCTTCCAGCTGTCTTCAAAGCCCGATTTCAGGCCCGCGCCGGACGGACCGACGCTCTCTCATGTGCCCGGTTGCACGGGGCAAAACGATCCCGGTCTCTTGCTGACCAAGAGAGATGTCGGCGTGCGCGCCGAGATGTTCCAGTGATGCCTTACCGTCCCAACCTTGTCAGAGCCTTCTGGTTTTCCCTACCAGATTTAGTGGCTCAGCGGCCGGCCCATACAACTTGGCGTATCCACCCATGGATGGTCAACGCAAATTTTCCAGAATTTTCGACTCTTTTCTGTTGACCCCGCCACCCCGCATTTCGCCCACGCCAGGCTGACCGATTCATCCACAAAAGGTTAATTTCACAAGGCATTCCGGGGCTTGCCACAGCCATCGCGGGATTCCGCCTGTTTCAATGGGCTTTGACATGTCATGTTAAGAATTCGGATTGCCTTTTGCTGCGACGCGGCACTAGGAAATCCACGACTTATACACCGAAGACCGGCCCGGACCCCGGAGTCGCATTCCGGTCACAGTTTCATTCGGAGATCCGCCCGATGCACCCGTTCCTCCCCGTTTTCGGACTGCTCGCGTCCGTGGTGCTTGCGGGCTGCGCACCACAAGATGTGGTGGAAACCAACGCCAAGGCCCGCTTCGCCGCCTATCCCGACTCGCTGGTTGCCGCGCTGGAATCGGCCTGCAAGGGGCCCGCCCAGACCTTCGCGCGCCCTGTGCCGGATTCGATCGAATGCCGAGAGTACCTGCCCCCCGAGCCCACCGCCGCGATCATCCTGACCTATGATGGTATCGCCGGCGACCTGCCTCAACTGGTGATCCGGTTTCAAACCCGAGAGGACGCCCAGGGATACCTGGTGGAAAACGACGTCTACCTGAACGTGCCGCAAAAATCCGGCCCCCCGCTCAAGGTCAAGCAACAGGATCCCCGGCTCAACCGCGTCGTCAACGCGCTCTACCGCCGCTCCGGCGGAACACCAGAGCCCTGACGCCCCATTTCATCTTTGTAAAAATACTCCGGGGAGTCTGAGGGGCAGCGCCCCTCAGCACTCGAATGACATGCCAGGCCCACAGGCCTGGTCCGCATTCGAAAATGGTCGGGGCGGCGAGATTCGAACTCACGACCCCCTGTACCCAAAACAGGTGCGCTACCAGACTGCGCCACGCCCCGGACCGTGCGCCTCTCTAGCCAAGCAAATCCGATTTGAAAAGCCCTAATGCGTTTCCCGGCCAGGCGGCTTCACCCATTCGCCGATAAATCCGCGTGTCCGACGCACCAGCCAAGTCGTTCGCTGCGAGACATCCCCGAAACAGCACTAGCAGGGCCAGATCGCCGGACCATCGGCAAATGCCGGGTGCTGCATCTGCGAGCCGGGCTTGATACCATAGCTTCTGGCCAGACCGCCATTGATTTCTAGCACCGCAAGAATACCCGCTCCGCCCTCGATCGATGTCAGATCACCGGGAATCGCGCGGTGATGCACGTGTTTCACGGTGCCGGTCTGATCGACAAAGATCATGTCCAGCGGGATCAGCGTATTCTTCATCCAGAAACTCGCGGGGCGCGGTGCCTCATAGACAAACAGCATGCCCGCCCCGCGTGGCAGCGACTCGCGAAACATCAGGCCCTGAGCACGGGTTCTGGGCGTGTCGACCACTTCCACCGCGAATGCCGCCTCGCCCCAGGGGCCACGCATCCGCACGTGATCCTCACGGCAGGAATCGGCGGCCACGACCGTCCCCCAGGCCAGCGCCCCAAATACCGCAACTGCGCGCATCATGTCAGTTGTCGGAAGCGGATACGGCCATTTCCCAGGCCATCACCTCGGCGGCCATGCGCCCGCGCTTGCCCTCGATCACCCGCATCGCCAGGGCCTCTCCGGGTTGCAGGTCGGCCAGGCCCGACTGGCGCAGGACCTCGATATGCAGAAAGACATCTTCCGGACGGCCGAACACATTGGCAAAACCGAACCCCTTGGACTTGTCAAACCACTTGACCCGCGCCGGTTCCAGCGGCGCATTGTGGATGACATCGGAATCCAGCGTCGCGAAATCGGTCAGCACCGGCACCTCGTCGCGCACCGGCGGTGTGATGCTGACGATCTCGACCGCCTGAACACCGCGATCGGTTCGATGAGTCACGACTTCAATGCCCGCCCCGTCGGCGACCGAACTCTGTCCGAAATTGCGCAGAACGTTCACGTGCAGCAATATATCGGGCCCGCCCTCGTCACTTACGACGAAGCCAAACCCCTTGACGGGATCGAACCACTTCACCTGACCGCGCACGTGGTACATGCTATTCAGATCGTCCGCCACAAATTAACCACCACGATGATTGTTGCCCCATTGTTACACGAAGTAGTGGACAAGTTTAAGCACCAATTTCAAGAAGAAATTAAGAAGTCTTAACAGACAGTTGCATTTCGCGTGACGTGAATGTCACGGACTGAGTCGCTGAATCCGCCATTCCGGGCCCTCATCCTGGCGTTGCCAGAGGAAGCGGTCATGCAATCGAAATGCCCCATCCGCCCAGAATTCGATATGGCTCGGAACCAGGCGATAGCCGCCCCAGAACGGCGGCCGTGCCGGGTTTGTTCCCTGCTGTGCCGTGACCTTGGCAACCTCGGCCATCAAGGCCGCCCGGCTGCCGAGCGGCTGCGATTGCCGCGAGGCCCAGGCACCAAGACGGCTCTTGAGCGAGCGCGAGGCGAAATAGGCATCCGCCTGTGCGCCGTCTTCCCGGCTGATCGTGCCGCGTACCCGCACCTGACGGCGCAGGGACTTCCAGTGCATCACGAAGGCCGCCTTTCCAGCCCCGTCAAGCTCGCGCGCCTTCTGGCTTTCATAGTTGGTATAAAACACGAAGGCCGCCGGTTCGATATCCTTGAGCAGCACCATCCGCGCATTGGGCAACCCGTCCGCGTCCACCGTGCTCAGTGCAATAGCATTCGGATCGTTGGGCTCGACCGCCTCGGCTTCGGCCAGCCAGCGCCGCACGATTGCAAACGGGTCGTCACCCGCGAATATCCCGTCCCGTTCCGCCATCGTATCCTCTCTGCATCGATCGCCCATGTGCCGCATATGACGGCTCTCCGGCCCTTGAAGCAGTCAGATCAATGGCCTAAAGGTCAAGCCCACAAAACGCTTTGGTCGGAGAAAAAAATGTCAAATCAGCTAATGGCCGGCAAACGGGGTCTTATCATGGGCCTCGCGAACGACAAGTCGATCGCCTGGGGCATTGCCAGGGCGCTGTCCGATGCCGGGGCGGAACTGGCGTTTTCCTACCAGGGCGATGCGCTCAAGAAACGTGTTGATCCACTCGCCGCGCAACTGGGCAGCGAAATCGTGCTGCCCTGCGATGTCAGCGACGAAGCCTCGATCGATGGGCTGTTTGACGAATTGCAGCAACGGTGGGGCAAGCTCGACTTCGTGGTTCACGCCATCGGCTTTTCCGACAAGAACGAATTGCGTGGCCGCTATGTCGACACCAGCCGCGCGAATTTCCAGATGTCGATGGATATCTCGGTCTATTCCTTCACCGCCGTGGTGCGCCGCGCCGAAAAGATGATGACCGAGGGCGGCTCCTGCCTGACCCTGACCTATTACGGCGCGGAACGTGTCATGCCCCATTACAACGTGATGGGCGTTGCCAAGGCGGCGCTCGAAGCATCCGTGCGCTATCTGGCCGAGGATCTGGGCAAGGACGGGATTCGGGTCAATGCCATTTCGGCCGGGCCGATCAAGACCCTGGCCGCCAGCGGCATCGGCGATTTCCGCTATATCATGAAGTGGAACGAATATAACTCTCCCCTGCGCCGCAACGTGACCATCGACGATGTGGGCGGATCGGCGCTCTACCTGTTGTCCGGTCTCGGCGCGGGCACGACCGGCGAAGTCCTGCATGTGGATGCGGGTTATCACGTGGTTGGCATGAAGGCCGTCGATGCGCCGGACATGGCCAAGGGCTAGGTCGCGATGGAGCTTGCACATGTCATCGCGTTCAACCTGACGCTGCTGGCGGCCATTGCAAGCCCCGGTCCCTCCCTGCTCTTCCTGACGCGCAGTTCGATGGCGCATGGCAGGCGCGCCGGTGTCGCCGCCGCCTGCGGGCTCGCGGTCATGGCCGCGCTCTGGACATTGATGGCGCTGCTGGGTCTTGAGGGGCTGTTTACCCTGTTCCCCTGGGCCTATGGCGCGTTCAAGCTGCTGGGCGCGGGCTATCTGCTTTATATCGCGTGGACCACGTGGCGCAGCGCCCGCGAGCCATTGGACGAGGTGGCCGCGCCTTCGGGACGGCGCATGTTCCTGCAAGGGGCGCTGATCAATCTGGGCAATCCCAAATCGGTGATGTTCGCCGCCGCCGTGTTGCTGGTGATCTTTCCATCCGATCTGAACGTTGCCGAAAAGACCTTTATTTTCTTCAACCACCTGGTCGTCGAACTGACCGTACAGCCCTTGCTGGCGGTGCTGCTGTCGACCGCGGTGATACGGCGTCGCTATCTGGGCCTGAAACCGGTTCTGGACAGGATCGCCGCCGCCGTTCTCGGTGCGCTTGGCCTGCGGCTGCTGTTGTCGCGCGGATAGGGCGCGATCGGGCTTTCGCCGACCCCGCGCTTGCGCTAAGGCGGCACAGACGAGGAGAGATCACATGACCGACAACCGCCTGCCCCATGAGAAAGGCTTTCACATCAGCTGGGACCAGATTCACCGCGACAGCCGCGCGCTGGCCTGGCGACTGGACGGTCACGGCCCCGATGAAGGCGGCTGGCGGGCGGTTGTGGCGATCACCCGTGGCGGCATGGCCCCTGCAATGATCGTGGCGCGCGAGCTCGATATCCGCACCGTCGACACCATCAGCATCAAGTCCTACGACCACCAGAAACAATCCGAGGCCAAGGTGCTCAAGGCCCCCGATACCGGGATGATGGGTGACGGCACCGGCATCCTGATCGTCGATGACCTGGTTGACAGCGGCAAGACGCTTGAAGTGGTGCGCAAGATGTTCCCCAAGGCCCATTTCGCCACCGTCTATGCCAAGCCCAAGGGGCGCCCGCAGGTGGACACCTTCATCACCGAAGTCAGCCAGGACACCTGGATTTTCTTTCCGTGGGACATGGCCCTGCAATATGTCGAGCCCTACCGGGGCAAGGACTAAGTGCACGATTCACCGTTTCCGGGGCCTGCCATGACGCGCACGCGATCCACCTTTGCCTCTCCCATCGTCGAGACCTTTGGCTGGCTCAAGGGGATCGAGCACCCGGCGGACCGTCCGCTTATGCTGGTGTCTCAGGCCGCGCCGGTCGCGCCGCCACCGCAGGAATTGCGCCAGGCGCTTGCCGATATGGTGATGCACAATGATGCGATCCACCTCTACGGGCCGGTGCTCGGGCTGCCGGCGCTGCGCGAGGAGCTCGCCGCGCAATGCAGCGCCAAATATGGCGGCCGGATTACCCAGGACCAGGTTGCGATCACCTCTGGCTGCAACCAGGCCTTTGCCGCGACCATCGCCACCCTGACCGATCAGGGAGATGAAGTTATCGTGCCAACCCCTTGGTATTTCAACCACAAAATGTGGCTTGACATGTCTGGTGTCCGGGCCGTGCCGCTGCCGGTGCAGGGTGACATGCTGCCCGATCCCGAGCAGGCCGCGGCGCTGATCACCGAACGCACCCGCGCCATCGTGCTGGTCACGCCGAACAATCCCACCGGGGCGGAATATCCTTCCGGGCTGCTGCGGGCGTTCTGCGATCTGGCCAGATCACGCGGGATCCGGCTCATCGTCGATGAAACCTATCGCGATTTCGATAGTCGCGACGGGGCGCCGCATGATCTTTTCACCGATCCGGACTGGCACCGCACGCTGGTGCATCTTTACTCCTTTTCCAAGGCCTACCGCCTGACCGGCCACCGCGTCGGCGCGCTTGCGACCTCTGCCGAGTTGCTGGGCGAAATCGAGAAATTCCTCGACACCGTCACCATCTGCCCGACCCAGACCGGCCAGCACGCGGCGCTCTGGGGCATGCGCAACCTGTCCGGCTGGCTGGCCGGCGAGCGTGACGAAATCCTGGCCCGCCGCAACGCCATCCGCGACGGTTTTCCGGTTCTGGCCGAACGCGGCTGGAAGCTGCGCGGTCTGGGGGCCTATTTCGCCTATCTCGAACATCCGTTCGATCGCGCCTCGGACACGCTGGCGAAATCCATGGTCGAAACCGCGGGCATTCTGGCCCTGCCCGCCACCATGTTCACCCCGCCCGGCGATTCCCACGGGGCCCGTCATCTGCGCGTTGCCTTTGCCAACCTCGATCGCGCCGGAATTGCCACCTTTTTCGACCGAATGGCGGCCCTGCCCGCCTGAACCCGTCTTGCCCCCCCAGAACGCGCGTCGTAGACAAGGCGGCGAAATTCAAGGCAGATCACTGCCAGCAGGGAGGCATCATGGCCGCAGGCGCAAAAAGTTTGTCCAAGACATTCGTCTGGATCATCCTCGCACTTCTGATCGTGGGGCTGGCCGGGTTCGGGGCGACCAACCTGAGCGGGACCATCCGGACCATCGGCTATGCCGGCGATCAATCGATCAGCGTTGATGCCTATGCCCGCGAACTCCAGCGCGAAATCCGCGCCATCGAGGCCCAGTCGGGCCAGGCTCTGCCGATGTCGCAGGTGCGTGCCATGGGGCTGGACCAGGTTGTGCTGTCGCGATTGGTCGGGCTGGCATCGATCGACAACGAAGTGGCCGGGCTGGGCATATCGATCGGCGATGGCAACCTGCAAAGGGAAATCGTTCAGATCCCCGCCTTTCAGGGGATCGATGGCACCTTTGACCGCGAGGCCTATCGCTTTGCGCTCAGCCAGGCGGGCCTGAACGAGACCGAGTTCGAAGACGACCTGCGCGCCGAATCCGCCCGCACGCTCGTGCAGGGGGCGATCATGGCGGGCACCGAGATGCCGCAGACCCTGACCGACACGATGGTTGACTATATTGCCGCGCGCCGCAGTTTCACCTGGGCACGCTTGTCGGCAGAGCAATTGCAAACGCCGATCCCCGATCCAACCCCCGAACAGTTGCAGGGCTATTACGATGCCCACCCGGACGAGTTCATGCTGCCGGAAACCAAGCGGCTGACCTATGTGCTGATGACGCCCGAGATGATCCTGGACGAGGTCGAGGTGGACGAATCCGCCCTGCGCGATCTTTATGACAGCCGCAGTGCCGAGTATGACGTGCCGGAACGGCGGCTGGTCGAGCGGCTGGTGTTTTCCGATCAACCCGCCGCATCCAGCGCCAAGGCGCAGCTGGATGTCAATGGTACCACCTTCGAAGCCCTGGTCGAACAACGCGGCCTTGCTCTGGCCGATATCGACCTGGGCGACGTCACGCGTGACGATCTCGGGGACGCCGCCGACGATGTGTTCGCCGCGGAGGTCGGTTCGGTTGTCGGCCCCCTGCCGTCGTCGCTTGGCCCTGCATTGTTCCGGATCAACGGCACGCTCGCGGCACGCGTGACCCCGTTCGAGGATGCCGAGGAGGAATTGCGCGCCGAGCTTGCCGGGGATCGCGCCCGCCGCCTGATCGAAGCCCGCGCCGAAGAGATCAACGACCTGATGGCTGGCGGCGCGACGCTCGAAGAACTGGCCGGGGAAACCGACATGGAGCTTGGTACCGTGAACTGGACCAGCGACGCCCATGAAGGCATTGCCGCATATGAAGAATTCCGCGCCGCCGCAGCCGCCGTGACGCAGGATGATTTCCCCGAGATCGACTTTACCGAAGACGGTGCGATTTTTGCCCAGCGTCTGGAAGAGGTGCTCGCGGTGCGCCCGGAACCCTTTGCCTCGGCACGGCCGAAGGTAGCCGATGCCTGGATGCTCGAGCAAACCGGGGCGGCGCTGCGTGAACAGGCCGAAGACATCGCGGCCCGCCTTGAGGAGACCGGAGATTTCGCGGCCACCGGCCTGCCCGTCCGGGTGGAAAACAGCATGACCCGCACCGCCTTTGTCGATGGCACACCGGCGGATTTCATGACCCAGGTCTTTGAGATGGACAAGGGCGAACTGCGGGTCATCTCGGGGCCGGGCAGCGTGGTCATCGTGCGGCTTGACGAAACCCTGCCGCCGGATGAAACCGACGAATTGGCGGCGATGCAGACGGCCTTTGCCGACGGGCTGGATCAGGCGCTGGCAGAAGCCCTGTTCGAAGCCTTCATGCGCGACGCCCGCCTGCGCGCCAAACCCCAGATCGACCAGCAGGCGCTGAATGCCGTGCAGGCCAGTTTCCAATAAGGGCTGATGAACGTGCTGACCCCCGACTATGAGAGCTTTGCCCGCGCCCATGAGGCCGGGGAAAACCAGGTTGTCTATACACGGCTGGCCGCCGATCTGGATACGCCGGTGTCATTGATGCTCAGGCTGACAGGGGCACAAAAGGACGCTTTCATGCTTGAATCGGTGACCGGCGGCGAGGTGCGTGGCCGCTATTCGATCATTGGCATGAAACCCGACCTGATCTGGCGGTGCCGGGGAACCGAAAGCGAATTGAACCGCTCGGCGCGGTTTGATCCCGACGCGTTCGAGCCGCAGCCGGGCGACCCCATGGACAACCTGCGCGCGCTGATTTCGGAGAGCCATATCGCGCTGCCCGATGACCTGCCACAGGCGGCGGCCGGGCTGTTTGGCTATCTTGGCTATGACATGGTGCGGCTGGTCGAACGCCTGCCCGACGTGCCCCCCGACCCGATGGGGCTCCCTGATGCGGTGATGATGCGCCCGTCGGTCGTGGCGGTTCTGGACGGGGTCAAGGGCGAAGTCACCGTGGTTTCGCCCGCCTGGGTCAGCGAGGGACAGACCGCGCGCGCCGCCTATGCCCAGGCCGCCGAACGGGTCATGGACGCGGTGCGCGACCTGGAACGGGCGATGCCGGCGGAAACCCGCGATCTGGGCGATGCCGCCGAAATCGCCCCGCCGGTCAGCAATTTCAGTCCCGAAGCCTATCGCGCGGCGGTCGAAACCGCCAAGGAGTACATTCGCGCGGGCGATATTTTCCAGGTTGTCCCGTCACAGCGCTGGACACAGGAATTTCCCCTGCCTCCGTTTGCGCTCTACCGCAGCCTGCGGCGCACCAACCCGTCGCCCTTCATGTTCTATTTCAACTTTGGCGGCTTTCAGGTGATCGGAGCCTCGCCGGAGATCCTCGTGCGGGTCTTTGGCAAGGAAGTGACGATTCGACCGATCGCCGGCACCCGTCCGCGCGGCGCGACACCGGAAGAGGATCGCGCGCTCGAGGCCGAGTTGCTGGCAGACAAGAAGGAATTGGCCGAGCACCTGATGCTGCTCGATCTCGGGCGCAATGACACCGGCCGCGTGGCGCGCATCGGCACCGTGCGCCCGACCGAGCAATTCATCATCGAGCGCTATTCCCACGTCATGCATATCGTCAGCAACGTGGTTGGCGAGCTTGATGAGAACAAGGACGCGCTGGACGCGTTTTTTGCCGGGATGCCCGCAGGCACCGTCAGCGGCGCGCCCAAGGTACGGGCGATGGAGATCATCGACGAGCTGGAACCGGAAAAGCGCGGCGTCTATGGCGGTGGTGTCGGGTATTTCTCGGCCGGTGGCGACATGGACATGTGCATCGCGCTGCGCACCGCCGTGGTGCAGGACCGCAAGCTGTATATCCAGGCGGGCGGCGGTGTTGTCTATGACAGCGATCCCGAGGCCGAGTACCAGGAAACGGTTCACAAATCCAACGCCATCCGGCGCGCGGCGGCGGATGCGGCCCGGTTCGCAGGCAATGGCAACGGCTGAGCAATGACGACCTGAGCGCGCCGGCGATTGGTTTTGGTGTCCGGCGACGATGGGGTTGAGCGGCATCGGGCGGCCTGTTGGCCGCGACGCACGGCTCCAAGCGGCTGTTTTTCGGCGAGGTCAAATTCCGGATTTGGGGTGTCCTCGTCGGGCAAGGGCGTGCAATCGCCAAGTCAGCAGATCACCTTCCTGGGCGAGGTCCGCGATACCCAACGCCTGATTTGAAGCTCCCGCGGCGGATGCCTTGCGGTTCGTGCGCGACACTTCCGGCGATCTGCCGATGGCGGCGCTGCACGCCGTGCAGAACGGTCTCGCCAGCGCCAAGGCGGCAACCTATGCCGCGCTCGCCGAGGGCGGCAAGAACCCGGCCCTGGCGGCACAGTTCATGGCGACGATCGACGGGCCGGAAAGCCTGGAAACCTACCAGGACAACGCCGCAACGATCGAGACCGCGGCCGCCGCCTGGAACACCATGCTGCAGACCCAGCTGCGCGCCCTCCCCGCCGCCAGGCTGATCTCGCTGCCGGTGCGTTCGGACAATGGCATCGACAGCCGGCATATCGCCACCATCGGCACCCTGACGGCTGCCGAGGCTTCGGGCATTCGCACGTCAACCGAACTCGCCAACCTGGTCGCCGCGTTCGAAGCCGCCGGGGCCTGACCGATGCCCTATGCCGTCGTCGGCTCGCATGTCGGTGGGTCCCGCACCACCGTCAACATCGGCGGCACCGACTATGATGTCTATACCGACTGCTCCTCGATCACCTTCGCATCCGCGGGCGATGTCGACTTCCTGATCGTCGCCGGCGGCGGCGGGGCTGGCGGCAGCGAATTCGCCCGGGGCGGCGGCGGTGGCGGCGGCGGCCAGGCCGCAAGCGGGACCTTTGTCGCGACGGCCTCCACCTACGCCCTGGCCATCGGCTCGGGCGGCTCCGGCGGGCCCCGCTCTGGCGCTGACTTCTCCGACCCCGGCGGCAATGGCGGCGCATCCTCGATCAGCGGAACCGCCGCGCCCGCCCCGGTCGCGGGCGGCGGCGGCGGCGGGCGTGGCCTCGACTTTGGCGACACCTCCCTGAATGACGGGCGCGACGGTGGAACCGGCGGTGGCGGCGGGGCCAATTCCGGCGCGGGCGGAACCGGCGCGGGCGGACTTGATGGTGCCGGTTTCGCGGGCGATTACGAGGGCGGCGGCGGTGCGGCCGGAGCCGCAACCGGCGGCAGCGGCGGCGCGGGCCTCACCTCGGCGATCAACGGCACATCCTTTGACTATGGCACCGGCGGCGATGGCGGTGACACCGCGGACACCGGGCTGGATGCGACGGACGGGTTCGGTGGCGGCGGAACCGCGCATGGCACGTTCGGCGACGGCGGTCGCGGCGGCAACGGCACGGTCATCCTGCGGGTTGCGACCCCGACCGCCGGCGGGTTTTCCGGCACCGGAGGGCTGACGAGCCCGCTCGCGGATGTTGCGGGCGGCGGGGTCATCGGCATGGGCGGCGACGGGGCCATCGCCCCGCCGGCCCCGAACCTCGCCACGACCGGACATGCGGCGGTCACACTTGCCGGCCAGGGGGCGTTTGCGCTGCCCCTGCCCGCCCCGACCGGTGCGGCGGCGAGTGGCCTGCCCGCCACCGGGGCCATCGCGCCGCCCCTGCCCGACCTCGCGGGGGCCGCCGTCATCGCCCTCGCCGCCGACGGATCGCTGGCGCTTCCCGCCCCCCGGCCAGAGGGTCTTGGTGCAACCGGCCAGATCGGCGCGGGCGCGCTGTCGCTGCCCGCACCGGTGTTGGCGGGCGCAGGCAGCGTTGCTCAGATCGCCGCAGGCAGCCCCGCGTTGCCCGTTGTCACGATCGCGGGGGACGGCAGGTTCCTCCTCTCCGTCACCTCCTCAGCGTCACTTCCCACACCGGTTCTGTCAGGGAACGGCGGCATCGCCGGAATTGCAGCAGGATCGATCGCACTGAGCGCGCCGGTTTCGGCGCGGTTCAGCAGATTGGCATCGCGGCGGTTCACGCCCCTGCCCCCGCCCTGACCGGTTCGGGAGCGGTCACCGGGCCGATCGGCGGACCCGGCAGCGTCGCGCTTGCCGTGCCGGTTCTGGGCGGATCGGGCGTGGTATCGGGCGACGCGCAAGGCGGGATCACCCTGCCCTTTGTCACGGTCTTGGGGAGCGGCAACCTCCCCGTCACGATCACCGGCAGCGCCAGCGTTCTGTTGCCGATGTTCACCATCCTGGGCGGCGTTGACCCCATGGCCCCGCCACATCCCGGCCGTGTGGTCGTGCTGCCGCCCGAACCCCGCCTCGCGACCCTGCCGGCCGAGCGCCGGATCATCACCGCATAGGAGCCGACAGATGCACTGGAGCCACGCCAAAGACCCCGACGACAACGCCGACTACGCGATCGACTGGAGCAACCTGCTGGCCGGCGACACCATCCAGGCATCGGAGTGGATCGTCCCCGAGGGCCTTGTCGCCGGTGACAGCGCCGTGGCGGGGGACGTCACCACGCTCTGGCTGAGCGGCGGAACGCATGGCACGGTCTACCAGGTCACCAACCGCGTCACCACGCTGGGCGGACGCCGTCTCGACCGGTCGGTCGCGCTCCTGGTGCGGAACCGCTGACCCATGCCCCGGCGCTGCGCCGCATCCCGCCCCGCCGCGCAGGTCACACCGCATTGGCGCACGGCGATCCTGGAATTGCCAACCGAAGAGCGCCTCGCGGCGGCGCTCGACATGTTGTCGGACGTGCTGGGCGACGATGCCGCGCTGCGCGACCATTGGTGCGGCGCGCTCGGGATATGGCCGGGCGTTTCGGTGCTGCTCTGCGCGCTGCTGGCCCGGCCGGGCATCATCGTGCAGACCAACACGATCGCCATCGCGCTCGAGGCGCAAGGCAGCGAGGGCACACCCGAGCGCCTGATCCCGGTCTACATCCACCACCTGCGCCAGGCCATGAAACCCCTGGACCTCGCCGCCGCGATCCGGACCCATCGTGGCATCGGCTGGTCCATCACCCCCGACGCCACCACCAAGCTGAAACGCCGCTTCCCATTCCCGAACCGGCACCTTTAACCCACACTTCAATCACCGGAGAAACCGATGCCACTTCTTGATGACGAAACTGCCAAGCGGGTGCGAGCGAAGCGCGATTTTGAGATGGCTAGCGCCCTCGCCAATCCTACGGTTTTGGCGGCCCTCTAAACACTGATCGAGGAAGGCGTCGAACCCTCAATAGCTTACGACTGCATGATATACCTACGCCGCAAGATCAGACATGCCAAATAGCCCAGGATGCCGATATGATCGACGCTGAAGAAGGCACCTTTAACCCACGTTTCAAACGCCCGTTGAAACCCCCTTGTCGAGTCGCGCGCAAAACCTCAAACTCACCCCCAAGACTCGCCCCGATCCCGAAAACCGTTTGCTGAAAGTTTCTCTGTCAATCTATGAAAAAATAAGTGTCGCGCTACAGTCGCGCTACAATTTCCATGAAAAAGCAGCCACCGCGCCAGACTGACAGGCTTTCCTGCGACAAATCGGTATACCATGGCATACAGGACTTTAAGATGCTGCAGGGATCGGTTATATCGCCCGTGAAATTGACCCAAGGCCCGAAAGGCAGACCCTATGGCAGACCTCTCTGATACCGATATTGTCTATACAACCGTCGATGAAGCGCCGGAACTGGCAAGCGCGTCGTTGCTTCCGATCGTGCGCTTTTTTGCCAATGCCGCCGATATCACGGTCGACACCCGCGACATCTCGCTGGCGGGCCGGATCATCTCGGCCTTTCCGGATTACCTGAGCGACGATCAGAAACAGAATGACGACCTTGCCGCCCTGGGCGAATGGGTCAAGACCCCCGACGCCAACGTGATCAAGCTACCCAATATCTCGGCATCGGTGCCGCAGCTGGTGGCGGCAATCAGCGAATTGCAATCCAAGGGCTATGCGCTGCCCGACTATCCCGAAGAACCCGCAAACGACACCGAAAAGGACGTTCGCGCGCGTTATGACGCGATCAAGGGCTCGGCGGTGAATCCGGTGCTACGTGAAGGCAACTCGGACCGGCGCGCGGCCAAGGCGGTCAAGAACTATGCCAAGGCCAACCCGCACCGCATGGGCGCATGGAGTGCCGACAGCAAGACGCAGGTCGCATCGATGCCCGGCAACGATTTCTATGCCAACGAAACCTCGGCCACGGTCAGCGCGGCGCAAGCAGGCGCCGCCAAGATCGTGCTGACCGGCGCGGATGGCAGTGAGACCACTCTCAAGGAAGGCGTCAAGCTTGACCAAGGCACAGTGGTCGATGCCACCTTCATGTCGGCTGCCGCCCTGCGCAGCTTTCTGAAGGGTGAAATCTCCAGCATGGAGCCGGGCGTCTTGTTCTCGTTGCACATGAAAGCGACGATGATGAAAGTGTCCGACCCGATCATCTTTGGCCACGCCGTTTCGGTCTATCTCGAAGAGTTCTTCGCCAAGCATGGCGACGCGCTTGACGCCCTGGGCGTGAACCCCAATTCGGGCATTGGCGACATCGAGGCCCGGATTGCCGACAATGACGCGCTCAAGGCCGATCTCGCGGCGGCGCTGGCGGCGCAACCGCCGATGTACATGGTGAATTCCGACAGGGGCATCACCAACCTGCACGTGCCTTCGGACGTGATCATCGACGCCTCGATGCCCGCGGTGATCCGCGCGGGCGGCAAGGGCTGGGGCCCGGATGGCAACGAGGCCGACACCAAATGCGTGATCCCCGACCGTTGCTATGCCTCGGTCTATGACGAGACCATCAGCTATTTCAAGGAGACCGGTGCGCTGGACGTTGCCACCTCGGGCACGGTGCAGAATGTCGGCCTGATGGCGCAAAAGGCCGAGGAATACGGCTCGCACCCCACGACGTTCGAAATCCCGGCGGCGGGCACCATCCGCATGATCGCGGCAAATGGCGACGTGCTGCACACGCATGAGGTCGAGGCCGGCGATATCTGGCGCTCGTCCACCGCGAAACAGGCGCCGATCGAAGACTGGGTGCAACTGGCGATTGACCGGCAGGCCGCAACCGGGGCGCAGGCGATTTTCTGGCTGGATGCCAACCGGGCGCATGACGCGGTGCTGATCGGCAAGGTCAAACCCATCCTCGACGCCAAGGGCGTGACCGACAAGTTCCAGATCCTCGCCCCGCGCGAGGCCACCCGCCTGACGCTGGAAACGATCCGCAAGGGCGAGGACAGCATCGCCATCACCGGCAACGTGCTGCGCGATTATCTGACCGACCTGTTCCCGATCCTCGAATTGGGCACCTCGGCCAAGATGCTGTCGATCGTCAAGCTGATGCAGGGTGGCGGGTTGTTTGAAACCGGTGCCGGCGGCTCGGCCCCCAAGCATGTGCAGCAGCTGGTCGAGGAAAACCACCTTCGCTGGGACAGCCTGGGCGAGTTCTGCGCCCTGGGCGAGAGCATCTCGTTCCTCGCCGAGCGCAAGAACAATGCCAAGGCCGCCGTGTTGGGCAAGGCGGTTGATGCGGCGACGCAGGGCATCCTGGATCACGACCGCAGCCCCAGCCGCAAGGTCGGCCAGCCCGACAACCGCGACAGCCATTACTGGTTCGCGCGCTATTGGGCCGAGGCGCTTGCGGCGCAGACCGAGGACGCCGAGCTTGCCGCCCGGTTCGCCCCGGTGGCGCAGGCGCTGGCAGATGGCGAATCGGCAATCGTGGCAGAGCTCACCGCGGTTCAGGGCAACGCGGCGGATATCGGTGGCTATTTCAAGGCCGCTCCCGACAAGCTGGCCAACGTGATGCGCCCCAGTGCGACCCTGAACGCCATCATCGGCTGACAAACAAACCGCGCGCGCCCACATGATCGGGGCGCGCGCATTGCATTTCCTGTCCGGGCCGCTTTGCCACCCGCGGCAATCATCAAATGAACTGGAACGTGATGTCGGATTCCTCCAGTATCACGCCGGACAATACCACATCCACCGTATCAAGTTGGATCGTGGTGTCTCCCCCGCCTGACCGGACCAGCAGATCCGAGGCATCGGCACCGCGCAGCTCGATCTGGATCCTGTCAAGATCTGCGGAAAAATCGGTGATCGTATCCTGCCCGCCATGGCCGTTGACAAAGACAAATGTATCAAGCCCGGACCCGCCGATCAGGGTGTCGGTGCCGCCGCCGCCCTTGAGCACATCGTTGCCGCTGCCCCCTGACAACAGATCGTTGCCGCCGCCGCCGCCAAGGATGTCGCGCCCCGCCTCGCCATAAAGCCGGTCGGCACCGGCATCGCCGCTGATGCCGTCATTGCCCTTGCCGCCTTTCAGCAAGTCATCGCCGGCTCCAGCGCGCAGCGTATCGTGCCCCGCACGGCCATAGAGCGTATCCGCGCCCTCGTCGCCACGCAGAATGTCGTTGCCCGCGCGCCCGTTGATGGTGTCATCGCCCGCCAGCCCGAGGATCCGGTCGGCCCCCGCCAACCCGCCAAGCTGATCGGCCTGCGCGGTCCCGGCGAGATGCGCGCGCGGTTCGCTGACGTCGAAAAACGCAAGCTGAAGCGGGTTGCCGCTTGCCGTCCCTTCATCGGTATAGGCCAGCGCGATGGTGCCGTCCGGCAGTTCCGTGAGCGATGGCATGCCCTGCGCCCCTGCATCCGAGAACCCCACCGTGATCGCGTCGCCTTGCGGCCGGCCATCTTCGTCAAACAGCAAGAGTTCGATACCCTGCGTTCCCTCCGATGCATCCGCCACGACCATCGCCAGTGCAAGACCGCCGCCCGACAACGCGAGCATGTCGAACTCGCCCTGATCGCTGTCAAAGCTCATTTCACGCGGGATCGGGCTTGCCGCGAACTGCTGCATCGCCTGCGCCGAAAACAGCTTGAGCCTGAGCGTCGATGCGCCAGGGCCGTTTTCCTCGACATAGGCAAGCGCGAAACCACCGCCCCCCAATGCCGCAAGTTCAAGAGTGTTCCCGGCCAGCCCCCGGCCCGGCGCCGCGTCGATGAAAAAGGGCAGCGGTTCGTAGACCCCCATAAGCCCATCCGGCCCCTCAAACCGATCGTCGCTCAGAATCAGGCGAATATAGTCCCTGTCCGGGTCATCCGGCGACACGTATGTAGTGGCACGCAGGATGTTGCCGTTGCTCAGCTGCACCATGTCATCGACGTCATCGGACAGGCTCCCACGCGACAACCCACCGGTATCATAGATGTAGGTCCCGCTATCCGCGTCCGTCCCCGATGCCGAGGCCGGTCCCTTGAGGATGACCGCAAAGCGGTTGCCGCTCAGTTCGACCATGCGATGCAGCACCTGCATCTCGCTCGCATCCCCGAACAGCCCTGACGGGGTGTCCTCGACCACATCGATGTCGAAATTCGCAATCGCGGTTCCATCGGCCTGATAGAACCTGACAAAAACGTCCTGGTCCATTGGGTGATCGCCATATCGTGCCGTATGGGTGAAACCCACCGCGAAGCCGCCATTGGACAGCGCAAGCACCTGTGGCCGATCCTGGAGGAACGCGGCCTCGTCATTGACCTGAATGATCTCGCTGATCGGCGACCCGTTGCTGTCCAGGACCCGCAGGAATACCGCACCATCGGTATCCTCGAACTGGTCTGTCGGCTGGCCAAGTATCTCCGACCAGACCACGACGATATTACCGTTGGGTAGAACCTCGATCTCGGGATCGCTCCCCCCGGTTCCATAACCCGCGGAGGGAATCGTGATTGCCGAAGCGCGTTGTTTCAGTTCCATTATTCTGCCTTTCGATGGTTGTGACCCTGGTTTGCCTGCCTGGCATTTGCCACCGCCCCGCCATTGTGTCCCGGGTGCCCTGCACCGTCGGATGGCTGCTCGATTTTGAGCGCATTCCCTTGACCAAGTGTGACAATCACATAGAGAACAGGCCGAGGCGCGAGTTCAACCATGACGATAGGGAATTGTCAGTTTTCCCCGACCGGTCTAGACGCGGTGCAACAGCGTCGCAGACAGGGTACCGACATGCCGATCCATTATCTCTATCTCTTCATGGCCATCGTCGCGGAAACCATCGGAACCACCGCGCTTCAGGCCAGCCAGCAATTCAGCCGCATCGGCCCGTCGATCCTCGTGGTGATCAGCTATGGCGCGGCCTTTTACCTGCTGGCGCTGGCGTTGCGGTTCATGCCGGTCGGCGTTGCCTATGCGATCTGGTCGGGGCTTGGGATCGTGCTCATCGCGCTGATCGGACTGGTGATGTTCGGACAGAAACTCGACCTTGCGGCGGTGGTCGGGCTGGCGCTCATCATCGCCGGCATCGTGATCATCCAGCTGTTTTCCCACACCGCGAGCCATTGAACCACAGGTAAAACACGGATTTGCTCTGGCCTTTGACGGCGTGTCGCGCTATGCGCGCGGCAACTCCCGCACAAAGGCTGAACCTATGGACCTGCGCAATATCGCAATCATCGCTCACGTGGACCACGGCAAGACCACGCTGGTGGACGAACTGCTGAAACAATCCGGAACCTACCGGGACAACCAGGCCACCACCGAGCGGGCCATGGACAGCAACGACCTGGAGCGCGAGCGCGGGATCACCATCCTGGCCAAGGCCACCTCGGTCGAGTGGAAGGGCACGCGCATCAACATCGTCGACACGCCCGGCCACGCCGATTTCGGTGGCGAAGTCGAGCGCATCCTGTCGATGGTGGACGGGGTGGTGCTGCTGGTTGATGCCGCCGAGGGCCCGATGCCGCAGACCAAGTTCGTGACTTCCAAGGCGCTGGCGCTTGGGCTGCGCCCGATCGTGGTTCTGAACAAGGTCGACAAACCCGATGCCGAGCCCGACCGCGCGCTGGACGAATGCTTTGACCTGTTCGCCAATCTCGGGGCCGATGACGACCAGCTCGACTTTCCCGCGATGTATGCCTCGGGCCGATCCGGGTGGGCCGACATGGAGCTGGACGGGCCGCGCAAGGATCTGACCGCGCTGTTCGACCTGATCGTCGATCACGTGCCCGCCCCGGCACAGATCACGCGCAAGGACGAACCCTTCCGCATGCTCGCCACCACGCTGGGCAGCGATCCCTTTATCGGCCGCATCCTGACCGGGCGCGTCGAGAGCGGCACGCTCAAGGCTGGCGATACGGTCAAGGCGCTGAGCCGCGATGGTGCGTTGATCGAGAACTTTCGCTGCACCAAGATCCTCGCCTTCCGTGGCCTGAGCCAACAGGCCATCGACATGGCCGAATCCGGTGACATCGTTTCGCTTGCCGGCATGTCCAAGGCAACCGTGGCCGACAGTATCGTGGCCCCCGCCATCAATGACGCCCTGCCGGCCCAACCCATCGACCCGCCGACCATCACCGTGACCTTTGGAATCAACGACAGCCCGCTGGCGGGCCGCGACGGCAAAAAGGTGCAGTCCCGCGTGATCCGCGAACGGCTGCACAAAGAGGCCGAGAGCAACGTCGCCATCAAGATCAGCGACACCCCCGGCGGCGAAGCCTTTGAGGTCGCAGGCCGGGGTGAATTGCAGATGGGGGTTCTGATCGAGAACATGCGCCGCGAAGGGTTCGAATTGTCGATCTCGCGGCCGCAGGTGCTGTTTCAGGATATCGACGGGCAACGCATGGAGCCCATCGAAGAAGCCACCATCGACGTGGATGACGAATATTCCGGCGCGGTCATCGAAAAGATCACCGGCGCGCGCAAGGGTGAACTGGTCGAGATGAAACCCGCTGGCGCGGGCAAGACCCGCATCATCGCGCATGTGCCGTCGCGTGGGCTGATCGGGTATCATGGCGAGTTCCTGACCGATACCCGCGGCACCGGTGTTCTGAACCGGGTGTTCCACGGCTGGGCGCCGCACAAGGGCGCGATTCCGGGTCGCCGCGCCGGGGTTCTGATCTCGATGGAAAAGGGCCAGTCGGTTGCCTATGCCCTGTGGAACCTGGAAGAGCGCGGCCGCATGTTCATCGGCGCGCAGGCCGACGTGTACCAGGGCATGATCATTGGCGAACACAGTCGCGAGAACGATCTCGAGGTCAACCCGCTCAAGGGCAAGAAGCTGACCAACGTGCGCGCCAGCGGCACGGATGAAGCGGTGCGCCTGACCACGCCGATCACCATGTCGCTGGAAGAGGCCATTGCCTATATCGACGATGACGAACTGGTCGAGGTCACGCCCAACGCCATCCGGCTGCGCAAGCGGCATCTCGATCCGCATGAGCGCAAGCGCGCCGCCAAGGCCGCCGGCTGAGGCAAGCGACCAACCAGAAAAACAAAGGCCGGGCAGATGCGCCCGGCCTTTTTTGTTGTAAAAAAAGTGCGCCGATCCGGGTCGGCCGCGTTCAGTCGCTGGTTTCGACAACCATCAATTCGCGTTCCGAAGCACCGCGCGCGAAATCCAGCGCCGCCTGGTACTCTGCCGAGTTGTAACACGCGACCGCTGCCTCGACCGAGGGAAACCGCGCCACCACGTTGCGCGGGCGCTCCTTGCCCTCAAGCTGAACAAAGCGACCGCCGCGCGCGACGAATTCGCCGCCATGCTTGGCAATCGCCGGGCCTGCAAGCTCGGCGTATTTCCCATAGGCCTCGACATCCGTCACCGTGACATGTGCAATCCAAAGCGCGCCCATCTTATCCTCCGATGACCTGTTCCGCGGCGGCAATCGCCGCCTCTGCATTCGCCGCGTCGCGGCCCCCGCCCTGCGCCATGTCGGGGCGGCCGCCGCCACCCTTGCCGCCAAGCTCCTGCACAGCGGCCTTGACCAGATCGACCGCCGACAGCCGGTCGGTCAGATCATCCGTGACCCCGGCCGCCACTGCCGCCTTGCCACCGGCATCCGCGATAAGCAGCACCGCACCGCTGCCGATACGTGCCTTGTGCTCGTCGATCAGCGCCGGAAGATCCTTGCCCGTCACACCGCTCAGAACCTGCGCCACAAGGGAAACGCCATTGATCTGCCGGGCTTCCGGTGCCGCCTGTCCGCCGCCCGCCATCGCCAGTTCCCGGCGCAGCTGGGCGACCTCGTTGGACAGGGCCTTGCGTTCGTCCATCAAGGCGCGCACCCGGTCCGGGACAACGGCGGCCTGCGCCTTGAGCGCGCCGGCAATGTCCGAGAGCCGCTGATCCTGTTCGCGCAGATAGCGGAACGCCTCGGCCCCGGTCAGCGCCTCGATCCGGCGCACCCCGGCGCTGGATGCGGAATCCCCCAGCGTCACGAACACCCCGATATCGCCGGTCTGACGCACGTGGGTGCCGCCGCACAGCTCGATCGAATAGGTTGCCCCATTGCCGCCCTTGCCCGATTGCGGGTCGACACCCATCGACACCACGCGCACTTCGTCGCCGTATTTCTCGCCGAACAACGCCTGCGCACCGATTCCGCGCGCGTCATCCGGGGTCATGATGCGGGTCTCGACCGGGGAATTCTGGCGGATATAGCTGTTCACCTCGTCCTGTACCTGCTGCAACTCTTCGACCGTCAGCGCCTTGGTATGGCTGAAATCGAACCGCAGGCGATCCTCGGCATTCAGCGAGCCGCGCTGCGCCACGTGATCGCCCAGGGCCCGACGCAGGGCCTCGTGCAACAGGTGGGTTGCCGAATGGTTGGCACGGATCGATGTCCGGCGCGCGTGATCGACCGTCAGCGTCGCCGCCTCGCCAGCCTTGAGCTGGCCTTCAATCACCCTGGCGATATGCACGAACACGCCCGCCGTCTTGCGGGTATCGGTGATCTCGGCAACGCCGCCCTCGGTCCGGATCTCACCGGTATCGCCAACCTGGCCACCGCTTTCAGCATAGAAGGGCGACTGGTTGAGCGCGATCTGCACCTCCTGCCCCTGCCCGGCCAGATCAACGGTTGCGCCATTCTGCACCATCGCCACGATCTGCCCCTCGGCGGTCTCGGTATCGTAACCGAGGAAATCCGTGGTGCCATGCTGGTCGGCCACGTCGAACCAGACGGTGGCATCCGCCGCCTCGCCACTGCCCGACCACGCGGCCCGCGCCTTGGCCTTCTGTTCGGCCATTGCGGCGTCGAACCCGTCGGTATCCACGGCGCGATCCATTTCGCGCAGTGCGTCCTGTGTCAGGTCCAGCGGGAAACCGTAGGTATCATAAAGCTTGAACGCCGCCTGCCCCGGCAACGCCGCGCCATCCGGCAGTTTGGAAACCTCGTCATCCAACAGCTTGAGACCGCGATCCAGCGTCTGCTTGAACCGGGTTTCCTCGAGTTTCAACGTCTCTTCGATCAGCGATTGCGCCCGGCCAAGCTCGGGATAGGCCGCGCCCATCTGCTGAACCAGGGCGGGCACCAGGCGATGCATCAACGGATCCTTGACGCCGAGCAGATGCGCATGCCGCATCGCGCGCCGCATGATCCGGCGCAGCACGTACCCCCGCCCGTCATTGGACGGCATCACGCCATCCGCCATCAGGAACGAAGTCGAGCGCAGGTGATCCGCGATCACCCGGTGATGGGTCTTGCCCGGCCCGTCAGGGTCGGTGCTGCTGGCATCGGCGCTGGCCTCGATCAGGCTGCGCATGAGATCGGTGGCATAATTGTCGTTGGTGCCCTGCAACAACGCCGCAACCCGTTCGATCCCCATGCCGGTATCGATCGACTGCGCATCGAGCTCCCGGCGGCTGCCATCCTCGAACTGCTCGTATTGCATGAAAACGAGGTTCCAGATCTCGACGAACCGGTCGCCATCCTCTTCCGGGCTGCCCGGGGGGCCACCCCAATATTGCTCGCCGTGATCATAGAAAATCTCGGTACAGGGGCCGCAGGGACCGGTCGGCCCCATTTGCCAGAAATTGTCGTTTGTGGGGATGCGGATGATCCGGTCATCCGACAGGCCGGCGACCTTTTTCCAGATCTCGGCGGCTTCGTCATCCGTATGGTAGACCGTGACCAGCAGGCGGGATTTGTCGATCCCCAGGTCCCTGGTGATCAGTTCCCAGGCAAAGGGGATCGCGTCGGATTTGAAATAGTCGCCAAAGCTGAAATTGCCCAGCATCTCGAAAAACGTGTGGTGGCGCGCCGTATAGCCCACATTGTCCAGGTCGTTGTGCTTGCCCCCGGCGCGCACGCATTTCTGCGCGGTCGTGGCTCGCGTATAGTCGCGATGTTCGACGCCGGTGAACAGGTTCTTGAACTGGACCATGCCGGAATTCGCGAACATCAGGGTCGGGTCATTGCGCGGCACCAACGGGCTGCTTTCCACAACCTCATGACCTTGCTTGGCAAAATAGCTCAGAAAGGTGGAGCGGATGTCATTCAACGTGGGCATGGGCTAGCTTTCGGCGGTTCTGGTCTGGCAACTCAAATAGCCGCAAGCCCCGGCACTGTCCACCGCCGCCATGTGCCTTGTGGCAACAAGAAAAAGGCGCGCCCGACGGCACGCCCCGAATTTTCTTTCTATCCCTCGCCGACGGCGCGTCCCGCGGCTGCATGCAGCGGGCAATCACGCCTCGAGCACGTCCTCGCCGCTGGCATCACCCGGCTTGGGCATATCGAAATCCAGCCCGTGCGCCGCCCGGATCTTGTCTTCGATCTCATAGGCGATATGGGGATTGTCGCGCAGATACTGCTTGGCGTTCTCGCGTCCCTGCCCGATGCGTTCATCGCCATAGCTCATCCAGGCACCGGATTTGTCCACGACACCGGCCTTGACCCCGAGATCAAGCAATTCGCCCATCTTGGAAATGCCCTCGCCATACATGATGTCGAATTCAACCTGCTTGAACGGCGGCGCGACCTTGTTCTTGACGATCTTGACCCGCGTGGCGTTGCCGACAACCTCGTCGCGGTCCTTGATCGAGCCGATGCGGCGAATGTCCAACCGCACCGAGCTGTAGAACTTGAGCGCGTTGCCGCCGGTGGTGGTTTCCGGGCTTCCGAACATCACGCCGATCTTCATGCGGATCTGGTTGATGAAGATCACCATGCAATTGCTGCGCGAGATCGAGCCGGTCAGCTTGCGCATCGCCTGGCTCATCAGGCGGGCCTGCACGCCGACGCTGCTGTCGCCCATGTCGCCCTCGAGCTCGGATTTCGGGGTCAGCGCGGCAACCGAATCCACGACCACCATGTTCACCGCCCCCGAGCGCACCAGAGTATCGGTGATCTCGAGCGCCTGTTCGCCGGTGTCCGGCTGGCTGATCAGCAATTCGTCGATATCCACGCCCAGCTTGCGGGCATATTGCGGATCAAGCGCATGTTCCGCGTCGACAAAGGCACAGACCCCGCCGCGCTTCTGCTGTTCCGCGACGCAATGCAGGGTCAGCGTGGTCTTGCCCGAGCTTTCGGGACCGTAGATCTCGATGATACGGCCCATCGGCAAACCACCGATCCCGAGCGCGATATCAAGCCCCAGCGAACCGGTCGAACTGGCTTCGATTTCCTGGATGGCGCCCTCGGCCCCCAGCTTCATGATCGACCCCTTGCCGAATTGCCGTTCGATCTGGGCAAGCGCGCTGTCCAGCGCCTTTTGCTTGTCCGCGTTCTTCTTGCTGCTCATGGTCAATAGATCCGCCATAGTCCCGTTTCCCTGTCTTATTGTCACACCCGCGGACGGGCGGCAATCGCTGCTTTGTTCACCTCTTGTTCCTGATAGGATCAAAAAGAGAACATTACAATTGAAATTTTTCCCGGTTTCACTGTTTCCGAAAGATGTTAAAGATTGGTTTACTGGTTTCCGACGTCGCTGCCGCCTTGAGAGACGCCCTCTAGATGCTTGTTTTCCATAAAGAACGCCTGGCCTTTCTGGCTGTTCCCAAAACCGGCACCACCGCCTATCACGCGGCCCTTTCGCGGCGGGCGGACATGGTCGTGTCGCATCCTTCGGGGCTGAAACATGCCTCGGTCTATCGCTACAGCCGGTTTTTCAAGCCGATGTTCAACAAGGTTGGCGGCGCAGAAATGGAGCTTCTTGCGGTAATGCGCGAGCCGATCGACTGGCTCGGAAGCTGGTACAGGTATCGCCAGCGCGACGATCTGCGCGACACCGAACGCAGCACCCACGGGATGAGTTTCGACGCCTTTCTCAACGCCTATATGCAAGGCGAAAGACCCGCCTTTGCCGATGTCGGAAGCCAGGCCAGCTTTCTCAAAACCCATCCCAGCGGCACCGCGATCACCCATCTTTACCGCTACGAAGACCTTCCCCGCCTCAACCGGTTTCTTGAAGCGCGCCTGGGCGTCGAGATTCAACTGAAACGCAAGAACGTGTCGCCCGAAATGGACCTGCACCTGTCGCCCGAGGTGGAACGCAAATTCCGTCGCAAACATAGCGAAGAGTTCCGCCTGTACGACGGTATCGGCTGATCCGGACCCCGGTCGGCAATCGGGTGTGTTGCAATGGGAGCTGCGCCGCGCGGCCGGGTCAGGCCGCCCCCCCATGCCGATGCACGTAAGCCACCAGCGCCGCGGTCGACCCGTCCTTGCCCGATGCATCCTGCGTGCCATCCACCACCGGTCCCAGCGAGGTGGCCAGTTCCTTGCCCAGTTCAACCCCCCACTGGTCATAGGAGTTGATCCCCAGGATGACACCTTCGACGAACACGCGATGCTCGTACAGGGCGATGATCTGCCCCAGCATGAACGGCGTCAGAAGCGGATAGGCCAGCGTGGTCGACGGACGATTTCCGGGGAATACCCGGTGCCGCGCCTGACGCTCGAGCTCGGCCCCCGCAAGGCCTGTTGCGGCCATGCGCGCCCGTGCCTCGTCAAGCGAACGACCGCGCATCAGGGCCTCGGACTGCGCCAGGCAATTGGCGACCAGCAGGCGGTGCTGATGCGCCAGCTCCGGCTCATGCCCCTGCGCCGCCACCATGAACTCGCAAGGCACGACGCCGGTTCCCTGGTGGATCAGCTGGTAGAACGCGTGCTGGCCATTGGTGCCCGGCTCGCCCCAGACCACCGGCCCTGACACCGCAGCGAGGTCACCGCCATCCATCGCCACGCTCTTGCCGTTTGATTCCATCTCAAGCTGCTGCAAATAGGCCGGCAACCGCGCAAGACGCTGGTCATAGGGCAGCACCGCCCGCGTCGGATACCCACAGACCTGGTGATGCCAGATGCCGATCAGCGCCAGCAGCACCGGCAGGTTCTCGTGCCACTTTGCGGCCTGGAAATGCCGGTCCATCTCCTGCCCGCCACGCAGGAACGCATCAAACGCCTCGGGACCAATCGCGAGCATCAGCGAAAGCCCGATCGGCCCCCAGACGGAATATCGCCCGCCGACCCAATCCTCGAAACCGAACACATGCGCGTCATCGATGCCAAAGGCCGCCGTCTTGTCCCGCGCGGTGGACAGCGCCGCGAATTGCCGCGTCGGATCGCCCCCGCCTTCTTCGAGCCAGGCCCGCGCGGTGCGGGCATTGGTCATGGTCTCGATGGTGGTAAATGTCTTGGACGCAACAATGACCAGAGTGGTTTTCGGGTCCAGCCCGCGCAGCGTATCGGCAATATGCGCCCCGTCCACATTGGACACGAAATGGCAGCGCGGACCGTCGTGATAGGGCGACAGGGCAAGCGCCGCCATCGCCGGCCCGAGATCGGAGCCACCGATGCCGATATTGACCACATCGGTAAAGGCACCGCCGGCCCCGTGCTTGGCCCCCGAACGAACCTCATCACAAAACGCCCGCATCCGCGCCAGCGTGGCCAGAACGCCCGGCATCACATCGACACCGCCCGAGATCACCGGACCGCCATCGAGATTGCGCAGCGCCGTGTGCAGCACCGCGCGATCCTCGGTCTCGTTGATGCGTTCGCCCGAGAACATCGCCGCACGACGCCCGGCGACATCCGCTTCATCGCACAGCGCGAACAGCGCCTCCATGATCCCGGCATCGACAAGCGTCTTGGAATAATCCAGCCGCAGATCGCCGGACTGTGCGGAAAACCGTTCGGCGCGCGCGGGATCCGCCGCGAACAGGTCCAGCATCCGCCGCGATGCAGCGGCCTTGTGCAGCTCGTTCAGACGTGTCCAGTCAACCATGTCTCACTCCGCCCAATGAATTGTCATTTCATCAAGAACCGCGCGAATGGGCGCTTGCTCGGGCGCCAGCCCCTGCGCCTTTTCAAGCGCTGCACGCTTGTCCGCGCCAAAGACGACCAGGTGTTTCGACATCGCCCCGTTGAGCACATGGGCGCTCAGGCTGACCCGCGTTTCGGGCACCGTGTCCGGGCGCAGGATCGACAGGATCGGCGCGTCATCCGCAAGCGCCGCCTGCAATCCGTCCACTCCGGGAAACAGCGACGCGGTATGCATGTCCTGGCCCATCCCGAGCAGCAGCACCGAGATCGGCAGTTCCGGCTCCAGCCCCGCCGCGATGTCCGGCAACACCTCGTCCGGCTCGGGCGCAGGCGCGTAAAAGGGCAGCATCGTCGCCGCGGCGGCCCGCCCGGTCAACAGCCGAGAGGCAATCAGCCCCGCGTTGCTGCGCGGATCGTCCAGCGGCACCCACCGTTCATCGGTGGCAAAGACATGCACCCGGCTCCAATCCAGATCGGCGGCACAGAGCGCGTCAAAGATCGGCCCCGGCGTCGTGCCCCCCGGAACCGCGAGCGAGGCCCGATCATGGGTCAGCAGCACCGACTCGAGATCCCCCGCAAGCGTGTTCGCCAGGTCGATCGCGGCAAGTTCTCGATCGGCGTATTCAACGATATTCATGGTTTGATCCCCCGCCATGCACGTCCGTCGCGGCGCAACATCTGGTCCGCGTCATCTGGCCCCACGCTACCACTTTCATAGGGTTTGGGCACCTCTCCGCGCGCCTTCCAGCCGGCGATGATCGGATCGGCCCAGGCCCAGGCGGCCTCGACCTCGTCCCCGCGCATGAACAGAGTCTGGTTGCCCCGGATCACATCCATGATCAACCGTTCATAGGCATCCGGCGGGTCGCCCCCGTCCGGGCCAAGCGCCTCGGCAAAGGTCATGTCCAGCGGCACGTCAACCAGCCGCATGCCCCCGGGGCCGGGTTCCTTGATGGTCACTTGCAGGGTGATCCCCTCGTTCGGCTGCAACCGGATCGACAGGACATTGGCGTGACGGCCCGCCTCGGGACCAAAGATCGAATGCGGCGCGTCCTTGAACACCACGCTGATCACCGATGACCGCGCCACCAGCCGTTTGCCCGTACGTAGGTAGAACGGCGTGCCCGCCCATCGCCAGTTGCTGATATGTGTCTTGAGCGCCACATAGCTCTCGGTGCTGCTGCGCGGGTTGCCGGCGGCCTCGCGATAGCCCGGATGTTCTCCGTCAAGCTCCTGGTACTGGCCACGCACGATGTGATGCGGCTCGACCGCGTCCAGCGCCCGGATCACCTTGAGCTTCTCGTCGCGCACCGCGTCGGGCTCGAACTTGGCCGGGGGCTCCATCGCGATCAGGCACAAGAGCTGCATCAGGTGGTTCTGCACCATGTCACGCATCGCGCCGGCCTTGTCATAATATTCGCCGCGCCCGCCGACCCCCACGGTTTCCGCCACGGTGATCTGGATATGGTCGACATGCTGGCTGTTCCAGAGTGGTTCGAACAGCATGTTGCCAAAGCGGATCGCCATGAGGTTCTGCACGGTTTCCTTGCCCAGATAATGGTCGATACGGTAAATCTGGCCCTCGTCGAAATGCTCGGCCAACGTGCCGTTCAACGCCCGCGCCGTTGCCAGGTCATGACCGAAGGGCTTTTCGACAACGATACGCGAATGCTCGGTCGACATCCCGTGCAGGTGAATCCGCTCGGCCAGATCGCCGAACAACGCCGGGGCAACCGAAAAGTAAAACGCCCGCACCGGCCCGTCGCGCATCTTGCCGGCCAGTTCCTCCCAACCATCGGTGCCGCGTGCATCGATCGTCACATAGTCTATTCGCGCGGCAAACCCGTCCAGCTGTGCCGGCTCCACGTCATCCGCCCCGACGAATTCGACGATCGCGTCCCGCACGGCCGTGCGGTATTCCTCGACATCATGCTCGGACCGCGCGGCGCCGATGATACGCGCCTCATCGGGCATCTGGCCCGCGCAGAACCGGCGATACAGCGCCGGCAGAATCTTGCGTCGTGCCAGATCGCCGGTGCCGCCAAATATCACCAGATCGAACGGTTCCACCGGAATGACTCGTGATACCATGATCAGCCCTACCCTTGTGTCTAGGTGATTCAAGTCGAATGTTAGCGCTCACATACACCAAAACACCAACGCATCACAACTGTGTCAAACGCCGCATCGCGACATTTCTCCGCCGGTGTGCCTCGGTTAAACCGGTGACATGCTTATCACAACGAAAGATGACAAATGAAAGATCTGGACATGAAACCAGCCAATGCCGGCAAGTTCCAGGATCCGTTTGTCACCGCAGATGGTCAGCGGCGGGCTTCGGTATCGCTCGGCAGGCCGGAAACACTGTGGTTCAACACCGGGACACAATGCAATATCGAGTGCGAGAATTGCTATATCCTGAGCAGCCCGACCAATGACGCGCTGGTCTATATCACCACGCCCGAGGTGATTGGCTACCTCGACCAGTTGACGGAACGTGGCTGGCCGGTGCACGAAATCGGCTTTACCGGCGGCGAGCCCTTCATGAACCCCCAGATGATCGACATGGCCCGCGCCGCGCTGTCACGGGGGTACGAGGTTCTGATCCTGACCAACGCCATGCGCCCGATGATGCGCAAAGGCGTGCAACAGGGCCTGATCGCGCTGCATGCAGAGTTCGGCGCGAAGCTGACCTTGCGCGTGTCGCTCGACCACCACAGCCGCGAGGTCCACGATGCGGAACGTGGCACGGGAAGCTTTGACAAGACGCTGACCGGGATGGCCTGGCTGCGCGACGCGGGCATTCGGACAACGGTGGCCGGGCGGGCACAATTCGACGAAAGCGAGAGCGCCGCGCGCACCGGATTTGCGGAGCTTTTCCGGGAACAGGGTTTCGCTATCGACGCCCAAAGCCCAGCGGAACTGGTGCTGTTTCCCGAAATGGATGAAGGCGTCGAGGTTCCCGAAATCACCACTGCCTGTTGGGGCATTCTCGGCAAGCGGCCACAGGACATCATGTGCGCGTCGTCACGCATGGTGGTCAAACGCAAGGGCGCGGAACATCCCGCGGTGCTGGCCTGTACCCTGCTGCCCTATGTGCCCGAGTTCGAGCTCGGCGCAACCCTGGCCGAGGCCGAGCGCGATGTGCAGCTGAACCATCCGCATTGCGCTAAGTTCTGCGTTCTGGGCGGAGCGAGCTGCTCTGCGTGATCCGGTTCACGCAACCCCGGCGAATCCTGCGCTATAGTGCCGGGGAATCGCTGCGGAGCCTGTAACTTGAAACAACTTGCACTGACCCTATTGCTGCTCTTCCTGCTGCCAGTTGCGGCCATGGCAGAGCGCCGGATTGCCCTGATCCTTGGAAACGATGCCTATGACCAGGTCCCGGCGCTTGAAAAAGCCGTTGCGGACGCCACCGCGATCTCCGAAACTCTCGCCGCGCAGGGGTTTGAAACGGTCACCGCGACCGATGCCAGCCGCAGGCAGATGAACCGCAGCATTTCCGAATTCACCGGCATGCTGCAACCCGGTGACACCGCCGTTCTGTTCTTTGCTGGCCATGGGGTGGAAATTGACGGCGAGAATTACTTGTTGCCAACCGATATCGTCGCACCGGGCAGCGGCGAGCGGGATTTCATCAAATCCGAATCCATCGCACTTTCCACCCTCCTGGACCGGGTCAGGTCCACAGGAGCGCGCACCACCATCGCCATTATCGACGCCTGCCGCAACAACCCGTTCCAAAGCACCACGGGCCGCAGCATCGGTGGCACGAGGGGCCTGGGCCGCATCACGGCCCCGCAAGGCACATTCGTGATCTTCTCCGCAGGTGCCGGGCAACTGGCGCTTGACGAATTGACCGAAGACGAGGACGCGGCGAACTCGGTCTTCACCCGCACCCTGCTCCCGCGACTGACGCAACCCGACCTTGAGTTGCGCGCATTGGTGGCCGACCTGCGCACCGAGGTCCGCGACCTCGCCCGCAGCGTCAATCACCAGCAGTTTCCGGCCTATTACGACGAATTGCTGGGCGATTTCTATTTCGCCAGTGCAGCCGCTCCGTTCCCGGCCGGCGGCGCGCCGGAGCCAACACCCGCAGACAACATGCGCGCCGACTTCGATCTCGCCCGCAGCATCGGCACAGCAGAAGCAATGCAGGAATTTCTGGATCGTTACGCGGGACGCGAGGATGAATTCACCTATCGGATGGCGTTGCAACTGAAGGAACCGCAAGTCGCCGCGACACCGGCGAACCCTCCTTCCGAGCCCCCCCGCGAGACCGACCGTCGCGCCATCATCCGGGAGACGCAAACCGCATTGAACGCCGCTGGCTGCTCAGCCGGATCGGCGGACGGCATAGCCGGACCCCGCACGCGCCAGGCCTTGCGGAGCTTCATAGCCGAGACGGGCGCAGATCTGCGGGTGGAGCAACTTGGAACCAAGGCGATGCTTCGCACCGTCAAGGAACACGGAAGTGCTGCCTGTTCTACCCCGCGTGCACAAGCAAGTGACACGCCGGCAAGTGCACCCGGTACAGCGACGCTCAACATCGCCGGAACGTGGCAATTTCGCGCCAGTTGCCCGCTCTTCATCAAAACCACCGGGTCAGTGCGGTATGCGCGAACAGGTGCCAATAGCTACAGGGGTGTGCTGAACGACTCGCTCGGGCAGACCGCGACGGTCCAGGTGAAGCAATCCGGTCAGAGCCTGAAACTGACGCTGTACTGGCCACATGTCACAACCTACGCCAATGGCACGCTCGCCGCAGATGGCAACAGTTACTCGGATGTGGGGTCCAATGGCTGCAATGCGACGGCCTGGCGGACAGGGTGATTGATTTGCGCCTCGCGGCGATACAAGCCGCTTGCAAGCGGCTCGTATCAAACGTCTTGCAAGACGTTTAACGCGAATATTCATTCGCGTTTGCAAGGCCGTTTCAACGGCCTTGTCTGCCAATCCAACATGGGCATTGCCGATCAACACTCATCCAGCCCAACGCTCAGTGCAGCGTGAACTCTCCAACTTGGTTTTGCCACTCACCCGACGACAGCATCCTGCGGTGCGTGAAGCGAACGGAATGGAGCGGACCATCTATCTCGCGCTGCCAGAACTCCACGAATTTGAACAATGCCGGATGATCGGGCGCGAGATCATAATCCTGCCAGATAAAGCTGTTGAGGACGTGCGTATAGTCCGGCATGTGATAAAACAGCTCTGCCGTTGTCAGCCCATACCCTTTTAACATCAGTTCGGTTTCAGTTGTTTCCATCATTTCACTCGTACATTGCCTTGATATGTTCATGATCGGCAAAAATAGTTAACTTACAACAAAAACAGCATGTTATCAGTGTGCTGCCCTGGCTGCCAAATGAGAACCCCCTGTGCCATTGCACCTTATGTACGACGTCTGATATGGTCCGACTACTACATATAGTCGATGCACAATAAGTGGGCAAATAAACGTGAGCGACACGCCGGAACCACCTGAAAACACGGATGAAACACCGCAGGAGCGCCCCGTCTATGACGGCCCCAGCGTTTCCATCGAATCCGAGATGCGGACATCCTATCTGGACTATGCGATGTCGGTCATCGTGTCCCGTGCCATACCCGACCTGCGCGACGGGCTGAAACCGGTGCATCGACGCATTCTCTATGCCATGCATGAAACCGGCAACACACATGACAAGCCCTACCGCAAATCGGCGCGCCCCGTCGGCGATGTCATGGGTAAGTACCACCCGCATGGCGACAGTGCGATCTATGACGCACTGGTCCGCATGGCTCAGGACTTTTCCATGTCGCTGCCGCTGCTGGATGGCCAGGGCAATTTCGGATCGATGGACGGCGACAACCCGGCGGCCATGCGGTACACCGAGGTGCGTATGGACAAGCCCTCGGCCGCCCTGCTTGCGGATATCGACAAGGATACCGTGGATTTCCAGGACAATTACGATGGCAAGGACCAGGAGCCGACCGTCCTTCCCGCGCGTTTTCCCAACATGCTGGTCAATGGTGCCGGCGGCATCGCGGTTGGCATGGCCACCAACATCCCGCCGCACAACCTTGGCGAGGTGATCGACGCGACCTTGGCGCTGATCGAGGATCCGGACCTGACCAGCGAGCAGCTTATCGACTTTGTGCCCGGCCCCGATTTCCCGACCGGCGGGATCATGCTGGGCCGTTCGGGCGCACGCAAGGCATATCTTGAAGGCCGTGGCAGCGTCATCGTGCGCTCCAAGACCCGCGTCGAGGAGATTCGCAAGGACCGATACGCCATCGTTGTGGACGAGATCCCCTATCAGGTGAACAAGGCCGCGATGATCGAAAAGATCGCCGAGGCGGTGCGCGAGAAACGCATCGAGGGCGTGGCGCATGTGCAGGACGAAAGCGACCGAAACGGCGTGCGCGTGGTGATCGAACTGAAGCGCGATGCCACCCCGGATGTCGTGCTCAACCAGCTCTGGCGCTTCAGCCCGATGCAAACGCATTTCGGCTGCAACATGCTGGCACTGAACGGCGGGCGCCCCGAACAGCTGACCCTGCGCAGGTTCCTGACTTCGTTCATCGATTTCCGCGAGGATGTCGTTGCCCGCCGCACCGCCTATTTGTTGCGCAAGGCCCGCGAACGCAGCCACATCCTGTGCGGCCTTGCCGTTGCGGTCACCAATATCGACGAGGTTGTCGCCACCATCCGCGCCTCGGCCGATGCGGCGGAAGCGCGGGAAAAGCTGATGACACGCCGCTGGCCGGCCGCGTCGATCATGGAATATATCGCGCTGATCGACGACCCGACCCATACGGCGAACGAGGACGGCACCTATAACCTGTCCGAGACCCAGGCCCGCGCGATCCTGGAACTGCGCCTGCAACGGCTGACCCAGATCGGCGTCAAGGAAGTCACCGACGAACTCGAGGAACTGGCCGCCAAGATCAAGGAATACCTTGAGATCCTGGGCAGCCGCGAGCGGATCATGGGCATCATCGCCGACGAGCTGCGCGAAGTGCGCGAACAATTCGCCGTGCCGCGCCGTACCGAGATCGTCGAATGGTCGGGCGACATGGAGGACGAAGACCTGATCGAGCGCGAGGACATGGTGGTGACCGTGACCTCGGGCGGCTATATCAAGCGCACCCCGCTGGCCGATTTCCGCAGCCAGCGCCGGGGGGGCAAGGGGCTGTCGGGGATGCAGACCAAGGAAGAGGACGTGGTCACCACCCTCTTTGTCGCCAACACCCATACGCAACTCCTGTTCTTCACCACCGAGGGGATGGTCTATAAACTCAAGACCTGGCGTCTGCCGCTGGGCGGGCGCACCTCCAAGGGCAAGGCGATCGTCAACATCCTGCCGATTCCCACCGGAGTCTCGGTGGCGGCAATCATGCCCATCGACCGGGACGAAGATCATTGGGACGAGTTGCAGGTGATCTTTGCCACTTCGGGTGGCGATGTGCGCCGCAACCGGCTCTCCGATTTCACCAATGTACGGCGCAACGGCAAGATCGCGATGAAGCTCCCCGAAGACGGCTCGGTGCAGCTGGTCGATGCCCGTATCTGTTCCGAAGACGATGACGTGATGCTGGTCACCGATTCAGGCCGCGCGATCCGGTTCCGCACCACCGATGTGCGGGTGTTCAACTCGCGCGAATCGACGGGGGTGCGCGGTATCCGGCTGAACGGGGATGCCCGCGTGGTGTCGATGTCGGTCATCCGCCATTTCGAATCCGAACCGGATGAGCGCGCCGCCTATCTCAAGATGCGCCGCCTGATGGCCGGGGTGGTCGAGGATGCCGAGACCGACGAGAGCGAAGGCAATGCCGATACCCCGCTGCCACAAGAGCGTTATGCGGAAATGTCGGCCATCGAGAACCTGATCCTGACCATCACTTCGGGCGGGTTGGGCAAGCTCAGCTCAAGCCATGATTACCCGGTGCGCGGACGTGGCGGCCAGGGCGTGACCGCCTGGGAAAAATCCATGCGGGGCGGCAACCTGGTGGCCTCGTTCCCGGTGGAGCTGGATGATCAGATCATGCTGGCGACCTCCAAGGGCCAGTCGATCCGGGTGCCGGTCGAGGGGATTTCCTTCCGATCGCGCTCGGCCGGGGGGGTCAAGGTGTTCAACACCTCCAACGGTGAAGAGGTCGTGAGCGTGGCCTGGATTGCCGAACAGGGCGACACAGAGGAAGAAGAGGCTGGCGGCGAATAATCAGGCCGCCACGCCTACCGCCTTGATGGCCCGCCCCCAAAAGCGGGTCATCAGGAAGACCGCGGTACAGGCCAGCCCGACCACCAGCCCGAGCCAGATCCCGACCCCGCCCATACCCAGAACAAAGCCAAGGTAGTAAGAGGTGGGGATCCCGATCAGCCAGTAGGACATCGCCGCCATCAGCATCGGCACCTTGGTGTCCTGCACCCCGCGCAACAGCCCCAGGGCCATGGCCTGCGCGCCGTCGACAAGCTGAAACAGCGCGGCAACCGCGAGCAACAGCACCCCGATTTCGAGAATCTCGGCCCGGTGCGGATTATCCGCCTCCATGAAGGCCGAAAGCAACGGAACCGGAACCAGGAAAAAGGCGATCATGGTCAGTGCCGCGAAAACCAGCGACAGGCCGGTCACCGCGATGGCCCCTCGCGCCATATGCGCCCGGTCCTGCCGGCCATAGGCATTGCCCGCCCGGATCGTGGCCACGTTGCACAGGCCCAGATGCACCATGAAGGTAGCCGAAGCCACGGTGACAACAATCCCGTGCGCCGCCAGCGACAGCGTGCCCAGCCACCCCATCATCAACGCCGAGGCCGCAAAGAGCCCGACCTCGCTCACCAGGGTCAGCCCGATCGGCACCCCCAGGCGGAAGACGCGGCCCATCATCTCCCAATCCGGCCGCCAGAGGCGCAGGAAGATCTGGTGATCCGGCAAGCGCCACGCGGCATAGGCGACGATGGCAACCAGCGACACCATCTGGGTCACCAGCGAGGCCAGCGCGGCGCCCATGAGGCCAAGCTCTGGCGCGCCCCAATTGCCAAAGATCAGCATGTAGTCGACAACACCGTTGGTCACCGCCGCCCAGACCGTGACCCACAACACCACCTGTGTCCGTTCAAGCGCCGCGAGATAGGATTTCAGCACCATCACCAGCAAGGCCGGGATGATCCCCCAGCACGCCACCCGCAAATATTCCGACGCCAGTTGCGCCACATGGGGTTCTTGCCCCAACAGTTGCAGGATCGGGCGGGACCAGATCATCAGCGGCATCACCGCAAGCGCATAGCCAAGCGACAGCCACAACCCCATGCGGGTGGCGCGGCGCACGCTGATCTCGTCGTCAGATGCCTCGGCGGCGGCAACCATGGGCATCACCGCCATGGCGAACCCCGCCCCCAGGATGAAGAGCACAAAGAAATAGGTCGACGCCAGCGTGACCGCGGCAAGTTCGTCAACACCGTACCAACCCAGCATCACCGTATCGACCATGCCGATGGCGAATTGCGCAAGATGCCCCCCGACAAGCGGCAGACCCAGCACGAGAATGGCCTTGACGTGGCCGGGATATGTCATCGGGGTGCTCATCAGGCCCCTGCATTAGGGCAGAACCTACCCCAACGGCAAGAGCGCGTTGCGCGACGTCATCACATGTGAATCACCCGGTCCCAGGCATCCAGCACCGACTCGTGCATCATCTCGCTCAGGGTGGGGTGCGGAAAGACGGTATTCATCAGGTCCTGTTCCGTGGTTTCAAGCTGGCGCCCGACCACATAGCCCTGGATGAGTTCGGTCACTTCGGCCCCCACCATATGCGCGCCCAGCAACTCGCCGGTCGCGGCGTCAAACACTGTCTTGATCATTCCCTCGGGTTCACCAAGGGCAATGGCCTTGCCGTTGCCGATGAACGGGAACCGACCGACCTTGATGTCATGGCCAAGCTCTTTGGCCCGCGCCTCGCTCAGCCCCACCGAGGCCACCTGCGGCTGGCAATAGGTACAGCCGGCGATGCTTTCGGGGCGGACCGGGTGCGGGTTTTCGCCGGCGATCAACTCGGCAACCATCACCCCTTCATGGCTGGCCTTGTGCGCCAGCCACGGGGCCCCCGCGATATCGCCAATCGCATACAGCCCCTCGACACCGGTGCGGCAATACTCATCGACCACCACATGTGTCCGGTCGATCTTGACCCCGAGCGCCTCAAGCCCAAGGTTCTCCACGTTGCCGACAATGCCCACGGCGGAAATCACCGTATCGAACTCCAGCGCCTCGGTCTTGCCGCCGGTCTCGATATGGGCCGTGACCTTGCCCTGCGCGCGGTCAAGCGTCTTGACGCTGGCCTTTTCCATGATCGTCATGCCCTGCTTGACGAACTGCTTCCTTGCAAAAGCGCTGATCTCGGCATCTTCGACCGGCAGGATACGGTCCATCACTTCGACAACCGTGGTATCGGCCCCCAGCGTGTTGTAAAAACTGGCAAATTCGATCCCGATGGCCCCGGACCCGATAACCAGAAGTTTCCTGGGCATCCGCGCCGGCTGCAACGCATGTTTGTAGGTCCAGACCAGATCGCCATCCGCTTCAAGGCCCGGCAATTCGCGCGCCCGCGCGCCGGTGGCCAGAACGATATGCGCTGCGCTCAGTTCCTGCTGTCCCTTGTCGGTTGTCACGCTGACCCGGCCCTTGCCGGTCACTGTCGCCGCGCCCATCACGGTGGTGATCTTGTTCTTCTTCATCAGGTGGCCAATGCCGCCCGACAACTGCCCTGCAACCTTGCGGCTGCGTTTGACAACCGCGTCCAGATCATAGCCGATCTTGTCGGCCCTGAGACCGAACTCTCCGGCCCGCTCCATCAGGTGGAACACCTCGGCGCTGCGCAGCATGGCCTTGGTCGGAATACAGCCCCAGTTCAGGCATATCCCGCCCATGTGCTCGCGTTCGACAATCGCCACGTTCAAGCCCAGCTGCGCCCCGCGAATGGCGGCGACATATCCGCCGGGCCCCGCCCCGACAACGATCATATCAAAGGATTTGGCGACCATGATTACCCTGTTTCCAAAAGGAGTTGCACCTGTAGCGCTCAGCCTAGCAACAGCCTCCCGCCTTTGCAAAGATATCGGCAACTCGCCCCGAGATTGCGCTGGCCAGCCACAGATCGCGTGATAGTCTGAGCCCACACAAAGCGGAGTGAAATCATGGGTAAGACGTTGAAAGACCTGGCGCTGGCCTTGCTGAATGCCACGTTGATCCTGGTGGCGCTCTGCCTGGTGCTGGCCCTGATGGTGTTCAACCGCGCCAATTCACTGGCCGACAGCTTTGCCGAGAACCTCCAGATCGTGACCCCGCTTCAGGAGAGCGTTCAGACCACAGGGGCCGAGATCGCGGCGCTGCGCACCGATCTCGCCGAATTGAAAGACCAATCCGGCGATGTTTCGTCCGCCGCCATGACACGGGTCCAGGATCGCATCGAGATGATGCAAGCCCGGCTTGACGACATGATGAATACCGTCACCGAATTGCGTGGCACCCCCGAACGCCTGCTGGACCAGGCCATCGAGACCGCCGGGGATCAGGCTGTCATGACGGTCAGCCGTATCCGCGGCTGCGTCCCGCCAGAGACCGCATCCGCCCCGTCACCGTCAAGCTAGGCCGCGGCGGGATTAACCCGCCTGCTGCAACTCGCGCACGGTCGAGCCATAGCCACCGGCAACTACATAGGCGGTTTCCGGTTCGCTGGACGGGCGCGCCAGGGCGTCGTTGCGATAGGGGAAACGGCCGAACTTGCGGATCACCTCGCGATGCGCCCGCGCATGCAACAGGTTGGATGCGCCGAATTCCGGCATCCGTTCGCACATCAACCGCACACAGCGTTCCTGGTCACACAGGTTTTCCGAATGCATCATCGGCAGGTAGAAAAACTGCCGCGCCGGTTCATCGATCCGCATGTCCCACCGCTTGTCGACACAGGCCTTGGCCACGGCAAGAGCGGCGTCATCGGTGGCAAAGGCCTTGCTGCTGCCACGGAACATGTTGCGGGGGAATTGATCGGTCAGGATGATATAGGCAAGGGCACCGCTGGGATATGTGAGCCAGAGCGAAAACCGCCCGTCGCGCGCACCCTCCCAGGACGTTTCGAACCGTCGCGTGATCTCCGCGTCCAGTTCCTTGTCCTGGGCATACCATCCGGCTTCACCCACTTGATCCAACCAAAAACTCAGTACTTCTTCGGGGCCAACCATGGTCCACTCCCTACTTTTTCGACATCCCCTCCCAAGTCACGCAGATATTGAAACTGATTTACAAAATTTTTACAGTAACAAATTGCTACACTCGGGACATTCTCAACCTTGCTGTGGCGTTTCCGTCACCTGCTCGTCTTCCAAGTCCGCTTCGATAGCCAGTTCCTGCGCGTATTCAACTGCCACATATGTCGAGGACGGGTACATCGGCGCAATGCTGCCGGTTTCCTCGACCGGAACGGCGGGGCGCCGGGTGCTGCGATAGGCGGCATAGGCGGCAAGCACGAAGAGCAGCCCCGCCATGAACAGGAAAAAGCCCGGCGGCCCAAAGACCCCGTCATCCATCAGCCAGCCGATGATCAGCGGCCCGGTGATCGCGCCCAGCCCGTTGATGAATACCAGCCCGCCCGAGGCGGCGGCCATGTCCTCGTGATCGAGATGATCGTTGGTATGGGCCAGCAGCAGGGAATAGAGCGGATTGCTGAGCCCGCCGATCAGGAAGGCCCCTAGCAGCAGCAGCGTGAAATCCGCGCCGAACATCATGCCGATACAGGCCCCGATCCCGCCGCAGCCCGATACCGCGAGGATCAGCAGGCGCCGGTCCATGCGGTCCGAGATCCAGCCCAGCGGGTATTGCAGCAACATTGCACCGATATAAAAGGTCGCCACAAAGATCGAAATCTGGCCCACGCTCAGCCCGGCGCGGGCCCCGTAGACCGCGCTCATGCCGAATTGCGACGCAAAGACACCGCCCAGCAGGAACATGCCGACACAGCCAAGCGGCGAGATCTTGAGCAATTCACGCAGGGTCATCGGCTTGGTGGTGTCAAAGGCCGGTGTCGGGCTGATCGACAGCAGAATCGGCGCGAAGGACACCGAGATCAGCACCGATGCGATCACAAAGGTCACGAACCCCGCCGGATCGCCCGCCAGCATCAGCGCCTGCGCCGACACGATCCCGACCATCTGCACGATCATGTAGAGCGACAGCGCCTGCCCACGGGTTTCATTGGTTGCCGAATTGTTCAGCCAGCTTTCGGCGGTCACGTACACGCCCGAAAAGCAGAAGCCGATGATGACCCGCCCCAGGGCCCAGGCATAGGGGTCGGTAAAGGTCGGATACAGGATCATCACCGCCGAGATGAACGAGGCCAGCGCCGCGAACACCCGCACATGTCCGACCCGCCGGATCATGTCCGGGGCCAGCCGCGAACCGCCGAGAAAGCCGACGAAATACGACGACATGACGATCGACATCTGCAATGTCGAAAAGCCCTCGATCTCGCCGCGCACCCCGAGCAACGTGCCCTGAAGCCCGTTTCCGACCATCAGCAGCATCATGCCCAAAAGCAACGCCCACGCGCTCGACAGAACCTGTAACATCTCGCGCCTCCGGTGGATTGGCATTGCGGTTTCGGTGTCGGGTATCGCGGTTCAGACCGGACACGTCCCCCTTGGCAGCGACATCCTGTGAGTCGCAAGAGGCAAAATCAGCCTTTTTGCGGGATCAGCAGCGACGCATCGCCATAGGAAAAGAACCGGTACCCTTCGCGCACCGCGTGGTCATAGACCCGCGCGATGCGGTCCTGCCCCATCAGCGCCGAGACCAACATCAGCAGGGTCGATTTGGGCAGGTGGAAATTCGTCATCAGCGCATCGGTGACGTGAAATTCAAAGCCGGGATAGATAAAGATGTCGGTATCGCCTTCCCAGGCCGCGATCTCGCCGCCCCTCGCGGCGGTTTCGATCAGCCGCAGCGCGGTCGTGCCCACGGGGATGATCCGCCCGCCCGCCGCGCGGGTGGCGGCGATTTCGCTGGCGGCGGTGGCGCTGACCCGGCCCCATTCGGCATGCATCCTGTGGGTCGTGACGTCATCGACCTTGACCGGCAGAAAAGTGCCCGCGCCCACATGCAACGTGACCTTGGTGAATTCGACGCCCCTGTCCCGCAGCGCCGCAAGCAGCGCCTCGTCGAAATGCAGCGATGCGGTGGGCGCGGCAACCGCCCCGGCGTTGCGCGCAAACACCGTCTGGTAATCGGTCTTGTCCTGCTCGTCCGCCGCGCGCTTGGCGGCAATATAAGGCGGCAGCGGCATGGCCCCGGCTTCGGCCAGCGCGGCGTCGAAATCATCGCCGTCCAGGTTGAAATGCAGCACGCCCTGCCCGTCCTCCACATGGTCGAGCACCGCAGAGAGCCCCGCAGAAAAGCTGACGGTCTCGCCCGGGCGCAGTTTTTTCAGGGGCTTGATCAGTGCCGACCAACAGTCATCCGCGCGCGGTTCCAGCAGCGTGACCTCGATGCGCGCGCTGGTGTGCCCCTGCGCGCTGTGGCGTTCACGGGTGCCGCTCAGGCGCGCGGGGATCACCTTGGTATCGTTCAGAACCAGCCGGTCGCCGGGGCGCAGCCAGTCGGGCAAGGCGCTGACCCGCGTGTCGGTGATCTCGCTGCCCTGCGCCACCAACAGCCGCGCCGCGCTGCGCGGAACCGCCGGGCGCGTGGCGATGCGGTCCTCGGGCAAATCGAAATCAAAATCGCTCAGCTTCATCGGCGTGATCCTGTCGGGCATTCGGGATGATCAGGTTTCGCCGGCTTCTATCCTTGGCCGCGACCGGCTGCAACGCATGGCAGCCGCCCCGGTCAACATCCCGGTCAGCGTCCCGGTCAGCGTCCCCAATCGGCGTCATTGGGCGACTTGCGGGGGGCGGGCGCGGGTTTCGGGGCAAATTCGTCAACCGGCGGCGGCGCGCGGCGCATGATGTCGCGCAAAAAGCCCGGGGCAATACCCGAGAACGGATTGACCCTCACGCGCGGATTCCTGGCCGGGCCGGTCAGGGTATAGTTGAAACCGAATACCCCCTCGCCCTTGCGCGCGATCAGGTTCCCCACCTGGTTGAGCAGGTAGAGCGGCGAAATCACCCCCTGCATGTTCAGTGTCCCGCGCGGCACGTCAAAGGTGCCATCCATCGACAGGCCCATGGCCGGACCGGTGGCGCTGCTTTCGAACACGGTGACCCTGGACGGCCCAAGCCGGAACCGCGCCTCGACATCGGAGAACTGGATGCCCTGCCCCGACATCTCGTCCAGCAGTCCAACCACGCTGATCGCGTTGAGCAGGGCCGCAATAGCGGGCGCGTCATGGACCTGGGTGTCGGTGATCTTGAGGGTTCCGTCGAATTGCCCGCTGCGCACACCGGGGCGCAACGACATGTCGAACTGCCCGCCCCGCGCCATGGTCAGCAACCCCGCCGAGCGCACCACGCCGCCCGCGTCCCCGGACTGGATGCGCACGGCGCTGCGCCCGGATTGCGGCTGCACCTGCCCGGATACCCGCGTGTCGCCGTTCACCCGGCCGGTGAACGGCCCCTTGACGCCGCCGGTGGTGGTGAATTGCCCGGAAAACTCGGTAAGCGAGATCGTGTCGGTGATCTGCAACCGGTCCAGTGCCACCTCCATGCGGCCGCTTTCACCGCCGGCCGAGCCGCTGCCGAAACTGGCCTTGCGCAGGTCCAGGGTGCCGCTGAGCACTCGGATATCCGGTGGCGCGCTGCCCCGGCCCACCAGTTCGACCGCCGCATCCAGCCAGCCGCCCAGGCGCACGGAGCTCAGCAAGGCGCGATCCAGCCCGCCGCCCGGCCTGTTGCTCACCGCCCCGTTTGCCGACAGGCCCGCGGCCTCAAGGACAAGGCGATCGATGCGGGTCTGATCGCCGACGATGCCCGCAATCTGCAAACGTCCCGCCGCCGGGGCCGGTTTCGCCCAGCCCAGCGGCGGCAGGGCAAGCCCCACCCCGCGCAGATCGGACTCAAGCGTCAAGGCCGGCGGGCTGCCCGCGGCGAACTGCATCGAGAAGGTCGCGCTGCCGCTGCCCGACACGCTGCCATCGGGCAGCCCGATCCCGAACGTGTCGACAACGGCGGGGGACAATTCGATCGTCCCGTCAAGGCGGCTGCCCTTGGGCACATCCTTGCCCAGGGGCTGCTGCCAGCGGACCGAAACCGGCACCGGGCCGATCCGCCCGGCGCCCGACAGCGCAATGCCATCCTGATCCCCCGTGATGTCCATGACCTGCGCCTGCACGGTCTGCCCCGGCACCAGAACCGTGCTCGTCACATCCGAAATCGTGCCGCGCAGGTGGAATTCGAGCTCTTCAAACGGCACTTTCGGTTTCATCGGCAAGGCCAGCGTTCCGGTCAGCCGCGCGCTGCCATCCGCCATGTCGACCGGCAGCGGCGTATCCTTGAGCACCGCCAAAGGCGGCCGGTTCAGCAGCGACAGGATCGACGTGACCGACCCGCCCGCCTGCACGCGCACCACCGCCGGCGTATCCGGTTTCACCGCCATCTGCGGAATGATGAAAGACGTGCCCGCCACATCGAGCGCACCGCCCTGCCCGGCAACGACCCGCCCGGCGGTGGCGGTGGCGACAAAGCGGTCATCCGCGATCGTGACCTGTCCGGCGGCCCCCATGATCGGCGGCATGGTCTTGAGAAACTTGATCTCGGTGTCTTCATAGCTGAAGTCGAGATAGATATCGGGCCGTTCGCCCGGATCGATGCGCAGGGCAAAACCGATATCCTCAAGCCACCCGCCCGAGACATTCTCGTTCACCCATTTTCGCGGCTTGGGCGCGGCGAAATCCGGCCAAAGCTGTTTCAGCCGCTCGGGCGTCAGCCGGTCCATGCTGCCGTCAACCGCCAGCTTCCAACCTTCGGGATGGGCATCAAGCCTGCCCGACAGGTGTAGGCGGCTGTCCTGCTGGGTGATGAACATATCGCCCAGGGTCATCCGGAACGGCGCGAGCTGCAGCCGGAAATCCGCCGATGTGCGGGCGATTTCGACGGGTTCTTCGTAGAGGCCATCGGGGTTCAGCGACAAGTCGGTGAGCGTCAGTTGCCCAATCAGGTCGCTGAACCCGCCCGAATCGATCCCCAGATAGGCCCGCCCCTCGGCCGCCCCCGAGCCCCAGGCGCTTTGCACCGACACCTCGTCAAAGATCAGCACCTGTTCCCGCGGGTCATAGGTGAAATAGCTGCGCGCATCGTCAAACGGCACCGGCCTGGTCGCCTCGGTCGGCTGCACCACCCCGGCACCGATCTGGAGCGTCGCCGATAGCGGTCCAAGCGCGCCATCGCTCTGGATACTGCCGCGCAGCGCGCCCGAAATCGGGGCCCGCAACACGTCGAGCCAGGCCAGCGCCACGGATTGCGCGGCGATGTCCTGTGCCGGGATGTTGGACACCGCAACGCCAAGCTCGGCATTGGCCTGGCCGATGCGGCTGACATAGTTCATCTCGATCGAGCCGGCGCTGTCTCCGCCGCTGAGCAGCGAAAAACTGCTGGCGATCCGGATGTCGGCATCGTCGCGGTCCAGCGTGATCCGCCCGCCATCCAGCGTCCAGCTGCGCCCCTGCCGCAGATCGTCATAGCGCAGCGTCAGCGCCTCCATCTCGACCGCGACAAGCGATGACAACGGTGGCGAGGTCAGACGACGGTCCCACTCTTCGATCAGTTCGGCAACCGTTGTCGCCTCACGCACCACGGTGTTGTCCTGACCAAGCGCCAGCGACAGTTTGCCATCGGTCTCGCGCCGCAGGGTGATGAAGGCCCCGGCGAGCGAAATCGACTTGGGCTGGAGCCGCCCGCGCAGCAAGGGGCGCATCGCCAGGCTGGCCTGCGCATCGGCAAGCTGCACGACGGGACGGCCATCGGCCTCGCTCAGCACGACATCGCGCAACCGCACCCGTGGCCGCCAGCCGCGATTGACCACCATCTCGACATCGCCGAAAGCGATCTGGAGCCCGCCGAGATTCTGTTCGATCCGGGTTTCGATCCGGTGGCGCAGCCAGTCGGGCATTGTCAGCGTCTGACCGATCCCCCAGAGCACCAGCCCGCCCACCAGCAAGGCGACGATTCCGCTACACCAGGCCGACCAGATCCCCACCCTGCGCCGTCGCGAGCGACGACGCGGTTGTTCCACCTCGTCCGAGGCATTGTTTTTCGGTTCCGTGGTCATCAAAACCGGCCTGCGCGTCTTTTCGTTTTGCCGGAACAGCCTATTGTCCTTTGCATCCCTGATCCAATCACACGGAATTCGCACATGCTCGACGTCAACGAAGCTGCCCCCGACTTTGCCCTGCCCAGCACCGGTGGCGACACTGTCCGCCTGTCTGAACTGCGCGGTCAGACGGTTGTTCTCTTTTTCTATCCCCGCGATAATACTCCGGGCTGCACTAGGGAATCCATCGGATTTTCAGAGCATCAGCAAGCCTTTTCCGACGCCGGTGCGCTGGTCTTTGGCATCTCCAAGGACAGCCTTGCGAGCCATGACAGGTTTGTCGCCAAACAGGGCCTGACCGTGCCGCTCCTGTCGGATGAACACGGGCAGGTCTGCGAGGATTACGGCGTGTGGAAAGAGAAAAAGATGTATGGCAAGACCTTCATGGGCATCGAGCGCACCACCGTCCTGATCGACCCGCAGGGGCGCATCGGCCGCATCTGGCGCAAGGTCAAGGTGCCCGGACACGTGGAAGACGTGCTCGCCGCCGCAAGGCAGGACTAGGCGGGATGGGCGCCATCTGTGGACCTATGGCAACGATTTGATCCCGACCTTGGCCGGAAATGTCGGTTTTGCCTACACAAATGCGGGAATATGCCCTACCGACAGCACGTACCCTGTGCCATATGGGCGGCGTTGTTGTTACCGGCCCGGCCCGCGCGTTGATGTTCTTTTGACGGGAGAGCCCACATGCTCCGTTCCTTCACGACCCTTCCCAACCCTGCCAGCAGCGCGTTTGGCCGCGTGCACCGCGCCCTGCGTCCGGCGCTCATGCTCTTTGCCGGGGCTTTCCTGCTGGCCGCCTGCGAAAGGGAATGGTCCACCGATTACGACGACCCGCTGACCAGCGCCGCCACCGGCAACTGGCGGGTCAGCAGCGTGCAGGTATCGGTGCCGGATACGCTGAGCGTTTCGGATGCAAACCGGTTCTTTGTGCATTCCGATATCGTCTGGCATGGCGACCCGGCAGGGGATCGCCGCGCCCAGGTTGCCGCGATCACGAAAACCGCCGCACAACAGGCTGCCAGCGGCCTGCATGGATCGCGCCCGGTCGAGTTCGACATCACGATTCTCAAGTTTCACGGCGTGACCCCGATCACCGTCGCCCGCGCACCGGCCGCCGTTCACAACATGCAGTTCGCGGTGCAAATCCGCGATGCGCGCACCGGTGCCGTCCTGGCCGGCCCCAGCATGATCCGCGCCGAGATGCCCGCCCTGGTGAACGAACAAGCCTATGAGGCGGCGCAATTCGGCCCGACCCAGAAGGACCGCGTGAGCGAACATCTGGCCAAGACCTTCAGCGGCTGGCTCGGCACCGGGCCGGACAATCGCGACACCTTTGTGAGCGTCGGTCAGTAGCCCCTCGACCGGAGCGCCCGAAACATGGCCGAGACGCTTGCCCAGATGGCGACCGTGGTTCTGCAAACTGCGGATGGGCGGGAAAAAACCAGGGTGTCGCGGGAATGCGCGGCGCGCTGGTTCGCGGCGCGCAAGGGTCAGGCCAGCGACATTCCCATCGGCACCGCCATGCCGCCGCTGCACCCGTCGCGGCCCCAGCGGCCCGAACTGTTATCCCCGCGCGACGTTCCGCGCCGGCGTCCTGGCAGCCCGGCGGGCCGGATCGCACTGCTGCACGCGGTGGCCCATATCGAGCTGAACGCGGTCGATCTGCACTGGGACATCATCGCGCGCTTTGGCGACATCCCGATGCCGATCGGTTTCTATGACGACTGGGTCAAGGCGGCGGACGAAGAAAGCAAGCATTTCAACCTGATCTGCGATTGCCTCGAAGAACTTGGCAGCCATTACGGCGCGCTGCCCGCCCATGCGGGCATGTGGCGCGCAGCCGAGGACACGGCGGATGATTTCATGGGACGGCTCGCGGTTGTTCCGATGGTGCTCGAGGCACGCGGTCTGGATGTGACACCGGGCATGATCGAGCTGTTCCGCAAGGCCAGGATCGATCATGCGGTCGCGGCACTGGAAACCATCTATGCCGAAGAGGTCGCCCATGTGGCCTATGGTTCGAAATGGTTCCACTTCCTCTGTGGCCGCCACGATCTTGACCCGCGCGAGGTGTTTCACAACCTGGTCAGGCGTTATTTCCACGGCCAGCTCAAACCGCCGTTCAACGAAGAGAAACGTGCCGAAGCCGGGATTCCGCCCGACTTCTACTGGCCCCTGGCCGAGCGGCAAAACAGCGCGGAGTAATTCGGGTGCCCAATAAACGGGCGGCAATTCCTTGCCGATGGAGCAATCAGAGCCCATTGATTTCGGCGGGATTTCGCCGGTTTTGCCCGACATCCCCTGTCATCGGCCCGTTACAGACTGCGGGAACTTGCCCAAAAGTCACGCGATGAGTACTCAGCGCTCAGGCGCGAGGTCCTGAGCAGGTCCGTCAGCCGCCAATGGGGATGGATCAGGGATGAGCGCGTGCGGACAAGGCTTGCGATAAGAATTCATGCGGTGATGGAACGGTTGTTCCCCGAACGCCGGGTATTTCTCAAGTCTGACACGGACACGCGCTTTGTGCGCCTGCGCCCGTCGACGCAGTTGTTTGTCGGTATCGGAGCTTCGGCAATTGTCGCCTGGGCGATCATCGCGACGGCAGTGTTGTTGATGGACAGCATCGGGTCGGGAAATTTCCGCGAACAGGCCAAGCGCGATCAGGACATGTACCAGGACCGGCTGAATGCGCTCGCCCTGGAACGCGACGCCCGCGCCGAAGAGGCACAGGCCGCGCAACAGCGCTTCAATGCCGCCCTCGCCCAGATCTCGATCATGCAATCCGACCTTCTGGCCTCGGAAACACAGCGCCGCGAGCTTGAGACCGGGATCGAAGTGATCCAGTCGACCCTGCGCGACACCATGGGAGACCGCGAGTCCGCGCGTTCGGAACTCGCCGCTCTGCTGGCCGAACAGGCGGAACCCGGTGCCTCCACCGGCAGCGCCACCGGTTCGCCCGCTTCGGTCGATTTCATGGCAGAGGCGCTCGCCCGGACGGCACGCGAACGCGACGAAATCGAACAGAATGCCCGGCACGCCATTGAGCGGGCCGCCGAGCTTGAGCTCGACCTCAAGCTCAAGGAAGAGCAGAACGATCAGATTTTCCGCCAACTCGAAGAAGCCATGACCATCTCGGTGGCACCGCTGGACAAGATGTTCCGCTCGGCAGGCATGCCGACCGACAAGATAATCGAGCAGGTTCGCCGCGGGTATAGCGGTCAGGGCGGTCCATTGACCCCCCTTACCTTTACCACCCGCGGCGAAGATGAACCCACCGTCGACGAATTGCGGACCAACCGCATCCTGTCGCAGATGGACCTTCTGAACATGTACCGAATCGCCGCCGAGCGCGCGCCATTCGCCAGCCCGGTGCGCGACGCGGTGCGCTATACCAGCGGTTTCGGCTATCGGCGCGACCCCAAGACAGGCGGTCGCCGGATGCATAACGGCTCGGATTTCGCGGGTCCGGCGGGCACCGATATTCTCGCCACCGCCGATGGGGTTGTGATCCATGCAGGCTGGCAATCGGGCTATGGCCGGCTGGTCAAAATCCGGCATGATTTCGGTATCGAAACCTACTATGCCCATAACTCGCGCATTCGCGTTAAGAAGGGCCAAAGGGTCTCGCGCGGGGAACACATTGCTGATATGGGTAGCACCGGACGGGTGACCGGCACGCATTTGCACTATGAAGTGCGCGTAAACGGCACACCTGTTAACCCCATGATCTACATCAAGGCTGCAAGTAATGTTTTCGAAGAGCAAGATAAACGAGCCAGGTTCCAAGACGTCCGATGAGGCGAAACCGGCGGCTCCCACAGGGGCCCCTGCCGCACCCGCACCGGCCGGTGACTACAAGGCCAGCGCCCCCAAGGCCAAGCCTCCCGCATCGACCCTGTCGTCTGACCTGCACATCACGGGCAACCTCAAGACAACCGGCGACATCCAGGTCGAAGGCACCGTCGAGGGCGACATCCGCGCGCATCTGCTGACCATTGGTGAGACCGCCACGATCAAGGGGGAAGTGACCGCGGATGACGTGGTGATCAATGGCCGAATCGTTGGCCGTGTGCGGGGCCTGAAGGTCCGCCTGACCTCGACCGCCCGTGTCGAAGGCGACATCATCCACAAGACCATCGCCATCGAGAGCGGCGCCCATTTCGAAGGCTCGGTCCAGCGTCAGGACGATCCGCTGAACCCCGGCGGCGCGGGCAAGGCCCAGGGCGCAAACCCGGCCACCGCCAAGGTATCGTCGTAAGCCGAAACCCTATGAACCGGCTGATGGGGCACCGTTTTTGACAAACGCGTGCCCCTTGTCATGCGGGGCTATCCGGTCGCCATCTCATGCCCCAGACGCGCCGGCCCCGCCCCAGACGCGCACCGGCCCCGGTGGGTGTTGCAAATAAAAAAAACACGGCCCCGCGCGTTGCGAAACCGTGTCTTTCATATGCGCCCGGCGGGACGCAGGTCATGTTGCGCGCCAATACAGGCGCGGATCAATCGATGACGGTCACCGATTTCATAGTGTCTGGCGTGCCGATTACTGCCCCGTTCGGACCGGTGCCTCGCTTGATGGCATCGACCACGTCCATACCATCGGTCACACGCCCTACCACGGTGTACTGACCATTCAGGAAATGGCCGGGTTCGAACATGATGAAGAACTGGCTGTTGGCGCTGTCCGGGCTTTGTGCCCGGGCCATACCGACAACGCCGCGATCAAACGGAATATCCGAAAATTCGGCGGCGAGATCCGGACGCGTCGACCCACCCGTGCCCGCCCGGCTCAGATCACCCCCAAGTATGCCGTTCTCGACATCCCCGGTCTGGGCCATGAACCCGTCGATCACACGGTGAAACACCACCCCGTCATAGGCCCCTTCCGAGGCCAGCGCGGCGATCTGTTCCACGTGGCCCGGTGCCACATCTTCCAGCAGGTCGATGACCACGGTGCCATTGGCCCCCTCGCCTTCGATCTCGACCTGTAGCCCGGTGGCCAGCGCCGGGCTGGCAACCAGCGCAAACAGCGCGGCCAGCTTACGCATCTGCCGCCACCTTGACGCTGATCATGCGGTCGGGCGACGCGGGCGGCTCGCCACGGGTGATGGCGTCGACATGTTCCATACCTTCGATCACGCGGCCATAGACGGTGTACTGACCGTTCAGGAAGCTGTTGTCCTTGAAGTTGATGAAGAACTGGCTGTTGGCGCTGTTGGGGTTCTGCGAACGCGCTGCACCCAGCGTGCCGCGGTCATGGGGCAGTTTCGAGAACTCCGCCGGAAGGTCGTCCATGTCCGAGCCGCCGGTGCCCGCACGGCCAAGGTTAAAGCCGTCTTCCATGTCGCCGTGCTGCACATCGCCGGTCTGGGCCATGAACCCGTCGATCACGCGGTGAAAGCACACGTTGTCATAGGCACCGGAACGGGCCAGGTCCTTCATCCGCTGGGTGTGCAGCGGTGCCACGTCGGGCAGCAACTCGATGGTGACGGTGCCGTCCTTCAGTTCCATCAGGATAGTGTTTTCGGGGTCTTTGATCTCGGCCATCTGGCTCTCCTGTCCAAGCTGTGTTGCGCAGATACCTAAGCCGGAGACGCGGGAATGCCAAGTGAACCATTGACCATGAGCAGAAATGTGAGAAAAAAGCGCGGGAATTGATATGGGCACAGGGATTGACCGATGAGCTGGAACACGCTGGACAACATGGAAATCGCAGGCAAACGGGTTCTGGTCCGGGTCGATATCAACGTGCCGGTCGAAAATGGCGTGGTCACCGATGACACGCGGATCCGGCGGGTGAAACCGACCATCGACGATATTCTGGCCAAGGGCGGAAAACCGGTGCTGCTCGCGCATTTCGGGCGTCCCAAGGGGCAACATGTGCCCGAAATGTCGCTGTTGCCGCTGGTTCCGGCGCTCGAGGCCGGGCTGGGCGTGGCGGTGTCATTCTGTGCCGATTGCCGGGGCGATGCGGCCAAGGCCGCGGTGGGAGCGATGGCCGAGGGCACGGTTCTGCTGCTCGAGAACACCCGGTTCCAGCCCGGCGAGGAAAAGAACGATCCCGCGCTTGCCGCCGAATTTGCAGCACTTGGCGATGCCTATTGCAACGATGCCTTTTCCGCGGCGCACCGGGCACATGCCTCGACCGAGGGCGTGGCGCGCTTGCTGCCCGCTTGCGCCGGGCGCTTGATGGAGGCAGAACTGACCGCGCTCGAAGCTGCCCTGGGCACCCCCGAACGCCCGGTGGCGGCGGTGGTGGGCGGCGCCAAGGTCTCGACCAAGCTCGACCTGCTGGGCAACCTTGTGGACAAGGTCGATCACCTGATCATCGGCGGTGGCATGGCCAATACCTTTCTCGCCGCGCAGGGAATCAATGTGGGCAAATCCCTGTGCGAACACGACATGACCGACACGGCGCGCGCGATCATGGCCAAGGCGGAAACCGCGGGCTGCGCGATCCTGCTGCCGGTGGATGCGGTCGTGGCACGCGAATTCAAGGCCGGGGCGGAAAACCAGACGGTGCCCGCCGATCAATGCCCCGATGACGCGATGATCCTGGATGCTGGCCCGGAAACGGTAAAACAGGTGGCGGCAGTATTGGACACGGCCCGCACCCTGATCTGGAATGGGCCGATGGGAGCCTTTGAAATCGCGCCCTTTGACGCCGCCACCAATGCCGCCGCCCGCAGCGCCGCCGAACAGACCCGCGCCGGTGCGCTGATCAGTGTCGCGGGGGGCGGTGACACGGTTGCCGCGTTGAACCAGGCGGGCGTTGCGCAGGATTTCACCTATATTTCCACCGCGGGTGGCGCGTTCCTCGAATGGATGGAGGGCAAGACCCTGCCTGGCGTCGCGGCGCTCCAGGGCTGAGCCCGGTGGCCGGGGCCCTGTTCGCGCTAACGCAATTGCAACCGGCAGGTCCCTGTTTTAAACCCCTGCAAGACAACGACAATGCCCCGCGTGGGCCAGAACCAACAAGGTAGATGACCCATGGCAGACCCCCGGCAAACCGAACAGATGACCTCGGGCAAGGGATTCGTTGCGGCGCTTGACCAGAGCGGCGGATCGACCCCCAAGGCGCTCAAGCTCTATGGCGTCGAGGAAACCGCCTATGGCTCGGATGCCGAGATGTTCGACCTGATCCACCAGATGCGCAGCCGCATCGTCACCTCGCCGGCCTTTGGCGGCGAACAGGTTGTCGGTGCCATCCTGTTCGAGCAGACCATGGACCGCGACATCGACGGCATCCCCACCGCGCAATACCTGTGGGAAAGGAAATCGGTGGTGCCTTTCCTCAAGGTCGACAAGGGGCTGGAAGACGAGGCCGACGGCGTGCGCCTGATGAAACCCATGCCCGGCCTTGACGCGGTTCTGGATCGCGCCGTGGCCAAGGGGATTTTCGGTACCAAGATGCGCTCGGTGATTGATGCCGCCTCGGCCAGCGGCATCGCCGCCAACGTGGCGCAGCAATTCGAGATCGGCGCGCGGATCCTCGCCAAGGGCCTTGTCCCGATCATCGAACCCGAAATCACCATCAGCATCAGCGACAAGGCCGAAGCCGAAGCGATGCTGCGCGACGAGCTGACCCGGCATCTTGACGCCCTGCCCGCCGATCAGCAGGTCATGCTCAAACTGACCCTGCCGGAAACCGCCAATACCTATGCGTCGCTGGTGGATCATCCGCGCGTGATGCGGGTGGTGGCATTGTCGGGCGGCTATTCGCGCGAGGAAGCCAATGCGCGCCTGAGCGTCAATCGCGGGGTGATCGCCTCGTTCTCGCGGGCGCTGACCGAGGGGCTTTCGGCCGGGCAATCGGATGACGCGTTCAACGCAACCCTGGGCGAAACCATCACCAGCATCTACGACGCATCGGTCGCGGGCTGACCCGGTTCTGCGGCCTTTTGGCCACGCGGTCCGAAATTTCGATTTTCGCCTGTGCCTCCCCATAAACAGGGATTCACAAGGCGAATCGCCTATGTCATAGTGCAGCGAGAACGCCCATCAAGGGCGCCATGAGGCAGTGCAGTTTGACCCGTCTGACGCGCCCCGGCTTTGGGGGCCTGATCTATTTTGCCGCGACCTTTGCGTTGTGCGCCTATTTCACCTTTGCCGCCGTGCAGGGGGATTTCGGCCTGTTCCGGCGCGTCGAGATCACCGCCGAGGCCGATGCGCTGCGCCAGACGCTGATCCGGCTTGAGGCCGAGATCGCATCCACCGAAAACCTGACCCACCGCCTGTCGGACGAATATCTCGATCTCGACCTTCTCGATCAGCAGGCCCGCTCGGTTCTGGGCCTGTTGCGGGCCGACGAGATCGTCATCCGTTAGGCGCGCCACGTCAATTTCACTCGCCATCCGCCCGCCAAGCCGTTATCCATAGTTTAGCACTAAACTATATGGACGAAGAGGGGGTGCGCCGCGATGGTCACGCGAAAGAGCAGCAGGAAGCCGAATGTTTCCGCCGAGGAACTCAAGACCTTCTACCGGGAAATGCTGTTGATCCGGCGCTTCGAAGAGAAGGCGGGACAACTCTATGGCATGGGGCTGATCGGCGGGTTCTGCCACCTTTATATCGGTCAGGAAGCAGTGGTGGTCGGGCTCGAATCCGTGACCGAAGAGGGCGACAAGCGCATCACCTCCTATCGCGACCACGGCCACATGCTCGCCTGTGGCATGAGCCCCGACGGCGTCATGGCCGAACTGACCGGGCGCGAGGGCGGCTATTCCAAGGGCAAGGGCGGCTCGATGCACATGTTCTCCAAGGAAAAGCACTTTTATGGCGGCCATGGCATTGTCGGCGCACAGGTGCCCATCGGCGCCGGGCTGGCCTTTGCCGACAAGTATCGCGACAACGGGCGCGTGACCTTCACCTATTTCGGCGATGGTGCGTCGAACCAGGGGCAGGTCTATGAAACCTTCAACATGGCCGCGCTCTGGCAATTGCCGGTGGTGTTCGTGATCGAGAACAACCAATACGCCATGGGCACCGCACAGCAACGCTCGACCTCGACCCCCGACCTGTTTACCCGCGGCGAGGCGTTTGGCATCCCCGGCGAGATTGTCGATGGCATGAATGTCGTCTCGGTCAAGGAAGCCGGGGCCAAGGCCATCGCCCACTGCCGGGCGGGCAAGGGTCCCTATATTCTCGAGGTCAAGACCTACCGCTATCGCGGCCACTCGATGTCCGACCCCGCCAAGTACCGCACCCGCGAAGAAGTGCAGAAAATGCGCGAGGAACGCGACCCGATCGAACAGGTGCGCAGCATGTTGCTGACCGGGAAACATGCCAGCGAAGACGATCTCAAGGCGATCGACAAGGAGATCAAGAACATCATCAACGCCTCGGCCGATTTCGCCAAGGACAGCCCCGAACCGCCGCTGGATGAATTGTGGACCGACATCTACGCCGATGCGGCCCCCCGGAACGAGGTCGCCTGATGCCACATTTTGAAATCCAGGTGCAGGATATCGACGCCGCCAAACGCTTCTATGCCGGACTGTTCGGCTGGCAATTCGAGATGATGCCGGGCCTGGAAGAGGCCGGTTATCACCTGATCCGGGGCAAGGGGATCGACGACGGCACGGGCCTGACCGCCGCCCTGATGCTGCGCGCGGGCGAGTCCCCTGCCCCGGGCTCCCCGATCCGTGGCGGCACCATGACCTTCGAGGTCGCCGATTGCGACGCGCGCTATGACTGGGCGCTGGCCCATGGCGGTGCCGAGGCGCTGCCGCCAACCGATTATCCCGGTATCGGGCGATGCGCCTCTGTCGAGGATGGACAAGGAAACGTGGTCGGGCTGATTACGCCGGCCGGGGAGGATCACTGAACATGGCAACCGAAATCCTGATGCCCGCCCTGTCTCCCACGATGGAAGAGGGAAAACTGGCGAAATGGCTGGTCAAGGAGGGCGACAGCGTATCCGCCGGCGATCTGCTGGCCGAGATCGAAACCGACAAGGCGACGATGGAATTCGAAGCAGTCGACGAAGGCACCATCGGCAAGCTGCTGATCGTCGAGGGCAGCGAAAACGTGGCGGTGAATACCCCGATCGCCCTTCTCCTCGCCGAAGGTGAAAGCGCGGCTTCGGTGCCGCACGCGCCGGAACCCGCGCAAGCGGGTGACGCGGACGCCAAGGCGGTCCCCGCAGGGGGCCCCGCGAAGTCCGCCGCCCCTTCGCCGCAACCCCCGGCGGTCCCCCTCACCCCGGACTGGCCCGAGGGCACCAGGCTCAAACAACAAACCGTCCGCGAGGCGCTGCGCGACGCGATGGCCGAAGAAATGCGCGCCGATGACAGCGTGTTCCTGATGGGCGAAGAGGTGGCCGAGTACCAGGGCGCCTACAAGATCAGCCAGGGTCTGCTCGACGAATTCGGCAGCAAACGGGTCATCGACACCCCGATCACCGAACATGGCTTTGCCGGTGTTGCGGTTGGCGCGGCCTTTGGCGGCTTGCGTCCGATTGTCGAATTCATGACCTTCAACTTCGCCATGCAGGCCATCGACCAGATCATCAACTCCGCCGCCAAGACGCTCTACATGTCCGGCGGGCAAATGGGCGCGCCCATGGTGTTCCGTGGTCCAAACGGGGCCGCCGCGCGAGTCGCCGCGCAGCACAGCCAGGACTATGCCGCCTGGTACATGCAGATCCCCGGCCTCAAGGTGGCGATGCCCTATTCCGCGTCAGACGCCAAGGGGCTGCTCAAATCCGCGATCCGCGATCCCAACCCGGTGGTGTTCCTGGAAAACGAAATCCTCTACGGACGCAGCTTTGACGTACCGGTCTTGGATGATTTCACCGTGCCCTTCGGCAAGGCCCGTATCTGGAAACAGGGCGATGACGTGACAATCGTCAGCTTTGGCATCGGCATGAAATACGCGCTCGACGCCGCCGAAAAACTCGCCGAAGACGGCATCAGCGCCGAGGTCATCGACCTGCGCACCCTGCGCCCGATGGATACCGCGACGATCATCAACTCGGTGATGAAAACCAATCGTTGTGTCACCGTGGAAGAAGGCTGGCCGCAGGGCTCGGTCGGCAACTACATCGGCGCGGTCCTGATGCAAGAGGCGTTCGACTATCTCGACGCGCCGGTCATCAATTGTGCGGGCAAGGATGTGCCAATGCCCTATGCCGCCAATCTGGAAAAACACGCGCTGGTCACCACAGACGAGGTGATCGCCGCCGTGAAACAAGTGACCTACAGGTAAGGAGCAAGCGATGACGACGGAAATCCTGATGCCCGCCCTGTCTCCGACCATGGAGGAAGGTACGCTCGCAAAATGGCTCGTCAAAGAGGGCGATAACGTCGCGTCCGGCGACCTGCTGGCCGAGATCGAAACCGACAAGGCGACGATGGAGTTCGAGGCGGTCGACGAAGGCACCATCGGCAAGCTGCTGATCGCCGAGGGAACACAGGGGGTCAAGGTCAACACGCCTATCGCGGTGCTGCTCGACGATGGCGAAACTGCGGACGACATCGCCGCGCCCGCCTCATCCGCCACCAACAGCGACACACCGGCCCAGCCCGGGGAGGCCGCAACACCCGCGCGGGCCCCGGCTGCGCCCGAACGAGAGGGTGACCGGGTGTTTGCCTCGCCGCTGGCGCGGCGGATCGCGGCGGACAAGGGGATCGACCTGCGCGAGATCACCGGCAGCGGCCCACGCGGGCGCATCGTCAAGGCGGATGTCGTGGCAACCCCGGCCAGCACGGCCAGCCCCACCGCTGAACCGGCCACAGCGCGCACAGTATCCGCCCTGCCCCCTGCGCCGGCTACCCCGATAGCCACCGGCCCCTCGCCAGACACGATCACCCGGATCTATGATGGGCGCGCCTATCAGGAGGTTGCGCTTGACGGCATGCGCAAGACCATCGCCGCGCGGCTGACCGAAGCGAAGCAATCGATCCCGCATTTCTACCTGCGTCGCGATATCCGGCTCGACGCGTTGCTCGCCTTTCGGGGGCAGCTGAACGCGCAGCTGGCAAACCGTGGCGTCAAACTTTCGGTCAATGATTTCATCATCAAGGCCTGCGCCCTCGCCCTGCAAGCGGTGCCCGATGCCAACGCGGTCTGGGCCGGCGATCGGATCCTGCGGCTTGCCCCTTCGGATGTGGCTGTCGCGGTTGCCATCGATGGCGGTCTCTTTACCCCGGTTCTGAAAGACGCCGAACTGAAATCGCTCTCGGCCCTCTCTGCCGAAATGAAGGATCTGGCCAGCCGCGCCCGCGATCGCAAGCTGGCACCGCATGAATACCAGGGCGGCAGTTTTGCGATCTCCAATCTCGGCATGTTCGGCATCGACAATTTCGATGCGGTGATCAACCCGCCCCACGGGGCGATTCTGGCGGTCGGTGCCGGGGTCAAAAAGCCCGTGGTCGCCGAGGACGGCACGCTGTCGGTCGCAACGGTGATGTCGGTCACGCTGTCCGTCGATCACCGCGTCATCGACGGTGCCCTGGGCGCACAATTGCTTCAACAGATCGTGGACAACCTGGAAAACCCGATGGTCATGCTCGCCTGACACCGGGGGCAACGCGCCGGGCGACGCCATGCTGCCGGGCAAGCCCCTGGCACAGTGATCGCTCGCCCGGCGCGCCAGTTCCGACATGTTTCGCGGCAACCGGGCTGACCCAGCTTTCCGGCACCAACCGGCCCCTTCAAAGCGTCCAGCAGCCAGCATGGGCAAGTTCCTTGGCTACCCCTCGGAACCCATGTCCTCGATCAGTTCTTCGCCATCATCATGCAGGCCGAATCTTTGCACCCGATGATGTTTCAACGCCGTTCCACGCCCCAGATCGGGATCGTTGCTCCCTGCGAGCCACGCCTCCTGCTCGGCGGTGTTCAACAGGACCGGCATGCGATGGTGGACCCCGGACACGCTGTCATTGGCCGCGCGGGTCAGCATCGTGCAGGTCAGCAGGTCATTCCACCGAGACGCCAACCCGGCGGCGAACAGGTTTTCCTCATTGCCCGCCGACTGGATGAAATGCGGCGTCTTTTGACCCTTGTCGCCGGTCCATTCATAATAACCGCGCATGGGGATCAGGCACCTGCCCTTGTTCCACACGGCCCGGAATGACGGTTTCCCGGCCGCATCCTCAAACCGCGCGTTGAACGTGATGGCCTTCCAATCCTTGACCTCACCCTTGTGCCAGGACGGGATCAGCCACCAACGCGCCAAAAGCGGGCGCAAATCCGGTGCCAGGATCACAACATCCTGCGTGGGCTTCACATTGAACCGAGGCTCCCAACCCGCGAAGGGCTCGATCCTGAGCCAGGACGTATCCAGCCCGGCGCTGCGAAGGTTCGGATCGACAAACCGGCCGCACATTTTGGCCCCTCATAAATTGACTGCACCGTCGCGAGCCTGTTCCGACTAAGATGGCTTGCAACGCAAAGGTATCGGGCCGGCTATACTCAATCAACGGTGCCGATCACATCGCGGTCGCCCAAACGCGGCAAAGCGAAAGACAGGCAGCAGGCAGGTTGTCGGGTTTATGGTACCACCTCCCCGGCTCGAACGGGGGACCTCCTGATCCACAATCAGGCGCTCTAACCAACTGAGCTAAGGCGGCACTGGCACGGGATTTAGCCAAGCCACGGTATGAATGCAAGTGGGTTAGAGCACAATCTGCCAGCTTTGTTCCACCAGATCGACGCCAAATGAGCGCACCGGCCGGCTCTCGACAAGTTGCCAGCCCGACGCCCGGTACAGCCCACAGGCAGCACGGTGACTTTCATGGGTCCAAAGCCGCATGTCCCGATAGCCATGGTCGCGCGCGAACCCCGTGCAGGTCGCCAGCAATCGTTTGCCCACCCCCTGCCCCCGCGCCTCTGGTATCAGCAGGAACAGGCGCAGCTTGGCGGTGTGCTGCCGCTCGGCAACACAGAATATGCTGCCCAGCCGCTGTGCCCCGCGCATGGCGATCCAACCGCGCTCGCGGGTCGGGTCATGGTTCGCGATGAAGTCATCGAGAACCTCGGCAACAAGCTTTCCAAAGCTCGCATCAAACCCTTCATCCCGCGCATAGAGATCGGCGTGCTGGCACAGCAGCCACCCGGCATCTGACGGCGCAAACCGGCGTATCGTCACCTCATCCATATGTCACACTGACCGCGCGGGCGCTTGATTCTCAACCCCTGCCAAGCTAGCAGGAACAACAGAGTCACGGAGGCACCCCATGGGCATCAACACCGAACGCGATATAGAAGCGAACATGCAGATCGGGCCGACCGATGCCGGCATGGTGCGTATCTTTATCGAATCCCAGGGGTTTGAGGTGCCGATGGACTTTGACCCGGAAGAAGCCGAGGAAATCGCCGAAGAGATCCTCGCCGCCGCCAAGGCCGCGCGTTCGGTCGCCGAGAAACCGCGCCGCTGACCCAACGGCTCAGCCCGCATCGCCCCCCGCCGGCTCACCGGAAGACACCAGCGCCGCCACCCCGGGATCACGCAACGCCTGTAGCCTTCGCGCCGCGTGCACCGCGAATTTATGCACCATCACCTTGCGCCGCGCCGGGGGCAGCTTGTGCTCGGGTGCCATGCGGATGATCTCGGCATCATACGAATCGGCGATGATCAGCCCGGTTTCCGACGGCAGCAGATCGGTCGGAAAATCCTGGTCGACCGCCCAGAAATAGCGGTCACACCATTCAAGATAGCCCTGCCACTTGCTATCCGACTGATAATCCGCGCGGCTGGATTTGCATTCGATGACCCAGATTTCGCTCTTGGGGCCAAGCCCCATCACATCCACCCGCAGCCCGCGGGTTGGTACGAGTTCTTCAACGGAAACAAAGCCATGCCCCTTGAGATGGCGACAGACACCGCGCGCGAGCAATTGCCCTGGTTTGACCAGTGAAGATTGCGTTTCCAACATCCCCCAACCATGAACAAGACGTGAACATTATGCAAGCACCCGGCATGGCATCGGTTCAGGCTTGACATGATACCTTTTGGTATCGAAATAATGGGATACCAAAAGGTATCTCAAATGACATCCGATCCGATACAGCCCTGCTTTCGCGCCCTCGCCGATCCGACCCGGCGCAACATCGTCATGATGCTGACCAAGGGCGACATGACCATTGCACAACTGACCGACCAGTTCGACATGACCCGCGCCGCCGTCAAGAAACACCTGACCGTTCTGTCCGACGGCGGGCTGATCACCGTGCACGCCCGCGGGCGCGAGCGCGTCAACAGCCTGAATCCCGAAGGGCTCGGGCCGGTTCTGGACTGGCTGTCGCATTTCGACAGCTTCTGGGATGCGCGTCTGGATGCCCTCAAATCCGCCATCGAAGGGAAAGACACATGAGCGACAACATCATTCAAAAGTCAATCTACCTTAAGGCCAGCCCACAGCAGGTCTGGAGCTTTCTCACCGAACCGGACAAGCTGGCGCTGTGGTTCCACCGCCCTTCCGCCCCGCTGTTGCAGGGCAACGTGTTCGAAATGCATGGCTCCGAGAGCGGCAAGCGGCTGATCTGGGGAAAGGTCACGGTAGCCCGCGCGCCAGAATATCTCGAATACACCTTCACGGTCGAGCCGATGGGTGACAGTGAAAGCCTCGCCCAGTGGGAGCTGACACCGGTTGCCGGCGGCACGCGCCTGTCCCTGGTGCATCGCGGGCTGCCGCAAACCGCCGAGGCATTTTCCCTGCTCCTCAGCCTCGATGCCGGTTGGGAGGAACATATGGGCCGGATGCGCAGTCTTCTGCATGAATCCGGCTGATCCCCCTTGCCCGGTGCGCCAACTGCGCCTATCTGGGGGCGGTGGCGGGTTCTGCCCTGCGCGTGAACGGTTGCATTCCGGTGGCCTTAAGCAAATCCGAGGGAGCTGGCTCTGTGCGGATCCTGGTCCGTTTACCTGGCGCCCACCTGTATATACAGGTCCTCGGGAATCAGAACCACACGGTTGATTGGTGGTCCCGTCACATTATATTTTTCAACACCTTACAGGCAATTTTTGACGTGATGGTTCCGTTTGTACGCGCGCGCCACCGCAGGCTGAAAATCGCGTCGCGCCGGTGTTCCGCCGCGCCCACCGCCCGCGTTCCCGGCCAACGACATCACTGCCCATGCAAACTGTACCCCGGCGAAAACGATGCCATGCATGAACCACAACAGGAACACAGCGAGAATGCCCACATCGGAATGCGTGACGAGATGCCAGATGTTCATCACGTTGAACCACAGCAGCATCGCCACAAAGGCGGCTGCAATGGCAAAGCCGATAATCACGTTGCGAATATAGAGTTTGACCAGTTTGGGCATGAGCCGCCTCCGACATTCCGATCATAGCATATGACCGATGCCCGGCAAAGCACCCCCGGCCTGTCAAATCGTCGCGCCAGGCAGGTTCAAAAGGCTTCGGGCCTGGCCTCGCGCGCCATGTGATCGAGCACCGCGTTCACGAATTTCGGCTCTTTGCCTTCCGGAAAAAACGCCCGTGCAATTTCGACATATTCAACGATCACCACCTTGGGTGGCGTGTTGCTGTTGGTCAGCTCCGCCCCCGCCGCCCGGAACAGCGCGCGCAATGTCGGGTCGATCCGCGCGATCGGCCATTTCGCCACAAGGGCACGGTCGGTCATCTGGTCGATCCGTGCCTGGTGGTTCACCGCATCCGCGACCGAGAGGCGAAACAGCCCGATGTCACCATCCAGCATCTCGTCGCCCTCATAGGTCGCACCAAACCGATGTTCGAGAAACTCGGCGATCACCTGATCGCTGGTCTGCCCGCTCTGCTCCATCTGGAACAGCGCCTGCACCGCATACAGCCGCGCGGCGGATTTCATCTTGCGTTTCTGATTGCCCGACAGGGCGGTTTTCGAACTGGTCATGCCGTGGTGGATCCGTCGCCTTTTTCCGCCAGCAGGATCGGGTCTGATGGGGCACGAAACCCGACACCCTTGCGCTGGCCGCCCCACTTACGGGCGAGCGCGACCAGATGCAAGGCCGCGGCGGCGGCACCTCCACCCTTGTTCTGGCCGCCGGTCTCGGCGCGCACAACCGCCTGGTCACGTGTCTCGACGGTCAGAATGCCATTTCCGATACACAGCCCCTGCAAGCCCATCAACTGCAACGCGCGGCTGCTGTCATTGCAGACCGTCTCGTAATGCGTGGTCTCTCCCCGGATCACGCAGCCAAGCGCCACGTAGCCGTCGAAATTCGACTGCCGGTCCGAAATCGCAATCGCGGTCGGCACCTCGAGCGCCCCCGGCACCTCGACCAGGTCCCAGCTCCCCCCGACCGCCTCGATCTCGGCCTTGGCACCGGCCACCAGGTCGTCGGCGATATCCTTGTAATAGGGCGCCACGACGATCAACAGCTTGACCGGCTTGTCAAATTCCGGACGCGGCAGGACGTAATGTGTTTCTGATTTGGCCATGGTCTATTCCTCGGACATGATCGGGCGGGTATCGACGATCGACAGCCCGTAGGCATCCAGCCCCAGATACCGTGTGCGCGGTGAATCCGTCAGCAGGATCAGTTCCTTGACACCCAGCTTGGACAGGATCTGCGCGCCAAGCCCGGTCCGCTTGATGGTGCGTGGCCCCTCTTCCTCGCTGGCATAGAGCGAATGGCGCGGCTCCCGGAACAGGCAGACGACACCGCGCCCCTCCCGGGCAATCAACTCCATCGCCCGCGACAATTCGCTCGCCGGCTTTGGCCCCAGCCCGAGCAGATCGCTCGCCTCGTGCAATGCATGGGTCCGGGTCAGAACCGGCTCGGGCGTGGTGATGTTCCCCTTGATCAGGGCCACATGCTCCACCCCGTGGGTCTGGTCGGTGAATATCCGCATGTCCCAGTCGCCGCCAAATTCCGAGGTCACCGCCTGCTGCGCGGTCTGGTCCACCAGGTTGTCATTGAGATTGCGATAGGCGATCAGGTCCGAGATCGTACCGATCTTCAGATCATGGGTCCCGGCAAACTCCACCAGCTCGGGCAAACGCGCCATGGTGCCATCCGCATTCATGATCTCGCAGATCACCCCCGCCGGGTTCAGCCCGGCCAGACGGGCAATGTCCACCGCCGCCTCGGTATGCCCCGCGCGCACCAGCACTCCGCCATTGCGCGCCCGCAGCGGAAAGATATGCCCCGGCGTCGCCAGCGCCGCCATGGTGTTCTGCTCGTTGATCGCCACCGAAACCGTATGCGCCCGGTCCGGTGCGGATATCCCGGTGCTGACCCCTTCGCGCGCCTCGATCGACACGGTAAACGGCGTCTCGTGCCGCGATGAATTGTTGACCGCCATCATCGGCAGCCCCAACCGATCAACCCGCTCCGCCGTCATCGGCAAACAGATCAACCCACGCCCATGCGTCGCCATGAAATTGATCGCCTCGGCATCGGCAAACTCGGCGGCAATCACCAGGTCGCCCTCGTTTTCGCGATCCTCGTGATCGACCAGGATGAACATCTGGCCGCGCCGCGCCGCGTCGATGATATCCTCGATCGGAGAAATGGCATGGCGCAGATCCGTTTCGACCTGACCCGGGGTTTCAAAGCTCATGAAATCGTCTTTCCGTGCGCAGTTGGCTCGGGGCGCAAATACCCCACGCGCGCCGCGATGGCCAGCCCCGGAACGCTGCGACTTCGGCGAAAACCGGTCCGCCGCCTCTTCATCTTTGGAAAAATACTCCGGGGGTGAACGGCGGAAATCCCTGATTTTCGCCGGAGGGGGCAGCGCCCCCTGCCCGGGCGCCTATGACGCGGTGGTCTCCGCCAACCGCGCCACATAGCGCGCCAGCGTATCGATTTCGAGGTTCACCCGATCCCCAAGGCCGACATCCCCCCAGGTGGTGGCCTCCTTGGTATGCGGAATGAAATTGATCCCGAACGACGCCCCGTCCACCTCGTTCACGGTCAGCGAGGTTCCGTTCAGCGCCACCGATCCTTTCGGGGCGATGAACCGCGCCAATTCCCGCGGTGCGCGCAGGGTGACGCGGGTGCTGTCCCCCTCGTCCACGACAGCGATCACCTCCGCAACCCCGTCCACATGGCCCGACACGATATGTCCGCCCAGCTCGTCGCCCACCTTCAGGGCCCGCTCCAGGTTCACCCGCTTGCCGGCGCGCCAGTCGCCCAGGTTGGTCTTGGATACCGTTTCGGCGCTCACCTGCACGTCATACCAATCCTCGCCCAGGGCAATCACCGTCAGGCACACGCCGTCGCTGGCGATCGACGCGCCGATGTCGATCCCCGCCGTGTCATACCCGGTGGCGATCCGCGCGCGCAAATCACCCTGTTGCTCCAGTTCGCGCACGGTGCCGATATCGGTGATGATGCCTGTGAACATGCCGTTTCCCTTCGAATTCCGCCTATCCACGTAACCAGCGCCACCGCGCACGACAAGCCCCGGATCTTGCAAATCACCGGCCTGCGGACAATAATTCACATGTTTCCCAGTGCCGGTGTCATCAGATCGAACCTTTCAGCCCACCCCCTCCCCCCATGACCCGGCCGGGCCGCGTGTTCCTGTTCCTGCAGGGCCCGCACGGGCCGTTCTTCAACGCGCTTGGCCGTATGCTTCGCAAGACCGGGGCGCAGGCTCTGCGCGTCGGGTTCAACGCCGGTGACCGGGCTTTCTGGTTCGACCGGACGAGCTATATCCCCTTTCGCGGCCTGCCCCGGGACTGGCCCGCCACACTGGATGACCTGTTCGATCGGCATGGCGTCACCGACATCGTGCTCTACGGCGACACCCGCCGCATTCACGCCAACGCCATCGCCGCCGCACGCGCTCGCGGGATCACCGTTCATGTCTTTGAGGAAGGCTATCTGCGCCCCTATTGGGTGACATACGAGCGCGACGGATCGAACGGCCATTCCCGGCTGATGACCATGGATGTTTCGCAGATGCGCGCACAGCTGGAACAGGCCGATTGCGACGCGCCGCCGCCGCCCGCCCATTGGGGCGATATGCGCGAACACATGTTCTATGGGGCCGCCTATCATTGGTTCGTGATGTTCACCAATCGCGGATACCGGCATTTCCGCCCCCACCGGGCGCTGCCGGTCACGCGGGAATTCCTGTTGCATCTCAAACGGCTGTTGCTGATCCCGTCACATGCCGCCGAGCGCCGTCTCCGGACCGCGCGCATCCGGCGGGGCGGCTACCCCTATCACCTCGCACTGCTGCAACTCGAACATGACGCCAGTTTTCGCGAACACTCCCCCTTCAACAGCATGACGGATTTCCTCGCACAGGTCATCGAGGGCTTTGCCCGCGGCGCGCCACGGCACCATCACCTCGTGTTCAAGGCGCATCCGCTGGAAGACGGGCGCACTCCCCTGGCACGCGATATCGCGCGCCTCGCGGCGGCGCAGGGGCTGCGCGAGCGGGTGCATTTCGTACGCGGCGGCAAGCTGGCCCGGCTGATGGACGATGCCCGCAGCGTGGTCACCGTCAATTCCACCGCCGGGCAACAGGCCCTGTGGCGCGGGCTGCCGCTGCGCATCTTCGGACGCGCGGTCTATGACAAGCCCGAGTTCATCTCGGATCAGCCGCTGCATGACTTCTTTGCCAATCCGCAGCGGCCCGATACCGCCGCTTACCTGCTGTTCCGCCGCTACCTTCTTGAAACCAGCCAGGTGCCCGGGGGGTTCTATTCCCGCCGTGGGCGGCAAAGGCTGCTGCGCCGGGTTGTCGACATGATGCTTGCTCCGGATGACCCCTATGCGGCGCGCAAAGCCGGCAAAGAGGCACAGAAACCACATTTGCACCTGATCCGCTGATCCGGCGTTACCACGGCTGGCTATCCCCCGCCGATTCCTCTAGGTTGCGCGACAATGGTTAACGCACATATCGGGTCGAGGGGGCCGCTCCGTGAAAACTGTTTCTTTTCGATGGGTTAGAGTCGCCGCAATCACCGTCATCGCCGGCACGCTGAGCGCCTGTTCTCTGCCGCAGGCCGGCCCCACCAAGGACCAGATATACGACGGATCGCTGCAAAAGGATGGCGACGCCTTCATTGTCGCGGTCAATGATCGCGTGACGCGCGCCACGGCGGTGGTTCCGGCGCTTGGCTTTTCGAGCGATTTCCGCACCACCCCGCAACTGACCTCCGACACCATCCGGCCCGGTGATACGCTGGGCCTGACGATCTGGGAAAACGTCGATGACGGGCTGCTCGCCGGGGATGTGGGCAACTCGACCGCCCTCGAAGAAGTGCAGGTCGACAGCGACGGCTTCATCTTTGTCCCCTATGGCGGGCGCATCCGTGCCGCCGGCAACACGCCCGAGCAACTGCGCGCGATCATCACCGAACGGCTGATGGATCAGACCCCCGATCCACAGGTCGAGGTGCGCCGCCTCGCCGGTGACGGCTCGACGGTTTCGCTGGTCGGCTCGGTGGGCGCGCAGGGCGTTTACCCCATCGAACGCCCCACCCGCACGCTGGCCTCGATGCTGGCCAAGGCCGGCGGCGTGGTGATCGAGCCGGAAATCGCCCTGGTGACGGTTATTCGCGGCACCCGCAAGGGCACGGTCTGGTTCCAGGATCTCTACAAGGACCCCAACCTTGACATCGCCCTGCGCGGCGGCGACCGGATCCTCGTGGAAGAAGACAGCCGTGCCTATACCGCGATGGGCGCCACCAACCAGCAGGCGCGGGTGAAATTCGAAACCCAGACCCTGTCGGCGATGGATGCGCTGGCACAAGTGGGCGGGCTGATCTCGGTGTCGTCCGACCCTACCGGCATCTTTGTGTTCCGCAATGAAAAGGCCGCGATCGCCAACCAGGTTCTGGGCCGCGACGATCTGCAAGGCGCACAGCGCCTGGTCTATGTGCTGAACCTGAAAGAGCCCAACGGCGTGTTCCAGGCCCGCGATTTCGTGATCCATGACGGCGATACCCTGTATGTGACCGAAGCGCCCTATGCCCAGTGGAGCAAATCGATCTCGCTCATCGTGGGCGGCCTGACCCCCATCGCGAACGTCGCCACCCTGACCCAATAGGCATGCGCGGCCCCCGGCGGTGCCCCGGAACGGATAGCCGGTCGCGGGTCTATGCCTATAGTGGCGGCTTTCTGACCCAGCGACGGCTCCACCGTATCCTGCATCTTGCGGGGTACGATCTGCGCCTCGGACTGCCCGGGCCGCAGGATCTCGTCGCGATCTGGGGCGACAGCCCGACAGCGCATCGTGGCCGTGCCATCGCCGACCGGCGCGGGGTTCCCTTGTTGCGGGTCGAGGATGCGTTTCTGCGTTCCATTCATCCGGGCCGCGCGGGCGAGGCCCCTGTCGGGCTGCTGCTTGACCGGTCGGGGGTGCATTTCGACGCGTCCGAACCCTCCGATCTCGAACAGATCCTGTTGCACGATCCGCTGGATGACACCGCGATCCTTGACCGGGCACGCGGTGCGATGGCGCGGATACGCGAGCATCACCTGAGCAAGTACAACAATCACGACATGGCCCTGACACCGCCGGACCCCGGCTATGTGCTTCTTGTCGATCAGCTCCGCGATGATGCCTCGGTACGGGCCAGCAAGGGCAATGACGCGCTGTTTCGCGAGATGCTGGTCTTTGCGCAGGAAGAAAACCCCGGTGCCCCGATCCTCATCAAGACCCATCCGGAGACACGTGCCGGGTTCCGCCCCGGCTATTTCACCATGAACGATGCCAATGACCGCATCCGCCTGTGTGACGACCCGTTCAGCCCGTGGAGCCTTCTGGACGGGGCCATCGCGGTCTATACCCTGTCTTCGCATCTCGGCTTTGAGGCCCTCCTTGCCGGGCACAGGCCGCGCGTGTTCGGGCAACCGTTCTATGCCGGCTGGGGGCTGACACGCGACGAAAACCCGGTGCCGCGGCGCAACCGGCAATTGACACGCGCACAGCTTTTTGCCGCCGCGATGATCCTGTATCCGACATGGTATGACCCGTTTCACGACCGGTTATGCGCGCTTGAAACCGTGTTGGACAATCTCGAAGCCCAGGTCGGTGCCTGGCGCGAGGATCGGAACGGCTGGGTGGCTAGCGGTATTCGGCTCTGGAAACGCCGCCAGATGCAAAAGACATTTGGTCAGGTCAAGCGCGTCACCTTCGGGACGTCCCCGCCGGGTCAAACGGATCGCCGCCACATGACCTGGGGCAGCCCCGCCACCAGCAGCGGCAACACGGTGCGTGTCGAAGACGGGTTCCTGCGATCACGGGGGCTGGGTGCGGAGCTGGTTCCGGCGATGTCGCTGGCGCTGGACGATCTGGGCATCTATTACGATCCCCGCCAGCCCAGCCGGCTTGAGGCGCATATCACCGCCCGCGCCACCCTGAGACCCGACCAGCGATTGCGCGCCGAGCGGCTGATCGCGACGCTGACCCGTGGCGGGATCAACAAGTACAACATCGGCGGTGCCGCCCCGCCATTGCCCGACGGGCATCGCATCCTGATCCCCGGTCAGGTCGGGGATGATGCCTCGATCCGGCTGGGCACCGGCGACATCGCGACCAATGCCGACCTGTTGCGCGCGGTGCGGGCGGCGCGCCCCGATGCGGTGCTGATCTATAAACCCCATCCTGATGTCGAAGCCGGGCTGCGCCCCGGTGCGATCGACGCGAAAGAGGCCGATATCGTGGTCTCGGACACCAGCCCCTCCGCCCTGCTCGGACAGGTGAACGAGGTCTGGACCATGACCTCGCTGCTTGGCTTTGAAGCCCTGATGCACGGGGTGCCCGTCACCACGCTGGGCGCGCCGTTCTATGCGGGATGGGGGCTGACCACCGATCTGGGCGACGTGCCGACACGTCGCCGGGCGCGCCCCGAATTGCCGGGGCTGGTTCATGCCGTGCTGATCGATTACCCGCGCTATGTCGATCCGGTGACCGGTGCGATCTGCCCGGTCGAAGTTGTCGCCGCGCGGCTTGGCGATGCCGATTTGCCGCCGCCGGGACCGGTCAACCGAAGCCTGTCGAAATTACAAGGGCTGCTTGCCACCTATGCCCACCTGTGGCGCTGAACCGGGCGCTCACTGACCGCCACCAATCCTCGCTCGCCCTAGATCGCGCGACGCCAGCGGTGCATCACATCGGGCCCGACCATCCGTGTTTCAATCAGGTCAAAACGAGGGGCCCTGGCCAGTTGCGAAATTCCGATCCCGCCGATGGCGGGCAAGCCGTCGCCACCGATGGTCAGCCCGGCGGTGAATCCCACCAGCTCATCCACCAAGTCCGCCGAGAGCAGCGAGGCCGCCAGCGCGCTGCCGCCTTCGCAAAACACCCGCGTCAGCCCCGCATCGCCCAGTTGCCGCAGGATGTCATGGGGATCAAGCTGCATCCCCCGCGCCCCGCAGGGCAAGAGACGTGCGCCCAACCCATCCCAGGCCCGCAACCGCTCGGCATCGGCCCCTTCGCCGTGACAGAGCCACAGCGGGATCTCGTTGGCGGTCCGGGCCAGCGTGCTCATGAAAGGCAGATCAAGATAGCGCGACACCACAACCCGCACCGGTTGCCGTTCGATCCCGAGATCACGCACGGTCAGCGACGGGTCATCCGCCCGCGCCGTCCCGGCCCCCACCATCACCGCATCATGGCACGCCCGCATGCCATGCACCGCACGCCGCGCCATGGGGCCGGTGATCCACTGGCTCTGGCCCGTCGCGGTGGCAATCCGGCCATCAAAGCTGCTGGCGAGCTTCAGCGTGACCAGCGGCCGCCCCTGTTCCGTCCTGAGAAAAAACCCTGCATGGTCACGCGCCGCCTCGTCGGCCAGTACGCCAGTGGTCACCGCGATGCCATTCTCGCGCAGCCGGGCAAACCCCTGACCTGATACCCGCGCGTCGCTGTCTTGGATCGCTGCGACCACCCGCGCCACGCCCGCCGCAATCAGCGCGTCGGTACAGGGCGGTGTCCTGCCATGATGCGCACAAGGTTCCAGCGTCACGTATACCGTCGCGCCGCGCGCCAATTCGCCCGCCTGGGCAAGGGCAACCGGTTCCGCATGGGGGCGACCACCGGGCTGGGTCCAGCCACGACCGACGATGCGCCCGTCGCGCACCACCACGCAGCCCACCGCAGGGTTGGGCCAGCAGCCCCCCTGTCCGCGACGGCCCAGGGACAGGGCCATCGCCATGAAACGTCGGTCGGTGTCGCTCACTCTTCCGGCGGCTGCGGGCGCAGTTCGTGGACAAAATCCTCGAAATCATCTGCGGCCTGGAAGTTCTTGTAAACACTGGCAAACCGCACATAGGCCACGGTGTCGATCCGGGCCAGCGCCTCCATCACGATCTCGCCGATCTTGCTCGACGGAATATCGGTTTCGCCCATGCTTTCGAGCCGGCGCACGATGCCCGAGATCATCTGGTCGATACGCTCGGGTTCGATCGGGCGTTTCTGCATCGAGATACGGATCGAACGCTCAAGCTTGTCCCGGTCGAAATCCTCGCGCTTGCCATTGGTCTTGATCACCACGAGGTCGCGCAACTGCACCCGTTCATAGGTGGTAAACCGACCGCCGCAAGCCGGGCAAAATCGCCGTCGCCGGATCGAGACATGATCTTCGGCGGGCCGGGAATCCTTGACCTGCGTGTCGATATTTCCGCAAAACGGGCAGCGCATCAGCCGTCCCCCTATGGTTTCTGCCACTCGTTGTGGGTGCTCAAACCCTCTTGCCGAGAACTATAGGCCAGCCTCTAGGATTTGGGTAGGGGGGAATTCACACCCCAAGATGCGGATATCACCCGAAATGCGCCGCCACCCGGCGACGATGCGGTGCCGTGCGGTGTTCAAACAGGTAGACCCCCTGCCAGGTGCCCAGAACCGGGGCGCCGCCGGTGACCGGGATCGTCAAGCTAACCGGCAGCAGCGCCGACTTGATATGCGCGGGCATGTCGTCGGGCCCCTCATAGGTATGGCGCAAATAGGCCATCGACGGGTCGGTGCTTGGCGGCACCAGCCGGTGAAAGAACGCGGTCAGATCGTCCCGCACCTCGGGATCGGCGTTTTCCTGGATCAGCAGCGAACATGAGGTGTGGCGCACGAACAGCGTCAGCAGCCCGTGGGCCTGGCCGGTCTTTCGCACCCAATCGACCACGTCGCGCGTGAATTCATAGAACCCCGCGCCACGACTCTGGATTACGAATTCGGTCTGCGCGGCCATATTCGCCCCGCCCCTAGCCCGCCTGTCCGGTTTGCGGGACGCACAGGTTCCACGCCCCCCAGGCGCTGAGATTGTCGCCAGGCCGGGTCACGGTCAGCAGCAGTCCGGGCTTCAAATCTGCATCCGCAGGCGGGTCCAGCGAGAATTGAACCGCCGATTTCGCGTTTTCGGTTTCCGCATGACCGCGTGGGCGCGAGATATAGATCCGCTGGTGCAACGGCGCCTCCAGCACCCGCCGCGCGTAATCTCCGGCAGCACACCAGTAGTCCACGCTGGATATTCCGCCACGCCCGATCACCTCGAACGCGGTTGGCGAGAGCGGATTGACCGTGTGGCTATTGGTGGCCCGCCAGGCCAGCGACGGCGTCGCGGCGATCATGATCGCGCTGACGACCGCCAGCAATCCCGGCCCTTGTCGCAAGGTCATCTCCACTTACCACCTGTTCCAGATATCGGTCTCGTCGAATTGATAGCAGTATTGAACCGCCGCGTGACGCGCAAGATTGTCGCCCGCCCGTTTCACGGTCAGGGAATAGCCCGTCGACGTATCCGCTCCGGGGGGCGGCGACATCGAGAACTGCACTGCTTTTTTTCCCGGACGGTTCACGCTCGGGCCGACCGGCTTCCAGATATAAATCCGGCTGGTGGCGGACACGCCGAGCACCCGCTGGGCGAAATCGCCAGCGCCGCACCAGTAATCCGCGGCACTGGTGCCGACACCGGCGACAACCTCCCATACGGTTTCAGAGACCGGGAACACTTCGAGCCGGTTGAACGCCCACCAAGCCGACCCCCAGGTCGGAACAATCGCCAGGCACGCCACCGCCGCCGCGCGAATCGCCATTTTCATCATTTCACCTCGCAACGCGTCAGACCGTCCATGATTTCAATATCCTAGCATGATCCAACGCCGCTTGTCCCGGGCAACATCGTCCCCGGCCCGCAGGCCCCACCGATCAGAAGACCGGCGCAATGCGACAGAAGCCATGGGCCTCTTGTACCGACATGCTCTCTCCGACCTTGAGCGCGTTCAGGCTGAGCGAGGACGGGGCCGGCGTGATCCCGGCGGCTTGTGGATCGAGGGTGAACTGAACCGATGATCGCCGCCCCGTTGTCACGCTGGGCGCGCGTCCTCGGGCGATATAGATCTTGTCCCGCCATGACGCACCAAGTTCACGCTGGGCATAATCGGCGGCACTGCACCAGAAGACCTGGCCATCGCCGCTGCTCTTGGGAACCACCTCGAATACGGTCGAATTGACCGGGTTCACCCGCGCCCCCAGGGTGCTGGTAAAGGCCTCGCCGGTCTGTGGCAGCGCCAGCGCCAGGCCGGTCAACAGGGCAAAGCTCGCGATTTTCGTATGCATGTCGTTTTCCTTCCGGTTGCAAAGGCGACATTAGGCCTGAATGCGCCCGGGCAAAGGGGCCATCACGTCCTGTTTACCCGATTTGCGCCAATGGTCCCGGTTCGCCCCCCTGCAAATGAAAACCCCGCCGGCTCGCGGCGGGGTCCTGACACGTCTACTGGTCCAGAAAGCTTCGCAACTTGCGGCTGCGGCTGGGATGCTTGAGCTTGCGCAGCGCCTTGGCCTCGATCTGGCGGATACGTTCGCGGGTCACGCTGAACTGCTGGCCGACCTCTTCCAGCGTGTGGTCGGTGTTCATGCCGATGCCGAACCGCATCCGCAGCACCCGTTCCTCGCGCGGTGTCAGGCTGGCCAGCACGCGGGTGGTGGTTTCCTTGAGGTTTTCCTGAATCGCGCTGTCCAGCGGCAGTACCGCGTTCTTGTCCTCGATGAAATCGCCCAGCTGGCTGTCTTCCTCGTCGCCGATGGGAGTTTCCAGCGAAATCGGCTCCTTGGCGATCTTCATCACCTTGCGGACCTTTTCCAGCGGCATTTGCAGCTTTTCCGCCAGTTCCTCGGGCGTCGGCTCGCGGCCGATCTCGTGCAGCATCTGGCGGCCGGTGCGCACCAGCTTGTTGATGGTTTCGATCATGTGCACGGGAATACGGATCGTGCGCGCCTGATCGGCGATCGAGCGGGTGATCGCCTGGCGGATCCACCAGGTCGCATAGGTCGAGAACTTGTAGCCGCGGCGGTATTCGAACTTGTCCACCGCCTTCATCAGGCCGATATTACCTTCCTGAATGAGATCAAGGAATTGCAGGCCGCGGTTGGTGTATTTCTTGGCAATCGAAATCACCAGGCGCAGGTTGGCCTCGACCATCTCCTTCTTGGCCTGACGGGCCTCTTTCTCGCCCTTTTGCACCTGCTGAACGATGCGGCGGAACTCGCTGATGTCGAGCCCGACATATTGCCCGACCTGCGCCATGTCCGCGCGCAGTTCCTCGACCTTGCTTGTGCTGCGCTCGATGAACATCTGCCAGCCACGCCCGGGCTTCTCCGCCATCTCGGCAAGCCAGTTCGGGTCCAGTTCGCGGCCGCGATACTCTTCGATGAATTCGCGCCGGTTGATCCGCGCCTGGTCGGCCAGTTTAACCATCGAACTGTCAAGCGACATGACCCGGCGGTTGATGCCGTAAAGCTGGTCGATCAACGCTTCGATGCGGTTATTGTGCAGGTGCAGCCCGTTAACCAGTTCCACGATCTCCGAGCGCAGCGCCTGATAGGTCGCCTCTTGCGCCTCGCTGAATGAATTGTCCTCGTTCAGCGTGGCGGAAATCCGGCTGTCCTGCATCTCGGACAGTTGCGCATAGTCGTTCGAAATGGTTTCCAGCGTGGTCAGAACCTGATCCTTGAGCGCGGCTTCCATCGCCGCAAGGCTCATGTTGGCCTGTTCGTCCTCGTCGTCATCATCGTCCTTGGCGATCGGGTTGCCATCGGCGTCAAGCTCGGGCTTTTCCTCTTCCGCCGGCTTCTCGGCCTTGGCGCTGGTGTCGACAACCGGGGCCTGGATCTCTTCATCCTCGTCCATCTGGTTGCCAAAGGTGGTTTCAAGATCGATCACGTCGCGCAGCAGGATGTCTTCGCTCAGCAATTCGTCGTGCCAGATGGTGATCGCCTGAAAGGTCAGCGGGCTTTCGCACAGCCCGGCGATCATCGTGTTGCGCCCGGCCTCGATCCGCTTGGCGATGGCGATCTCGCCCTCGCGGCTGAGCAGTTCGACGCTGCCCATTTCGCGCAGGTACATGCGCACCGGGTCGTCGGTACGATCCAGCTTTTCGGCGGTGCCGGTGGCGACGGTGACTTCGCGTGCGCTTTCGGTGGTGGCGACTTCGGTCGAGCCCTTCTGCTCTTCCTCCTCGGCCTCTTCATCCTCGATGATGTTGATGCCCATCTCGCTGAGCATCGACATCACGTCTTCGATCTGTTCCGAATTGACCTGGTCGGGCGGCAGGACCTGGTTGAGCTGGTCGTACGTGATATAACCCTTTTCGCGCGCCTCGCCGATCATCTTCTTGACGGCGGCCTGGCTCATGTCGAGCGAGATCTCGGCGTCCTGATCCTCGGATTTGCGGTCGTCATTGTCTTTGGCGGCCATGCGTTGCTCCTGCTAGGGCGTCTCGGGTGATTCGCGTGAAACGAATCATTAGCGCGATCTACTGATTCGGCTACCCGTCTACCCGGTTTTCTTTAGTGATTCTTTACCAAAACACTCACCGCCGCGATTTGGGCTGCCCGATCTGGTCCAACAGGGCCTGAAAACGCTCGCGCTCATCACGGTTGATTCGCGCACCATTGTCGCCGGTGTCATACTCTGCCTTGTCTTCATGTTCACTGCGTGCGGCCCGGTTGCGGGCTTCGGCGGCCTGTGACAGCCGCCAGGTCAAGGCCTCATCGGCGCCGCCCGCGACATCTTCGAGGGCTTCGGCAATTTCGGCGGTCAGCCCGCGTTGGCTACTGAGTTTGGCGAGTTCCTCGGTCAGCGTCATGCGCGCCATGTCGACATCGCCCGGGTTTCGAACGCAGGGATTGATAGCGACATGGCGAAGGGCATGCAGGTTTTCAAGGGCGGCAGGGCCAATTTCTTCGGCCAGGATCTCGGCCAGCGCGCGATCTTCGCGATGGGCATGGCGCAACACCAGGTCGCGCAGGCGCGCATGTTCCGGATCCGCGCAGGCCATGCGCTCGAATTCGGTCTCGAATTCCGCAACGACCTTTGGCGTCGCAATTGCCGTCGCCAGCACCACCGCCTCGCGCAGATGCAGTTGGGCGGCTTCGTCCGCCGCCGCCAGCAGCGACGCCTTGGTCCCGCTCAGAGGAACCGACACCGCCTTGTGCCCCGGCCTCCACGGCTTGCGCCCCGGCCCCGGCTTGCGTTGGGAAAACAGCTGCCAGCGCAGGTCCTTGATCGCCTGTCCATAATGCCCCTTGATCGACGGGTCGCGGATCTTCTGGATATGTTCGCGCAGCGTAGCATCAAGTGCCGCGCGCCGCTCGGGGCTGTCAAACACCCTGCCCTCGGTTTCCCGTTGCCACAGCAGTTGCACCATCGGGATCGCCTGATCCAGCAGCTTTTGCATCGCCGCCGCACCCCGATCGCGGATCAGGTCGTCGGGGTCCATCTTTTCCGGCATGATCGCGAAACGCAGGCTCTGTCCCGCCTCAAGCAGCGGCAGTGCGAGATCGATCAGCCGCATCGCCGCGCGCAGACCCGCCGCATCCCCGTCCAGCGCGATGATCGGCTCTTGCGCGATGCGCCACAAGAGTTGCAGCTGGTTCTCGGTGATCGCAGTGCCCAGCGGGGCAACCGCCGCATCGAACCCCGCAGAGGCCAGCGCGATGACATCCATATAGCCTTCGGCCACCACCAAGGGCCGGCCCTTGCCCGCCGCGCTGCGCGCCGGTCCGTGATTATACAGGCTGCGCCCCTTGTCGAAGAGTTCGGTCTCGGGCGAGTTCAGGTATTTCGCATTGTCATTCGGGTCCATCGCCCGACCACCAAAGGCAATGCACCTGCCCCGCGCATCGCGGATCGGGAACATGATGCGGTTGCGAAACGTGTCATAGGGATTGCCGCCCTTGCTCGATGGCTTGGCCAGCCCGGCGGCCAGGATCATCTCGTCCGGCACGGATTTTGCGCGCAAGTGATCCCACAACCCCCGCCAGCCATCGGGGGCAAACCCGATTTCCCATCGCTCCTGCCGCGCCTCACTCAGCCCACGGCGGTCAAGATAGGCGCGCGCGTCGGCGGCGGCTCCGGTCTTGAGTTGCAGGCGAAAGAACTGCACCGCCTGCTCCATCACCTTGGCAAGCTCGGCGCGCCGGTCGGTCTTTTCCTGCGCCCGCGGATCGCGTGCGGGCATGGTCATTCCCGCCTCGCGCGCCAGGATTTCGACCGCCTCCATGAAACCGACATTTTCGGTTTCGGTGATAAAGTTGATCGCGTCTCCCTTGGCGTGACAGCCAAAGCAGTAATAAAATCCCTTGCGGTCATCGACGTGGAACGAGGCGGTCTTTTCCTGGTGAAACGGGCATGGCGCCCACATGTCGCCCTTGCCCTGGTTGGACTTGCGCGGGTCCCAGATCACCTTGCGGCCGACAACCTGCGACAGGCTGGCGCGCGAGCGGAGTTCATCCAGAAAACCCGGTGGCAGCGACATCTCAGCCTTTAAGCTTCTTCTGCATTTCCTGAATTTGATCCCAGTTTTCAAGGCATTGCTGACGCAAGTTCGCCCCCAGGTCGGTGTTCTTCAGATCGCGTTTCTTCTGGCTGTAGACAAATTCGGTCAACTGCGGGATCGCCGCGTTGTAATTGGCCGGCCAGGTCGGGTTGGACGCCGCGATGGTCGACGCCACATCCGCCTGTTTCACCCGGTCAAGCCGCGCCTTCTGGATGGCACTGATGACCTGTGCCTGGTAGCCACAGCTTTGCTCCTTGGTTTCCGCAGCCAAAAGCGGCGTGGCAAACAGGCAAGCGGCAAGCGCGAGACGGATCATGGGGGTACTCCGGAATCAGTTTGGATCGACGCAGTTTACCCCCGTGCCGCGACACCCTCCATAGCCGATCTGAGATCGTGAACGAGAGTTTCCGCCATGGACCGAAACACCATGATCTGAAAACAATCCGCTCCGATCCGGGTTATCGATGCGTTCATATGCAGCACCTGCGCGCGCAAGGTATGGCCAATCTCGAACGCCGCGCGGCGCAGATCGACCGGCACCAGCCGCGCCAGAACGTCCTCGGCGGTCTCCCCCTCCAGCGTGACAACAGCCCAGGCATCGGATTGATCGGTCAGCGCCGCATGGGCCGCCAGCGCCGGATCCGGATCGGCCCCGAGCAACATCACCTGCCCCCGCGCGAACCAGATCACCCGGCCCCCGGCGCCGCCGCTGCTGCGGTTGGGTTCCGGAAAATCGAGCCCATGCGCCGCTTTCAGAACCTGCGCAACCCGATCCTGCCGCCCCTTGAACGGTGCGATCCCGCTCATGCGGCCAACCGATGCCTCGCGCAGAACGGATCGGCCAATTTCCAATGGCAACAACCCATTGCAGGGCGTTCTTGCAACAAGCTCAACCACGTACACGCCCCCCGTCAGGGTCAAGAAACACCGGGTCGACCACCTCGCACTGGGTCTCAAGATCGCGCAGGTGATCCACCACGTGCACCCGCTGCCCATGGCGCGCGCGCCCGTTCCTGAGAAAGCCAAGCGCCAGCATCTGACCCAGCGTCGGCGAATAGCAGACCGAGGTGACATAGCCCTTGCCGTTCACCCGCACCGCATCATCCTCGGGATCAAACAAATGCGCCCCGGCGGTCAATTGCCGGACATCGCCCACCGGCCTCAGCCCCACCAGCTGTTCCCGCGCGGACCCGGACAGGCCGGGCCGCTCGCTCATGGTCTTGCCGATGCAATCCTTGGCCGATGACACCATCCGCCCCATGCCGATATCGTCCGCCGTGGTCCGGCCATGGATCTCGGCATGGGTGATATGCCCCTTTTCGATGCGGAGTACGTTCAACGCCTCCATCCCGTAGGCACCGCCACCCATCCCTTCGGCATGTTCCAGCAGCAACCGGAACAGGCTGTCGCCATATCGCGACGGAACCGCGATTTCATAGGCATGTTCGCCCGAGAACGAGATCCGGAATAGCCGCCCGGCCACCCCTTTCACGCGCACCGCACCGCAAGCCATGAACGGCCAGACCTCATCGCTCAGCGGCTTGTCGAGCAATTGGTTCAAGAGGTCGCGCGATTTCGGACCCGCCACCGCAAACTGCGCCCATTGCTCGGTGACCGAGGCAAACGCCACGTCCAGTTCGGGGCACAGGCCCTGGTGCACGAATTCCAGATGTCGCATCACCTGTCCCGCCGCAGCGGTCGTGGTCGTCATGACGTAATGCCGCTCGCCCAATCGCGCGGTGGTGCCGTCATCCATCACATGCCCGTCCTCGCGCAGCATCAGGCCATAGCGCACCCGCCCCACCTGCAGCGTGCTGAACCGGTTGGTATAGACGAAATCAAGAAACGCCGGCACATCCGGCCCCTGCAGGTCGATCTTGCCAAGGGTTGAAACATCGCAAATGCCCACCGCCGCGCGCACCATCGCCACTTCACGATCACAGGATTGCCGCCAGCTGGTTTCGCCCGGAGCAGGGAAATAGCTCGGCCGATACCACAATCCCGCCTCGATCATCGGCGCACCCCGCTCAACGCTTGCGGCGTGGCTGGTGGTAAACCGTTCCGGGGCAAAACCGGTGCCCTGCCCCCCGGCCCCCATGGCGGCAATCGACACCGGGCTATAGGGCGGGCGAAAGGTCGTGGTGCCGGTTTCCGGGATCGCCCGCCCGGTGACATCGGCCAGGATGGCCAGCGCCGCGACATTGGAATTCTTACCCTGGTCGGTCGCCATGCCCTGCGTGGTATAGCGCTTCATGTGCTCGACCGAACGGAAATTCTCGACCGCCGCCTGTTTCACATCCTTGACCGTGACGTCATTCTGGAAATCCAGCCAGGCCCGCCCGCGTCCCGGCACGGCCCAGAGCGGTGCCAGCCGATAAGCATCATCCAAAGCGCGCGGCAAGGCAACCTGCGGGGTGGCACGCCCCAGATCCGCCAATGCCCGCCCCGCCGCCTCATGACCTTCGCGCAGACAGGCCGCCGTCGAAAACGCGCCATTGCACGCCCCCGCCGCCCGCAACCCCGGCACCGCACCCGGCAACGGCACAAAGGCCAGGATGTCTTCGCGCCAGACCGGACGGCTGTTGGTGTGGCAGGTCAGGTGCACGCTGGGGTTCCACCCGCCCGACATCGCCAGGCAATCCACCGCCAGCTGGTCTTCGCCGCTGACGCTGCGGATGGTGATGCTCTCCAGGCCCCGGCGTCCCCGGCTATTGGCGACCATCGCCCCCCGGAACATGCGCACCCCGGCGACGTCCGGGGCGTCATGGCGGCTGTCGATCAGCGCCGCGACATGAACCCCCGCCGCCGTCAGATCGCGCACCGTCCGATGCGCATCATCATTGTTACCAAAGACCGCCACCCGATGCCCCGGTGCCACGCCCCATCGATTGAGATAGGCCCTCACCGCGCCGGCGGTCATGATCCCGGGGCGGTCATTGTTGCGAAACGCCACCGGGCGTTCGATGGCACCTGCGGCGAGGATCGCGCGCCCGGCCACGATCCGCCAGAATGTCTCGAGCGGCAGCGCTTCGGGGCGCGCCGCCAGATGCTGCCCCACCCGCTCCAGCGCACCATAAGTGCCCTGGTCATACGCCCCGCTCACCGTGGTGCGCAGCATCACGCGCACATTGGGCATCGCCTCAAGTTCGGCAACAACCTCCGCGGCCCACAGATGGCCGGGCTTGCCGTCAACCTCTTCGGTCTCGCCCAGCAGACGCCCTCCGGCGCAAAACCCCTCATCGGCAAGGATGACATCCGCCCCTGCCCGCGCCGCCGTTAGCGCCGCCATCAACCCGGCCGGACCCGCGCCGATCACCAGCACGTCGCAAAAGGCATAGGCCTTTTCATATCGATCCGGGTTCGCTTCACCCGACAATGCCCCAAGCCCGGCAGCCCGCCGGATCACCGGCTCATAAAACCTCTCCCAGAACCCGCGCGGCCACATGAAGGTCTTGTAGTAAAACCCCGCCCCCAGGAACGGGGCCGCCAGATCATTGACCGCCATGAGGTCATGGCGCAGCGTCGGCCAACGGTTCTGGCTCTGCGCCGTCAACCCTTCATAGATCTCCTGCACCGTGGCCCGCACATTCGGCTCCGCAGCCACCCCGGAACCGATGGTCATCAACGCATTCGGCTCTTCGCTGCCCGCACTCAGCACTCCGCGCGGACGATGATACTTGAACGAACGCCCCTGTATCCGGATCCCGTTGGCAAGCAATGCCGAGGCCAATGTATCGCCCGCGAACCCGTCATGGGCCACGCCGTCAAACGTGAAGCGAACGGGCCGCGCGCGATCGATCACACCTTTCCCCGCAAGCCTCATGCCCGCGCCTCCGCGTCGCTCGCCAACGTCACCTTCAGGACCGCGTGGCTCACCGTGTCGCGCGTCACCACCAGCCAGGCACCACAGCCCGCCTCGTGATACCAAAGATCCCGCACCACCCCCGCCGGATTCTCCCGCAGATGCAGATACGCGTCCCAGGCCGCCCCGCCCGCATCCGGGGCCGGACGCCGCAACGCCACCGCATCGCCCTGGTAATAAAATTCACGCCGGTCCCGTTCGCCGCATATCGGACAGGTGATCCTCATCGCGCTTGTCCCACCTTCATCTTTGTCGAAATACTCCCGCCGGAGGCTCCCATCCCGTCCTCCCGCGCCTAGTGCAGATTATGCTGCGCCCCGGTTCCCTCCTCGTCCATCAAGCCTTGACCGGTCCTGAACCGGTCCAGCCGGAACCGCGTCGCCGCGCCATGCGGCCGGTCGGTCGCCATCAGATGGGCAAAACAATGCCCCGAAGCGGGCACCGCCTTGAACCCGCCATAACACCACCCGCAATCCACATAGAGCCCATCGATTTCCGTCCTGTCGATAATCGGCGAACCGTCCGGCGTCATGTCCATGATGCCGCCCCAGCTGCGCAATACCTTTGCCTTGCCGATCATCGGCATCAGGGTCATGCCCGCCTCCATCACATGCTCGACCATCGGCAGGTTGCCCCGCTGCGCATAAGACGCATAGAAATCGAGATCGCCGCCAAAAACCAGCCCACCCTTGTCAGACTGGCTGATATAGAAATGCCCCATGCCAAAACTGATCACGTGATCGATCACCGGCTTTAACCCCTCGGTGACAAAGGCCTGCAACACGTGGCTCTCGATTGGCAAACACATCCCCGCCATGGCGGCCACCTGCCCGGATCGTCCGGCGGTCACGATCCCGACCTTGCGTGCCCTGATCGCACCGCGCGTGGTCTGCACCCCGCGTACCTGGCCGTTCTCGACATCGATGCCCGTCACTTCGCAGTTCTGAATCAGGTCCACCCCACGTCGATCCGCGCCGCGCGCATAACCCCAGGCCACCGCGTCATGTCGCGCCGTGCCGCCCCGAGGATGCAGCAACCCGCCCAGGATCGGGAACCGCCCATTGTCGAAATCCAGATAGGGCAGGTATTGCCGGACACCGTCCCGATCCAGCAGCACCGCATCATCGCCCTGGTTGATCATGGCGTTGCCCCGCCGCGCAAAGGCATCGCGCTGACCGTCTGAATGGAACAGGTTGATCAGCCCGCGCTGCGAATGCATGACGTTGTAATTCAGCTCGTCTTCCAACCCCTCCCACAGCTTCAGCGAATGGGAATAGAACTCCGAATTGCCCGGCAGGAAATAGTTGGCCCGAACGATCGTGGTATTGCGCCCGACATTGCCGCCGCCGATATAGTTCTTTTCCAGCACCGCGATATTGGTCAGACCGTGCTCGCGTGCGAGGTAATAGGCGGTGCTCAACCCGTGCCCGCCGCCGCCTATGATGACGATGTCATAGGCCGGTTTTGGTTCGGGATCGCGCCAATGCGGGGTCCAGCCCCGGTTCCCGGTGAGACCTTCCTTCAGAACCTTCCATCCGGAAAACCGCATGTCACACCCCTGTTATGCGTCGCCCGCGCAACCGCCCGTTATCCAAGACCTAGCAGCGGACGGGCGCAAAACCTGTCGCATTGTGACAGGTTTCTGCCAGAATACGACACGACATGACGCAAATGGCAATTGCGATCGCGACCAAGCCCGCGGGGCTTGCCTTGACATGCCCCGCGTCTGCAACTCCGCAGAGTCGCCCGCTGCCTGCGCTCAAAGGCCCTTGGCGCGATAGCTCGCCGCGACCTTGTTGATCGACACGAGATAGGCCGAGGTGCGCAAATCTTCCACGTCATCCCGGCCATGCCAGACCTCGCGCATCGACTGATAGGCGGTGCGCATCGTGTCATCGAGCCCCGAGCGCACAAGCTCCAGCTCGTCCGCGCCACGCAGGTATTTCTTCTTGAAGTCCGGCGACATCGACCAGGCATCGCCAAGATATCGGTCCAGCCGCTCGAGCTCGTCCACCACCAGCTGGTGACGCGCCTCTTCCTGGCGGCGCTGCATCCGGCCAAAGCGGATATGGCTCAGGTTCTTGACCCATTCGAAATACGATACGGTCACACCGCCCGCATTGGCATACATGTCGGGGATGATCACCGTGCCCTTGGCGCGCAGGATGTCGTCGGCCCCGGCGGTGATCGGGCCATTGGCCGCCTCGATGATCAGCGGCGCCTTGATCCGCTCTGCATTCTCGAGATTGATCACCCCTTCCAGCGCCGCCGGAATCAGGATGTCGCAATCTTCCTCAAGCACCGCGGCCCCTTCGGCGGTATGCGCCGCATCCGGGAACCCGGTGACCCCGCCGCGCCCGCGGATCCAGTTGAACACCGCCTCGACGTCCAGCCCCTTGGGGTTGAACAGGGCCCCGTCGCGCTCGATGATCCCGGTGATGACGGCGCCGTCCTCCTCGGCAAGAAATTTCGCCGCGTGATAGCCCACATTGCCCAGCCCCTGGACAATGACCCGCTTGCCGTCCAACGTTCCCGACAGACCCGAGCGGGTCACGTCATCGGGATGCCGAAAGAACTCGCGCAAGGCATATTGCACCCCGCGCCCGGTCGCCTCGACACGCCCTGCAATGCCACCGGCATTGGGCGGCTTGCCGGTGACACAGGCGCGCGCGTTGATGTCGGTGGTGTTCATCCGCGCATATTGGTCCGCGATCCAGGCCATCTCGCGCTCGCCGGTTCCCATGTCGGGGGCCGGTACGTTCTGGCTCGGATTGATCAGGTCACGCTTGGCCAGCTCATAGGCGAAACGGCGGGTGATCTGTTCAAGCTCATGTTCGTCATACTGGCGCGGATCGATTCTCAGCCCCCCTTTCGATCCTCCGAAAGGCGTCTCGACCAGCGCACATTTATAGGTCATCAGGGCCGCCAGCGCCTCGACCTCGTCCTGGTTCACCCCCATGGCATAGCGGATCCCGCCCTTGACGGGTTCCATATGCTCTGAATGCACCGACCGATAGCCCGTGAACGTCTGGATCTGCCCGCGCAGGCGCACCCCAAAGCGCACGGTATAGGTGGCGTTGCAAACCCGGATCTTTTCCTCGAGCCCCGGCGGCAGGTCCATCAGCGCGACCGCGCGATTGAACATCAGATCAACGCTTTCGCGGAATGTCGGCTCGTTTCTCTGGCTCATATGGTGCTCCTCCCGAACGCTCACAACGACTCATCTGTGCTGTGTTCTAGAAGCCAACCTATGACGAGATGGTGAAGTTTGGCGACATTTTTGACATGTTCCTGTACATGCCAGCATGAAATCGACCATAATACCCGATGGAAACGAGCGTGGGCAGACCGGCCCCGCAACGCCGGACCAGGCAGAAATGGGGTTAGGATTGTAGTAAACTTGTTGCTAATATACGCATTGTAGCGCGAATTACGTCCTATTTCCGTCATGTTCTGCAACGATAGAGTAACAGATTTATTGTCCCATGCCCCCGACCGGGCGGATAAGGTTTAACGATGAGTTCCAATGCCGAGACCCGCAGTCTGAACCGTCTTGACCACGAACCGGCGCGTACTGCTGCCCGGACGGGGTTCCTGCGCGCCTTTGCCCGCGACGAAGACGGCGCGATGCTGATCTTTGGTGTCTATGCATTCCTGATCATCCTGATGGTGGCCGGGATCGGCATCGATTTCATGCGCTTTGAACGCGATCGCTCGCGGTTGCAGGCGACATTGGACCGCGCCGTGCTCGCTGCCGCGGACCTTGACCAGACGATGGATCCCAAATCCGTGGTCGAAGATTACTTTGCCAAGTCCGGGCTGGGTGACTATCTCACCTCGGTAAGTGTCGACCAGGGGCTTGGCTATCGCGTGGTCTCGGCCACCGCCAGCACCGAGATCGACACCCAGTTCATGCATATGAACGGTGTCGATACGCTTGTCGCACCTGCCGCCGGCACCGCGGAGGAACGGATCGACGGAGTCGAGATTTCCCTGATTCTCGATGTTTCCGGCTCGATGAACAACAACAATCGCCTGACGAACCTGATCTCGGCGGCACAGGAATTCGTCGATACCATGGCCGACAACAGCGCCGATGGCGACATGACAATGTCGATCATTCCCTACGCGACCCAGGTCGCGGTGCCACAAACCCTGATGGAGCAGTTCAACGTCTCGGAAGAGCAGCGCTATTCCAACTGCATCAACTTCCAGAGCGCCGATTTCGACACCGCGGCGTTGTCCTATACCGCGCCGTATCAACGCACGATGCATTTTGACCCGTGGTACGAATTCAACGGGTTGAACGGCGATGACATCACCCTGGTCGGCAATGACGCGGACGGCGTTTCGCTGCCGGTCTGCGAGGCCGACGAGGATCGCCAGATCCTGCTCATGCAATCCGATCCCGAAGCGCTGAAAGCCTATATCAGGAACCTGACCGCACGTGGCAACACCTCGATCGATGTCGGCATGAAATGGGGCACCGCCCTGCTCGACCCCAGCCTGCGCCCGGCGATGACCACGCTGAGCACGATCGGCGATGTTCCCGCAGTCGCGGCCACCCTGCCCAGCAACTATAATGACGGGGAAACGCTCAAGGTTATCGTCCTGATGACCGATGGGCAGAATACCGACCAGTACTTCATCAATGACGGGTTCCGCGAAGGTCCGTCGAACGTCTATTTCAACAACGAGGAAAAGGCCTATTCGATCTATCACCCGCCGGTGAATGCCTATTTCTGGCCCGACGACAACAAGGGACATTACGACCGGCATGGCAACTGGGTGAATGACGGCAACAAGTGGGCCGATCACCCCTATGGCGAGAACCATCCCCCGGGGCGCGACAAAGGCTGTATCGGCTCTTCGCCGGGTGAATGGTCCTGCCGCGAGCGGTCGGAACCCGGGTCCGCCATCAATCTCAGCTATCCCGATCTATGGGCGCATGTCAGCCTCAAGTCGAACCTGTTCGACAATTACTACCCGTTCCTGCACCCGTCGGAAGCCAACCGGAAATGGTATCACGACATCCGCAACTATGTAGAAACCTGGGTCAAGAACGATCGCACCGAACGCATCTGCGATATTGCCAAGGGCAACAACATCATCGTGTTCACCATCGGCTTCGACGCGCCGAGCGGCGGCGTCGACATCCTCAAATATTGCTCGAGCTCCGATTCGCATTTCTTCGAAGTCAAGAGCGACGTGGATGGTGAAAAGATCAGGATCGTGTTTTCCTCGATCGCGTCATCGATCCGCAAGCTGAGGTTGACCCAGTGATGCGTCGCCTGTCGATCCTGGCGAAACGCTTTCTGCGGGCTGAGAACGGCAACGCCACGATCGAGTTCGCCATCACCTTTCCGGCCATGCTGCTGTTCATGCTGTCCGGGATCGAACTGGGCATCATGACCCTGAACCATTCCAGCCTCGAACGGGCGATGGACCTGACGGTGCGCGACATACGGCTCGGGACCGGGTCCGCCCCGCAGCACGATCAGATCAAGGACCTGATCTGTGACCGCGCGGGCTTTATCAAGAATTGCAAATCCAATCTCAGGCTCGAGATGATCCAGGTCGACCCGCGCAATTGGTCCGGGGTCAGGCGCGAGGCGACATGCACCGATGCCTCCCGCCAGGTACAGCCCAAGATCACCTTCAAGAATGACGCCGGCGACAACGACCTGATGATCCTGCGTGCCTGTGCCAAGATCTCCCCGGTGTTCCCGACCACCGGGCTTGGCAAGAACATCGCCAAGGATGGCGCCGGGCAATACGCGCTGGTTTCGACATCCGCCTTTGTGCAGGAGCCGAGATAGACCATGCGACTTGCACGACTTCGGACCCTGACCGGCAATTTCTGGAGCGACACGCGCGGCAGCGTGACTGTGGAATTCATCCTCGCCATGCCCTTTGTGTTCTGGGCGTTCATGGCAACCTATGTCTATTTCGACGGCTATCACCAGAGCACCGCCAACCTGAAAGCGGCCTATACGATCAGCGACCTGATTTCGCGGGAAACCAGCGACATCAACGACGCCTATGTCGACAGCATGTACGAACTTTTTGGCATGATGACCCACACGCCAAGCGACATCGCGCTGCGCATCTCGGTGATCCGCTGGGATGAATCGGATTCACGTTACTATGTCAACTGGTCAGCGAATCGCGGCTTTCCCACCGAATTGGACGACAGTTCGGTCAGCCAGTTTGCTGCGCGCCTTCCCAACATGCCCGACAATGAAATTGTCATCCTGGTCGAGACCGAGAATACATTTACGCCGCTTTTCCGGATTGGCATGGACGAGAAGAAGCTCGAGAATTTCGTCTTTACCCGACCGCGCTTTGTCGATCAGCTCAAGTGGAACGGGCAGAGCAGCCTGAGCTGACCGCCAAGGCCCTCATGCCCTTGCGGCCAGCAACTCGGCAAGGCGATCGGCCATGTACTTGGCCTGCGGCCCCGAGACGACCCCACCGATTCCAACGCGCCGCCCGAACCGCCACCACAGGCCGGGCCGCCAGCACCGAGCGGTTGGGGCATGGGTGCGCAGGACAAATCCATTGGTCGGCTTGAACGCCAGAAGCCCCCGATCCAATGCGGCAATCTCGTCCAGCGTGGCGATGGCGAGACCGCTGCTATCGCGCAACCCGTCGCCGGTCAACTCGATGCGGTGTCCGGTTGCGCGGTGCAACCGGACGGCAATGAGCGCGGACATTGCCCCAAGCGCCACGGCGCAGACCTGCAAGAGCAACTCCGCCCCGGCCCCGATCCCCGCGTAGATCAGCAGCACCGACACCGCCGCCAACGTGACCACCGCCATCCACCGGCGAAAGGCGCTGGCCTCGATCACCGCGATAATGTCCGTTTCCATCGAAAGCTCCTGCCCCAAGCGTCATCCGGCGCATATCGCAGTCGGAGTACCTCTGTACAGCCGATCTCTATGGCGCAGGCGAAATGATCACCTCGGCCCCCGGTTCTTCCGGTTCGTCGTCAACCATCTCGGACGGAAAGCCCGGCGCGCGGATATCAAGACCCGTGACCTCTTCCAGGCGTCGGATGATGTTGGGCGACAATTCGCGGGGGCCGAACCGCCCGATTCCGTCGGCGAAAATATCGATCAGCTTCGGATTGATGTCGAGCGGCACCCCCGAGCGGTCCGCCACCTGTTGAAACAAGCCGATATCCTTGGCCACCAGGTCCATCGTGAACGAAATGTCACGACTGCCATTCAGGATCACCTGGCTTTCAGTCTCGTGGACGAAACTGGTGCCCGAACTGATCCGGATAGCTTCATAGGCCACGTTCAGATCCATGCCGGCGGCCTTGGACACCACCAGCGCCTCGGCACAGCTGACCAGGTTGGCGGTGGCGAGATAGTTGGTCACGACCTTGAGAACGCTCGCACTGCCCAGCCCGCCGGTATGCAGCACCCGCCGCCCCATCGTGGTCAACAACGGCAGGACATGTTCGAAAGTCGCCCGGTCACACCCCGCGAAGATGCTGATATTGCCGCTCTCCGCGCGGTGACAGCCGCCGGAAACAGGGCAATCCACAGCCGCCCCGCCCCGTTCCTGAACCGCGTGCCCCAGACGCCTGACCTCGGCCTCGTCGGTGGTGGACATCTCCATCCAGACCTTGCCGGCGACCACCTCGTCCAGCATCCCGGACATCACCGCATCGCTCGCCATGGGGCTGGGCAAACAGGTGATGACCACGTCGCATCCGTGCATCATCTCGGCCGGGCTCCCGCCTGCCTGTGCGCCACGCGCGACAAAGCCTTCGACGCGATCCGGGGCAAGATCGTGAACCGACAGATCGACCTTGTTGCGCAACAAGCTCCCCGCCAGCTTGCCGCCGACATTGCCCAATCCGATGAATCCCACGCGCATGTTGAAATCTCCCTGATGCGACTTTTTTTGCCAGCGTCGCCCGTTCGACCCGCAATATCTGATCTGTTTGCGACACCGGCAGGAACTGCGCGCCACCGCACAACGCCGGTTCGCCCCCTCGGATTGCGGCGCGCCTGCACACATCTATGATAATCACAACGCAAGTCGGAACAGGAGGACGACCATGTCGCTCAGACCAACGCTTGAAACCCGCAAGGCCATTCCGACCATGGAAGGGGCCGGCGTGAAACTGCACCGCGCCTTCGGGTTCCAGGATCCGACCGAACTCGATCCGTTCCTGTTGTTTGATGACTTTCGCAATGACCGCCCCGAGGATTTCATCAAGGGCTTTCCCTGGCACCCCCATCGCGGCATCGAAACCATCACATATGTATTGTCCGGCAGCGTCGAGCATGGCGATTCGCTGGGCAATCACGGAACATTGGGGGCCGGCGACGTGCAATGGATGACCGCCGGTTCGGGAATCATGCACCAGGAAATGCCGCGCGGCAACGCCACCGGTCAGATGCATGGATTTCAGCTCTGGGGCAATCTGCCCGCCGCGCAGAAGATGACCGCACCACGCTATCAGGATGTGGGCGCGGCCGAGATTCCCGAGGTGATCGATGATGACGGCACCCGCATCCGAGTCATCGTCGGGACGTTCTGGGGCCAGACCGGGCCGGTGGACGGCATCGCCGCCGATCCGCAATACCTGGATGTGTCGGTGCCTGCCGGAATCCGCAAGAGCTTTCGCATCGACACCTATCGCCGGGCTTTTGCCTATGTGTTCGAGGGGGCGGCGGCCTTTGCGGATGCATCCGCCCCAACCGGCATCCTGCTGGAAAAGGAAGTCGCCGGGCAAGAGGTGAACATCCGTGATCTTTCGGGCGACCGGACTCTGGTTCGCTTTGGAACCGGTGACGAAATCACCGTTCAGGCAGGTCCGGACGGGGTTCGCTTTCTGCTGATCTCGGGCGCGCCGATCGCCGAGCCGGTCGCCTGGCACGGGCCGATCGTGATGAACACCAAAGCGGAGTTACGACAGGCAATGGCGGATCTGCGCAATGGCACATTTATTCAACCGTCACATTGATTGTCGACGCCAACATGTTGATATATAGTCACGATTGAACGTCAGGGGGCAACCGCCTTGCGCACCATGTCCCAATAGATCGTTTCAACCTGTTGCACCGAAAGACGGCCACCAGTGCGATACCAGGTATTCACGCCGGTCAGCATCGCGATAAGCGCAAGTGTCGCGATCTTGCTGTCGGGAACCGAGAACAGGCCGACCGCCACGCCGCGTTGCAGGATGGCTTCCAGCTCGTCTTCGTAACGGCTGCGCAGGGACTCGATCGTGGCGAAATTCCCGGCATCGAGGTTGCGCAATTCCATGTAGGACACGAACACCGCATCCGCCCGCTCCATGTGAAAGGCAATGTGAAACCGGGTGAAATCCTCGAGCTGCGCCAGCGGGTCGTCGGGTACATCGCGGGCGGCGCGGGCAGCGAGCAATTCTTCCATATGTTCGCGCATCAGCCCAAAGAGCAGACCTTGTTTGTCCGGCGTATAATTGTACAAGGCCCCTGCCTGCACCCCGACGCCGGAGGCAATCTGGCGCATCGACACCGCGGCATAGCCATGCTGCGCGAACAGGCGCATCGCAACCTCGCGAATGCGCGGCCCGGTGATGTCGGAATGGGAACCCGTGGTACGTGCCATGAATTGAATGTATCTGAACATTTGTTCAGATAAAACCCCTGCTTGCACCACAATCTTCAAACGGGCATGACCGGATACAGAACGTGATGCAAGAGGTAGCCATGTCGCCGCAGCCCCGAAAGACCGTTGCATGGATTGGAATGCTTTTGGCGGCGCTTGTGCCGGCGGCTTGTGCGCAGATACCGCAGCTGGACGACACCGTACCCGGCCATCTGGAACAGGCCGGCTATCCGGCGCTCGCGCCCATCGAAACGCTGCTTGTGCCGCAACCCGATCCGCAGGAGCGCCACCAGGACGTGCAGCAGGACCTGCAAGGGCGCGTTGCCAATTTGCAGGATCGCGCCCGGCGGCTGAACAATGCCCCGGTGGTGGACCGGGAAACCCAGACGCGGATGCGGGCCGGCGTACAGCAATGAACGACGACATCTGCCACGTTGCGCCCCTGCGCCGAACCCGCTAGAGCACGGCGAGCAACAAGAACAAGGGACAGGTTGATGACAGCACCTCTGCGGCTCGGAGTAGCAGGTTTGGGCACCGTTGGTGTGGGCGTGGTCAGGATCATTCGCAGCCAGGCAGCGCTGTTGTCGGCCCGCACCGGGCGTGACATCCGGATCACCGCCGTATCGGCGCGTGATGCGAACAAGGATCGCGGCGTCAACCTGAGCAGCTATGCCTGGGAAAGCGACCCGGTTGCCCTGGCGAAACGCGACGATGTGGATGTGTTTGTCGAATTGATGGGCGGCACCGATGGCCCCGCCAAGGATGCCACCGAAGCGGCGCTGGACGCGGGCAAGGATGTGGTCACCGCGAACAAGGCGATGCTGGCGATCCATGGTCAGGCGCTGGCCGAACGGGCCGAGGCACTGGGCCGTGCAATCCGGTTCGAGGCCGCGGTTGCCGGTGGCATTCCGGTGATCAAATCGCTGACCGAGGGGCTCGCCGCAAACGAGATCACCCGCGTGATGGGTGTGATGAACGGCACCTGCAACTATATCCTGACCCGGATGGAAAATGCCGGCCTGCCCTATGACGCGGTGTTCCAGGAAGCCAGCGACCTTGGCTATCTCGAGGCCGACCCCAACCTGGATGTGGGCGGCATCGATGCCGGGCACAAGCTGGCGATCCTGTCGTCGATCGCGTTCGGCACCCGGCCGGATTTCGACGGGATCGAACTCGAAGGCATCCAGCGCATCACCATCGACGACATCCGGCAGGCCGCCGACATGGGCTATCGGATCAAGCTGCTGGGGGTGGCACAGCGCACCGGGCGTGGCCTGGAGCAGCGTATGCAGCCCTGCCTGGTGCCGGCCTCTTCGCCGCTGGGACAGCTTGAAGGCGGCACCAACATGATCGTCATCGAGGGCAACGCCGTGGAACAGATCGTGCTGCGTGGCCCCGGTGCCGGTGAGGGCCCGACAGCCAGCGCGGTGATGGGCGATGTCTGTGACCTGGCGCGGGGCCTGCGCCTGCCGACCTTTGGGCAACCGGCGGCGACGCTCACCGATGCGCCCTCGGCGCGAGCGGTGCTTCCGGCCCCCTATTACCTGCGCATGGCGCTGCTGGACAAACCCGGCGCGCTGGCCAAGGTCGCGACGATTCTCGGCAATGCCAGTGTTTCGATCGACCGGATGCGGCAATACGGCCATTCCGACTCGACGGCACCGGTGCTGATCGTGACGCATAAAACCACCCGCGCGGCGCTCGACGATGCGCTGGCCGAAATGCAAAAAACCGATGTCATCGCCTCGCCGCCGGTTGCGTTGCGCATCGAGAGCGTATGATATTCAAACGAACATTGCCCGAAACAGGAGCTTTTGATGACCGATACCAATGAATTCCACGATCGCATGTTGTCGCTGGGCCTCGCGCGCGTTGCCGAACAGGCCGCGCTCGCGTCGGCATCGCTGATTGGCCGGGGTGATGAGAAGGCCGCCGACCAGGCAGCGGTCAACGCCATGCGCGAACAGCTGAACCTGCTGGACATTGCCGGGGTCGTGGTCATCGGGGAAGGTGAACGGGACGAGGCGCCGATGCTGTATATCGGTGAAGAGGTGGGCACCGGCAACGGGCCGGGCGTGGACATTGCGCTCGATCCGCTGGAAGGCACCACGCTCACGGCCAAGGACATGCCCAACGCCCTGACGGTGATCGCGATGGGTCCGCGCGGCTCGATGTTGCATGCGCCCGACGTGTACATGGACAAGCTGGCCATCGGGCCGGGCTATTCCGAGGGGCTGGTGTCGCTCGACATGCCGCCGGCGACGCGGGTTTCCGCGCTGGCGTCCGAAAAGGGCTGCTCGCCATCCGACATCACGGTCTGCATCCTCGAACGCCCGCGCCACGAAGAGATGATCGCCGAAGTGCGCAGCACCGGCGCGTCGATCCGGCTGATCACCGATGGCGATGTGGCCGGCGTCATGCATTGCGCCGAGTCCCACAAGACCGGCATCGACATGTATATGGGTCAGGGCGGCGCACCCGAAGGTGTGCTTGCCGCGGCGGCGCTGAAATGTATGGGCGGTCAGATCCAGGGCCGCCTGCTGTTCCGCAACGACGACGAAAAAGCACGCGCCACCAAGGCCGGGATCACCGATCTGGACAAGATCTATACCCGTGACGAGATGGCCCAGCAGGACGTGATCTTTGCCGCCACCGGCGTCACCGGCGGCACCCTGCTCGCCGGTATCAAGCGCGAACCGGGCTGGCTGACCACCCAGACCCTGTTGATGCGCTCCAAGACCGGCTCGGTTCGGCGCATGGAATACCGCACCCCGGTCTGATCACCCCCCTGACATTTGTCGGCTGGCCGCCCCGGTGGCCCGCCGGCCAGCCCCCAAATGAACAGCATAAAGGGACTCGTCTTGGCATTTCTGGACATCGAGTCCTCGCTGACCGGACGCCGCTGGATCGGGCCGGATGTGGAAACCGAACGCGCCGCTGACGCGATGGTGCAGGATACCGCCCTGCCCCGCGCGGTGTGCCAGGTTCTGACCCGGCGGGGTGTGCCCGCGGCCGAGGCCCAGGCGTTCCTGTCCCCGCGCCTGCGCGACCTGTTGCCCGACCCGCGCGGTCTGCGCGACATGCAGGTGGCGGCAGCCCGGTTTCTCGACGCCGTCAAGCGCCGCCAGCGCATCGCGATCTTTGCCGATTACGACGTGGATGGCGGCAGTTCTGCGGCGCTGCTGATCGTGTGGCTGCGGCAGATGGGGCTTGCCTCTACCCTCTATATCCCCGACCGCATCGACGAAGGCTATGGACCCAATGTCCCGGCGATGACCCGGCTTGCCGCCGCGCATGACCTGATCGTCTGTGTCGATTGCGGCACGCTTTCGCATGACGCCATCGCGGCGGCGCGCGATGCGGATGTCATCGTTCTGGACCATCACCTTGGCGGCGAAACGCTGCCCGCCGCGCTCGCCGTGGTGAACCCGAACCGCCAGGATGAGAGCGGCGATCTGGGCTATCTCTGTGCTGCCGGCGTCGTGTTCCTGATGCTGGTGGAAACCGCGCGCCAGATGCGCGAGGCCAAGATGCCGGCGGGGCCGGACCTGATGGCGTTGCTTGATCTGGTGGCGCTGGCCACGGTTGCCGATGTCGCGCCGCTGATCGGGGCCAACCGGGCGCTTGTGCGCCAGGGGCTGAGCGTCATGGCCCGCCGCGAGCGACCGGGGCTGGTTGCGCTCTCCGATGTGTCGCGCATGGATTCCGCGCCCAGCAGCTATCACCTCGGGTTCCTGCTCGGACCGCGGGTGAACGCGGGCGGGCGGATCGGCAAGGCCGACCTGGGGGCCCGTCTGCTGGCCACCGACTCCGCCTCCGAGGCCGAGGCCATGGCCGCGCAGCTTGACCTGCTCAATACCGAGCGCCGGGACATCGAAAGCGCGGTACGGGCGGCGGCGCTGGAACAGGCGGAAGAGCGCGGTCTGGACGCGCCCCTGGTCTGGGCCGCTGGCGAAGACTGGCATCCGGGGGTCGTTGGCATCGTCGCCTCGCGCCTCAAGGACGCGGCCAACCGCCCGGCCATCGTGATCGGGCTTGAGGGCGACGAGGGCAAGGGCTCGGGCCGATCGGTCGCCGGAATCGACCTTGGGGCCGCGATCCAGCGTCTTGCCGCCGAAGGGTTGCTGCTCAAGGGTGGTGGACACAAGATGGCCGCGGGGCTGACCGTCGCGCGCGACCGCCTGCCCGAAGCGATGGCGCGCCTGTCCGAGTTGCTGGCGCGGCAAGGCGCGGGCACCGCCGGCCCCGCCGATCTGCGGCTGGACGGGGTCTTGATGCCACAGGCCGTGACCATCGAGTTGATCGAACAGATCGAACAGGCCGGCCCGTTCGGCGCGGGGGCCGCGGCACCGCGTTTCGCACTGCCCGACCTGCAGGTGCGCTATGCAAAGCGCGTCGGGGACTCGCATCTGAAACTTTCGCTCAGCGACGGTATGGGCGGGTCTCTGGATGCAATTTGCTTTGGCGCGTTCGACACGCCGCTGGGTCAGAAGATGGCCGATCACGGCGGCGCGCGATTCCACGTTGCGGGCCGTCTGGAGATCAATGAATGGCGCGGACGCAAGACCCCACAGCTGCGCCTGGACGACGCCGCCCCCGCGCAATCCGCCTGATCGGGCCGCTCGTTCACTTTCTTTTCGATTTCGGTATTTTTTCTCTTGCGCCCCCCCGTGCGATTGCCTAATGAACGCCCACCAACGCTGGCCCGTTCGTCTATCGGTTAGGACGCCAGGTTTTCAACCTGGAAAGAGGGGTTCGATTCCCCTACGGGCTGCCACTTGGTTCTTCCAAAAATACTGTACAATTTCCGAATATTACCGGGCTTTCTTCGACCCGTCGGGTCAAGGTTCCGCGCCGGTTTCCCCGCGAAGCTGTGTGCCGGCCTGGCGGACGATCTCGGCGACCTGCATCAATTGCTCGCCCAGCGGATTGGTCTTGCGCCAGATCATTCCGATGCGGCGCGAGGGCTGTGGTTCGGCGAAGCGGGCAATCGAGACCGACGCCGCCCGTGTTTCGATCGGCACAGCCATGTCGGGAATCAACGTGACCCCCATCCCCGCATCGACGATCTGAACCAGCGTCGACAGCGAACTGCCATCCAACCCGTCGCGCGGCAGGGAAGACTGGATGTTGCAAAAGGCCAGGGTCTGGTCGCGAAAGCAATGCCCCTCCTCCAGCAACAACAGCCGCATCCGCCGCAGGTCTTCGCCATTGGGAACCGGGTTGTCCGCCTCTGCCTTTGGACGGATCAGCACGAAATTCTCGGAAAACAGCTCGATCTCGACCAGCGACGGCTCACCAATCGGAAGCGCGACAATTGCCGCGTCCAGACGGCCGTCCAGCAACTCCTGGACCAGCCTGGGCGTCATCGTTTCGCGCACAAAGACATCCAGATCGTTATGCGCCTGCGAGAGCCTGCCTATGATCGACGGCAGCAGATAGGGCGCGACGGTCGGAATCACCCCAAGCCGCAAGCGTCCCACCAGCCCCGCATGCGAGGCCCGCGCGAGATCCCCCAGCCCTTCCACCGCCCGCAAGACATCCTGCACCCGCGACAGGAATGCCTCGCCCAGGGTGGTCAGCCTGACCTGCCGCGCCGCGCGTTCAAAGAGCACCGCGCCAAGCTCCTGTTCCAGTTCCTTGATCTGAACCGACAGCGCCGGTTGCGTGATCGCACAGGCTTCGGCGGCGCGGCCGAAATGCCCGTGCTGGGCGAGCGCTTCGAAATAGCGCAACTGTTTGAGCGTGACATTTTTCATAAGAAAATTTTATCGCAACAATGAAAAAATACAACTTATAGAAATCGCCCGGCCTTGTTATAACGATTCTAGAAATCAGGGGGATGTCACGGGATCGACCCGGATACGGGCCGCGTTTCTTGCCAATGGCGACGCGAGATCGTTGACGACGTGCGAACGCGGTGCCGTTTGGGCCGGCGCGGCGACGTGACATGCGCCTGTTTCAAGACGCCAGTTAGAATAGCCAGAACGGGAGCTAAGACATGGACGGAAACGATATCGACAGCTCGGGCAAATGCCCGATCCTGCACGGTAGCAATACCGAAAGGAACAAGTCGGTGATGGATTGGTGGCCGAATGCGCTGAACCTCGACATCCTGCACCAGCACGACACCAAGACCAATCCGATGGGCCCGGACTTCAACTATCGCGAAGAGGTCAAAAAACTCGATGTCGAGGCGCTCAAGGCCGATCTGCGCGCCCTGATGACCGAGAGCCAGGACTGGTGGCCCGCCGACTGGGGCAGCTATGTGGGCATGTTCGCCCGTGTTGCATGGCATGCGGCGGGCTCTTATCGCCTGGCCGACGGACGTGGTGGCGCCGGCACCGGCAACCAGCGGTTTGCGCCGCTGAACTCGTGGCCGGACAACGTCAACACCGACAAGGGCCGTCGCCTGCTGTGGCCGATCAAGAAGAAATACGGCAACAAGATTTCCTGGGCCGACCTGATCATCCTGTCGGGCACCGTGGCCTATGAGGTCGCCGGTCTGAAGACCTTTGGCTTTGGCTTTGGTCGCGAAGACATCTGGCACCCCGAGAACGACGTCTACTGGGGCGCGGAAAAGGAATGGCTGGCCCCCAGCGACGGGCGTTATAAAAACGTCGAAGAGCCGGCCACCATGGAAAACCCGCTGGCGGCTGTCCAGATGGGTCTGATCTATGTGAACCCCGAAGGCGTGAACGGCCAGCCGGATCCCGCCAAGACCGCGGAACAGATCCGCGAGACCTTCAAGCGCATGGCGATGAATGACGAGGAAACCGCCGCGCTGACCGCCGGTGGCCACACCATCGGCAAGAGCCACGGCAACGGCTCTGCCGAGGACCTCAGCCCCGATCCGGAAGCCGCGGGGCCCGAATTCCAGGGGATCGGCTGGATCAACACCAAGGGCCGTGGCATTGGCCGCGACACTGTGGTCTCGGGCATCGAAGGGGCATGGACCGCCAACCCGACCCAGTGGGACATGGGCTGGTTCGACATGCTGTTCGACCATGAGTGGGAACTCAAGAAGAGCCCCGCCGGCGCATGGCAGTGGCAGCCCGTCGACATTGACGAGGCCGACATGCCCGTGGACGTGGAAGACCCCTCGATCCGCTGCATGCCGATCATGACCGATGCGGACATGGCGATGAAGGTCGACCCGGCCTATAACGCGATCTGCGAAAAGTTCCGTGCCGATCCGGATTACTTCTCGGAGACCTTTGCGCGTGCGTGGTTCAAGCTGACCCACCGCGACATGGGCCCCAAGGCACGTTACATCGGGCCCGACATTCCGCAGGAAGACCTGATCTGGATGGACCCGGTGCCCGCCGGCGCGACCGGTTACGATGTGGATGCGCTCAAGGCCAAGATCGCCGAGAGCGGGCTGAGCCTGTCGGACATGGTGTCGACCGCCTGGGACAGCGCCCGCACCTATCGCGGTTCGGACATGCGCGGTGGCGCCAATGGCGCGCGTATCCGCCTGGCACCGCAGAAGGACTGGGAAGGCAACGAACCCGAGCGCCTGGCCCGTGTCCTGTCGGTTCTGGAACCGATCGCGGCGCAGGCCGGTGCCTCGGTTGCCGATGTCATCGTGCTGGCCGGGAATGTGGGTGTCGAACAGGCCGCCAAGGCCGCTGGCATCGACGTGACCGTGCCCTTTGCCCCCGGACGCGGCGACGCCACCGACGAGATGACCGACGTCGAGAGCTTTGACGTGCTCGAGCCTCTGGCGGATGGCTATCGCAACTGGCAAAAGGCCGATTACGTCGTGAGCCCGGAAGAGCTGATGCTCGACCGCACCCAGTTGATGGGCCTGACCGCTAGCGAGATGACGGTTCTGATCGGCGGTATGCGGGCGATGGACACCAACCATGGCGGCACCAAGCATGGCGTGTTTACCGACCGTCCGGGCGCGCTGACCGCCGATTTCTTTGCGAACCTGACCGACATGGCCTATCAGTGGATCCCGGTCGAAAATGGTCTCTACGAAATCCGTGATCGCAAATCCGGCGAGACCCGCTGGACCGCGACCCGCATGGACCTGGTGTTCGGCTCGAACTCGATCCTGCGCTCCTATGCGGAAGTCTATGCACAGGACGACAACCAGGCAAAATTCGTCAATGACTTTGTCGCCGCATGGACCAAGGTGATGAATGCGGACCGGTTCGACCTGAACTGATCCGGCATATGAAACACAGGGGCGGCGGCAACACATGTCGCCGCCCCTTTTTTGTGTCCAGCGATCCGGCAACGGGCAAGCCATCACGCCGCCGCGCGTTGCAGCGTTTCGCGTGTCACCAAAACACCCGGCATCCTGCAACCCGTTGAAATCCCAGATTTCAGACAGCGGCAGATGAGACCGGTTCAGCGCAGGCGTTGCGCGATCTGTTCGGAGAGCGCCAGCAAGGCTGCACTTGTCGCGGCCGCCACCGAGGCCGGCGTCTGGTCTGTCATCGGGCGCAGGATCTCGAAACGCTCGATCCGCTCGCGCACCACCAGGTCCGGCGAAGAGATGGCATATTGCCCGCTCAGGCGAAACTGGCCATCAAACTGTGCGACCATGCGCTCTACCCGGACATCGACCCGCGCATCCGGCGGCTCGGCCAGCGGCCAGGGCTCGGTGATCGCGGTTGCCGACGAGGCCGCGTCGAGATTGCGTGCAAGCGCCAGCGAAATGCCCCGCACCGGGTCATCCGCCCAGATCGCACTGGGCAGCGGCAACAACGCACCGGCCTCGTCCTGCACCACGATTTCCGATGCCGAGGCGTAATCGGGCAATTCCACGTCACGAACCTCGATGGTGCTGACCCGGACACCGACACGCTGCGCCGGGGATGGCGCGTCGAGCAGATATCGGGCGGCGGTTTCGCCGCAGCCCCCAAGCAGCGGCGTCATCGCCAGGCACAGGGCCAACCGGCTGAATACAGTCATGGCATCACTTTCCAAACAGGATCGAATTGGGGCTGCGCTCGAGCGTGCGAACCAGCGCCGCGATGCTGCGCGCCGTGGTCCGCACCTCGCGCAGCATGGCCAGGGTTTCCGCGTTGAAATCCGAGCGCGCGCCATAGGTCGCCATCAGCGCCTCGGCCTCGCTCACGATCCCCTCAAGGCGGCTGACCACATCGGGCAGACCGGCAACCGCCGTTTCCACCGACTGGGCGGCATCCTTGGCCGAGGTCAGCGCCGCGTTGACATTGCTCACCGCCTCGCCCTGGCGCAGATCGCCCAGCAGGCTGCGGATTTCGTCCAGCGCCGCGGTGAGCGCCGGCGGCAACGCGCGCGCGCCCTCGGTATCGATCAGGGCATTGGCGCTGTTCATCAGGCCGGTCGCCGCATCCACCAGCTCTTCGGCCCGCAGGGCGGCGATCTTGGCGGCCACCTTGCGCAGTTCCTCGACCACCGCGGGCACGTCATCGGCGGCGGTATAGAGGCTGTCGGCGGCCTCTTCCGCGCGTTTCAGGGTCGCGACCAGCTGGTCGACCAGGTTCTCGGCGTTGGCCTTGGCAATCGTCGTGCGCAATTCGTCGATGGTTTTGCGCAGATCACCGGGCAGCGCCTGCATCTCTTCGCTCGCCACCAGCGCACGGGCATCCTCGACCAACCCGACGATCTCGCCAGGGGCGGCGCGCAGCTTGTCGCTCGACGCAAAGGCCTCGACGCTTGCCATCATGCTGGTCGCCCGTTCGATCAGCTCCTCGATCTTGAGCCCGTTGACCCGTTTCATCATGCCTTCCATCGTGGCGTTCAGGTCAGGCAGGTCGGTTTCCACGCTCGGGATCATCGGAAAGGGTTCGGCCTCGCGGTCAAAGGCGGCCGGTGTGGCGTCATCGATCTCGACCAGTTCCACGATCAGCGACGAGGTCAGGAGGCTGGCCTTGTTCAGCCGCGCCCGCACGCCGCCTTCCACCGCCAGCCCGATAAAATCAAGCGCCTCTTCGGTGGTCGCGCCCTCGGGCAGCCCCATAAGGTCCGGATCGACCTTGAGCGTGACCAGCTGGTGAACCTGTGGCGTGACCTCGTCCTCGCTGACAAAGGCCGACAAGGTATCGACCTCGCCGATCTTCAGCCCCTTGAAATTCAGCGCCGCCCCCGGTGACAGGCCCGACACGCCTTCCTGGAAGATGGTCGCCACCGTTACGGTCCGCGAGGACACCCGCGAAAAGGCGTTCTCGCGCGCCACGTCCTCGTCGGTGTAGAGATCATAGACCTGCCCCTGCGTCACCGGCCTGCCGCCGGAGAAAAAGGTGTTGAACGACACGCCGCCGCTGATCAGCGTTGCAAAGCTGCCCACGTCCAGTTTGAGCCCCGACGCGCCAAGCGACACCGCAAAGCCGGAATTGTCCCAGAACCGCGTCGCGGTGGTCAGGTACTTGTCGTAGGGCGCTTCGATCATCGCATCGATCAGCACCGCCGACCCGGCCTTGTCCAGCCGCGGCGTTTCGGTGCGCCCGACGCGGATGCCCCGGTAGAACACCGGCACGCCGCCGGAAATCACCGTCCCGTCCGACACGCGCAGGGTAACGCGGGTGCCCTTTTCATTGAGATCGATCAGCGGCCGGTTTTCAAGCCCGACAAAAGACGTGACCTCGGCACCGCCGGTATTCTCCCAGCTGCTGTCGATATAGACCCCGCTCAGAACGGTGGACAGGCCGGAAACCCCTTCCGCCGACACTTCGGGGCGCACCACCCAGAATTGCGCCGTGTCATTGATGAAAGGCGCGACCTCTTTCTGGACGCGCACCGACACCTCGACGGTTTTCAAGCCCTCGGAGAACCCGATCTTTTCCACCGTGCCTATCGTGACCTCGCGATAGCGCAGCGTGGTTTCCCCGGCCTTGATCCCGGCGGCGTTCTCAAAGCTGATCTCGATCAGCACGCCGCGGTCGGAATAGGCTTTCCATGCCACCAGAAGCGACACCAGCAACGCCAGCACCGGCACCAGCCAGACCACCGACAGGTTGCGCAAGGGCGAGCGCGAGGGCGGGCTTATGTCCATCTCCGCCGGTTTGGAGTCATCAGTCATGTTGGATCGGCCTCATCCGCGTCCCAGATCAATCGGGGATCGAAGCTTTGCGCGGAAAGCATCGTGAACGCAACCGACAAGGCAAATGATACCGCCGCGATCCCCGGATGCACATTGGCGACAAACTCGAATTGTACAAGGGCCGACAGGATGGCGACGACAAATACATCCAGCATCGACCAGCGCCCGATGAACTCGACAACTTCATAAAGGTGCAGGCGTGACCTGGCGCTCAGGATACTGGCCCGCCGGATGCTGAGCGCGAGAAAGGCAATGGCGACGAACTTGCCCATCGGGATGATCACCGAGGCGATGAACACGATAAGCGCAACACCGTAGGCATGATGCGCGAACAATTCAAAGATGCCGCCGATGATGGTGCTCTGGCTCTCGTGCCCCAGCGTCGCGGTGCGCAGCATCGGGTAGACATTGGCCGGGATATACATGATCAGACCAGCGAACCACCAGGCCCAGACCCGTTGCAGGCTGCCCGGTTCGCGGCTGTGCAGGCGCGAACCGCACCGCAGGCAATGCGCCTCGCGCGGATGATGCACCTTGCAACAGGTGGTACAGGCCACAAGGCCCGCGCGGCGCGCGGTCAGGACCGCGTTCGGTCTTCGAGCGTTTTCCAAATCGTCAGCCTGCACATTACCGTATCATTCAGCGTCGTCACGAGCACCAGCGCGACAAAGGCCCAAAAAGCCGGCCCCACCGCCACTGTCGCCAGCCCGCCGACCTTGACCAGCGCCACCGCGACACCGACGATGAAGATCTCGGCCATCGACCAGGGCCGCAGAACCTGGGCGAAACGGAACGCGGCGCTGGCGTGGCGCGCGGGCACATAGCCGATCATCATCGGACCGATCGCGTAGAGGATCGCCATCAGGCGCAGCGCCGGCAGGATCACGATCAGCGCCGCCACCGCAAAGGACAGCGGCAACAGCAGCCCGTCGGAAAAGGCGGTGATCGCGTCCAGCACCGAACTGTGCTGCTCGAACCCGCCGGCACTCAGGTCGAGGAACGGAAAGAACACCGCCGTGACCATCAGGATCAGCGCCGTCCCGGCGAGCATGACCACGCGGGTCATTGCATCGGGTTTGGGCGCAAACAGCACCTCGCCACAGCGATGGCATCGCGCCCGCGCATTGGCGGGCACGTCGCTGACCTGATGCAGGGCATCACAGACCGGGCAGGCAATCAGCGCATCGACATCCAGAGATGGTTCATCCACGGCGCATTCCTTTCGGCGTGCAGTCTAGGACGTTTCCGGACGAAGCAAAACCACCAACGCAATGGGCGCTAGAGCCGGAACGCGGGCAGGCTGTCGAGCGCGGTTTTCAGCGCCTCGCCCCACCCCTTGGACACGATTTCGAAATAGGGATTGTCCAATTCGATCCGCCCGGTATGGCCCGTCGTGAGCGTGTCGCGTTCATACAAATGATAGTCAAACGGCGCCCCCACCGTCAAATTGGCCTTGAGCGTGGAATCGAAACTCACCAGCAACAGCTTCATCGCCTCTTCAAAGCTCATCGCGCTGTCATAGGCCCGCACCAGGATCGGACGACCGTATTTCATCTCGCCGATCTGGAAAAACGGCGTGTCGCTGCCGGTTTCGATGAAATTGCCCTCGGGATAGATCAAGAACATGCGCGGTTCTGACCCGGCGATCTGGCCACCAAGGATGATGGTGGCGTTGAACGCGCTGTCGGCGCGCTGTCCGCTCTGGGCGTGGTTGGCAATCACCTCGCGCAGGGTATCCGCCACCAGCCGCGCCGCCTGGAACATCGAGGGCACCGCCAGGATCGAGGGTTCACGATCTTCGGGGGCCTTGCTGCGTTCATCCAGCAGGCTCACCACGGCCTGGGTCGTGGCAAGGTTCCCTGCCGTCATCATGGTGATCACGCGATCCCCGGGTTTTTCCCATATCTGCATCTTGCGAAAGGTCGAGATATTGTCGAGCCCGGCATTGGTGCGGGTGTCGGACATGAAGACCATTCCGCAATCGAGCATCATTCCCACGCAATAGGTCATCGGGAACCTTCTATTGTTGCGCCACTTCTATGTGAACCGACAGGGCCTCGCCGTTTCCGCCGACTCTGCTGCCAGTTACAGGTGCCGCATCGCCATAGTCCAGCCCCGTCGCCACCCGTACATAGCGGTGATCGGGCGAGATTCCGTTGGACACGTCGAACCCGACCCAGCCCAGCCGGTCCACGTGAACCTCGATCCAGGCATGCATCGCCTCCTGCTCGACCGCGTCGTTCAGCATCAGATAGCCCGAAACGTATCGCGCCGCGAACCCCATCTCGCGGGTGCAGGCCAGCGCCACATGCGCATGGTCCTGGCACACGCCGCGCCCATGGGCGATCACTTCTTCGGCGTCCCATGACGGATCCGAGGCTCCGGTTTCATAGGCCACGTTTTTGCGGATCAGCGCCATCAACCCATGCAGCCGTTCAAGATCGGGCGCCCTGGGGTCGGTTTCATGCAGCAACGCGCGCGCCCCTGCCCCGGCCTTGGTGAACGCGGTGCCCCGCCGATAGAGCCACAGCGGCGCAGGCCCCGGATGCCGCCCGACGATGCCGTCGGTCTGGGTGATCTCGACCTCGCCCTCGCTGCTCACCACCAGCAACCCGGCATTCCTGTCGATGCTCAACAGCTCGACCGTATTGTGATGGTGATCCTCATAGGCCAGCTCCTTGCGTCCGCCCTCGACCTGGGTCGTCCAGTTCAGAACGGTCTGTCCATGACTCGATTTCGGGGTCTTGCGCAATTGTTGCAGCCCGTATCTCACCGGATCGCCGAACTGGTAACGCGTGACGTGGCGAATGCGTAGTTTCATGGCTCACTCATAGAATCGATAGTCGATCTCGATCTGCCCGCTCAGCCCCGAGATCTGGGTCAGAACCTTCTGGATGAATTCGTGCAGGCCGTATTCGAACACCCCGTCGATGGTCTGTGCCCGGTTCTTCTGTTCGTACCGCTCGATCCGTTCAAGCGACGGCATCCGCCCGCCATAATCCAGCGCCAGGTGGTCCAGATTGTCGCGCAGCTTGTGGGTGCAGAACGCGATGCTGCGCGGAAAGCGCCGGTCGAGCACGAGGAACTGCGCGATGTCACGCGGGTTCGGGTTGTTGCCATAGGCCAGCCGATAACCGCCATAGCCCGAAACCGACCGCAGGATGGTTTCCCATTGCACGTTGTCCACCGGGCTGCCGACAAAAGACACCGAAGGCAGCAGGACATAATATTTCACATCGAGAATCCGCGCCGTGTTGTCGGCACGTTCCAGAAAGGTGCCGATGCGGGCGAAATTGTAGATGTCGTTGCGCATCATCGTGCCATGGGTCGCGCCACGCACCAATGCCGTACAGCGCCGGATCGCGCCCAGCGTCTTGGGCAGATCACGTTCGGTCACCTTGCGCGACAGGATGCTGGTCGCGGTCATGTAGGCGCTGTTCACGCTTTCCCAGACCTCGTGGGTCAGGGCCGCGCGCACCATTCGTGCGTTGGTCCGCGCCGCGCCGATACAGGACAGGATCGAGGACGGGTTCGCCCTGGACCGCAACATCCAGTCGACCGCGGTATCCTTGGTGGCGGCCTCGTGCGTGGCGTCGAACCCCGCCGACACGCCGGCGGCCTCGACGATCGAGCGCCATTCGCTCTCGCGCCCGCCGGATTGCGACAACGCGATGCGCTGCCCGGTTTCGATCAGCCGCGCGGTATTCTCGGACCGTTCGAGATAGCGGTACATCCAGTAGAGGCCATTTGCAGTCTTTCCGAGCATCAGTCCTCCAGCACCCAGGTGTCCTTGGTGCCTCCGCCTTGCGAAGAATTTACCACCAGCGAGCCCTTTTTCATCGCCACCCGCGTCAGCCCGCCCGGCGTGATCTCGATGTTCTGCGGACTGACCAGAACGAAGGGGCGCAGGTCGACATGGCGCGGCGCAAGGCCGGCGCGGGTAAAGATCGGCACCGTCGACAGCGACAGGGTCGGCTGTGCAATGTAATTGCCCGGCCGCGCCTTGAGCTTTCGGCGAAACGCCGCGATTTCCTTTTTCGAGGCGGTGGGACCGATCAACATGCCATAGCCGCCCGACCCATGCACCTCCTTGACCACCAGGTCCCCGAGATTGTCGAGCACATAGGCCAGCGAGTCGGCATTCGAACAGCGCCAGGTCGGCACGTTTTCCAGAATCGGCCGCTCGCCGGTATAGAACTCCACGATCTCGGGCATGTAGCTGTAGATCGCCTTGTCATCGGCGATCCCGGTGCCCGGTGCATTGGCGATGGTGATCCCGCCCGCGCGATAGACATCGAGGATCCCCGGCACGCCCAGCTGGCTGTCGGGGCGGAAATTCAGCGGATCGAGAAATGCGTCATCCACCCGGCGGTAGAGCACGTCGATCGGCTTGTAACCCCGGGTCGTGCGCATCGCGACACGCCCGTCAACCACGCGCAGGTCATGCCCTTCGACCAGTTCGACCCCCATCTGGTCCGCCAGGAACGCATGTTCGAAATAGGCCGAATTGTAGATCCCCGGCGTCAGCACCGCGACCGTCGGCGTATCACCGGCACAGGCCGGTGCCGAGGCCGCGAGCGAGCGGCGCAGCGAGCGCGGGTAGTTCTGTACCGACTGTACCCGGTTCTGCGTGAACAGTTCCGGAAACATCTGGAACATGGTCTCGCGGTTTTCGAGCATGTAGCTGACCCCGGACGGGGTGCGGGCATTGTCCTCCAGAACATAGAATTCGTCATCCCCGGTCCGCACCAGGTCGATGCCGACGACATGGGTATAGACACCGCCCGGCGGATCGACCCCGATCATCTCGGGCAGAAACGCGTCGTTGCGGCTGATCATCTTTTCCGGCAGGCGGCCCGCGCGCACGATCTCCTGCCGATGATAGATGTCATACAGAAAGGCGTTGATCGCCCGCACCCGCTGTTCGATGCCGCGCGACAGTTTCTGCCACTCGCGGCCCGAAATGATGCGCGGGATGATGTCGAACGGGATAAGCCGCTCTTCCGCCTCGGCCCGGCCATAGACGTTGAAGGTGATCCCGGTCAGGCGAAACAGCTCTTCCGCCTCGCGCTGCTTGGCCCGCAGACGGCTGGGGTCCTCGGCATCGAACCAGTGTTTGAACTGCTGATAGGGAAACCGGGTTTCGTCGGTCCGCCCCCACATCTCATCGAATATCTGTTCTTCGCTCATGGCGAAAACGTTAAGTCACACCCTGTTGGCCGCGACGCAAATCTGTGCGGCACCCGCCACAATTGCGCAGTTTTCCAGCGCGCGCCCAAGATTTGCGCACACCGACCGGGCATATGCCCTGGTTCGGGCAGTTCGCAAGCGCCGGGTGCCCCGCGATGACCCGCCCAGATACCGGCAAAGCGCTTGTAATTCGCACGGCCTTCCGCAAGAAATATCGCACGACCTAGGGAGGAAACCATGAAAACACTTGTAACCGGGCTTGCCTCGGCGGCCCTGCTTGTGGCCGGTTCACTCGCGGTTCAGGCCGCCGAAACCACCATGCGCATCTCGTTGCAGCTGCCGCTCAAGAGCCATCTGGGACAGAACCTGCTGGCCTTCAAGCAAGAGGTCGAGGCCAGTTCGAACGGGGATATCACCGTCGAGATCTATGACAGCGCCCAACTCTACAAGGACAAGGAAGTGCCACAGGCGGTTGGCTCCGGTGCCATCGAGGCCGGGGTAGCGTCGCTGACCCGCTTTGTGGGCGACATCCCGATGGTGGACATATTCTATCAGCCCTTCCTATTTGACTCCGAGGACAAGGTCCGCAAGGCGGTCGCCCCCGACAGCCCGGTTCGCGGCCCGATCGACGCAGCGGTCAGGGAGACCGGTTCGACCATCCTGTGGTGGCAGGCCTATGGCGGCGCGATCATGCTGTCCAATGGCGGCCCCATCGCCACCCCGGCGGATATGCAAGGCAAAAAGGTTCGCGTCTTTGGCAAGACACTGGGCGATTTCACCGAGGCCGCGGGCGGAGCGCCGACCATCATCTCCGGATCCGAACAATATCTCGCCTATCAGCGTGGCACCGTCGATATCGGCATGACCGGCGTGTCGGGTGTGCAATCACGCTCGCTCTGGGAGGTGATGGACACGATCACCGTAACCAATCACGCCGATATCGAATTTGTTGTCGTGACCAATACCGACTGGTGGAATGGGTTGCCGCAGGACCATCGCGACATCATCTCGGCGGCGGCGGTCAATGCCGAGAACGCCGTGCGCGATGAAATGGCATCGATCGAGGCCCGCGCCTATGCCGCAGCCGAGGAAAACGGCATGACGATCTATACTCCGACAGCCGAGGAACTGGCGGCGTGGAAGGCGACCTCGCAACCGGTCTATGACATCTTTCTTGGCAAAACCGGCGAAGCCGGCAAGGCCATGCTGGACGCCGCCCAACAATTCTAACCCCCCGGTGCCTCGCGCTCTGCGCGGGGCGACAAGCCTTGCAGGGACCACTCACGATGCGCATCGTTGCGGCTATCGAGACCGCCATGGCCTGGTTGGCGGCTGGACTTCTGACATTGACGGGAGTCTTGCTGACCTACGAGGTGGTTGCCCGGTATTTCTTTAACGCCCCGACGATCTGGGCTGCCGAACTCAGCCAGCTCTGCCTGATCTGGGCCTGCCCTGTCGCGATGGGCTGGGCGCTGAGCCATGGCCGGCATATCCGGGTCACGGCGCTGACGGCCCAGATGCCGCGCCCATGGCAACGGACCGCCGAGGTGATCTCGCTGCTGGTGATCCTGTGCTTTTCGGTGGTTGTGCTGATCTATGGCTACGACATCTTTCTCGACAGCTTTGAACGTGGCCGCACCACGGGCACGATGCTCGACCTGCCCGCTTGGCTCCCCGAGGCCTCGGTGCCGGCCGGGTTCCTGCTGCTGATCCTGTCCTGCCTGACCTGTCTCTGGCGCATCCTGCGCGGCAACGACACGGCCCAGACCGAGGAAACGCAATGACCGTTGCCATCATTCTCGTCGCGCTTTTCGGGCTGCTGCTCATCGGGGTTCCGGTGGCCTTTGCGCTCGGCGCACTTGGTCTTGGCATGCTGGTGGTCGGGGGGTTCTCGCCGCTGATGGCGCCACAGGCGATCCTGTCGACGATGGATGGGTTCATCCTGCTGGCCGTGCCGCTGTTCCTGCTGATGTCCAACGTGCTGCTCAAGGGCGGTGTCGGGCGCGACCTCTTTGCGGCGGTACAGGCCTGGGTGGGGCATTGGCCGGGCGGGCTGGCGGTGGCCACGATCCTGTCCTGCGGCATCTTCGCGGCGATCTCGGGCAGCTCGGTCGCCACCGCCGCCACCATCGGCACCGTCGCCGCCCCCGAGATGATTTCGCGCGGCTATGACAAGCGCTTTGTCTATGGGCTGCTGGCCGCCGGCGGCACACTTGGCATCCTGATCCCGCCCTCCATACCGCTGATCATCTATGGCTTTGTCACCGAGGAATCGGTGATCGCGCTGTTCATGGCCGGGATCGGACCGGGGCTTGGACTGATCGCCCTGTTCATCGTCTATGCGATCCTGTCGGCACGTTTCCTGCAAGATTACACCTCCGTACCCGCCGCAAGCTGGCGCGAACGGCGCGACGCCAGCCTGCGCGCCCTGCCCTCGATCGCGCTGGCGGCTGTCATCCTGGGGGGTATCTATTCCGGGGCCTTCACCCCGACCGAGGCAGCGGCCATCGGCTTTGCCATGGCGCTGCTGATAACCGGCGTCATCCTGCGCTCGCTCAGCTGGGCCAGGTTGTGGGAAGCGATGCTGGCATCCATGGCGACCACGGTAGCGATCCTGCTGATCATCGCGGGCGCGAAAATCTTTGGCAAGGCCATCACCCTCTACCGTATCCCGCAGGACATTTCGCTGATGATTTCCGAAACCATCGCCTCGCCCGTGGGGCTGATCCTGCTGGTTTCGGTGGTGCTGCTTGTCATGGGGCTGGTGTTCGAGGCGCTGTCGATGGTGCTGATCATGACGCCGGTCTTGCTGCCTGCGGCGATGGGCATGGGGTTCGATCCGATCTGGTTCGGCATCTACATGGTGATCATGGTCGAATGCGCGCTGATCACCCCGCCGGTCGGGCTCAACCTCTATGTCATTCAATCGGTCACCCGGTCGAGCCTGGCGGACGTGTCGCGCGGCACCCTGCCGTTTCTGGCGCTGATGCTGCTGATGGTGATGCTGCTCTATCTCTGGCCCGATCTCGCCCTGTTCATCCCGTTCAAGTTGTGAGCCACGAGACGCCCCGACCTCCGTCCGATCCGCTGCACGCGCTGTCGGATGCGTTCCAGACCGTGACGCCGCCCCCCGGCAATGCACATGTTCTTTGACGCAAGAAGGGCGCGCAACGGGTTTGACGCCCGCTTCGAAGCAGACCACACGGTGCAAAACGCCACCAATCCGGGCACTCGGTTGCAATTTCATGCGCCAGGGCGCATCAATCGGAAAACCAAGGGGAGATATGACAAGATGACCAAGACATTTGTTTCCGCGCTGGCGCTGGCCGCCGCCGCAACCACCGCAACCGCCGATTGTGGTTCGGTGACCTTCTCGGATGTCGGCTGGACCGATATCACCGCCACGACCGCCGCGACCACCGTGGTGCTTGACGCGCTTGGCTATGACACCGACATCAAGGTCCTGTCCGTGCCGGTCACCTATACCTCGCTCGCTGCTGGCGATATCGACGTGTTCCTCGGCAATTGGATGCCCACAATGGAGGGCGACATCGCCGCCTATCGCGAAGCGGGCACCGTCGACACCGTGCGCGCCAATCTGGAGGGCGCGAAATACACGCTGGCAACCAACAAGGCGGGGGCCGATCTGGGCATCACCTCGTTTGACGCCATCGCGGCACAGGGCGAGGCACTGGACAACACGATCTATGGCATCGAACCGGGCAATGACGGCAACCGCCTGATCCTGGACATGATCGAACAGGGGGCCTTTGGCCTGAACGAATTCGATGTCAAGGAAAGCTCGGAACAGGGCATGCTGGCACAGGTGGCGCGTGCCGACCGCCGGGGCGAACCCGTCGTGTTCCTGGGCTGGGAGCCCCACCCGATGAACGCCAATTTCGAGCTGACCTACCTGACCGGCGGCGATGATTTCTTTGGGCCCAACCTGGGCGGTGCCACCGTCTTTACCAACACCCGTGCCGGCTATGTCGAAGATTGCCCGAATGTCGGCAAGCTGTTGATGAATCTCGAATTCACGCTGGCGATGGAGAACGAGATCATGGGCGCGATCCTGGATGACGGCACCGACCCGGCCGAGGCCGCCGCTGAATGGATCGCCGGGAACCCCGACGCGCTCAAGGCGTGGCTTGACGGTGTCAAGGATGCCAGCGGTGAAACCGACGCCTATGAAATGGCCAGCAAGGCCCTGCTGAACTGATCCGCCGCCCGGCCCCATTACCTGACACGGAGCATCCATGAACTGGTTGACCAACAGCAAACTCCCCGTCGGCGACGGGGCCGAGGCTTTCTTTCTCTGGCTACAGGACAATTTCGCCTGGTTCTTTGACGCCCTCTCGGTGCTGATGGAGGCGCTGATCGACGGCATCCTCTGGGTGCTGCAAACGCCGCACCCGCTGATCGTGATCGCGGTTTTTGTCGGGCTGACATGGCTGTTCCAGCGCAGCTGGAAGACCTGTGTTTTCGTTGCGGTCGGGTTCCTGTTCATTCTCAACCAGGGCTATTGGGAAGAAACCACCGAGAGCCTGACGTTGGTGCTGTCCGCCTGTGTTTTCTGCATGGCGCTCGGGGTGCCGCTGGGAATCGCGGCGGCACACCGGCCCCGGCTCTACCGCGCCATGCGCCCGGTGCTCGACCTGATGCAAACCCTGCCGACCTTTGTCTACCTGATCCCCGCCATCGTGTTCTTTGGCATCGGCATGGTGCCGGGGCTGATCGCAACGGTGATCTTTGTTCTGCCCGCGCCGATCCGGCTGACGCATCTGGGGGTCTCGTCAACGCCTCAGCCCTTGCTCGAAGCGGCGCAATCCTTCGGAGCCACCAACCGGCAGACCCTGGTCAAGGTCGAGCTGCCCTATGCGCTGCCGCAGATCATGGCGGGATTGAACCAGACCATCATGCTGTCGCTGTCGATGGTGGTTATCGCCGCCCTCGTCGGGGCCGACGGGCTGGGCGTGCCGGTCCTGCGGGCGATCAATACGGTGAACATCGCGCTTGGTTTCGAAAGCGGTTTCATCATCGTGGTGCTGGCGATCATGCTGGACCGGATGCTGCGGATGGAGCGCTGACTGAAGGTAGGATTCGATGAAACCCTTTGAAAAGTTTGTGTTTCGAGCCAATCGACCCAACGGAAACTGGATTAACTGGCGAATTGGAAGTGGTTGGTTTGCAGTTGCTGGGATTGATAACCGCATTGATGACGTCATCGCCTTTTTGAAGGCTGCCGCAAGTGCGTCCGATGAAAACAGATTGTTTGGTATTCGTTTAGTGCCGGAGCCGCACAATCCAAATGACGAAAATGCCATCAAGGTTATGGGGATTGCTGCTGCCAAGAGAGGAGAACTAAAGACTTGGCACATCGGATATGTTCCCCGTCAAATCGCGGAGAACGTCGCCGCCTTTTATGACCCTCGTGTTATCGCTGCGGAACTAAAACAAGCCAAGATCGGCGATCACAAGATCTACGTTTCAATTGCTGGGCTTATCGCCAAGGGTACTATCGAGAGGACGTCATAATGAAAATTGTTGAAGCCGTCGCCATCGACAACGTGTCCATCGTGTTCGGAGACCATCCGCAAGAGGCCCTGCCGTTGATGGATGCGATGCAGGACCGCGCCGAAATCCAGACCGCCACCGGACAGGTCCTGGGCGTGCATGATTGCAGCCTGACCGTGCAGCAGGGCGAAATCCTCGTCCTGATGGGCCTGTCGGGATCGGGCAAATCCACCTTGCTGCGCGCGATCAACGGGCTGAACCCGGTGGTGCGCGGCGCGGTCAGCGTGCATGACGGCTCGGGCATGGTCGATGTCACCAATGCCGATGCCCCGACCCTGCGGCGGGTTCGCCAGAACCATGTCGCCATGGTGTTCCAGCAATTTGGCCTGCTGCCCTGGCGCACCGTGCGCGAGAATGTCGGGCTTGGGCTCGAACTCTCCGGCCTGTCGCGCAGCGACCGGCGCGCACAGGTCAACCGGCAGCTTGATCTTGTCGGGCTGGCCGACTGGGCCGATCGCAAGGTCGGCGAACTGTCCGGCGGGATGCAGCAGCGCGTCGGCCTGGCCCGCGCCTTTGCCACCGAGGCCCCGATCCTGTTGATGGATGAGCCATTCTCGGCGCTCGATCCGCTGATCCGGACGCGGCTTCAGGATGAATTGCTGGACCTGCAAAAGGAACTGCGGCGCACCATCATCTTTGTCAGCCACGATCTGGACGAGGCCTTCAAGCTCGGCAACCGGATCGCGATCATGGAGGGCGGGCGCATCATGCAATGCGGCACCCCGCAACAGATTTTTTCGGCCCCCGCCAACGACTATGTCGCGGATTTCGTGGCACATATGAACCCGCTTGGCGTGCTCTGCGCGCGCGACGTGATGGAACCGGTGGGCGACACGCCCCCGGTGGATTGCGTCGCCCCCGACATGAGCATCCAGGACGTGATGACCCAGGTCATCGAAACCGGCCGCCCGGTCGGCGTGATCGCGGATGGCGAGATACTTGGCCAGATCAGCGGTGACAGCGTCCTGGCAAAACTGCTTGACCCGCGCGGCGGCTAGCGACCCCGAGAGGCGCACGGACAGGCATCGTCACAGGCGCAGGGTTTCGACGCTGTGCGGGCTGAGTTTTCCCGCGGCCAGCGCGCTGAGCGCAACCATCAGCGCCGCCGTCCCCAGGCACAGGGGCAAGCCGCCCGCCTGATAGGTCAGCCCCGACAGCAGGGTGCCGATCAGCCGCCCCGCCGCATTGGCCATGTAATAGAACCCTACATCCATGGTCACCCGCTCGGCGCGGGTAAAGGCCAGGATCAGGTAGGAATGCAGCGAGGAATTCACCGCGAACAGCGCGCCAAAAACCAGCAGCCCGACCACCAGCGCCAGCGTCAGCCAGATCGCCGGTTCGGGATGCACCGCAACCAGCCCCGCCAGAACCGCCGGCACCCCGCAGAGCATCAGCGCCCAGTGCCGCGCCGCCCCGATCAGCCCGGCCTCGCCCCGGTCATCGGCGCGCAGGATGCGCGGGGCTGCGGCCTGGATCGCGCCGTAGAGGATGATCCAGACCGCCATGAAGGTTCCGATCATGAAAAAGGCCGCCCGGTTGCCCGCGTCGCTGCCATCCGACAGCACCGCGTAGAAATAGATCGGGATGCCAACCACGAACCAGACATCACGCGCGCCAAAAAGGAAAACCCGCGCCGCCGACAGCCAGTTCACATTGCCCGACCGCGAGAACAGCTCGGAAAACTTAGCGCCCTTGCGCCCCGCGGGCAGCCCCGTCGGCATGCACGCCAGCACCGCCAGCAAGATCAGTGCGAGCGCGCCCGCCATGCCCAGCAGCGCCCCGTCAAAGCCGATGGTGGCCAGCAGGACAGCCCCAGTGAGAAACCCGACGCCCTTGACCGCGTTCTTGGACCCGGTCAACAGAGCAACCCAGCGGAACAGCCCGCCCCCCGCCGCCGGGGCCAGCAGCTTGACCGCCGATTTCGATGACATCTTGGCCAGGTCCTTGGCCACCCCCGACGCCCCCTGCACCAGCATCACAAAGGCCACCGACACGCCCACCGTCCAGCCCGGATCAAGCTGCGCAAGCGCGAACAGCGCGGCAACCTGAAGGGCGAGTCCGGCGTAAAGCGTGCTTGTCAATCCGAACCGCGCGGCGATCCAGCCCGCCGACAGGTTGGTCACAACCCCCGCGATTTCATAGAGCACAAAGAGATAGGCCAGTTGCACCGGCGAAAAGCCCAGCCCGTGAAAATGCAACAACACCAGCATCCGCAAGGCGCCATCGGTCAGCATGAAGGCCCAATAGGCGGCGGTGACCGCGATATAGGCCGACAGACCCTCGGCGCGCTGTGTCACAGCGATGCCCCGACCATCAGCGCCACGTCCGCCAGACGATGAGCATAGCCCATTTCATTGTCATACCACGCGTAGATCTTGAGCTGGGTTCCGTTGACCACCATGGTCGACGGCCCGTCCACGATCGCCGAGCGGATGTCATTGGTGTAATCCGCTGAGACCAGCGGGCGATCCTCATAGCCCAGAATACCCGCGAGCGGCCCCTGGGCGGCGCTCCTGAACAGGGCGTTGACCTCGTCGGCGCTTGTCTCGCGTTGCATCTCGAACACGCAATCGGTGAGCGAGGCATTCAGCAACGGCACACGGATGGCATGACCGTTCAACCGCCCCCTGAGTTCCGGATAGATCAGGGTGATAGCCGTGGCGCTGCCGGTCGTGGTGGGGATCAGCGAGTTCAGGGCCGAACGCGCGCGGCGCAGATCCTTGGCCGGCCTGTCAACGATGGTCTGGGTGTTGGTCACGTCATGCACCGTGGTGATCGAGCCGTGGCGAATGCCAATGGCCTCATGCACCACCTTGACCACCGGCGCGATGCAATTGGTGGTACAGCTGGCGGCGGTGACGATCCGGTGCGCCGCCGGATCATAGCTCATTTCGTTGACACCCATGACGATATTCGCCGTCGGTCCATCCTTGACCGGGGCCGAAACCACGACCTTCTTGACCCCGGCTGTGAAATACGGCGCCAGTTGGGCCTCGGTCTTGTGCCTGCCGGTGCAATCGATCAGCACATCGACACCGTCAAGCGGCAATGCCCCGGGATCCGCCGTTCCGACAAACCGCAGCCGCGTGCCGTCAATCGTCACGCTCTGGGCATCATGGCCAAAGGTGGCGGGCCAGCGGCCATGCACCGTATCGAATTCGAGCAGATGTGCGTGCATGGCCGGATCGCCCACCGCGTCATTGATCCAGGCGATGCTGGCCCCACGTTGCAAAAGCGGGCGCAGGGCAAGTTTTCCCATGCGGCCAAGACCGTTGATGGCATAGACTGTCACGACAAGATTTCCTCTCTGGGTGATCGGGCGAGATCATCGACCGCATGTTGCAGGGCCACCCGATCCAGCGATGCCAGCGGCAGGGCGGCAAACGCCATGATCCGACGCCGAAGCGCGCCGTAGGCCTGTTGGAAGGCGAGGCGCTTTTCCGCATCAGTGCCCTCGACCTTGACGGGATCGGGTATCCCCCAATGCGCACTGATCGGTTGTCCGGGCCAGGGTGGGCACGTTTCGTTCGCGGCCCTGTCACAGACCGTGAATACAAAATCGAACGGCCGCGCATCAGATTGCCGAAACTCGGTCAGGTTCTTGGCCCGCAGGGTCGACGTGTCATGCCCCTTCGATTTCAGCAGCTCAAGCGCGAACGGGTTGAGCTCCGGGTACGGGCGGGTTCCGGCCGAGTAAGACCTGAAGAGATCACCGCCCTCGTGGCGCAATATGGATTCCGCAAGGATCGAACGGGCCGAATTCCCGGTACAGAGGAACAGGACCCTGTAGCTCGCGCCCGGTTCGCGAGGCTGTGCCCGCGGCGGACAGAGTTCGGGGCGGCCCCCGCAACACTCCAGCAGCAGATGGTCGAACATCTGTTGCACACCCGTGATATTCGCCGCGTATAGCAGCGAGGTCGCAACCCGCGTCTGGGTCAGCAGCCCGGCCTGCACCAGCGTTGCAAGATAGGCGGAAAGCGTGCTGGCCCTGAGATCAAGCGCATTCGCCAGCTCGCCCGCCGGCACCCGGTCGGGATAGCGCCGCATCAGCAATCGAAACAGCGCCAGACGCTGTGGATGGGCCAGGGCCGAAAGACGGGGAAGAATCTCTATTTCCATAATTCACGAATAACAGAAATATAGATTCGCACAACCCTTGACCGTGCGGTTTCCCGGCCGGCTCCAACACGAAACTGCCAAAGTTTCGGGCACCCCGCCCAAAAACTCGACAGCGGCCAGCCGAATGGCGGCAGAGCGTCCTGTCCGGCGCGTGGCGGTTGCCTGATCTGCGGGTCTGGCCCAGACAGGGCACATGGCAGAACCCTTGACCATTGTTGTCGTCGAAGAAGACCGCGACCGTGCGATCGCGATTGTCGATGCGCTCAAGGAGTCGGGCGATTACGAGGTTTTCGTGATCGGTAACCCGTCGGGTCTGGCCCGCAAGATCAGCACCCATGCGCCGGACGTGGTGTTGATCGACATCGACAACCCCACCCGCGACATGCTCGAGGAACTCACCCTCGCCTCCGGGCCGCTGGACCGCCCCGTGGCGATGTTCGTTTCCCCCGCCGCCGGCGGGTTGGCCCGCGCGGCCATCGAGGCGGGGTTGTCCGCCTATGTGGCTGATGGGCTCAAACCGGACCGTCTCAAACCGATCATGGATGCCGCCATCACCCGGTTCCAGATCGCGCGGCAGATGCGCAGCGAACTGGCCGAGACCCGCCGCGCTCTGGAAGAGCGCAAGGTGATCGACCGTGCCAAGGGCCTGTTGATGAAGGCCAAGGGGATCGACGAGGGCCAAGCCTATTCGCTGCTGCGCCGTGCCGCGATGGACCAGGGCCGCCGGGTCGCCGATGTGGCGGAGGCGCTGGTGTCAACGGCGGGGCTGCTGTCGTGAAACGGGTCGCGCTCTCGGTCGCCTACATGCCGCTGGTCGATGCGGCGCCGCTTATCCTGGCAGAAGAGATGGGCTTTGCCGCCACCGAGGGCCTGTCGCTCGACCTGGTCCCTGCCCCGTCCTGGTCTTCGGTTCGCGACATGCTGGCCTTTGGTCGCGTAGACGCGGCGCATATGCTGTCGCCGATCCCGGTCGCCATGGCGCTCGGGCTGGGCGGCGTGGCCACCGCGCTGTCGGCGGTTTCGGTTCTCTCGATCAACGGCGAGGTCATCGGGGTCGGCAAGCGGCTGGAAGCGCGGCTGCGCGCAACCGGCTTTGCCTTTGACTTTCGCGATGCCCGCGCCGCCAGCGCGGCGCTGGCCTCGGCCCTCGAGGGCCGCCTGACAATCGGCGTGCCTTTTCCGTTCTCGATGCATGTTGAATTGCTGCGCTACTGGTTTGATGCCACCGGGCTGAACGGCGACCGGATCGACATCCGCACGGTGCCACCGCCGCTGATGGCCGACGCGCTGACGGCGGGCGAGATCGATGCCTTTTGCGTCGGCGAGCCATGGGGCTCGGCGGCGGTCGAGGCGGGCGTCGGCGCGCTGTTGCTGCCCGGCTCGGCGATCTGGTCCTTTGCCCCGGAAAAGGTACTGGCCACGCGCACCGGCTGGGCCGAGACCGAACCGCACCTGCTGGGGCGGCTGATGCGCGCGGCGTGGAAAGCCGGGCGCTGGCTGGCGACATCGTCGAGCCACACCACCGCCTCCGAGATCCTGTCGCGCAAACGCTATCTCGACCTGCCTTCCGAGGTGATCGACCGCGCCCTGAGTGGCCGGTTGACGATTTCCCAAAAGGGAGAGCAACGCACGGTCGAACGGTTTGCCGAATTCCACCACGGAGCCGCGAATTTCCCATGGCGCAGCCAGGCGCGGTGGATCGCCCATCGCATCGCCGCGCGCAGCGGGCTGGACCCGGCCACCGCCGCGGATCGGGCGGCGGATGTCTTTCGCACCGATCTCTACCGGCAGGCATTGCAACCGCTGGGGGCCGAGATGCCCGGCGCCTCGGAAAAGCTCGAAGGGGCGATCCAGCATCCAACCGCCGTGGCCTCAGCCTCTGGCGGCTTGATTCTACAGCCGGACGGTTTTTTCGATGGCCGCATTTTTGACCCCCACAACCGATAGCGCCCATTTTTTCGGCACCGCAGCAGCTCGCACGCTGCGACGCAGCAAAAATAACCGATCCCCTCGCCGCGTGGCTTGACCGGTTCGGTAGCTCTGGGCATCCTGAAACCACACAGAGGCAATGGCGTCTCCGTATCGAATTCTCCCACCGACAGGGATCGCTGAGCAAAGCCGCTCGACCCTCCGTCTTCGCGACGGGGTGCGTCAGCGGCTTTTCTTGTTTTCTTCCGGTCCGCGTGACCGACCGAACGCCTCAAAGGAACATCCCATGAGACACTTGCTCACCACCTTTGCCACTCTCACCGCCCTGCCCGGCACCCTGTTCGCGCAGGATCTCGAGATCGACGAACTGACCTTTGGCTTTATCAAGCTCACCGATATGGCACCGCTCGCCGTGGCTTATGAACAGGGTTATTTCCTTGATGAGGGGCTGTTCGTGACGCTCGAAGCCCAGGCCAACTGGAAAGTGCTGCTGGATGGCGTGATCGACGGCACCTTGCAGGGGGCGCATATGCTCGCCGGGCAACCGCTGGCCGCAACCATCGGTTTCGGCACTGAAGCGCATATCGTGACGCCGTTTTCCATGGATCTGAACGGCAACGGCATCACCGTGTCCAACGCAGTCTGGGAAGAGATGAAACCGAACATCCCCACGATGGATGACGGCCGCCCGCAACACCCGATCAGCGCGGCGGCGCTGGCCCCCGTGGTCGAGAAATACAAATCCGAGGGCAAGGCCTTTAACATGGGCATGGTGTTCCCGGTCTCGACCCACAATTACGAATTGCGCTACTGGCTGGCGGCCGGTGGGCTGCATCCGGGCTATTACAGCCCCGAGAACGTGACCGGCCAGATCAATGCCGATGTGTTCCTGTCCGTGACCCCGCCGCCGCAAATGCCCGCAACGCTCGAGGCCGGCACGATCTTTGGCTATTGCGTCGGCGAGCCGTGGAACCAGCAGGCGGTGTTCAAGGGTATCGGCGTTCCGGTCATCACCGATTACGAGCTGTGGAAGAACAACCCGGAAAAGGTGTTCGGCATCACCGCGGAATTCGCCGAAACCAACCCCAACACCACCCGCGCGATCACCAAGGCGCTGATCCGCGCGGCGATGTGGCTGGATGAGAACGACAATGCCAACCGCATGGAAGCGGTGCAGATGCTGTCGCAGCCGGAATATGTGGGTGCCGATGCCGAGGTGATCGCCAATTCGATGACCGGCACATTTGAATATGAAAAGGGTGACGTGCGCGACGTGCCGGATTTCAACGTGTTCTTCCGCTATAACGCCACCTACCCGTTCTATTCCGACGCCGTGTGGTACCTCACCCAGATGCGCCGCTGGGGACAGATCGCCGAGTTCAAGCCCGACAGCTGGTATGACGAGGTCGCCAAATCCGTCTATCGCCCCGACATCTATCTCGACGCCGCCCGCGCGCTGGTTGACGAGGGCCAGGCGGCAGAGGCCGATTTCCCCTGGGACAGCGACGGCTACAAGGCCCCGACCCCGGCCGCCGATATCATCGACGGGATCGTCTATGACGGGCGCGCGCCCAACGCCTATCTCGAAAGCCTGCCGATCGGGCTGAAGGGCGAGCAGATCATCAACGGATCCGACATCCAGGGGTAAGCCGTGTCTCCGCGCCCGGCCCCGCGGCGCGGAACGCTCCCCTCTCTCTGACACGCGACGCGCCCGCCGCGCGCCCCGCATAGCCAGGAAGGCAATCTACTATGATCGCAATCGACCATGACAGCCTGTCGACCGACGAGGCCCGAGAGGCCCGGCGCGAACGGCGCTTCAGCCGCATAACCTCAGCCGACAAATGGTTCCAGGTGCTTGGCCTGCCCTGGATGACGCCAATCCTGCGCGCCATCGCCGGGGACAATCCCCGCGCGCAAGTGTCGGAAATCTGGCAGCTGCTGGGCGTGCCCCTGGTGGCGATCATCGCCTTTCTCTCGCTCTGGGCGGCACTGGCCCCGACGGTGCAGACCTCGCTCGGCGCGATCCCCGGCCCGGCGCAGGTCTGGGAACAGGCGGTCAACCTGCACCACGATGCCCAGGCCAAGGCCGCGAAAGAGGCCAAGTTCAACGAACGGCTCGAGGCGCGCAACGCCAAGCTGATCGCCAGCGGGCAGGCCGACAAGGTCAAGAACATCGCCTATACCGGCGCGCCGAGCTATTACGACCAGATCTGGACCTCGATCAAGACCGTGTTCTTTGGCTTTCTGATCGCCTCTGCCGTGGCCATTCCAATCGGCGTCATGGCCGGGTTGTCGCCCACCGCAAATGCCGCGGTGAACCCGATCATCCAGATTTTCAAACCGGTGTCGCCGCTGGCCTGGCTGCCCATCGTCACCATGGTGGTCTCGGCGGTCTATGCCACCAATGACGGGCTGTTCTCCAAGTCGTTCCTCGTGTCGGCAATCACCGTGACCCTGTGCTCGCTCTGGCCGACCCTGATCAACACCTCGCTGGGCGTGGCCTCGATCGACAAGGATCTGGTGAACGTGTCCAAGGTGCTGAAAATGAACACCTGGACCAAGATCACCAAGCTGGTGCTGCCCTCGGCGCTGCCGCTGATCTTTACCGGTTTGCGCCTGTCGCTGGGGGTTGGCTGGATGGTGCTGATCGCCGCCGAGATGCTGGCGCAGAACCCGGGGCTTGGCAAATTTGTCTGGGATGAATTCCAGAACGGCTCGTCGCAATCGCTGGCCAAGATCATGGTGGCGGTCCTGACCATCGGCATCATCGGTTTCCTGCTGGACCGGCTGATGTATGCGATCCAGTCGATGTTTACCTTCTCGAACAACCGGTGAGCGCCATGGCTATCCTGCAATTCAAGAACGTTTCCAAGGGGTTCGGCAATGGTCCCGAACGCACCGAGGTTCTGAAGAACATATCGCTGGATGTCAAAGACGGCGAATTCCTTGCGATCCTCGGGTTTTCCGGCACCGGCAAATCGACCCTGATGAACCTCGTCGCCGGCCTGCAAACCCCCGACAAGGGCGAGGTGCTGTTCAAGGGCGCGCCCATCGATGGCCCCGGACCGGAACGCGGGCTGGTGTTTCAGAATTACAGCCTGATGCCGTGGCTGTCGGTGGGCGGCAATGTCGGGCTGGCGGTGGATGCGGTGTTTCCGAAATTGCCCAAGTCCGAACGCGCCGAAAAGATCGCCCATTATGTGAACATGGTCGGCCTGCCCCACGCGATCGACCGCAAACCGGCGGAACTGTCGGGCGGGATGCGTCAACGGGTGTCGGTGGCGCGGGCGCTGGCGATGGACCCCGAGATGCTACTGCTTGATGAGCCGCTCTCGGCGCTTGATGCCCTGACCCGCGCCAACTTGGCGGATGAGATCGAACGCATCTGGCAGGCCGACAAGAAGACCTGCATCCTGATCACCAACGATGTCGACGAGGCGATCCTGCTGGCCGACCGCATCGTGCCGCTGAACCCGGATGGCACGCTGGCCGAGCCGATCCCGGTGACCCTGGCCCGCCCACGCGATCGCGGCGACATGAACCATGATCCGGTGTTCAAGAAACTGCGCGCGCGGGTGACCGGATACCTGATGGATGTGGGCATCGAGGCCAATACCCGGGGCAACCGCCTGTTGCCCGATGTCACGCCGATCCACGGGGTGCCCGCCGCCGTGAAAGAGGCCCAGAGCGGGTTGATCGAAGAGCGTTTCCTAGATTTCAGCCAGCTGCACAAGATCTATCCGACCCCAAAGGGCCCGCTGACCGTGGTCGAGGATTTCAACCTCAAGGTCAACCGGGGCGAGTTCATCTCGCTGATCGGCCATTCCGGTTGTGGCAAGTCCACGGTGCTGACCATGGCGGCGGGTCTGAATTCGATCTCTAAGGGTGCGATCAAGCTGGATGGCCGTCACGTCGAAGGCGCCGATCCCGAACGCGCCGTGGTGTTCCAGTCGCCCTCGCTGTTCCCCTGGCTCACCGCGCGCGAGAACGTGTCGGTCGGGGTCGACAAGGTCTATCCCCGCGCCAGCCGCCAGGAGCGGCAGGACGTGGTCGAGTATTATCTCGAACGGGTCGGGCTGGCCGATGCGATGGACAAGCAGGCCGCCGACATGTCGGGCGGCATGCGCCAGCGCGTGGGCATTGCGCGCGCCTTTGCCCTGTCGCCCAAGCTGCTGTTGCTGGATGAACCCTTCGGGATGCTCGACAGCCTGACCCGCTGGGAGTTGCAGGACGTGTTGATGGAGGTCTGGTCGCGCACCAAGGTCACCGCGATCTGTGTCACCCATGACGTGGACGAGGCGATCCTGCTGGCGGATCGCGTGGTGATGATGACCAACGGGCCGCAAGCCACCATCGGCAAGATCACCGAGGTCGACCTGCCCCGCCCGCGCAGCCGCAAGGCGCTGCTCGAACATCCGGACTATTACAACTATCGCGAACAGGTCCTGAGCTTTCTCGAAGACTACGAACACGGCAAGGCGGGCGCGCCGAAAACCGAGCCCGCCGAACCGATTGCCGACAAGGATGCAGCCTGATGGAAACCGTTCTGGACGCGCCCCTGCGCACGTTTGTCGAAGTCGCCGAAGTCTGGGTTCCCGAGGGCGACAAGCTGGTGCTCGGGTCTGGCAGCTATGGCACGCTCGACGATTTCGCCGTGGCCTCGGGCAAGCAGAGCTTTGCCCGTGGCGAGGGCCTGCCCGGCAAGGCCTGGGCCGAAGAGCGCCCGGTTGTGCTCAAGCAGTTTGACGGCTCGTATTTCAAACGCACCGAGGCCGCCCGCGCCGCGGGGCTGACCGCCGCGGTTGCCATCCCGGTCTTTGACGGCAAGACCCTGCGCGCGGTGCTTGTCGTGCTGTGCGCCGATGATGACAGCCGCACCGGCGCGATCGAAGTCTGGTCGGAAGGCGACGGGGTTCTGACGCTGGACGATGGCTATTACGGGGCCGCCAGACATTTCGAATGGGTATCGCAACACACCCAGTTCCCGCGCGGCCAGGGGCTGCCCGGCGGGGTCTGGTCCGCCAGGACACCGATCCTGATGCGCGATCTCGGCTCGGGCTATCGGTTCATCCGCGCCGAAAGCGCGGGCAAGGCCGGGCTGACCACCGGTCTCGGGCTGCCGGTGCCGGTGCCCGGCGGCAAGGCCTATGTGCTGACTTTGCTCTCGGCGCTTGGCACCCCCATCGCCCGCCGTTTCGAAATCTGGGACGCGCGCAGCGCCAAGGTCGGCAAAGAGCCGGCGGCGGTGATGCTTGACGGCATCTGCGCCCGCGATGGGGCGCTCTGGAATGACGAAATCGCCCGGCGCGTCGAACCGTGGCAGGGGCTGATCGGCAAGGTTCTGGGCACTGGCCTGCCGGCGCTTGAAACCGGTCCCTCCCCGGCCACCGCCGGCTATGCGGGCGCGGTCGGCTTGCCGATCTATCGCGCCGGCGAACTCTCACACATCGTCGCTTGGTATTGCTGAGGATAGGAACATGGAAAAGCTTGTTGTCATAGGCGCCGGAATGGCCACCGGCCGGGCGCTGGAACATCTGTTTGAAACGGCGCCGGACGCCTATGAGGTCACGTTGTTCAACGGGGAGCCGCGCGGCAATTACAACCGGATCATGCTGTCGCCGGTGCTGTCGGGCGAGAAATCCTATGAGGAAATCGTCACCCATGACGCGGATTGGTATGCGCAGCACGGTGTCACCTGCCGCTTTGGCGAACAGGTCATCGGCATCGACCGCGACCGCAAGGTGGTGATCGGAGAGCATGGCGAGCTGCCCTATGACAAGCTGCTGATCGGCACCGGTTCCGCGCCGTTCATCATCCCGGTTCCGGGCAAGGACCTGCCCGGGGTGATCACCTATCGCGACCTTGACGACACCAACGCGATGATCGAGGCCTCGGGCAAGGGCGGACATGCGGTGGTGATCGGCGGCGGGCTGCTGGGGCTTGAGGCCGCGGCCGGTCTGCGCCTGCGCGGCATGGAGGTCACGGTGCTGCATCTCATGGGGCACCTGATGGAACGCCAGCTTGACGAGGCGGCGGGCTATCTTTTGCGCTCTGACCTTGAGCGGCGCGGCATCACCGTGAAAACCCAGGCCTCGACCAAGGCCATTCTCGGCGAGGACCGTGCCGAGGCGGTGCTGCTGGAAAGCGGCGAAACCCTGCCCGCCGACCTGGTGGTCATGGCGGTGGGCATCCGGCCGGAAACCCGGCTGGCCAATGACGCGCATCTGGATGTGGCGCGCGGCATCGAGGTCGACGCCCAGATGCGCACCTCGGATCCCGACATCTATGCGGTTGGCGAATGCGTGGAATTCGATGGCCAGCTGTTCGGCCTGGTGGCCCCGCTTTACGATCAGGCCAAGGTGGTCGCGGCATCCCTGCTCGGGCAGCCGGGCGCATTTGTCCCGCGGGAACTTTCGACCAAGCTCAAGGTCACCGGTTGCGATCTGTTCAGCGCCGGCGATTTCGCCGAGGGTCCGGGGCGCGAAGATATCGTGTTCCGCGATCCGGCGCGGGGCATCTACAAACGCCTCGTGCTGCAGGACGACCAGCTGATCGGCGCGGTGATGTATGGCGATACCGCCGACGGCAACTGGTTCTTTGGCCATATCAAGGACGGGGCCGATATCGCCGAGATGCGCGATACGCTGATCTTTGGTCCGGCCTACCAGGGAGGTGCCGCATCGGACCCTCTCTCAGCCGTTGCAGCCTTGCCGGATGATGCGGAAATCTGTGGCTGCAACGGCGTGTGCAAAGGCGATATCGTCACCGCGATATCGGGCGGCGCGGCCGAACTGGGCGCGGTGCGCGCCACGACCAAGGCCAGCGCCTCCTGCGGCACCTGCACCGGCCTTGTCGAACAACTGTTGCAGGTCACGCTGGGCGACGATTTCCAGATGCCCGCCGCACAGCCGGTATGTGGCTGTACCGACCTGTCGCACGAGGACGTTCGGCGACTGATCAAGTCGAAAGAGCTGAAATCGCAGGCCGCGGTGTGGCAGGAGCTTGGCTGGAACACCCCCAATGGCTGTCATGTCTGCCGCCCGGCGATCAATTTCTACCTGCTCGCCGACTGGCCGCTGGAGTATCAGGACGACCCGCAAAGCCGCTTTGTCAACGAACGCAAACACGCGAACATCCAGAAGGACGGCACCTTCAGCGTCGTGCCCCGCATGTGGGGCGGCATCACCAACCCGACGGAACTGCGCGCCATCGCCGATGCCGCCGAGAAATACGGTGTGCCCACCGTCAAGGTGACCGGCGGCCAGCGCATCGACCTGCTGGGCGTGCGCGGCGAAGACCTGCCGTCGATCTGGGCCGATCTCAACAATGCCGGGCTGGTATCGGGCCATGCCTATTCCAAGGGGCTGCGCACGGTCAAAACCTGTGTCGGCACCGATCATTGCCGCTTTGGCACCCAAGACAGCACCGGGCTTGGCATCAAGCTCGAAAAACTCCTCTGGGGTTCGTGGACACCGCACAAGGTCAAGCTCGCGGTTTCGGGCTGCCCGCGCAACTGCGCCGAGGCGACCTGCAAGGATGTCGGCATCATCTGTGTGGACAGCGGGTACCAGGTCAGCGTCGGCGGTGCCGCGGGCATGGATCTCAAGGAAACCGAACGGCTGGCCGATGCAGCGACCGAAGAAGAGGCCATCGAACTGACCGTCGCCTTTGTTCAGCTATACCGGGAGAACGCGAAATATCTCGACCGCGCCTATAAATGGGTGGCCAAGGTCGGGCTCGACTGGGTCAGGGAACGCGTCGTCGATGACCTGGCCGAGCGCAAGCGCCTGGTCGAGGCGTTCGAACTCTCGCAATCGATCTATCGCAAGGACCCCTGGGCCGAGCACGCCGCCGAACGCGCCGCAAGCTATGCCCCCCTCGCCAACCTGACATTGGAGGCCGCAGAATGAGCTGGATCGACATTGGACATATCGACGACATCCCCCTGCGCGGGGCACGTGTTCTGAAAACCCCCGTTGGCTGTGTCGCGGTGTTTCGCACCGCCGAGGCCGAGGTGTTCGCCGCCTCGGACCGGTGCCCGCACAAGGGCGGTCCGCTGAGCGATGGGATCGTGCATGGGCAGAACGTGACCTGCCCGCTGCACAACTGGGTGTTCGACCTGAACACCGGCACGGCGCAGGGCGCGGATGAGGGCCGCATCGAAACCTACCCGCTGCAATTGCAACAGGACGGCCGCATCCTGATCGACGGCGCCGCCATCGGTGCGCGGAGCGCCGCCTGATGAAGGACAGCCACGCACCCGCGATCCGCTCGACCTGCCCCTATTGCGGGGTCGGCTGTGGCGTATTGCTGCAACCGGATGGTCATGGCGGGCTTGATGTGCGGGGCGACCCCGAGCATCCCGCCAATCGTGGCCGGCTCTGCTCCAAGGGTTCGGCCCTGTGCGAAACCGTGGGGCTGGGGCAACGGTTGCTGGCGCCGCGCGTGGGCGGGGCGGACACCACCTGGGACGCGGCCCTTGACCTGGTCGCCACCCGGTTTTCCGACACCATTGCCCGACACGGCCCCGACAGCGTTGCCTTTTACGTCTCGGGCCAGCTCCTGAACGAAGATTACTATGTCGCCAACAAGCTGATGAAAGGGTTTATCGGCTCGGCCAATATCGACACCAATTCGCGGCTCTGCATGGCCTCGACCGTGGCCGGGCACAAACGCGCCTTTGGCACCGACACCGTGCCCGGCACCTATGACGACCTGGACGAGGCCGACCTGATCGTGCTGGTCGGTTCCAACCTCGCCTGGTGTCACCCGGTGCTGCATCAACGCGTCCTCGCCGCCCGCGAGGCGCGCGGCACCCGGCTGATCGTGATCGATCCGCGCCGCACGGCGAGTTGCGACGGGGCTGATCTGCATCTGCCGCTGGCACCGGGCAGCGACGTCGCCCTGTTCAACCATCTTTTCACGCAGATTTACGAGGGCGGCGCGCTGGACAAGGGCTTTCTTGCCCATACCGAGGGGTTCGACGCCACCCTGCGCGAAGCCTATGGCACCCGCGCCGCGATCACCGGTCTGACCGAGCAGGATATTGCCCGGTTCTGCAAGATGTGGATGAGCACCGAAAAGGTCGTCACCATCTTCAGCCAGGGCGTCAACCAATCCGCCAGCGGCACCGACAAGGTCAACGCGATCCTGAATTGCCACCTGGCCACCGGGCGCATCGGCAAACCCGGCTGCGGGCCGTTTTCGGTCACCGGACAACCCAACGCCATGGGCGGGCGCGAGGTCGGCGGGCTGGCCAACATGCTGGCCTGTCACATGGAGTTGGGCAACCCGGATCACCGCTCGGCGGTGCGCACCTTCTGGGAATCTCCGGCCGTGCCCGCCAATCCCGGTCTCAAGGCGGTGGACATGTTCCGCGCGGTGGCGGACGGCCGGATCAAGGCACTCTGGGTGATGCACACCAACCCTGCCGTTTCGATGCCCGACAGCGACCGGGTGCGGCAGGCGCTGGCCGATTGCCCGTTTACCGTGGTCAGCGACATCACCGCCGCCACCGATACGGCCCGGCTCGCCGACGTGTTGCTGCCCGCCGCCGCATGGGCGGAAAAGGATGGCACCGTCACCAATTCCGACCGCACCATCAGCCGCCAGCGCAGCGCCCTGCGCGCGCCCGGCCTTGCCCGGCCCGACTGGGCCCAGCTGGCCGAGGTGGGCCGGCGCATGGGATGGTCGCGGCAATTCGACTATCAGACCCCGGCCGAGATTTTCCGCGAACACGCGGCGCTGTCAGGGGTTGCCGCGCGGTTCGAGCTCGATTTCGACATATCGGCCTGCGCGGACATGAATGATGACGATTATGACGCGATGGGACCGACCCGTTGGCCGATCACCGCATCGCGCACCGGGGGACGCTTCTTTGCCGATGGCAAATTCCATCATGGCGATGGCAAGGCGCGGCTGGTTCCGGTGACGCACAGGCCGCCGGTTGCCCGCACCGGGCGGCGCTATCCGTTCCGCCTGAACACCGGGCGCATCCGCGACCAATGGCACACGATGACACGCAGCGGCCTGTCGGCCCGGCTGTCGTCGCACATGGCGGAACCGTTCCTTGACATGCACCCGTCCGACGCCGCCCGGCTCGACCTGTCGCCCGCCGATCTTGTGACCGTGACCAGCCCGGTCGGCAGCGTGATCCTGCGGCTGCGGATCACCCGCGACATGCAGCCGGGACAGGTCTTTGCCCCGATCCACTGGACCGGGGAAACCGCACCGTCCGCACGGATCGACGCGTTGCTGCCCGGCGTCACCGACCCGGTCTCGGGGCAGCCGGAAACCAAGGCCGGCGTCGTCAATGTCAGCCGTTTCAACGCGGCATGGTATGGCTTTGCGGTGGCGCGCCAGCCGATCCGCGCGCGCGCCGAGTATTGGGCGCTGGCGACCACCCAGGCCGGGTATCGTGCCGAACTGGCCGGGGCCGCGCCCGCGACCGACTGGGAAGCCCATGCGCGCGAGATGTTCGGTCTGACCGACAGCAATGCAAGTTCGATCATCGACGCCACACGCGGCACCGCGCGGATCGCCTTTGAGGACCAGGGACAATTGCTCGCCGCGCTGTTCGTGTCACCCGCGCCGGTGGCGGTGATGCGCGACTATCTCGCCGGGCTGCCGGGCCAGGCCGCTGGCAACGTGCTTGTCGGGCGCACCCCGGCGGATGTTCCCGATCCCGGCCCGATGCTTTGTGCCTGTTTCGGCGTCGGGGTGAACACCATCGTCGATGCGATCGAAACCGGCGGGTTGCTCTCGGTTGAGGCCGTGGGTCAGGCCTTGCAGGCGGGCACCAATTGCGGATCCTGCCGCCCCGAGATCGCCGAACTGCTCGCTGGCATGACACACAGGGAGGCCGCCGAATAACCGGCTGCAATCACCGCGTCACCTTGGCACCCTGCGGGATGGTGGGTGGCGCGGCGTTCAGTTGTTCGATGGAAAACCCCGCCGCCTGCTTGTACCCGGCAACAAAAGCCGCCCGTTCCGCAGGCGCGATCACCCGGTCGATATCATCGAACACGCCACCGCAGCGTTCGTGAACGAGGTTGAGCAACCCGAACGGCCCGGCCCCGCGATTGCGCAGCACCAGCTCTGAGACCGGCGCACAGAGCGCCCTGTCATAGGCCGCGAGCGCCGCCGGTGTGACCCCGTGATCGATCATCGATTTCCCCAGCACACGGGCGTCGACAATGGCCTGGCTCGCGCCGTTCGACCCGGTGGGATACATCGCATGTGCCGCATCCCCCATCAACGCCACCGCCCCGTCAACCCAGGTCGGGACTGGATCGCGGTCGATCATCGGGTTCTCATACGCGATATCCGACGCGCGCAGCATCGCCGGCACGTCCAGCCAATCATAGCGGAATCCGTCGAATTCATGCGCAAAGCTCTCGATCCCGACCGGGCGGAACCAGCCGCTCTTTTCCCAGCCATGCCCCGGATCCACGGTTTGTTCAGCGATCCAGTTGACAGTGCAGACGCCGTCCGGATCGGGATGTGAAATCGGATAGATCACCATGCGGTGCCGATATGTGCCCAGCCCGACAAAGGACGAACCGGTTCGGATCGGGCGCATCCGGGTCGTGCCCCGCCACATGAGAATGCCGCCCCAGCGGATCGGCGGTTGATCCGGATAAATCTGTGCACGAATGGTCGAGTGAATACCATCCGCACCGATCAGCAGGGTACCGTCGTGACGCGACACCGCCCCCCGCGCATTCTTACAGGTCACCGAGACACCGCCATCCGGGCGATGCTCATAGGCTGTCACGCGGCTGCCCAGGCGCAGGGCGTCCGCCCCCAGCCGGTCCACCGCCGTCTGAAACAGCAACATGTGAAACAGGCCCCGATGCATGGCGTATTGCGGCCAGGCATACCCGGCCTCAAGCCCGCGCGGCTCGACATGGATTTCCTTGCCGTTCAACCCGACAAGCGCCCATTCGCGGGCCGGGATCCCCACCCGGTCAAGCGCGTCGGTGCCGATGCCAAGCTCGATCAGTTCGCGCACCGCGTTGGGTTGCAAATTGATCCCCACCCCCAGCGGGCGCATGTCGCGCGCGGCTTCGAACACCGTGGCCCTGACCCCGATCTGGTGCAGCGTCAGCGCGAGCGACAGCCCGCCGATCCCGCCACCGGCAATCAGGACATGTGGTTCCGGCATGACCCCCTCCCCCTGTACGTCCAGATGAACCTAGCCCGCGTCATAGGTCACACGGCCCCCGCAAATCGTGACCTGAACCGCCAGCGAACCCAGCTCGTCCGGCGCGACCCGTTCGATGTCATCGGACAGGATCACCAGATCGGCAAACAATCCGGTCGCCAGGCGGCCTTTCCGGTCCTCGCTGAATTCGGCATAGGCCGCGGTCGCGGTATAGCTTGCCAGCGCGTCCTGCAGATCCTGCCGCTGGTCCGTCCAGTTGCCGCCAAGAGGTTTCGGCGCGACCGCCGCGCCGATGGAAGGCAGCACCTCGACCGGTACCACGGGCCAGTCGCTGGAAAAGATCATCGGCACCCCGGTTTCGCGGATGGTCTGACAGGCATAGGCCAGCGGTTTCTGATCCTCATGCAGGATCTGCCCCTCGTCCGAGGGCGCGAACAACCCGCCCCAGGGCGCGTGCAGCGGCTGCATCGAAGCCACCACCCCAAGCGCGCGCAGGCGGGGCAGATCGTCGGGATGCAACACCTCGATATGTTCGATCCGGTGCCGGCTGTCGCGCGCCCCGTTCGCCGCGCGGGCCGCAGCGTAACCATCCAGCGTGCCCCGCACCGCGGCATCCCCAATGGCATGAACGCTGATTTGCAGGCCCATCGCATCCGCCCGCACACAGATTTCATTGAATTGCTCCGGTGCAAACAACGGCGCGCCGGTGCTGTCGGGCCAGTTCGGATAGGGCCGCAGCATGGCGGCGGTGCCGGATTCCACCACGCCGTCATGAAACAGCTTGAGCCGCCCGGACCAGAGCCAGTCGCTGTCAAAGCGGCGGCGCATCTCCGCCGCTTCGGCGAGCCGGTCGATGGGGTCGAAATTCTTCAGGTGAAACGGGATCTGCCCCCGGCAGATCAAATCGCCCTCGGCCTCGATCTCGGACAGCAGTTCGAGCTGATAGAGGTTGCCGTCCATGTTGTGAAAACTTGTCACCCCGGTCTTTGCCAGATGCCGCAACCCGTCGCGCAGAACCGCCTTGTCCGCCGCGCGCTGCTGTGGGTTCGCCGGTGGCACCGGATCATTGCCGGTTGTCATCCCCAGAAGATCACGCCCGCCCGACGCGGTTCTGGCCAGCACATGTTCATAGGCGCCGGGTTCGAGCAATTCCCCGGTGGCCAGCCCGTCGGACCCCATCACGATCTCGCTGCCGTCCGAGACCGGCCCGCCATGCAGGATCCCGGCAAGCTCCAGCGCCCGCGTATTGGCCCAGACCGTATGATGGTCCGCCGCCATCACCGCAAACGGACGGTCGGGCATCACCCGGTCCAGCCCGTGACGGTCGATCTTGCGCCCCGCCCCCAGCAGGTCGTAATGCGCGCCAATGGCATAGAGCAGCGGCACATCCGGCTGTTCGGCCGAATAGGCCCGGACCCGGGCGGTGACGGTTTCGATGTCATGGCTGCGTGAAAGGTCGAGCAGGCCCAGCTCCAGACCGCCGGGGAACAGGTGGATATGACTTTCGATAAAGCCCGGAAGAACCGTGCATTGGCCCGCATCGATGATCCGCGTCTCTGGCCCGCGCAACGCGCGCATATCCGCGTTGCTGCCCACCGCCAGAATGCGCCCGTCCCCAAGGGCGACCGCCTCGGCCCGGCCCATGCGCGCGTCAATGGTGATCAGCCTGCCATTCTCGATGATGATCTCTGCAACCGTCATGACCCTGTTCCACCTTTCCTTGACGCGTCAGCCAAGCCGCGCAACCAGTTGCTGTTGCGTGTCCCACCAGGGCGCGGCGGCTTCGATCTGCGCCGCCAGCGACATCAAGGCTTCGTCCTCGCCAAAGGGCATCGCCAGGTGCACCCCCACCGGCAACTCCGCCGCGTTCCAATGCAGCGGCAGCGACACGGCAGGTTGCCCGCTGGCGTTGAACACCGCGGTAAAGGGCGAATATTCGAACACGCCACCCGGCCCGGTGCGGTAATCCATGAAATCCTCGTTCTCGGGCTTGTGCTGCCCGACCCGCGCCGGAGGAGCCGCCAGCGTGGGGGTGACCAGAACATCGCATTGGGTCAGCAAATGCGCCATGCGGCGGCCAAAGGCATGTATCTCGCCAATGGCCTGCAGGTAATCCGCGCCCGAGACCTGTTCGGCACAGGCAAGCGCGCCACGCGTCACCCCATCCAGAAGGTCGCGGTCAAGAGGCGTGCCGCCCAGCACCGAACGCACCGAAAGCGCCGTGCCGCAGGCGACGATCCGCGTCCAGGCGACCATCATCTCCTCGACCCCCAGATCGGCGGGCAGTTTCACCGGTTCCACAGCATGGCCCAGGCTCTCCAGCAAGAGGCCGGTCTTTTCGACCGCCTCGGCGCAATCCGCATGTACCGGCGTCCCGCTGAGCGTCATCGGGCACAGGGCCACGCGCAATTTGCGCGGCGGTGTGGCGAGCGCCTGTACGAAGGTGCCCCGCATCGGTGGCGGGAAATAGGGCGCGCCCAGATCCGGGCCATTCACCGCATCCAGCAGCGCCGCCGTATCGCGCAGGCTGCGGGTCAGAAAGCCGTCAATCGCCATGCCGCCCCAGCCCTCGCCGGCCCCCGGCCCTTCGGGCAGGCGCGCGCGCGTGGGTTTAAACCCGACCAGCCCGCAGGACGAGGCCGGGATCCGCACCGACCCGCCGCCATCGCTGCCATGGGCGGCGGGCACGATCCCCGCCGCGACCGCGGCCCCGGCCCCGCCGGACGAGCCGCCCGATGTGTAATCGGTGTTCCACGGATTGCGCGTCGGCCCGCCATAGACCTGTGCCTCGGTCACCGGGCCGATGCCAAGCTCGGGCGATGTGGTACGCCCGAAACTGACAAGCCCGGCGGCGCGCAGGCGCAGGTAAAGCTCGCTGTCATAGCGATGCACGCTGTCGCGCATCAGGGCGGACCCGTTGTTGGTGGGAAACGCGATGGCTTCGGCCCCGAGATCCTTCAGCAGGAACGGCACGCCGGTGAACGGCCCCCCGGGCAGCCCGGCGCGGATCGCCTCCCGTGCGACCCCTTCGCGCAGCATCACCACCGCGTTCAGCGCGGGGTTTATCGCGGCGACACGTTCGAGCGCGCAATCCAACAGGGCGTCTGGCGACACCTCGCCGCTTGCCACCAGCGCCGCCAGCCCGGTGGCGTCGTTCTCAAGGTAGATGTCCTGCATGATGTCCCTGCTGTCGTCGGTTCTGCGCCACGTTACACGCGCCATCGCAAAACACCAGAGGCCCGTCCGGGATCACCCCCGCACGACAAACCCGCGCCAGAGCGATCTGACGCGGGGTATTGTCGTATCGGTCCGCAGGAGCGGTGTTGTTGGTGCGTACCGCTGCTTGGCGGCGCCATATGCCATCAGGAATGTGGTGGCGGCGCCCGAAACGGCCCTGTGTCGATCAGAACAGGTCCGGCTCGTAGTCGCGGCTGTCATCCTCGGCTGGAGAGTACATGTTGATCTCCATGCCGCAGTTCACTTCCGTGAGTTTCGGTGTCTTCCAGGCCATTCGGTATCCTCCCAATAATTCTCCGTCGCCACAGCTTAGCCCTCGTACCGCATCACACAAATGATCCTTTGGTCGTAGTGCCGCACGGTGCCCGACCCGGCCTGTCGGTGGCTCAGTTCGAGATCATCCGCTTGATCCAGCCCTTCTTGGCGGGTTCCGCCCCGGTCTCTTCCGCCGTTTCGGCATCGCCGTCGGCGGGGCCCTGAACGACCTCCTGGAATCGGGTAAAGAACTGGGCCGCCATCTTCTTGGCGAATCCGTCGATGATGCGGCTGCCCAATTGGGCCAGCTTGCCGCCGACCTTGGCATCCACCTCGTAGCTCAGCAATGTGCCCTCGCCACTATCGGCCAGAGTCACCCTGGCGCCCCCCTTGGCAAAGCCCGCGGCACCGCCCTTGCCTTCACCGGTCAGGGTCAGGCTCTCGCCCTCGACCACGTCGGAAATCGTCACCCCGCCCTTGAACGTCGCCTTGACCGGGCCGACCTTCTGCACGACCGTCGCCTCCAGGCCCTCCTCTGCCGAGCCGCTCATCTCCTGGCAGCCGGGCACACAATCCTTCAGCACGTCGGGGCTGAGCAGCGCCTCCCAGACCACGGACCGCGGTGCGGCGATTTCAATGGAATCATTCATCTGCATGGCTTGGGTCCTTCGACTTGTCAGGTTCACATTATGGGCGGGCGAGCAAAACGGCAATGCGACCATGGGGTATGCGCACGCCTGCCGCCGGACCGGGATGGCGGCGGTCTTAACCGGCCCGTGCCGGGCGCGGTATTCGACCTTGGTTATAGACGGCTGGAGCGTGCCCTTGGCCCAGACACGGCGCCTACGACCTTTCGACAGGTGCGCCGCCTGCACCTCTTTGCTAGCTTTCGGGGACGCAAGGCGATAGATTTCCCATGAACATGATGACCAAACCAACCCCGCCCGCCAGCTTTCAGTCCGCCCTCGTGGTGGATGATCACCCGCTATTCTGCGACGCGCTCTCAATGACCTTGCAGACCGTGGCCGGGATCGGACGGATCGACAGCGCCGCCACCTTGCAGGAAGCAATGACATGGCTGCAGGACCATGATGCGCCCGACGTGATCGTGCTTGACCTGAACCTGCCCGATGTCAACGGAATCGAAGGCGTGATCCGCATGCACAAGGCGAGCGATACGCCGATTGTCGTGGTGTCGTCGATGGCGGACAATCGCGTGATCAGTTCGGTGATCCACGCAGGGGCCGCCGGTTTTGTTCCCAAGCACAGCCAACGCGCGGTGTTTCACGCGGCGTTCCGGACACTGGCGCAGGGGCAGGTCTTTGTGCCGCCGGGCTATGACCTGCTGGAAACGGACGAGACCGGACCGCGCAACGACGCGATCAAGCGCCTTGCCAGCCTGACCAATCAGCAGGCCCGCATCCTGAAACTGATCTGCGAAGGCAAGCTGAACAAGCAGATTGCCTACGACCTGTCGATCGCGGAAACCACGGTCAAGGCGCATGTCACCGCGATCATGCGCAAGCTGGGTGTGCAGAGCCGGACGCAGGCCGTGCTGATTGCCAAGGAAACCAGTTTCGGCAGCGTCTTGTCAGACCGTATCTGAACTGGATAGCATCGGCCAGCCAAACAGGGAGGATCGGCCATGCAGCGGACCAACGGTCTGTCCGGTGCGCTGTCGCGCATGTCGGGTATCGTGCGCTCGGCCTATGTCCGCCACGATGCCCCCGACGCCATTGGCGACCTGGCGCGGGCGCTGGACCCGTCCGAACTCTCTGCGGTCGTGCTGTTCGTCACGCCCCGGGCGGATGTCCCTGACACGATCCGGCGTGCCAAGGCAGTGTTTTCCCCGGCCCGCGTGATCGGATGCACCACCGCGGGCGAGATTTCCAGCCAGGGCTATGCCGAGGGCGAAATCCTGGCCATCGGGCTGCCGCGCAGCCATTTCATCACCCGGACATTGCTGGTCGACGATCTTGGAACCTACGAGGCGCAATCGGTGATCGACCGGATGATCCGCAACCGCAACGAGATGATCCGCGACGAGCCCGACTGGAGCTATGAGTTCACCTTCCTGATGATCGACGGGATGTCGATGCAGGAAGACACCTTTGTCTCGGACCTGTCCATCGGTCTGGGGCCGGTCCCGCTGTTTGGCGGTTCGGCCGGTGACGGCCAGGATTTCGGCGCAACCTTTGTGCTGGACGATGGGGTGGCCCATACCAACGCGGCAGCGATGCTCCAGGTTCGCACGCGCTGTCCGATCAAGGTATTCAAGACCGATCACCTGGTGCCCACCGATCAACGGATGGTGGTCACGAATGCCGATCCCGACCGGCGCATCGTCTATGAAATCAACGCCGAACCCGCCGCCCGCGAATATGCCCGGCTGCTGGGCAAGGACCCGGAACAGCTCACGACCTTTACCTTTGCCGCGCATCCGGTGGTGGTGCGTATCGACGGGCAGCACCATGTGCGGGCGATCCAGCAGCTGAACACCGATGGCAACCTGAATTTCTTTTCCGCGATCGACACCGGCCTCGTGCTGACACTGGCCGAACCCGAGAACATGGCCACCCACCTGGAGCGCGAGATCGGCGAGCTGTCCGCGAAACGCGAGCCGGACGCGATTCTGGCCTGTGACTGCATGTTGCGCCGCCTCGAAGCGCAGGAGAAGCAGATGACCGGGGCGCTGTCGGAGATCCTGTCACGCAACCGGGTGGTCGGGTTTTCCACCTATGGCGAACAGTTCAATTCGATGCATGTGAACCAGACTCTGACCGGGGTCGCGATCTATCCTCCTGACGAGACCGGGACCGATGGCTGACTCGCTGATCAACCCCAAGGATTCGATCGAACGGCAGAACGAAAAGCTCAAGATCATCGCCAGCGCGCTGATGCAGCGGGTCGAGCAGAGCGTCGATGCCGCCGGTGCCGCCTATGCCCAGTTCCAGCGGGCCGCGCTGCTTGAGGAAGAGGTCCGCGCGCGCACCCGCGACCTGGAACGCGCGCTTGACCTGCTCAATGAATCCAACGCCCGCCTTGCGGTCGCCAACAGCGAAACCGAGGCGGCGCGCTCGAACCTCGCCAACGCCATCGAGACGGTTCAGGAAGGGTTTGCCCTGTTCAACGCCGGGGATGAGCTGGTGATGTGCAACAGCCGCTTTGGCATGCACATGCCCGACATCCGCAACCTGTTGCGCCCGGGGCTGGGGTTCACCGAATATGTCCGCATCGTCAGCCAGAGCCGCAATCTCGCCCTGCCCGACCGCGAAACCCCTGACACCTGGGCGGCGCAGCGGCTGGTACGGCACAAGGATGCCAGCGTCATCTTCAACGTCCGCATGTCCCAGGACCGCTGGGTCCAGGTCAGCGAACACCGTACCCCCGACGGCGGCACCGTGATCCTGCAAACCGACGTCACCGACATCATGCGGCTGGAACGGCAAGAGCGCGACCGGATCCTGGACGACCAGGCCCTGCTGATCCGCGCAACGCTGGAGCATCTGCGCCAGGGGGTGTGCATCTTTGACCAGCTCGGCCGCCTTGTCGGGTGGAACCGACGGGTCGGCGAATTGCTGTCCATCCCGATCGGGCGCTTTACCATCGGCAGCAGCTTTCACACGATCTATGACCAGTTCCGCGCCGAGATCACGCTGGCCGACGATCTCGAATACGGTGCAATCGATGACTGGGTGCGGGGCAGCCGCCGCGACGAGTCGCTGTCATTCGAAATCGAGCACCGCGCCGGCCGCACCCTTGCCGTGCATATGCAGGAAATGCCCGATCGCGGCTTTGTCATCAGCTTTACCGACATGACCCCCGAGCGCACCGCCATCCGCGCCATTTCCGAAGCCAACGAGATGCTGGAACTGCGGGTCATGGAGCGCACGCTCGACCTTGAGGACGCCCTGTCCGAAGCCGAGCGCGCCAATGCCTCGAAATCCCGCTTTGTCGCCGCCGCCAGCCATGACCTGCTGCAACCGCTTTCGGCGGCCAAGCTTTATGTCGGCTCGCTGGATGGCGACGCGCTGGACCCGCAATCGCGCCAAAGCGCGGCCAAGGCCGCAAGCGCCCTGCAAAGCGTGGAGAACATCCTGTCGGCGTTGCTCGATATTTCCAAGCTCGACTCGGGGCAGGCAAACCTGCACCTGTCGACCATATCGCTCGACCGGATGCTGGCACAGCTGCGCGACGAACTGGGCCCGACCGCCACCGCCAAGGGGCTGGACCTGCGCATCCTGCGCACCGGCGCCGAGGTGCAGAGCGACGCGACCTATCTGCGCCGCATCCTTCAGAACCTGGTCAGCAACGCCATTCGCTATACCGACCGGGGGCGGATACTGGTGGGGGCGCGGCGGATGCGCAACGCCGTGCGCGTCGAGGTCTGGGACACCGGACCCGGCATCGCCGAAGAGCAACAGGACCTGGTCTTTGGCGAGTTCCAGCGGCTGAACGCCACCGCGAGCGCCGCCGACGGCATGGGGCTTGGCCTTGCCATTGTCGATCGCGCCTGTGCCCTGCTGAGCCACCCTCTGCACCTGCGTTCCCAGGTTGGGCGCGGCACGGTGTTCTCGGTCGAGCTGCCGCTTGCGCCGCGGGACCGGCCGCAGCCGGCGCTGGATGTCACCGCGCCAGAGCCCCGGCAGGACAGGTTGCAACATCGCATCGTGCTGTTGATCGAGAATGACGGGGAATTGCGCAACGCGCTGACCCTGACGATGGAAAACTGGGGGCTTGACGTGCTGCCCTGTCCCAACACCGCCGAGGCACAGGCCCTGTTGAGCGATATTGACATGGCCCCCGACGTGATCGTCGCCGACTATCAGCTGGATGACGACCATTCGGGCCTGGATGCCATTGCCGGGATCACCGGCATGTTCGGCCCGATCCCCGCCTGCATCATCTCGGCCAATCGCAGCGTCGAGCTCGAGCTGCGCTGCCGCGAGCGCGGGCTGCCCCTGTTGCACAAACCCATCGACACCGACCGGTTGCAGCGCTTTCTGTCCGGCACCGCGCCCTGACCCCGCCTAGCCGGCGAGGCTGGGCAGGTAGAGCACGATGGAGGGAAAGGCCACCAGCAACCCGATGGTCACCGCATCGGCCACAAAGAACGGCATCACGCCCTTGAACACGTCCTGCACCGTCAGGTCCTCGCGCACCCCGGCCACCACAAAACAGTTGAGACCGATGGGCGGGGTAATCAGGCAGAACTCGGCCATCTTGACGACGAGAATCCCGAACCAGATCGCGCACATCGTCCCCGACATGCCAAAGGCGCTCTCGGCCGCGGTCACGGTCTCGCCCCCGTTCAGCGCCATCACCGCCGGATAGACCACCGGCAGCGTCAGCAGCAGCATGCCGATCGCGTCCATGAACATGCCCAGCACCGCATAGGCCAGCAGGATACAGATCAGGATCAGCATCGGCGACATGTCCAGCGAGGTGATCCAGTCGGCAAAGGCGGCGGGCAATTCCGCAAAGCCAAGAAACCGCACATAGATCAACACGCCCCAGATGATGGTAAAGATCATGATGGTCAGCTTGGCGGTGTCCAGCAGGGCCGATTTCAGCTCGGACCAGCGCATCCCCCGGAACACCGCCATCAGGAACACGATAAAGGCCCCGATTGCGCCCCCCTCGGTCGGCGTGCCCCAGGCATCGCCAAACGGGTTGTAGACAAAGAAGATGATGATCACCACCACCGCCACGATGGGAAGCGCCGGGGGCAGCGCCCTGAACCGTTCGCCCCATGTAAACCCGCGCACCGGGGGGCCGACCGTCTTGAACACCATCGCGATGCCGATGATCAGCGCCGCGTAGACCACCGCCGAAAAGGCACCGGGAATGAACCCCGCCAGCAACAGCTTGCCCACGTCCTGCTCAACGATAATCGCATAGATCACCAGGATCGCCGAGGGCGGGATCAGGCTGGCCAGCGTGCCGCCGGCGGCCACGACCCCGGCGGCGAATTGCTTGTTGTAGCCGATCTTGAGCATCTCCGGAATCGCGATGCGGGCAAACACCGCCGCCGTTGCCACCGAGGCCCCGGACACCGCCGCGAACCCCGCCGTGGCAAATACCGTCGAAACCGCCAGCCCGCCCGGCACCCATGCAATCCAGCGTTTGGCGGCCTCGAACAGGGCCGTTGTCAGGTTGGCGTAATAGGCCATGTAGCCGATCATGATAAAGACCGGGATCAGGCTCAGAACCTGCGCGCTGACCTTGGAATGGGGCACCTGCCCCGCGGTCTTGATCGCCACGGTCAGCGCCCAGCCCAGATGCTCGCCGCCAAAATCGCGCTTGGCCCAGAAGATCAGCACCAGCCCGACCAGACCCGCCAGCGCCGCCGCAAAGGCCACGCGCATCCCCGCCAGCACCAGGACCAGCAGGCCCGCGCTGACCCACAATCCGATTTCAATGGGTTCCATCAGTCATGCCCCGCAAGCTGGCTGGCCTCGGCCCGGGCCTGTTCGGCCACGCTCAGGTTCAGCGGCACCGCCACCGGGTTTTCAAGCCCCAGCACAAGCGCGCGGCCATAGCCCACCGCTTGCAGCACCAGCCGCAGAACCAGCACCGCAAAGGCCACCGGCACCACGAGCTTGGAAGGCCAGGTGGGCAGGCCGATATCGATCGAGCTGTCGCGGCTGCACAGGGGGCGCGCGCAATCAAAGGACCGGTCGAAATGCTCCCATGCGCCCCAGGTCAGGGCGGTGATCAGCATCAGGATCAGGATGATCGACACCAGTTCGAAAAACCACAGCAGCCGGCCGCTGAGCGCGCCGACCAGCATGTCCATGCGGATATGGGTGCCGTCCCGCTGAACATAGGAAATGCCCATGATGGCGATGATCGGCATGGCGGCCTCGATGTAATCGACATACCCCAATAACGGCATGCCAAAGAACTTGCGCCCAATGACCGAATAGGCGGCGAGGAACATCAGCGAAAATATCGCCAGCCCGCTCAGCAGCGCGCAGAACCGTTCGACCGGCAGCAGCGCCCGGTCCAATCGGCTCAGCAGGCTGGAATCTTCCAGTACCGCGGCAGAACCCGCCATATGCTCATCCCCTTGTCCGATGCCGGGGCCGCACCCGTGGCACGGCCCCGCAACCTCGTTGGATTACCGGTCAGTTCGAGCCCTTGGCGCTTGCCAGGGTCGACGCCACCAGATCATAAAGCTCCTGGCCCGGCAGGCCCTGCCCTTCGATCTCGGCGATCCAGGCCGCACGGATCGGGTCGGCGGCGGTGGAACGGAACGCGTCAAGCTCGGCATCGCTGATCTCGACCTTGGTGACGCCCTTTTCCTCCAGAACCGCATCCCATTTCTTGAGCAACTCGCCATAGTTGGCGAGATAATGCGCGATGGCTTCGTCCACCGAACTGTCAAGTGCCGCACGCTCGTCATCGCTCAGGGCGTCGTAGGCGTCGATATTCACCACCACCGGGCAGTTCACCGTGCCGGGGTTCAGGTTCGCGGTCCACCAGTCGGCCTGGTTGATGGTGCCAAAGGACAGGTGCGCGTGCTGGGCAAAGGCCACGGTGTCGACAACACCGGATTCCATTGCCTGGTAGGCCTCGGTCGCGGTCACCGAGGTGGGCACCGCGCCAACCGCTTCAAAGGCCTTGCCCAGACCGCCGGTGGCCCGCACGCGCATCCCCTCGAACTCACCCAGCTCGTCGCGCGGCTCGCCGGTGCCGACGATGTTGTATTGCGGCATCGGGCTGGTCATCAGCAGCTTGGCGTTCCACTGCGCCATTTCCTCCTGCACCGCCGGATGGCCATAGACCGCGTGGCTGACCGCGACTTCCTCGTCGAGATTGGACACCCCGAGGAAGGGCAGCTCCAGCACCGTGATCAGGCGGTTCTTGTCCGGGTGATAGCCGGCGCAGAACTGTGCCATTTCAAACGCACCGATGGAAATGCCATCCAGGTTCTCGCGATTCTTGGACAGGCCGCCATAGCTGACATTCATGGTGAATTCGCCGCCGGTCTTTTCGCTGACAAGCTCGGCCAGCTTTTCCACATGCTCGGTAAAGGCGCGGCGCTTGCCCCAGACGGACACGTTCCATTCGGTGGCCGACGCCTCGGCAACAAAGGATACGGCAACCGCCGTGGCAACGGCCCCGGTCAACATCTTGTTCATAAGGTACTCTCCCATATTGCGGTCCAGTCGCCGGACCGCTTGGAGTGAACGCTAGCGCGCCCGCCCGACGAAGCCAAGCCCCCGACCGCCACGGTGCGGGCCTCCGGCCTGACGATTCGCCGAACCCATATCGCGCGCCACCCTGCGTGAGGCGGCAACACGTGGCGTCCCGCGCCCACTGGCCTCGGCAGAACAATATGTCACAGGGGCACGTATCCCCGGCTTACGTCACGACAGCAACACCCGCGCAAGGGCCGCGCGCGATTGTTAACCCTACGTTAACAGTCAATGCCTTGCGGCTGCACAAGAAATCGTGAACGATTGACAAAAATTTACACAAACCACAAGATGCGCGAAAATCCTTTACAAACTAATTGTTTTATTCCCGTAAGTTATTTCCAAATTTTCAGGTTCAGTTATTATTTGTCCCGAGGAGAGCCGGGGTCTATTTTGCCCGGACGGGCCTGTCAGAGCCCTGCAACAATGACAGAGGGAGGAGCCTCGTATGAGCACAACAGCACCATCGGATACAGCCACGCCGAAATCCTATGCCCCGTCCGCCGCGATCGTCGCAAACGCGCATGTCAACGCCGCGAAATATGACGAAATGTATGCCGCGTCGGTCAACGACCCGGACACGTTCTGGGGCGAGCAAGGCAAGCGGATCGACTGGATCAAGCCCTATTCCCAGGTCAAGGATATCGATTTCACCTTGGGAAGCGTCAAGATCAACTGGTTCACCGATGGTACGCTGAACGTCTCGGCCAATTGCATCGACCGCCATCTTGAAACCCGCGGCGACCAGACCGCGATCATTTTCGAGCCGGACGATCCCGACGAAGCGGCGCAGCACATCACCTATTCCGAACTGCACCGCCGCACCTGCCGGATGGCGAACATTCTCGAGACGATGGGCGTGCGCAAGGGCGACCGGGTCATCATCTATCTTCCGATGATCCCCGAAGCCGCCTATGCCATGCTGGCCTGTGCGCGGATCGGTGCAATCCACTCGATCGTGTTCGCGGGCTTTTCTCCCGACGCGCTGGCGGCGCGTGTCAACGGCTCGGATGCCAAGGTCATCATCACCGCCGACGAAGCACCGCGCGGCGGTCGCAAGACCCCGCTCAAGTCCAATGCCGACGCCGCCCTGCTGCATTGCAAGGACAGCGTGAAATGCCTCGTGGTCAAGCGCACCGGCGGACAGACCACGTGGATCGATGGCCGCGATTATGACTATAACGAAATGGCGCTGGAGGCGGACGACTATTGCAAGCCCGCCGAGATGAGCGCCGAGGACCCGCTGTTCATCCTGTATACGTCGGGCTCCACCGGCCAGCCCAAGGGCGTGGTTCACAGCACCGGCGGTTACCTGGTCTATGCCGCGCTGACCCATGAGGTGGTGTTCGATTACCATGACGGCGATGTCTATTGGTGTACCGCCGATGTGGGCTGGGTGACCGGGCACAGCTATATCGTCTATGGCCCGCTGGCCAACGGCGCCACCACGCTGATGTTCGAGGGCGTGCCGACCTATCCCGACGCCAGCCGGTTCTGGCAGGTCTGTGAAAAGCACAAGGTCAACCAGTTCTACACCGCCCCCACCGCGCTGCGCGCATTGATGGGGCAAGGCAACGACTGGGTCGAGAAATGCGATCTGTCCAGCCTGCGCATACTTGGCACCGTGGGTGAACCGATCAACCCCGAGGCGTGGAACTGGTACAACGACGTGGTCGGCAAGGGCAATTGCCCCATCGTCGACACCTGGTGGCAGACCGAGACCGGCGGCCACATGATGACCCCCCTGCCCGGTGCCCATGCGCTCAAGCCTGGCGCGGCGCAGAAACCGTTCTTTGGAGTGCATCCGGTTGTGCTCGACCCGCAGTCGGGCGAAGAGATCGACGGCAATGACGTCGAGGGCGTGCTGGCCATCAAGGACAGCTGGCCCGGCCAGATGCGCACCGTCTGGGGCGATCACGAGCGGTTCGAAAAGACCTATTTCTCGGACTACAAGGGCTATTACTTCTCGGGCGATGGCTGCCGTCGCGACGCGGACGGGGATTACTGGATCACCGGGCGTGTGGATGACGTGATCAACGTGTCAGGCCATCGGATGGGCACCGCCGAAGTCGAGAGCGCGCTGGTTGCGCATCCCAAGGTCGCCGAGGCCGCCGTGGTGGGCTATCCCCACGACATCAAGGGGCAAGGCATCTATTGCTATGTCACCCTGATGAACGGTGTCGAATCCAGCGACGAGCTGACCAAGGAGCTGCGCACATGGGTGCGCACCGAGATCGGCCCCATCGCAAGCCCCGACGTGATCCAGTGGGCCCCCGGCCTGCCCAAGACCCGCTCGGGCAAGATCATGCGCCGCATCCTGCGCAAGATCGCCGAGAACGACTATGGCTCGCTGGGCGATACCTCGACCCTGGCCGATCCGTCGGTTGTCGATGACCTGATTGCAAACCGGGCGGGGTAACAGACAATGGACGCAGCCACGATGACCAAAGCCGCCGTTCTGATCCTGCTTGGCCCCCCGGGGGCCGGCAAGGGCACGCAGGCACGGATGCTCGAGGAGAAATTCGGCCTCGTGCAGCTCTCGACCGGCGACCTCTTGCGCGCCGCCGTCGCCGCGGGCACCGAGGCCGGCAAGGCCGCCAAGGCGGTGATGGAGGCCGGTGAACTGGTCAGCGACGAGATCGTGATCAACATCCTGCGCGACCGTCTGGCCGAGCCGGATTGTGCCAGGGGCGTGATCCTTGACGGCTTTCCGCGCACCACGGTGCAGGCCGAGGCGCTTGATGCGTTGCTTGCCGAAACCGGTCAGGGCATCAACGCCGCGATCAGCCTCGAGGTTGACGACGCGGCGATGGTCACCCGCATTTCCGGGCGCTTCACCTGTGACACCTGCGGCGAGGGCTATCACGACACGTTCAAGGCCCCGGTGGTTGCCGGAACCTGCGACAAATGCGGCGGCACCAACATGAAGCGGCGCGCGGATGACAATGCCGAAACCGTCGCCAGCCGACTGGTGGCCTATCACGAACAGACCGCCCCGCTGATTGCCTATTACAAGCGCCGGGGCGTGCTGAAATCCATCGACGCGATGGGCGATATCGACACGATTGCCGCCGACCTTGCGGCGATCGTGAAACAGGCCACAGCCTGACAAGACCCGGCCATCGCGACGATAACGCGAGGGTCATCAACTTTGGAGGAAGAAGGAGGAACCGCCATGGCGGACCAAACAACTCATGCCTCGAGCACCGCTGAGTCCGACAAGGGCTATTGGGCGGCGAACGTGCGCATCATTCTGATCAGCCTCGTCATCTGGGCGCTGGTCTCATTCGGTTTCGGCATTCTGCTGCGTCCGATGCTGTCGGGTATTTCCATCGGCGGCACCGATCTCGGTTTCTGGTTCGCACAACAGGGTTCGATCCTGGTGTTCCTGGCCCTGATCTTTTTCTACGCGTTCCGCATGAACAAACTCGACGCCCAGTTCGGCGTTGACGAAGAATAAGAGGCCCGCAAAATGGACCAGTTTACCATCAACCTGATGTTTGTGGGCGCATCCTTTGCGCTCTACATCGGCATCGCGATCTGGGCCCGTGCGGGTTCCACATCCGAATTCTACGCCGCCGGTCGCGGCGTTCACCCGGTCACCAACGGGATGGCAACCGCCGCCGACTGGATGTCGGCCGCGTCCTTCATCTCGATGGCGGGCCTGATCGCCTTTACCGGCTATGACAACAGCTCGTACCTGATGGGCTGGACCGGTGGCTATGTGCTGCTGGCACTGCTGCTTGCGCCCTATCTGCGCAAATTCGGCAAGTTCACCGTGTCCGAATTCATCGGCGACCGCTTTTACAGCCCCACCGCCCGCCTGGTGGCGGTGATCTGCCTGATCGTGGCCTCGACCACCTACGTGATCGGACAGATGACCGGCGTTGGCGTGGCCTTTGGCCGCTTTCTCGAAATCAGCAACACCGCCGGTCTGCTGATCGGTGCCTGTGTTGTGTTCGCCTATGCGGTGTTTGGCGGCATGAAGGGCGTGACCTATACGCAGGTTGCACAATACTGCGTGCTGATCCTGGCCTATACCATCCCGGCGGTCTTCATCAGCCTGCAACTGACCGGCAACCCGATCCCGGCGCTTGGCCTGTTCGGTGAGCACGTCGCCTCGGGCGAACCGCTGCTGGCCAAGCTTGATGCCATTGTCACCGAGCTGGGCTTCAACGAATATACCGCCCATAACGGCGATACGTTCAACATGGTGCTGTTCACCCTGTCGCTGATGATCGGGACCGCCGGCCTGCCGCATGTGATCATGCGCTTTTTCACCGTGCCGCGCGTTGCCGATGCCCGCTGGTCCGCTGGCTGGACGCTGGTTTTCATCGCCCTGCTCTACCTGACCGCTCCCGCCGTGGGTGCCATGGCCCGCCTGAACATCACCGACATGTTCTGGCCCAATGGAACCAATGCCGAGGCCGTGTCGATCGAGCAGATCGAGTCCGATCCGCGTTACGACTGGATGGCCACATGGCAGAAAACCGGCCTGCTCGGCTGGGAAGACAAGAACGGCGACGGCAAGATCCAGTACTATAACGACAAGTCCGAGGCCATGCAGGCCAAGGCGGCGGAGAACGGCTGGGAAGGCAACGAGCTGACCAACTTCAACCGTGACATCCTGGTTCTGGCCAATCCCGAAATCGCCAACCTGCCCGGTTGGGTGATCGGCCTGGTGGCGGCGGGCGGTCTGGCGGCGGCGCTGTCGACTGCTGCGGGTCTGCTGCTGGCGATCTCTTCGGCTGTCAGCCACGACCTTATCAAGGGTCAGATCAACCCGTCGATCTCGGAAAAGGGCGAACTGCTCTCGGCGCGGATCGCCATGGCCGCCGCGATCGTGATCGCAACCTATCTGGGTCTCAACCCTCCGGGTTTTGCGGCACAGACGGTGGCACTGGCCTTTGGCCTCGCGGCGGCGTCGATCTTCCCGGCCCTGATGATGGGCATCTTCTCCAAGAAGGTGAACAACACCGGTGCCGTGGCTGGGATGCTTGCCGGTCTGATCGTGACGCTGGTCTACATCTTCCTGCACAAGGGTTGGCTATTCATCCCGGGCACCAACAGCTTCACGGATGCTGAGCCGATGCTGCTGTCGATCAAGTCCACCTCGTTTGGTGCGGTCGGCGCATTGATCAACTTTGCCGTGGCCTACCTGGTCACCGGCATGACCAAGCCGGTTCCGCAGGACATCGTCGACCTGGTCGAAAGCGTTCGCGTGCCGCGTGGCGCGGGTGTCGCGGCCGCAGATCACTAATCCAAGTGGCGCAGGCATGTTCCCCCGGACGTGCCCGCCCACCCCGGCCCCGCCCGCAAACCATCGGGCGGGGCCATTTCAATTCCAGGATGCCGGTGGTGACCCATGACTCTGCCCGTTGACATGATCCTGCATTTTCTCAGGTCGGTTCATCCCTATGACAGCCTTGCCGCCGAGACGCTGGCCGATCTCTGCGCGCGCTTTCAGGCGATCCCGATGGCCAAGGGCGATCCGATCTATGCCTTTGGCGAGCCGCTGAGCGGTCTCTACCTGCTCTATGACGGCGAGGTCGAAGTGCGCGACGCAACCGGCAGCCCGGTATCGCTGCTGGGGCCGCGCAATTCCTTTGGCGAACGCGGGCTGATCGGTGACGGCACGGCGCTGACCTCGGCCCGCGCCACCACAGATGGCACGCTGCTGTTGCTGCCCCGCGCGGATTTCGACAGCCTGATGGCCAGCGAGCCGGTTTTCGCAAAGTTCTTTGACCGCCGCCGCAACGACGCCCGCCGCGGCAGCGACCTGGCCACCAGTCGGGTCAAGACTTTTATGGCCGCCAACCCGGTGACATGCCCCCCCGACAGCACCGTGCAACAGGCCGCGCAAACGATGCATGACAAGCGTATCTCGTCGCTCTGTGTCACCGAGGCGGGCGGGCTGACCGGGATCGTCACCACCCGCGACCTGACCGGCAAGGTGCTGGCCGCCGGCCTGCCCTGTACAACGCCGGTCGCCGAGGTGATGACCCGCGACCCCCTGACCCTGTCCCCGGCCGCGATCGGGTCGGACGTGCTGCACGCGATGATGGAACATCGCATCGGCCATATTCCGATCCTTCAGGCCAGTCGGCTGGTGGGAATCGTCACCCAGACCGATCTCACCCGCTTTCAGGCGGTCAGCTCGGCCGAGCTGGTGCGCGCCATCGCCCATGCGGACAGCGCCGCAGAGATGGCGGGCGTGACCGCGGAAATTCCCCGGCTGCTGGTGCAGCTGGTAGCCGGCGGCAACCGCCACGAGATCGTCACCCGGCTGATCACCGATATCGCTGACACCGCGACCCGCCGCTTGCTGAAACTGGCCGAAACCACGCTCGGACCGCCCCCGGTGCCTTATCTGTGGCTGGCCTGCGGCTCGCAGGGGCGGCAGGAACAGACCGGCGTATCGGACCAGGACAATTGCCTGATCCTCGACGATGCCGTCACCCCGGAACAGATGCCCTATTTCGCTGAACTCGCCCGGTTCGTGTCTGACGGGCTCGACACTTGCGGCTATTACTATTGTCCGGGCGACATGATGGCGACCAATCCCCGCTGGTGCCAACCGCTGCGCGTCTGGCGACAGTATTTCGCGGGCTGGATCGCCAGGCCCGACCCCGAGGCCCAGATGCTGGCCAGCGTCATGTTCGACCTGCGCCCGATCGGAGGCGACCGCTCGCTATTCGCGGGGCTGCATCGCGACACCTTGCAGGCCGCGCGGCGCAACTCGATCTTTGTGGCGCATATGATTGCCAACTCGCTCAAGCATACGCCGCCGCTCGGCCTGTTACGCGGCTTTGCCACCATCCGCTCGGGCGAGCACCGCAACATGATCGACATGAAACTGAACGGCGTGGTGCCGGTGGTCGATCTCGGGCGCATCTATGCGCTGACCGGCGAGCTGACCGAGGTCAACACCCGTGCCCGCCTGCAAGCCGCCGAGGCGGCGGGGGCTCTCTCCGCGTCCGGCGCCCGCGACCTGATCGACGCCTATGACCTGATCGCGGAGACCCGGCTGGCGCACCAGCTGGCGCGGATCAATGCCGGGGACGCGCCGGACAATTTCATGCCGCCCACGGTGCTCTCGGATTTTGAGCGAAGTCATCTGCGCGACGCCTTTGTCGTGGTAAAGACAATGCAGTCGTCAGCGGGCCAGGGTCGTGGCATGCTGAGCTGAGCGGATGGCCACGGATCGGTCGACACAAGCGAAACGCGGTGCGGCGATGGCGGCCCGGAAAGGAAGATGAATGTTTCTTGAACTGATCGGAACGGTATTCGCCGGGGTCGCCGCGGCGGGGGTGGTGATGCTGCTGAACCGGATGAGCGGCGGGCGCCTGCCCCGCTGGGCGATCCCGGTCTTTGCCGGCCTTGCGATGATCTCGATGACCATCTCGATGGAATACAGCTGGTATGAGCGCACGCGCGACACCCTGCCCCCCGAAGTCGAGATCGCACAAACCGTCGAAAAGAAAAGCCTGTATCAGCCCTGGACCTACCTCGTGCCCTATGTGAACCGCTTTGTCGCCGTCGACGCCGCGTCACTCAAACAGCATCCGGGCCAGCCCGGGCAGCGTATCGTCGATCTCTATTTCTTTGGCCGCTGGTCGCCGTTGCGCAAGGTGCCGGTGGCCTTTGACTGCGCCGCGAACCGCAGCGCGGTGCTCGACGGCGATACGGAATTCGGCAGCGACGGCAATATCACCAACGCGAACTGGCAGCCGGCCGCCGCCGAGGCCGACGTGCTGGCAACCGCCTGCAAGCTGTCGTGATGTTCACGCGGCTGAGCCTGCGCCTGCGTGTCTTCCTGTTCTTCTGCCTGCTGGCCGGGGGGGGCGTTGCGATCACCGCGATCTCGCTGATGATCGGCTACCAGCGGGCGGGGAACGCGGATGCGCTGGATGGCTTTGTCTTTGCCGGGATGCTCTCGGTCTTCCTGATGGTGGCGCTTGTCGCGGGGATCTGGTTGCTGTTTGACGAACATCTTGCAAAACCCATCGAACGCATTGCCGCCAACATGCGCGCCCGGGCCCATGCCGGGGTCGCCGGGGCGATGGATGCCAACACCGCGCGTTACCTGGGCGACCTGGCCCCGGCCGCCGAGGCGGTGTCGGGCAAGCTGAGCGACCATGCCATGACAACGGCCGAGCAGATCGCCAGCGAAACCGCGCGGCTGACCACGGACAAGGAGTGGCTGACCGCGCTCCTGAACGAAATCCCGGTGGCAATGATCATCGTGAACCCCGAGCATCGCATCGTGCTGTATGACGGTCAGGCCGCCGCGGTTCTGGCACAGATCGCCCAACCGCGCCTTCAGGCATCGCTGTTTGACTATCTAGAACAGCGCCCGGTCGAGGCCGCCTATCGCACGCTTGCCAGGACCGGCAAGGAGGTTGGCTTTAGCGCTCAGAGCGTCACCGGGCAGCAAAGCTATGAACTGCGGATGAAGCCGCTGGGGCGGGGGCATGGCTATCTGCTGACGCTTGACACCAGCGCCGCGCGGATCGATCCGGATGACTCGCGGCCGCTGGTCTATGACTTTGATCTGCTGGACAAATCCGGGGACGGTGCCTTTGAAGACCGCCCCCTGGACGCGTTGTGCTTCGTGGTGTTCGACACCGAGACAACCGGCCTGCTGCCCCACAAGGACGAGATCGTGCAGATCGGCGCGGTGCGGGTGTTGCGCGGGCGCATTGTCGAGGGCGAAGTGCTGGATATGCTGGTCGATCCGGGGATGCCGATTCCTGCCGCCTCGACCCGGGTACACCGGATCAGCAACGCGATGGTGGCCGGTGCCCCCGACATCACCGAGGCCGGGCGCGCGTTCCACAAATTCGCCACCGATGCCGTGATCGTCGCCCATAACGCGCCCTTTGACATGGCGTTCCTGCGACGACACGCCACCGATATGGGGGTGGAATGGTCTCACCCGATCCTTGATACGGTGCTGCTCTCGGCTGTGGTTTTCGGGGCCTCCGAAACCCACACGCTGGATGCGTTGTGCGACCGGCTGGGTGTGACCATCCCGGAGGCGTTGCGCCATACCGCACTGGGCGACGCACGGGCCACGGCGGAAGTGCTCTGTGCCCTGCTCCCGATGCTGCAAGCGCGCGGGATGACCACCTTTGGCGACGTGATCGCCCAGACCCGCAGACATGGCCGCCTGCTCGAGGACCTGAACTAGGGGACGGGATCAGTCCGCTTCGTCCTTGCGGCGACTGCTCCGCAGCACATAGGCAAGCCCCAGGGCAAACAGCACCGCCATTGCGTACCAGGTCAGCGCATAGGACAGGTGCGAATTGCTGAAGCGCAGGATCGTCAATCCTCCACGCGGCCACGCGGCGGGCGCGCCCCGGTGATCGGCATCGATGAAATACGGCAAGGTTGCCCCAAGCCCCAGCGAGTCGGACAGGGCCACGGTATCGCGTGACACCCATCGCCCCGACTGCGGATCGTTGCGTTCAAGCAGGGTGCCGCCCTGCGCCGTCGGACGCAACAGCCCGGTCACCGGGCTTTGCGCGATGCTCCAGTTCGCCGGATCCCGTGCATCGGCGGGCACAAAGCCGCGATTGACCCAAAGGATGCCGCCCCCGGTCTGCATCGGCGACATCACCCAATAGCCCGGCCCCAGCTCGGTAACCGCCTTGACCAGCACCGCCTCGCGATCCAGCCAGCGGCCATCAACAGCGACCCGCAGATAGGCGTGGCGCCCGGCGTCGAAATGCTCGGGCAATGCAACCGCAGGCCCAAAGGCCCTTGTCTCGACCGCGGCGATCAGTTCCTGTTTCCAGGCCAGCCGCCGCACCTGCCAGTTGCCCAGCAGCACGAACACCACGATCATCAGGACCGACAGGGCCAGCAGCAGCGCCGTGACCCATAGGGGCCGGCCGGCTGCGGCCCGATCGCTCATGGCAGGTTGCGCACCCGCTCGATCTGTTCATGGGCCGGCATCATGTTTTCATCCAGGTTGAACATGACCCAGATCGACCCCGCCATCACGATCACCAGCAGCAGCACCGTCAGCCCCATCGACATGACCTGCCATCCCTCTTCGACCTTGAGGGTCACGTGCAGGAAATAGCGGATATGAACCAGCATCTGCATCGCCCCGAGGGCAAAGATGATCGCCACCGCCCAGCCGGTGCTGTCCAGCGCATCGCCGAGAACGATCCAGAACGGGATCACGGTCAGCACGACCGACAGCAGGAAACCGACCAGGTAGGACTTGAAGCTGCCATGCCCGCCTTGTGCTTGTTCGCTCATAGCAGAACCCCCGTGAGGTAAACCAAGGAAAAGACGCCGATCCAGATCAGATCGAGGAAGTGCCAGAACAGCGAAAGACACATGACACGGCGCTTGTTTTCATGGGTCAGGCCGCGCTGGCTTAGCTGTATCAGAAGCACGATCAACCAGATGCTGCCGCCCAGAACGTGCATCCCGTGCGTCCCCACCAGAAAGAAGAACGACGACAGGAAGGCGCTGGCCTGCGGGGTCGCGCCGATATGGATCAGGTGCGAAAATTCCGCGTATTCCAGGTACAGGAACCCGGCCCCGAACAGCCCGGTGACGATCAGCCACAAGAGCGTGCCGCGCAGATCCCCCATATCCATCCGCAGCACCGCGAACCCGTAGGTGATTGACGAGAACAGCAGCGCAAAGGTGGCCACCAGGATGGTCTCGATCTCGAACAGGTCCGACGGGGACGGACCCGCCGCATAGTTCTGACCCAGAACCGCGTAGGTGGCAAAGAGGATGCCAAAGATCAGGCAGTCGCTCATCAGGTAGATCCAGAACCCCAGCATGGTTCCGGTGTCATGGGGGTGATCCCCGTGATCGCCGTGATCGCCCCCATGATTGTCGCCGTGATGGGCGTCATCGATCACGAAGAACTCGTTCGCCGTTTCGCCGGATGTGCGCGTCATTATTCTGCGGCCCCCGCCAGCTGTTGTGTCCGTTGTCTTTCGATGGTTTCGACCTCGTCCGCCGGCACGTAATAGTCACGGTTATAGTTGAACGTATGGCCAATGCCGTAGATCAGCGTCGCCGCAAAGCTGGCGGCGGCGAGCCACCAGACATGCCAGATCATCGCAAAGCCCATCACCGTCAGCAGCGCCGCCATGACCACGCCGGTTGCGGTGTAACGCGGCATGTGGATGGGTGCGAACCCTTCGGTCGGGCGGACAAAGCCCTTGCGTTTCATCTGGTCGAAAGCGTCCAGTTCGTGCACCCGCGGGGTAAAGGCAAAGTTGTAATAGGGCGGCGGCGAAGACGTGGCCCATTCCAGCGTGCGGCCATTCCACGGGTCCCCGGTCACGTCGCGCAGCGCGTCGCGATTGCGGATCGACACATAGATCTGCCACAGGAAGGCGCCGATCCCCGCCGCGACGAACAACGCCCCAACCAGCGCGATCACGAAATAGATCGAATAGAACGTGTCCTCGAACTGGCTGAGACGGCGGGTGACCCCCATCAGGCCCAGCACGTAAAGCGGCATGAAGGCGAGATAGAAGCCGATCAGCCAGCACCAGAAGCTGACCTTGCCCCAGAACGGTTCGAGCTTGAAGCCAAAGGCCTTGGGCCACCAATACACGATGCCCGCGAATATCCCGAAGACAACGCCGCCGATGATCACGTTGTGGAAATGCGCGATCAGGAACAGCGAATTGTGCAGCACGTAATCCGCCGGCGGAACCGCCAGAAGCACGCCGGTCATCCCGCCGATCACAAAGGTCAGCATGAAGCCCATGACCCAGAGCATCGGCGTTTCGAACCGGATGCGCCCCTTGTACATGGTGAACAGCCAGTTGAAGATCTTGGCCCCCGTCGGGATCGAGATGATCATCGTGGTGATACCAAAGAACGCGTTCACGTTCGCGCCCGCCCCCATTGTGAAGAAGTGGTGCAGCCAGACGAGATAGCTCAGGATCATGATCACACAGGTGGCGTAGACCATCGAGGTATAGCCAAACAGCCGCTTGCCGGTAAAGGTCGGCACGATTTCCGAAAAGATGCCAAAGACCGGCAGGATCAGGATATAGACCTCCGGATGCCCCCAGATCCAGATGAGGTTCACATACATCATCGGATTGCCGCCCATGTCATTGGTAAAGAAATGGGTGCCCAGGTAGCGATCCGCGGTCAGCAGGGCCAGCGTTGCCGCCAGCACCGGAAAGGTCACGACGATCAGGATGTTGGTACACAGCGTGGTCCAGACAAAGACCGGCATTTTCATATAGCTCATCCCCGGCGCGCGCATCTTGACGATGGTCACCACCAGGTTGATCCCCGACAGGGTCGTGCCGATCCCGGCGATGTTCAGGGACCACAGGTAATAATCCATGCCGACGCTAGGACTGAACTCCAGCCCCGAGAACGGCGCATAGGCGAGCCAGCCCGCGGTCGAGAATTCGCCCACGAACAACGACATCATGATCAGCACCGCACCGGACACTGTCAGCCAGAAGCTGAGGTTGTTCAGGAACGGAAAGGCCACGTCTCGCGCGCCGATCTGCAGCGGCATCACGTAGTTCATGAATCCGGTCACGAAGGGCATCGCGACAAAGAAGATCATGATCACGCCATGGGCGGTGAAAATCTGGTCGTAGTGATGCGGGGTCAGATACCCATCGCCGCCGCTTGCGGCGATGGCCTGGTGCCCGCGCATCATCAGGGCGTCGGCAAACCCGCGCAGCAGCATGACCAGGCCCAGGATCATGTACATGATCCCGATCTTCTTGTGGTCGATGCTGGTGAACCACTGGGACCAGAGATAGCCCCAGAGCCGGTAATAGGTCAGCGCCGCAACCAGCGCCAGCCCGGCCAGCACCACCACGATGAAGGTGACCAGCACGATTGGCTCGTAAAAGGGAAATATGTCCCAGGACAGCTTGCCCCAGAATGGATCAACACCCGAAACAGGGGCGACCCCCTCGGTGGCTCCGTGAGATAGCGACATTGCGGTATCTTTCCGTTTGTTGGTGTTTCAGGTCAGTTCGCCGACGCCGGCGGGATCAGCGTCATCGCGGCGATAATCTCGTTCTCGCGGATGCGCATCTCGGGGCGCACCATTGCAATCAACGCCCCCGGATCGTCGGCAGAGCAGATGCCACGGAACATCTCGCGGTTCCACAGCCCTTCAAGCCCGCCGCCGCCCAACGCGTCAACCATCATCATGTCATTCAGGCACAGCGTATCGTCGCCGATGCACAGGTTCACGATCTTGTCCCAGAGGCCGGTTTCGACGGAATCGTAGTAGGTTACCGGGTGGGCGATACTTGGTTGATCAAGCTGTGCAAGCGTGTCGCGATCAAGTTCCGAGCCCTGTGCGCGCACCTGCTCGACCCAGGCATCGAACCCCTCCTGGTCCTTGCCATGGAACTTGAACCGCATATGCGAGAACCCCTCGCCGCTGTAATTCGCGGAAAAACCGTCATAGATGCCCGCTTCGTTGATCACCGCGTTCAGCTCGGTCTGCATGCCCGACATCGCGTAGATCTGCCCGGCCAGCGCCGGTACGAAGAACGAGTTCATCACCGTGGTCGAGGTGATCTCGAACCGGATCGGGCGGCCGACAACCGCCGCGACCTCGTTCACCGTGGCGACCCCTTCTTCGGGATAGATGAACAGCCATTTCCAATCCATTGCCGAGACTTGGATCACCATCGGCTCGACATCGGGATCGATCGGCTGCTCCGCGGATACCCGCCGCAGGGGTTCGAACGGGTCGAGCCGGTGCGTCGCCACATAGGTCAGCCCCGCCAGGCAGATGATGATCGCCAGCGGAACCGACCAGATGATGATTTCGAGGCTGGTCGAATGGTCCCAGTCGGGTTCATAGGTCGCGTTCTCGTTCGAGGCGCGGTACTTCCAGGCAAAGAACACGGTCAGCGCCATCACCGGCACGATGATGATCAGCATCAGAACCGTGGAATACAGAATCAGGTCGGCCTGTTGTGCCGCCACGTCGCCAGACGGGTTCAAAACAACCAGGTCGCAGCCGGTCAGTGCGATAAATGGCAGCAGCATGGCCAGGGAAACGGCGCGCTTCATCTTGATCATATTGTCGCGTCTCTCGGATTCGGTCTTGGGGGTAAGAATTTGTTCTGCTGGCAAGATTTCATTGGGAAACCTTTGCTTGCGGGTCAGGTTGTGCATTCTTTGGCGAATTCCAGCAATGCGACAAATCGTGACCCGCAAAATCACCTTTGGCTTGACCTTCCGGAAACGACGGGTAAGCCAGATTGCGACACACAGGAGTTTTCCCATGACATCCGCAGAAGCCACGCCGCGATACACCGCAACAATCGATGAAGTGATAACCACGGTCGTGATGGCGCGGGTGACTGATTTCTTTGGGTTCTTCGTTTACGCGATCGCTTCGGCGCTGGTGTTTCCACAGTTGTTCTTCCCGACGCTCGACCCGCTCGGCGGCACGCTGGCCTCGTTTGCGATCTTTTCGCTGGCTTTCCTGGCCCGCCCGGTCGCCAGCCTCGCCGGGCGCTCGCTGCAACACAAGATCGGGCGCGTGGGCAAGGTCAGCTTTGCGTTGATTCTGCTGGGAACGTCGACCGTTGCAATCGGCCTGCTGCCCGGGTTCGAGAAAATCGGCTGGTTTGCCCCTGTTCTACTGGCGTTTTTGCGGATTTTGCAGGGTTTGGGCCTTGGCGGGGCCTGGGACGGGCTGACCTTGCAGTTGCAAAATGTCGCACCCGACTCCCGCAAGGGTCTCTATGCCATGGTGCCGCAGCTGGGCGGGCCGATCGGGTTCGTTGTCGCCGCGTCGATCTTTTTTGTTCTCAAGGGCTTTCTGACCGAGGCCGAGTTCCTGCAATGGGGCTGGCGCTTTGCCTTCTTCGCGGTGATGGCGGTGAACGTGGTGTCGCTCTATGCCCGCGTCCGGCTGCTGAATTCGGAACTCGGTGTCGCCCCCGAGGTTATGCGCTCGGCACCCCTGCCGGAACTGGTCCGCAACGAGGGGAAGACCATCTTCCTTTCCGCCTGCCTGCCCTTGGCGAGCTATGCCCTGTTTCACATGGTAACGGTATTCCCATTGGCATTTGCCGCGATTTACGAACATTTCGAGATTGCCGATATCCTGATCGTGCAATTGATCGGCGGAGCATTGGCCATTCTGACCGTGATCGTGTCGGGCTTTCTCGCGGATCGCTACAACCGGCGTACCGTCATTCGCCTGAGCTCGATATTGATCGTGGTGCTCAGCCTGACGATCGGCACGCTGGCGCATTATCCGATGCTCTATATCCTGTTCGGGTTCATGGTGCTGGGGCTGGCCTATGGCCAGGCCAGCGCCATCGTACCGCACCGGTTCCCGGCGCAATACCGCTATTCCGGCTCGGCGATGGCCACCAACCTGTCGTGGATCCTCGGTGCCGCCTTTGCACCGCTGGTGGGGATCGGCCTGACCGCGGCGTTCGGCCTGTGGGCGGCAGGGCTCTACCTGCTGTCTGGCGCGCTGGTGACTTTCGCCGCGTTGCAGCTGCTGAACCGGCAAAGCCCGGCCTGACGCCGGGCCAGCCGGCACCCGTGGCAGTCAGAACATGCCGATCTGCGAGCCCGGCTGTGCCGCGACCTTCAGCAGCGAAAACACATAGCCCGCCACCGACCGGAAACAGATGATCTGAAAGGTCTGCTCGTTGCTCATCCAGAACGCGGCCGGAACCTGCGCCATGCGGCTGCGCCGGAACTGGCCCGGAGCAAAGGCCTGCGGAGAAAAATCGACCGGGCACAGCTTGGCCATGACCTCGCGCGCGGCGGGGCCGCTGAGGCGAAACAGGGCACGCGCATCCGAGACATTGACCGCCAGCCCATGCGCGCCCTGCATCCCCCGACGCAGGGTTTCGACATGCGCATCGGCCTCTGCATGCGGACACAGCAGCAGCAATTCGTCGGGCGACATCCAGCACACCCCGCCCGTCCGGTCGCCGATGATACACCCGGCTTGCGGCACCGCCACACCGGCAACCGCGCGCACGGAGGCTCCGACCGCCTCGGCCGAGAGATCGCCCCGCAGGATGATCATCCCCTGCAACCCGTCTTCCGCGATCCGGGCGATGCCGTCATGGCTGGCCCCGTTCAGGGCGCTGAGCGGTTCAGACATTTTGCTTCTCCCCGTCCTTGTCATAGAAAACCTGATCCACGATCCGGGCGATATGGGTCTGGCCATCCGCACAGTGGAAACTGATCTCCTCGCCCATCCGCTCGGGCCCGTTCAGCACCAGCCCCATGGCAATGCCGCGATCCAGCGTCGGCGAATAATAGGTCGAGGTCACCCGGCCCTGCGTCACCCGCTGACCATTGGCGTTGACCCCCTCGCCCACCGCAAGGGCCCCGTCGGGCAATACCGCACCGTCGGTGGTTTCAAGCCCGACGAGCTTCCACCGGTCCGGGTCTGTCATGTGGCTGCGGTCTTGTGCGCGTTTCCCCAGATAATCGTCCTTCTTCTTGGAAATCGCCCAGCCCATGCCAAGATCCTGCGGGATGACCGTGCCGTCGGTCTCGTCCCCGATCATGATAAAGCCCTTTTCGGCGCGCATCACGTGCAGTGCCTCGGTGCCATAGGGCATGATCCCGAACTCTTCGCCCGCCTCGATCAGCATTTCCCAGAATGCCAGCCCCTGCGACGCCGGAACCGCGATTTCATAGCTCAGCTCGCCCGAGAACGAAATCCGGTAGACGCGGGCGTCGATCCCGCCGATTTGTCCATCCGCCCAGGCCATGAACGGCAGCGCCTCGGCACTCAGATCCATGCCGCCGATCTTGGTCAACAGCTTGCGTGCCAGGGGGCCGACGACACCGATCTGGGCGTATTGCTCGGTGACATTGGCCACGTAGACCTGCCAGTCCCACCATTCGGTTTGCAGCCATTCTTCCATATGCGCATGGATATGCTCGGCCCCGCCGCTGGTGGTGTGGCACAGGAACGTATCTTCATCGATGCGTGCGACCACCCCATCATCCATGAGAAAGCCGTTCTCGTTGCACATCAGCCCGTAGCGACAGCGCCCCGGTTTGAGCGTCGACATCATGTTGGTATAGAGCATGTCGAGGAACCGCCCGGCATCCGGCCCCTTGACGATCAGCTTGCCAAGCGTCGACGCATCCAGCAGCCCCACCGCCTCGCGGGTATTGCGAACCTCACGGATCACCGCGTCAGGTGCCGTTTCGGTGCCACGCAGATAGGCATAGGGCCGCCGCCAATGCCCCACCGGCTCCCAATCCGCCCCATGGGCGTCGTGCCAGCCATGCATCGGCGTGCGGCGGATCGGCAGAAACACTTCGCCGCGCGCCTCGCCCGCGATCGCGCCCATCGAGATCGGCGTATAGGGCGGGCGGAACGTGGTGGTACCGGTTGCCGGGATCGGCTGGCCCAAAGCATCGGACAATATGGCAAGACCGTTGATATTGCTCAGTTTTCCCTGATCCGTCGCCATGCCCAAAGTGGTATAGCGCTTGGTGTGCTCAACGCTCTCGAACCCCTCGCGCGCGGCCAGTTGCACGTCCGACACCTTGACGTCGTTCTGAAAGTCCAGCCAGGATTTCGAACGCAGCCCCACATGCGCGGCGCGCGGCATCAGCCAGACCGCCTCGATGGGCATCTCGTCCTCGGTCTCGCCCACCGGCGCCCCGGTATCCCGGGGTTTGAACCCGGCTGCCGTGGCCGCGGCCCTGCCGGCTCCTGTGGCGTCGGTCAGCACATCCCCAAGCGCAAGCGCGCCGTTCGAGGCCCCGGCGGCCAGCACGAAACCACCGCCATCCGCGCCCAGCGGAGGCCGTTCGGGATCGGGCCGGAAATGCGCCTGCGCCTCGTCCCAGAGCAGCTTGCCCCCGCAATGCGACCACAGATGCACAACCGGCGACCAACCGCCCGACATCGCCACCGCATCGCATTTCACCTCTTCCAGCGCTCCGCCGATACCGTCCTGCGCACAGATCTGCACGGTTTTCACCCGCTTGCCGCCACCGACCTTGGCAATCGCGCGGCCCGGATCGATGCGAATGCCCAGGGCCCGCGCCGCGTCCATCAGGGCACCGCCGCCCGCACTCCTTGCATCCAGCACCCGGACCACGTTCACCCCCGCCTCCCGCAGGCAGATCGCGGTACGGTACCCGTCGTCGTTATTGGTCGCGACCACCACACGTTCGCCCGGAGACACCGCGTAATTGACCACGTAATCGCGCATCGCCGAGGCCAGCATGACACCGGGAATGTCATTGCCCGCAAATGACAGCGGGCGTTCGATGGCACCGGTCGCGGTGACGATCTGACTCGCGCGGATGCGCCAAAGCCGGTGCCGCGGCCCCTGCGCATATGGCAAATGGTCGGTCAGCCGCTCATAGCCCAGCACATAGCCGTGATCATAAACCCCCGCGCCCATGCAGCGCCGGCGCAGGGTGACATTCTCCATCTGCCCAAGCCGGGAAACCGTATCGTCGATGAATTGCGCCACGGGAACACCATCGACCATGCCGCCATCAACCGGCGCGCGACCACCCCAATGCGCGGTCTGCTCCAGAACCAGAACCTTGGCCCCCGCCTCGGCCGCGCCGAGCGCCGCCACAAGGCCGGCAACGCCGCCACCGATCACCAGAACATCGGCAAAGGCGTGGACATGTTCATATGTATCGGCGTCCGGCTCTGTCGGGGCCTGTCCCAGGCCGGCGGACTGCCGGATAAAGGGCTCGTAAACGCTCTTCCAGAAGGCGCGCGGATACATGAACATCTTGTAATAGAACCCCGCCGGCAACAGCCGGGACAGGTGTTTGTTAATGCCCCCGACGTCAAATTCCAGCGACGGCCAGTGGTTCTGGCTGCGCGTGGCGAGCCCGTCGAACAGCTCGGTCGTGGTGGCGCGCTGATTGGGTTCAAAGCGCTTGCCTTCGCCCAGGTTCATCAGGGCATTCGGCTCTTCAACCCCCGAGGCGACGATGCCACGCGGACGGTGGTACTTGAACGACCTGCCGACCATGACCTGATCATTGGCCAACAGGGCCGAGGCCAGCGTGTCCCCGGGATGCCCGGCCAGCGGTCTGCCGTTAAAGGAAAAGCCGATACGACGTGACCGGTCGATCAGACGACCCTGCGTGCTCAGTCTCTTGCTCATGGTCGCACCTCGATTGGCAAGCCGGATTGCGGAACGTGACAGCTCATTCGGACTCCTCCCAACTCCAGTCGGGATGCCGCGCGCGGATGGATGCAACCACGTGCTCCGGTGGCTCATGGCTCTGCGCGGGATAGGTCCCGAACACCTCGAGTGTCACCGTGTCCCTCGCCGCATGGAACCACTTGCCGCAGCCATGGGCATGCCGCCAACGCTCGAAATGCAGACCGCGCGGGTTCTTTCGGGAAAACAGGTATCCGTGGAACGCCTCATCCGACGCGCCCGGACCATGGCGCGTCAGATGCGCTTCGCCGCCGGGGGCCAGTTCGGTTTCATCGGCTTTGACACCGCAATAGGGACAGGTGAGGGTCAGCATCGTCTCATCCTCTTGCTGGCAGGCTGGCGACAATACCCAGCGAACATACGGTCAGGCAACGGGGAGCGTCCGCGCCAGAACCAACATCACGGCAGACACCTACGCCGCCCAAATACGCACTCTTGGCATGCACCATGGTCCCGACCGTGTGCATGGCACTCGCTCTCCCCCGGCGGGCCAAGAACTTTGCAAAGTTCTTGGCAAATTTCTTGCAAGAAATTTGCATCAGTGCGCCACTCCGGCGGCAACGCTTTCATCGATGAATCGGCCTTCCCGAAAGCGATTCAGCGAAAACGCCTCGGTCAGCGGCGAATGCCCGCGAGCCATCAGCTCCGCCATGCCCCAACCCGAACCCGGGATCGCCTTGAATCCACCGGTGCCCCAGCCACAGTTGATAAAACATCCCTCCAGGGGTGTGCTTGACAGGATCGGCGAACGGTCCCCCGTCATGTCAACGATCCCACCCCATTGGCGCAGCATCTTCAGGCGCGAGATCATCGGGAAGGTCTCAACCAGCGCCCGCACCGTTTCTTCGATATGATGAAAACTGCCCCGCTGGGTATAATTATTAAACCCGTCGGCCCCGCCCCCGATCACCATCTCGCCCTTGTCGGACTGGCTCATATAGCCATGCACCGTATTGGCCATCACCACCACGTCCATGCAGGGCTTGATCGGCTCGGACACCAGCGCCTGCAGGGCCACCGACTCGATCGGCAGCCGGAACCCGGCCATGTCGGCAAGCACACCGGAATGCCCGGCCACCACGATGCCCAGCTTGCGGCAATCGATCGACCCCCTGGTCGTCTCGACCCCGGCGACCTTGCCGTCTTTCTGACGGATGCCGGTGACCTCGCATTTCTGGATGATATCCATCCCCATGTCCGAACAGGCCCGCGCATAGCCCCAGGCCACCGCGTCATGGCGGGCGGTGCCGCCCCGCTCCTGCCAGAGGCCGCCCAGCACCGGATAACGTGGCCCGTCGAGATTGATGATCGGCACCAGGTCCTTGACCCGCTTGGGGCTGATGAACCGGGTTTTCACCCCCTGGAGCGCATTCGCCTCGGCGGTGCGCAAATAGCCGCGCACCTCGTGATGGGTTTGCGCCAGCATGAGCACGCCGCGGGGCGAGAACATCACGTTGTAGTTCAGCTCCTGGCTCAGGTTTTCATACAGGCCGCGCGCCTTTTCGTAGATCGCCGCCGACGGGTCCTGCAGATAATTCGACCGGATGATGGTGGTGTTGCGCCCGGTATTGCCGCCGCCAAGCCAGCCCTTTTCCAGGATCGCAACGTTGGTGATGCCGAAATTCTTGCCAAGGTAATAGGCCGTCGCCAACCCATGCCCCCCCGCCCCGACAATGATCACGTCATATTGCCGGCGCGGTTCAGCGGCCCGCCAGGCCCGATCCCACCCGCTATGGTTGCGCAGTGCCTCACGTGCAATTGCAAAGGCGGAATATCGTTTCATCGGGACCTCCGGAGCGCGCGGCAAACAGGGATTCGAACGGTTACCATCATACTAGTGCTTCTGCGGGAGGAGACAAAAGAGAGGACATTTGCGGGCGGCATTTTCCGACCAAATTGCGACATAGGTCGAATTTGCCGCGTCCGAACTGCGGCTTGCCCCGCTTTGTCCCCTTTTTTCCCGGCCGCCGGAAAGCTACATGAAAGAGCAGAACAGGAGGCCAAATGACGTTCTGGATCATCACATCTGCCCTGGCTCTCGTCATCGCGGCGACGCTGGCCCTGGTGCTGCTGCGCGCGCGGCAAACCGCCGGCCCCGCCGCCGCCTTTGACATGCAGGTCTACCGGGACCAGCTCAGGGATGTGGAACGTGACCTTGAGCGCGGCGTGATCGACTCTGCCGACGCCAAGCGGGTGCGCACCGAAATCTCCCGCCGCATCCTCGCCGCCGACAGCCAGATCCAGGCCTCTCGTGCCGGGGCCGGGCAATCCGCGCCCATCTCGCTGGCGATGGCCGTGCTGATGGGCGTCACGCTGATCGCTGGGTCACTGACCCTCTACCGCTCGCTGGGTGCGCCGGGATATGGCGATCTCGGGCTGGAACGGCGGATAGAGCTGGCCGAAACCATGCGCAAATCGCGCCCTGGCCAGGCCGAAGCCGAAGCCAGCCTCGACACCCCGGCCCCGCCCGCCGGGATCAGCCCGGAATATGCCACTCTCGTGGAGCGTCTGCGCGAAACGGTCAGCGAACGGCCCGACGATCTGCAAGGCCATGTGCTGCTTGCGCACAACGAAGCCGCGATAGGCAATTTCAAGGCCGCCGCCGCCGCCCAATCGGATGTGCTGCGCCTCATGGGCGATGCGGCCACATCCGGAGACATCGCCGAATACGCTTCGCTCATGGTGATGGCCGCGGGGGGCTATGTGTCCCCGGAGGCGGAGGCGGTTCTGGAGCGGGTTCTGTCCCAGGACCCCGACAATGGCACCGCGCGGTACTATTCCGGCCTCATGATGGCCCAGACCGGCCGACCCGACCTGGCTTTTCGCATCTGGAACGCGCTGTTGCGCGACAGCCCGCCCGATGCCCCCTGGATCCGCCCGATCCGGGCCCAGATCGAGGACATGGCACGGCGCGCGGGCGTCGAATTCATGCTGCCTTCGCTGCCCGGCCCCAGTGCCGCAGACATGGCCGCCGCCAGCGACATGAGCCAGGAAGACCGCACCGCGATGATCCGTGGCATGGTTCAGGGCCTGTCCGACCGTCTCGCCACCGAGGGGGGCACGCCACCGGAATGGGCACGGTTGATCGGGGCATTGGGTGTTCTCGGCGAAACCGATCAGGCCGCCGCCATCTATGCAAATGCCCAAGACGTCTTTGCCGGGGATGACTCGGCGCTGACCCTGATCCGGCAGGCCGCGACCCAGGCGGGGGTAGGCGAATGATCTGCGACGACTTTGGCGATTTCGCCGCCGCCTGCCCGCCGATGCGGGCGCTGATCGGGCTGGATCTCGGCGACAAGACCATCGGCGTCGCCCTGTCCGACCGGCTGGGCGCGACGGCGACCCCGGTCGAAACCATCAAGCGGCGCAAGTTCACGCTGGACGCGGAACGGCTGATGCAGATCATCGACGACCGCGAGGTGGGGGCCATCCTGCTCGGATTACCCCGCAACATGGACGGCAGCGAGGGGCCGCGCTGTCAATCGACCCGCGCCTTTGCCCGCAATCTTGGCCGCCTGACCGAACTGCCCATCGGGTTCTGGGACGAACGGCTGAGCACCGTGGCCGCGGAACGCGCGCTGCTCGAGGCGGATACGTCACGCAAACGTCGCGCCGAGGTGATCGATCACGTGGCGGCCAGCTATATCCTGCAAGGGGCGCTGGACCGGATGCGCCATATCAGGAACGAGGCCATGGGATGAGCGAGGACATCTGGAAACGGGACGAGGTCGAGTCGCCCTGCGTGCAGATTTGTGTCGTGCACCCCAAGGAGCGCCTCTGCGTCGGCTGCCTGCGCAGCATTGATGAAATCGCCCGCTGGTCACGGATGAGCGCGCAGGAACGCGCCGCGATCATCGACGAATTGCCTGCCCGGGCCCCGCGCCTGCAAAAGCGGCGCGGCGGGCGTGGCCGGCGCAATCAGGGCTGAGCCCCGAGCCATTGCGCGATGCCACCCGGCATCTCGGGCCGGAAATAGGCGATCATCCGCCCCTCGGGATCGGCTCGTGCCCCATCGTCCCATGGCGCGACCCCGTGCAGGGCCATGCGATGCAACAGCACCGCCTCGCCCGGCTGCACCGGCAGCGCCACGCGACGGCAGCGTTCAAACACCCGTTTTCGCGCGGCAACATAGATGTCGGTCACATCGATATCTGCACAGGCTTCGGGCGTTTGATCGGCAAAAACTCCGGTGAACGCGGCGCGCATGATATGGTGGCTGCCCTCCCATACGACCAACGGCGAAGCCTTGGGCGCGGCCCGGCTCAACGGCAGGCCAAGGATGAACCCGTGTGGCTCGCACAGATATCTTCGGCGGGGCTCTCCAATCGCGCGCAACCCGTCCACATGCGCGGCATCGCGCACCTGCCGATACCGCGCGGCCGGCTCGCTCTCTCCCCGGCGCGGGCGCGGATAGCCGGGATAGGTCACAGACACCTGTGCCGGATGAAGCGGCGGCAATGCCCCGTAGCAGCGCTCGATGAACCTGACTGCCGCGCCCGCAAGCGGCGGCGAACCGGCGACCCTGCCCCGGGGATCATTGGGCAACACGTCGACCCCGACGAACCATGTGCCGTCACAGTCCAGCCACCGTGCATGGGCCGGATCCGCAACTGCCGCGCGGGCGGCGGGACGCGCATGCACCCCCCAGTGCAACAGCGACGGATCGGGCGCAAACACCAGCCAGCCGTTTCGCTCGAATGCCAGCAGCTGTGCGTCATCGGGGCCCATGGGTTAGCCCGCCTGGCTGACCTGCCCGGGCGCCACCTGCGCCAGGGCCGCAAGCAACAGGTCCGGCCCCGCCCCGGGCCGATGCGCCCCCTCTGACAGCATCCGGCGCCAGGCCCGCGCCCCGGGGCGGCCGCTGAACAGCCCGAGCATGTGGCGACTGACCTGATGCAACTTGCCGCCCTGTACCAGATGCGCGTCGATATAGGGGATCATGCGCCGCACCACATCCGCCGGATCGCTGCGCGACCCGGTGCCAAATATCACCGGATCCGCATCGGCAAGAACCGACGCCGGATCATGGTAGGCCGCGCGCCCGATCATCACCCCATCCAGCCCCGCATCCAGCAAGCCACGCGCCTGCTCCAGAGTGGTGATCCCGCCATTGATCGAGATATGCATATCGGGAAACGCCCGCTTCATCCCAAGCACCAGATCGTAATCCAGTGGCGGGATGTCGCGGTTTTCCTTCGGGCTGAGCCCCTGCAGCCACGCCTTGCGCGCATGGATCGTGACCCGGCCACAGCCGGCGCCGCGAATATGCTCCAGAAACGCCGGCAGAGCCTCTTCAGGCACCTGCTCATCCACCCCGATCCGGCATTTCACCGTGACCTCGACATCAACGGCCTCGCGCATCGCGGCAACGCATTCCGCCACCAGGCCGGGCTGCAACATCAGAACCGCCCCGAACGCGCCCGACTGCACCCTGTCGGACGGGCAACCCACATTGAGGTTGATCTCGTCATACCCCGCCTGCGCCCCAAGCCGGGCGGCCTCGGCCAACTCACGCGGTTCGGACCCACCCAGCTGCAACGCCACCGGATGCTCCTGCGGGCTATGCGCCAATAAATGCAAAGCCCCGCCCCGCACCAACGCCGGAGCCGTGACCATCTCGGTATAAAGCAAAGCCTCACGGCTAAGCAGCCGGTGAAAGTACCGGCAATGGCGGTCTGTCCAATCCATCATAGGGGCACAGGATAGTCTAGCGTGTTGATTTATCTGCATTTTTTGTGTATCTTCAAACTGTTGGCGGCGGATGCTGCTACGCTGCAATACGCCCCAATATCCCCGAATTTGCCCCTCTACGACGACTCATTGCACACACAGCGCACACGAAAATGGCCTCCATCACCAAGCTCCCCTCCGGTGCCTACCGGGTCCAGATCAGACGAAAGGGCCGCTACGCGAGCGAGACGTTCCTCCGCCGCGACGACGCCCATCGCTGGGCCCGCCAGGCGGAGACCCGGGTCGATCAAGGGCTGGCGCCGAACAAGTCGTCCGTTTCCCGCCTCCAGACCTTTGGCGACCTCATCGATCTCCATATAGCCGATATGTGCGAGGTAGGGAAACCGCCGCGTCGCAGCAAGGCCGCCACGCTCACCACGTTGAAGCGCGATCTTGGGAAGGAGAAGATCGGACACCTCGACCGGCAAAAGCTGATCGACTACGGCAAGATGCGCGCCGAACAAGGTGCGGGCCCGGTCACTCTCGGGATCGACATCGGCGTGATCAAGATGATCATCACCCACGCGGCAGCCGTGCACGGGCTCGATATCTCTACGGAACCGGTTGATCTGGCGCGCGTCGCGCTCAAGCGTCTCGGCCTGATCGGCAAGGGCACCGAGCGGGATCGTCGCCCCACCACGTACGAGTTGAACCGCCTCTTCCGCTGCTTCGATGACAATGATCGCCTCACCCTGCCGATGACACGCATCGTGAAATTCGCGGTGGCCACTGCCATGCGGCTGGACGAGATCTGCCGGGTCGAATGGAACGATCTCGATGTCGACCGCCGGATGCTGATGATCCGCGACAGGAAGGACCCGCGCAACAAGACTGGGAACGACCAGCGGATCCCACTCTTCGCCGCCACGGGGTTCGATGCATGGGCGTTGGTCACCGAACAGGCCAAGGAACTCGGGCACGCAAGAGGCCGGATCTTTCCCTACAACTCGAGATCGGTCGGAACGGCCTTCCGGCGCGCCTGCGTCGAGGTCAGCGTGAAGGACCTGCATTTCCACGATTTGCGCCATGAGGGCACAAGCCGCCTGTTCGAGGCCGGATTCGCGATCGAACAGGTCTCACTGGTCACCGGCCATAAGGATTGGAAAATGCTGCGCCGCTACACGCATATCCGCCCGGAAACGCTGCACCGGCTTGCCGCGTCGCGTGCCCCTTCGCCACTCACGACCCGCGCAGCCGAGTGATCCGAGAGGTAGAGGGGTGCCGTCCCGGCCTGTGACGGGTTTAGAGGTCGAGAGAGAGGCTTTCGGCCGCCCGTCGCGGGAGAAAACCCATGAATACCGAGATTATCGATGCCGGGCGTGATATCAGCGGCGGCTACAAGGTGGATGTATCGCGCGGCACGAACGTGGACCGCGTATCTTCGGAGTGGTTCTCGCGGCCGGATGACGAGCGGTATCTGTCGCTCGACGATCTCTTTGCGTCCGTCAAAGGCCGGGCGGAGCGCAGCCGGACGCGCACGGTGGAGAGTGCGGCGATCCGGGTCGAGGCGCATCGCGACAACCCGGAGAAGCTGGGCCTCGTCCTGCCGGGTGCGGATGAACCCATCGCACCGACGCATTGGTCCTTCGGCCAACTCTCGAGCCTCGTTGGCGCGCCCGCGGCCTATCTGCGCCAGCTGCCCGCGCCGCTGGCGGGGATCAACCTGCAGTACGGGCTGACCAATCACCGTGCCGAGCAGATCAAGACCATGGAGGTCGCAAACGGACGCACGGAACTGCGGGCCGTGACCGGCCCCGACTACGGCCGCATCTACGACCATGAACTGGTCTCCGCCGTGCAGCGCATCGCTGGCAACGGCACCGGCGACACGCGCTGGAAGGTGCCGGGCGTGCTCGACTGGTCGACGGGCATCTATAACCCGCGCGTGGACGTGACGAAGGAGACGACGACGCTCTACGCCTCTGACCGCGACGTGTTTCTGTTCCTCGTCGATGACCTGAACCCCATCGAGGCGGGGCTGCTGCCCGACGGCTCGCCCGACCTCTATTTTCGGGGATTTTACTGCTGGAATTCCGAGGTCGGCGCCAAGACACTTGGCATCGCCAGCTTCTACCTGCGCGCGGTCTGCCAGAACCGCAACCTCTGGGGCGTCGAGGACTTCCAGGAGATCACGATCCGGCACTCGAAATACGCCGCCTCGCGCTTCGCCCACGAGGCCGCCCCGGCGCTCAACCGCTTTGGCGAGTCCTCGCCCGCACCCTTCATCGACGGCATCCGCGCTTCGCGAGAGAAGATCGTCGCACGGTCGGACGAGGACCGTCAGGACTTCCTCCGGAAGCGCGGGTTCTCGAAGGCGGAGACGGGGCGGATCGTCGAGACGGTAATGGCCGAGGAAGGCCGCCCGCCCGAGAGCGTCTTCGACTTCGTGCAGGGGATCACCGCGGTGGCTCGGTCGAAGCCGCAGCAGGATGCGCGGTTGGTTATGGAGGGGAAAGCGAAGGTATTGTTGGAGAAGGTATAAGTGCTTTTAATATCTACGCTTTTCAAAACTTTATCGAGATAATCTCAAACACTGAATGAAGATGTCGAGGGGCGCTATAGCCCCTCGACAGTAAACTCGGGCGCACCTTGCCAGACCAGCTTCCAGCTCGCGCCCGGGCGGACATTCTGGATGATGCCAGGATCGAAAGCGACGAAGCATCGCCCGCCCGGGTGACGCATGGATGGGTAAATCAGGCCACGATGCCCCTCTGCCCTCAAGTCGGCAGCGAGACGCTGGCCGACCGGATAGCCCCGCTCGGGGACCGGATCGAGCGCGGGATGCGCTTCCCCGTGCAGATCCGGGAAATCCCCGATGAAATCCGCCAGCAGTTCGACGTAGCGCGCCTCGTCCTCGTAGCGGCCGATGAAGCCCAATTCACGGGTCCGGTGAAACCCAACCTCCTGCGCGCTCGTCAATATGTCCCAAGCGCAATACCACGCGCCGCGGTCACCAGTATTGAAGCGGTTGCCCGAGGGTCTCGTGTACGTGAAGGCCGCGTTGATATGGCTCTGTCCATAGAGGGTCAGGTCATGAGACCGCCGCGCGAAAGCGAGTTCGCGGCGGTCGAGCGCGGGGCTGCCCTGCGCTTCGGCGATCAGGCGGGCGCTGGTCTCGCCTTCGATCTCGGCGAGAATCGCGGCCTCCTCGTCACTGTCGACCAGCCCCCGCAGCACTGGGGGCTTGTGATGGGTCTCGGAGATCAGCCGGACAAGGGCGCGATCGTTGACCGACGTGATCCTCAAACCCCGCCCCGCAGCGCATCGACATAGCCCCGCACGCGCAAAATCTTGGGCAATCCCCCTTCGATCATCGCGTCAACGGGTCGCGCGCCGTCGAACTCCGGACCCCGGTTTGGCAGCTTCGCCCAGTCCCGCGAGATCGGCTCGTTGAAATAGAGTTCGAGCGACTTGTAGAGGCCGATCAGCGCGCTCAATCGTAGCATCTGGTCCCGCGTCAAATCCCCCGCAAAATCGGGCTTCTTCGCCCGCTTCCAGGTCGACTCCGACATGTCCGCCAGTTCCGCAGCTTCCCGCAGGGTGAGCGACCAGGCGTCCGCGATCCGAGCGAAGGCCTTGAGAGCAACACCCTGCCGGTCCGGTGCAGGGCGCTCCAGAACTACGTTTTCCATGTGTTGGCGCTCCTTCCTAGCTTGACTGACAATATAAGTCCATATGGATTGCGTTGCAAGTCCACATGACCCGACTGGTGCTCCAAGAGTAAGAGGGGTGCCGGGTTTTCCGTGACGGGCTTGGAGGTCGGGAGAGAGGCTCCCGGCTGGCCCGTCGCGGAGATATCCCGATGACCAAGCAAGCGAAAATCACCCTCAGCGCCTCGCGCGACATCCCCTTCAACAAGCTGATGCTCAGCCAGTCGAACGTGCGCCACGTCAAGGCGGGCGTGTCGATCGAGGAGCTGGCCGAGGACATCGCGCGGCGGACGCTCTTGAGCTCCATCACCGTGCGGCCCGTGTTGGATGAGAGCGGCACCGAGACCGGCATGTACACGATCCCCGCGGGCGGGCGGCGGTTCCGGGCGCTCGAACTGCTCGTGAAACAGAAGCGCATGAACAAGACCGCGCTGATCCCCTGCATCGTGCGCACAGATGGGCTCGCCGAGGAAGACAGCCTCGCCGAGAACGTCCAGCGCGCGCCGTTGCACCCGCTCGACCAGTTCCGCGCCTTCAAGGCGATGCGCGAGAAAGGCCGCACCGAGGAGGAGATTGCAGCGGCCTTCTTCGTCTCGGCCAGCGTGGTCAAGCAGCGGCTGAAGCTCGCCGCGGTCGCGCCGTCACTGCTCGACGCCTATGCCGAGGAGGAGATGACGCTCGACCAGCTCATGGCCTTCACGGTGGGTCCCGATCACGCGCGGCAGGAGCAGGTCTGGGAGGCGCTGCAGCGGCACTATTCGCGGCAGCCCTACGAGATCCGCCGCATGCTGACCGAGGGTGCGGTGCGCGCCTCGGACAAGCGGGCGCAGTTCGTCGGGCTCGGCGATTACGTCGAGGCCGGGGGCGAGATCCTGCGCGACCTGTTCCAGCAGGACGACGGCGGCTGGCTGCAGGATGCCGCTCTGCTCGACGTCATGGTGCGCGAGAAACTGGCCGAAGAGGCCGAAGCGATCCGTGCCGAGGGCTGGAAATGGGTCGAGGTCGATACCGAGTTCCCCTATGGCCACACCTTCGGAATGCGCCGGGTCCATGGCGAGGCGGTGCCGATGAGCGACGAGGAAACTGCCAGCTATCAGGCGCTGAAGGCCGAACACGACGCGCTCGAGGCCGAGCATGCGGAGGCCGACGAGTTGCCCGACGACGTTGATACCCGGCTGGGCGAGATCGAGGAGGCGATGGAGGCACTCGAGGCGCGCCCGATCCGGTTCGAGACGGAAGACCTCGCGCTGGCCGGAGCCTTCGTCAGCATCGACAGCTCCGGGCGGCTGCGCGTCGAACGCGGCTACGTGCGGCCCGAGGATGAGCCGGTCGAGGAGGTGGAGGACACCGGCGAGGTCGCACCGCAAGAGGCGCCGGACCAGGACACCGAAGGCACCGTCGCGTCTATTGCGGACGAGGAGGAAGATGACGACGGTCTCAAGCCGCTCTCCGACCGCCTCGTCATGGAACTAACGGCCCATCGCACGCTGGCGCTGCGCAATTCGCTGGCCCAGGATCCGCAGGTCGCTTTCCTCGCGGCCCTCCACGCGTTGGTCTTGCGGCTTTTCTACCGCTACGCCGTCGACAGCTGCGTCGAGATCGAACCGCGCAACGCCGCCTTCGGATCGCAGGTGCCGGGCCTTGGCGATACGGCCTATGCGCAGGCCATCGACCAGCGCCATGAGACCTGGGCGCGGAACCTGCCGAAAGCGCCCGAGGAGCTCTGGGAGGCGTTGATCGAGTTCGACAGCTGCAGCCGCGAGGCGCTCTTCGCCCATTGCGTGGCGATGAGCGTGAATGCCGTCCACGACCCCTACCAGCGTCGCCCGCGCGCCATCGCGCATGCCGATGTGCTGGCCGGGACCGTCAGGCTCGACATGGCCAAGGCGGGCTGGACGGCCACGGGTGACAGCTACCTCGGTCGGGTCACCAAGGCGCGCATCCTCGAGGCCGTGCGCGAGGCGAAGGGCGAGGACGCCGCTGACCGGATCGCCGGGTTGAAGAAGGCCGAGATGGTGACCGCCGCGGAGGACTTCCTCGTCGGCACCGGCTGGCTGCCCGAACCGTTGCGCACGCCACCGCTGCCGGAGCAGGACGCGCCTGAGATCGAGTTGATCGACGACTCTGACACCGCCGACGGAGGACCTTCGGACGACGATCCCGATACCGGCGAAGCGCAAACGGCGGAAAGCGGCGGCGAACCGGCTATCGAAGACTCCGAGCCTTTGAGCGAAGATGATCCCGTCGCCGGTGACGCCTTCGCCCGAACTGCCGCCGAGTGACCTTCGAGCAGGTCGGAGCGCCTTCCCCCCGAGTTCCGGCAGCCGGGGTCCGCCAGAAATGGCGGGCCCCTTTTTCTATCCACGACAGGAGGCACAGAGCATGCACAGCCCCGCCGCCGACATCGCCCGCCGCCTTGCCCAGGATGCCGAGGCCGTCTGCCGACAGTACCTTTCAAACGGACGCAAGCAAGGCCGCTACTGGATCGTAGGCGACGTGCAGAACACGCCGGGCCGCAGTCTTTACGTTCGGCTATCGGGCCCGACCTCCGGACCCGGCGCGGCTGGCAAGTGGACTGATTCCGCAACCGGGCAGCACGGTGACCTGCTGGATCTGGTCGCCCTCAACATGGGTATCGTCACCCTGAAGGACACGCTTGAGGAGGCCCGCAGGTTTCTCAGCCTGCCGACGGACCTGCACCGCGCCGCCAAACCGCCAGCCTCTCGCGGCTCACCCAAGGCCGCGCGGCGGCTCTGGGCCATGGGCCAGCCGATTTCCGGCACCTTGGCAGAACGCTATCTCGCAAGGCGCGGCCTCACCGGGCTGGGCCAACTCGACAGTCTTCGGTTTCATCCGAACTGCTTCTACTGGCGCGAGGATCACGCACTGCCAGACCCGCCGGAGACTTGGCCTGCCCTGCTCGCCAAGGTGACGGACCTCAATGAACGGCTCACCGGCCTGCACCGAACCTGGCTTGACCCCGCCACTGCGGACAAGGCCCCGGTCAGTCCTCCGCGCAAGGCGATGGGCAATCTCCTCGGCCATGGTGTTCGCATCGGCAAACCGGTCAGCGTACTGGCCGCAGGCGAAGGACTGGAGACCATGCTCTCCCTGCATTTGGCCCTTCCGAAGCTTCCTGTCGTGGCGGCTTTGTCCGCCAACCATCTCGCAGCCCTGCAGCTGCCCGCCAATCTTCGCCGCCTCTACATCGCCGTCGATGCTGATCCGGCAGGCCTGTCCGCCGCAGGCCAACTCGCGCATCGGGCCATTGAAGCCGGGATCGACGCCGTCCACCTTTCCCCCCATCTCGGCGATTTCAATGACGATCTACGGGCCAATGGCTGCGACGAGTTGCGCGCGCATCTGCGTCCGCAACTGGCGCCCGAGGATGCCGTGATCTTCCTCGACCACGCCATCGATTGATCGGGATCGGCGCAGCCGACCTGCGCCTCCGCGATCAGAGCCACGCCTTCCGGCCTTCCGAGAGCGGGCAAAACGGAGCAGAGCCCGGACGCGCCCGCAACGGCCATGGCCGTCCTCCGCTGCGCTCCGGTTCCACCCCATCGCGCGAGCGCGACGGGGACCCCTGAGAATGCAGACCCGCCCGGCCCCCGCTTTTCCGTCGCCCGGGAAGGCCGCGAGAGGCGCGGTCTTCGACAACCGGAGACGACATCATGCCCGAGACCCACCTTCAAACCCGATCCTCCACCGCCGTCGTACTCGAGGAACTGCAAATCTACGGCTGGCGTCCCTTCACCGACGAACCCGATCCCCGCCCCTTGCCGGAACCTGACGCCATTCGCACCGCCGTCGCCGACATTTTCGACGCGCTCGTCTCGACGCTGTCCGACACGCGGCTGGAGCCTGACCTCGAAGATCTGCTGTGGTCCACCACGAACCTCTTCCACCGCATGGCGAGCCGAACCGGCCGCGAACTCGACAGCAACGAACAGGCGCAGAAACGTGCGCAGCGCGAGCAAGACGGATCCGAGGTCCGGTCCGTCGAACTCGAGACCCTGATCGCGGAGGGCCTCACGCTGATCGAACGGCGCAATGCCTTTGAGGCCATGCGCGACCTCGCCGCCGAGGGCTTCGAGGCCCATCTCGGCCAGACCTGGCACCCGCGCACGGGCAGCCACGTGAACCGGCGTACCTTAACCGCGTCCCTGATCGACAGCCGCGATCATCTCACTGCGAAGCGCCGGGCCGATCTGGAACCGCTCCTGCCCCAAGGCACAAAAATCGCCTTCACCGGCGGACTCGACTGCAACGATCACACGGCCATCTGGGCGACCCTCGACCGCGTCCACGCGAAACACGCCGACATGGTGCTGCTGCACGGCGGCGCACCACGCGGGGCCGAACGCATCGCTGCAGCCTGGGCCGACAACCGCAGCGTGACACAGATCGTCTTCAAGCCCGACTGGACGCGGAACGGCAAATCGGCCCCCTTCAAGCGCAACGACCAGTTGCTCGACACGCTGCCCATCGGCCTCATCGTCTTCCCGGGCTCGGGCATCACCGAAAATCTCGCCGACAAGGCCCGCGCGATGGGCATTCCCCTCTTCGACTTCCGGCCGAAAGCCGCCCCACCGGCATGACCGGATTTCCGCCGACGCCCGCCCCGGGCCCTCCCGGGGTGGGCCGTTTTCTGCTATGATCTGCCCGTGCCAATGGAGGAGGTGGCGGCACGATCCTTGTTCTCGAAAGGAGTGCCTTATGCCTGTATCCACCCTCTTCACGCTGTTCGGCCTCGGTGCCCTCTGCTGGATCCTGTTCAATCTGGCTGTATACGCCCTGCCCTTCGCCATCGGGCTGACATCCGGCATGTACCTGTATGAGACCGGCCAAGGCGTCTTCCTGTCGATCATTGCGGGCCTGTTCATCGGCGGTTTCATCGCCGCTCTTGGGGAATTCGCCTTCGATCACATCCGCTCCGTCCCTCTCAAACTCGGCATCGGCCTGATCTATGCGGTCCCCGCCGGGATCGCCGGGTTTCATGCGGCGAAGGGGTTCGCCGAGTTCGGCAGCGCCGGCTCCGTCACCATCACCATCCTGTCCTTGCTGGGCGCGGTAGCCGCCGGAGGCACAGCTTGGGCGCGGGTCTCAGGCTGGCCAGAGACGAACAGGTTCACATCATAGCATCTGGTAACCTCAGCAAAAATCCAATTTGCAGTAGCGGTCAAAACCGCCTTGGCGAGCCTACTATCGCTAGCTAAACTAAAGCATGCTTGTGGAGCCAGGCGATAATGTGGGATGCCGCCAAGTCCTTTTTTGAGAACGCCGCTGAAATCATCAGCGCAGCTTCCCAATCGCCTTTGGGCATCGCAGCACTTATAATTATTATTATTTCAATAATTTCTGTAATTTTCTTTTGGAAGGAACATCCTTACTATCGGGTATTTGCATTCGTTTGTCTTCTAGCTGGCGCGGCCGGAATCTTTCTTTCATCTAACACACCATCCCCCGACCCTAGTGACGATCCCATTGCTCCGTCGAGACACGACGTATCATTGATGAATATTTCTCTGGGCCAATCTGACCCAGCAGATATTGCAGCCGCTCTCGGTACTGAAGAAAGTAACTTTAGAGTCCGTGAACTTAATCTAACCGAAGCCGGTATTTCCGGTCGATTTCAAAGTTACTTTGGTTACAAATCTATTAATGATTTGCCCGGGAGAGTTGCAGTCCACGTGTACGCGCGCGACGGAAAGGCTTTCGCAGTCTCCCTTTGGTTCGACACATCCGATACTGGCGTCGAGAGTTCTGGAAGATATTGCAACGCATATCGCACGCACTTTGAAAATTGGTATCTCTCCAGAACTGGCAAAGCGCTTCCAAAGTTTCACAGAATAGAGACGGAGCCGGAAGAACGAGAGGTCCGAGATAACGGCGGGGTGAGGGGCACGCGATTTTCGGACTTATCAATCTGGGATATCTCGGATTCTTTCTCAAACGGCTACTACGCTTCTCTAAGAGTTATTTCTCTATACACCCTTTTGGAGTCGGTCCCGCTCAAAGACTGGCTGGACGACCAAAGCATTAGGAATATCGGCCAGAACTATTACGGCTGCAAAGTAAATTTTGTTTTAGCACTTCGACGTTAGTTGCGTTCTCACCTAGAAATCAGCTTTGAAGCGAAAACAATCGTTGTCGCGTTGTTACACACGATCCTGCGGTACTTTCTACACGTAGATGCACTGTTTCCGCCTGTACGCCGCAACCTGTTTTTGCACGACGTCCGCTGCCGGGGTCTTGCGCGGTCCAAAGGTAGCCTGTCATCCCGTCTTCCATGGCATGACGCCACGCGTCCCTTGCGGGCCTCTCAGCGGCTGATCTGACCGGGATCGGCTGACGCCTTGACCGCCTTGGCCGCAACGGCCTGTCCGGACTTTCTTCCCCTGGCGCCCCCGAAAAGTCTCGGGTCCGCCATTCCTCGCGGAACAAGAAAGACCGGCCTTTCCGTCCTCCGCTGGCGCTTCGGGCCACAGTGGCTGCGTCGGCGGATCGCCCCGGTCCTGACGATCGCCATCGAGGCCGCGATGGGCGCGGGCTCGGACAAGCCAAAAGGAGACATGACATGGCCACCATCGGAACCTTCAAGAAGACCGGCAGCGAATACGTCGGCGAAATCGTCACCCTCAGCGTTCAGGCGAAAGCCGTCCGCATCGTCCCCGAGGACAGCACCCCGAACGACAACGCCCCCTCCCACCGCGTCTTCGTCGGCCGCGCTGAGATCGGCGCCGCCTGGTCCAAGCGCTCGACCGAGGGCCGCGACTACCTGAGCCTCAAGCTCGACGACCCGAGCTTCACCCAGCCGATCTACGCCAACCTCTTCGACGACACGGTGATCGAAGGCGGCGAAGAGACCTTCAGCCTCATCTGGTCGCGCCCCAACACCCGCCGCAACGGCGACTGACAGCAAACCGCCCCTCCCGGGATCACCGGGCGGGGTATTTTTCTGGAACTGACTATAGATGGTCGACGGCTTTCGGAAAACGTACGACGCCGAAAATCGACCCAGAGCGATCGTTCATGGCAGTATTCAATGCTGCAACGCAGCCTCACCATACGGACGATTCACAAACCGTCACGGCTTGCCTATTAAGACATGAGGCCAGTGTTCCGCGACCAGCGCTTTGGTGACTTGCTCGCCTCGGCGGACTAGCCGGTCAATCCACTCCTGGGACATCCCCGAAAAGTCGGTCGGATAATTGTATGCCTCTTCTCGGGTCACGAGGTCATCCGGCGGGCACTTGAGGCGGCTATCGGCCTGACCCAGATACGGCATCAGAACGCCCTTCAATTTCCCGAGACTCAGAAGGTCAAACAGACGCTGTGTGGCCGCATTCTGCGCTCTATCATGTACGCAGTAGAAAACGCTCTTCATGCGCGCCGGAAGGAACTGAGTGGGCTGGTCGAACCGAAGCCCATATCCGGCCTTGCAGCAAATAATCGTATCGATGTCGGTTACATTCAAGCTAACTTTGGGATCACGATCCGGCCACAGCGGTGCCAGACCCAGATTGTCGTAGACGCCGCCATCGGTCAGATTCACACGCTCCTCGCGCCGGGTTCCGTCTTTCTTGTTGAAGGGTAGAACTTCGTCCAGCGCAGGCAGAAGCGCCGGATAAGCAGCCGAGGCGGTGACAGCATGAGCCAGGGTAATATTCCGGTCCGCCAGTTCACCGTAGCGCCAGGAGCCGGATTGCTTCTGCGTGAAGTAGAACGCGGAGCCTGTTCGCAAGTCGGAGGCGTTGACGACCAGCAAGGGACCGTCCGCAGGCAGGTCGCGCAACAGCGTTCCGCCAAAGAGCGTGTCGTCAAACACGCGCTCCAGGAGCGTGGTGCGGCTGGCAAAACGACGAAAGGGAGAATGCAACTTTTCGACGCGCCATTTCGCGCGCTGGTCGGGCGGGATCAGGAGCAGTAGCCACTGCGCGACGAACGCTATCAGGCTGATGATGATGTTTGTCGGTATAAGGACCGCAGCACAGAAAAAGGCGCGCAGGCCCTCGGTCGTGGTAAAGACCTTGCCGATTGCGGGCCGCACGAAGCCCGAGGTGAGATGATTGCGGACGCGCTCTTCAAAAGCCGGAAACGGATCGGTGTTGGCGGCGAATAGTGCGCCGATCACGCTGCCGCCAGAGACCGTGGAGATGACTTTCACGCGTTCAAGAATACCGAGCTCATCAAGAGCCCGGAGGCACCCAAGATGAAAAGCAATGGCACGGGAACCGCCGCCGGATAGGGCAAGGCCGATTTTCTCTTCCGCCATCAGCCCGTCGCCTCCCGCGATGCATCCGGCTCTTCTCCGCCTTCGACCGATTCCGCGTAGCGATTAGCCAGCATGATTCCGATTTCTCCTTCCCCGGCGATCAGCATCAGGGCGGGCAAAGTATCAATGTCGAAGACCGTGGAAAGCCAGTCGATCTGGACGAGGTCAGTCGCACTCGGACGCGCAGCCGCGCGCGGCGGATGAGAGTGCCACTCGCCGATGTAGCGAACCTGGCCGCGCGTCCGTTCAAATACACCATCAAGGTGCTCACGGACGCCCTCGGTGCCGCGAGTAAATCCGCCGGGGCTCTCCACGCTATCGGGCGGCGCGGGCGCGGCATCAACGATGTGTATCGTCTGCGCGGGGATATCGACGACGCCGGTCAGGACCCCTCCGGTTTCGTTCGGAAGGCGCGGATCTCGCATGGCGCGAACCCGTTCGATTAGCCCCGCGTCCACGACCACAGACCAGTCGTCGGCGGCAAAGCTGACGACTGGATCGGCGGGATAATCATAAGTGTCTACGTCGCCGTCACCCTTTAACGACCAGACCTTTGTGACAGCATCGTTCTGATCGGCTGCGCGGCCCAGAGCGCCCGCGATCAGCCCACTGAGAGCCATGACGTTGGACTCAGGCATACGGTTCGTGATGGCGCGGCACGCGCCCGTATAAGCGTAGCTGCCTCCGGCATCGGCGAGAAGACTTGCAAGGGGCGCCTCTCTGCCGACCAGCCCGAAAAACTGTGCTTCGAGATCACGGAGTGAAAGTGAACGATCCGCCGGTTCGGCCAAAAGGATGCCGGCGTTGCCGACCGGATTGAAAAAGGCGCTGACGCGCCGGGCCTCGGACGGGTGGTCGGATAGAAAGCGACCGGCCAGAACGGACGCTGTCGCATCTATGATCAGGTCTGCTTCATTGAGGGCGCGGTCGATCTCTTCGCGGTGGCCGTCATCGACCAGCACATTGGCAGTGATGGGGCGCCCGACAGGTTCGGTGCTGTCCAGCGTCTCAGACACAGCAGTAGCGACGAGCACGGCCTTTTCGTTGGTGACATTTCCGCGGCGGCCAATATGCCGCGCGAGATTGTGCGGTAACAGGCGATCATCATCGATGACCGTCCACTCAAACCGGCCTTCGCGGGAAAGGCACTCGGCCAGGTGTGAGCCGATAGTGCCCCCGCCGACCAAAACCACCTTGCGTGTATCGGGCGTGTCGCGCCCGGATAGTTGCGTAGCGAGATCGCGGTCGAATTCGTAATGAATCTCGGCTGACTGGGCGGGGATTGCGCGCACGGCCTCCGCATCGGGTGCGGATGGGGCCAGCCGTTTCACGAAGCCGACCTTACTGCCTTCACCCGGCGTCGCGGGCTCGGCAATACCCAGCGCGACCGCGATATCGCCGACCGACTTGTCCGTGACGAAGGCCCGCAAATCCGTGCCGTTTTGGACAGCGCCATCGGGCGCAATGATCGGCATCTCGACGACGACGACAAAGAGGCTATTGATCCGCCATGCGGGAGGCGGGGTCTCACCGAGCCAGCCTGAAAACTTTTCGCGCAAGTCGGCAAGGAGATCGATGCCACGACGCGCCAGCATATCAGCCAGACTACCAAGGTTTTCCGGTGCGAACGTCAGGCGCTGCATTTCCTCTGCGGCGACGCGATACGCGGCAAGACAAATAGGTCCCCGCGATCCGATGGAATCCCTCACATCCTTGAACTCATGAACGCGAAGTGTCAGGTCGTTTTTGAGCACGGCGACGAGGTCGGTATCGCCCGCCCTTTCGAGAATTCGTCGAGAGAGGATGAAGCTGAGATGGCTGCCGATCATGAGAGGATCGAGCGGTTGACGGGCGTCGTGAAGCTCGCCCCGTATCGCCCTGTCGAACCATGACAGGATACGATGGCCCAGCTCGGCAGGCGTCCAGGTTAGGCGCGCTTCCACCCATATCCGATCATCGATACAGATCGCGCGGGGGGCGCCCTCAGCGGTTAGCTGTTGGTGAAAAGTGTCGGGGAAATCGTCACGCAGCACGTAGACCAGCGGCATTCCGTCTTGCGGCGCGAACCGTATCGCCAGCCGCTCGGTGCGCTTGATCGGATAGAAGGGTTTCTGCGGACGTCCCGTCCGAAAATCCACTATGACCAGTTCGCCGAGCTCACCGCGCCGCGTCTCGACCACCGTCATCAGTTCAGAAGCATGGCGTTCGGCGAACGTCACGAGGGCCGTAGCCGCCGGAGATTCCAGATCACCGGCGGCAATCACTTCGAACCCGGAAAGCCACGCCTCGATGTCCATCAGCCTGCCTTCGGTGTCGAAGCCGCGGCGGAGCTACTGACCATGGGCGCGGCGACATCAAGGGCGATGCCGAGCGCCGTCACGTTGTAGGCGAAGGGTTTGGGATTGGTCTGGCTGGGGTGTTCCATCGTCACCCTGAATTCGCCATCATCAGCATTCGTGATGCGGCGGTGGTAATTCGCTGCCTGGCGATGCGGGGGCTGGACACCCTGATCCGCTTCCGAGCCCTTAGTGGGTATCGGGTTGGAAGGCGAAACGATGACGGCGCCTGCTTCACGCTGATCTTCGAACAGCCACTTCACGTCCGGTACGGGCTTTGTTTCCTCGGCACCGCGATCCGGCGCGAGCGCAAGATACGAGCAGTGATGGGGCAGCTTCATGATGTCCCAGAGCAGGCGGTCCTCGTTCCCGTGATGGCGGGTAACCTGGACGATCTCGGAAATGGTCTCGTAGTTGACATCCGAGGCCAGAAACAAACGGGATTCCTGCCCGCCTTCGACAAATGTCGCGTGCAGAACGATCGAGTCCTCGTTGCGCTCGATGACCGTGTTCTCGTTCTGCCGCCAACCGAACGGGCAGTGGACGAAAAACTCGACCTGTTCCGGTCCGGTCTTGTCGTAGCCGGGAACGGTCCGGCCCGCATCGACAATCAGGTGCTTGCGCGACTCGAAATCGATGCCTTCGTCCTGCATCCATTTTTTCAAGCGTTCGGGGCGGGAAAAGACCCGGATGCCCTTGCCGTCACGGAGCCTGTGCCGCGCCTCCGAACGCACGATCCGCGCGTCGTCAGTCAGGCCATCTTCAAGGATGGCTGCCGCGGGCACCCAGAGTTCATTGATCTTGATCCGGCCTTCCCCCTGATACTTCCCTGCATGCCGGAGCCAGAAGAAGTCTCCGAACCCTTTGCAGTGGTCAGTATCGGTGTGGGTGATGCACACCACATCGTAGTGGTCGCGCCCCGCGCGTTTCAGATCGCGGCGCAGCTCTTCCGGCAGATCGCAGCGCTTGTCCCCGATCTCACCGTTCCGCATCGCGGCGCAGTCGACGAGGACCTTCTGGCCGTCGGCGAGGTCGATCCGCAGTGTGTCGGCATTGCCGAGGGGATAAAAATTCAGCTTGGCAGCCATGACCGCCTCCTTTCAGCTTGACGTGATTCCTGCATATGAATAAAGTTAATATACGCATCGTGTTTTGATGTCAATATAGTTACTATACGTATGTGTGCAGGGAGGGAAGAGAATGGGCGAACCGGCACAGGGCTTAAGGTGGGGCGTGGAGCGACGGCTCGAATTCATCGAGTTTCGCTTGTACTGGGAAGGGGGAATAAACCGCGGGGAACTCACGAGTTTCTTTGGAGTTTCAGTCCCGCAAGCCTCGAAAGACCTGAGCCAGTATCAGGAAATCGCTCCTGGCAACATGGAGTACGACAAGAGCGAGAAGCGGTACTTCACCTCAGCTGGATTCAAGCCCCGCCTGATCGACCCGGACTCCGATCAGTACCTGTCACAGCTCAGGGCGGTGGCCGATGATGGCATGCGTCCAGAAGGCATATGGCTTTCGAACATGCCGGAGGCGGATCTCATGCCGATCCCGCACCGCCGCGTTGAACCGAGCGTCCTGCGCTCCATCCTCGCCGCCATTCGCGAAGGCAAGGCAACAGAGATCGTCTACCAGTCGATGAACCCTAAGCGTCCCGACCCAGAGACACGTGGTATCAGTCCTCATGCCTTCGGTCACGACGGCTTTCGCTGGCACGTCCGGGCCTTCTGCCATATCGACAAGAAGTTTAAAGATTTTCTGTTGTCGCGCTGCCTGCAATGCAAAGTCACAGGCTTAGCCGAAGCGACGCCGGATGATGACCGGCTTTGGCAGGAATTCATCGATCTACGGCTCAAGCCAAACCCAAAACTTTCGAAGGCACAGCAGCGCGTGATCGCTTCGGATTACCATATGGAAGACAACGAACTGAGGCTAAGTGTGCGAAAAGCCCTTCTCTACTACTTCAATAAACGTCTCCGACTGGATGTTGCCGAGGCGCTTGATCGACCACAAGAGGCGCCGATTGTTGTGGCTAACAAGGCTGCCTTTGAGAAGGCACTAAATTGTGCTCCATCCTGAGGCGTTGGCCCACCGTCCGCGCCAAAACATGATCGATGAGCTGCGCGAACTCTTTGCCTTTGCCCATTATGAAGAGACCATAAAGAGATGTGTGCAAACTGCGAAAATCTACTCCGCTGAAGTTAGCGATTGCGAGCTGCAGGTACCGCGAATGTAGACTTTCCGCCGAGACATACTGTCACTCAGACTTGGCAAGTAGCTGCGCTGGCTCGACACCCAATGCGTTCGCGACCTTCTGCAGAGTCACTATGGTAACGTTCTGCTCTTCCCTCTCCATCGCGCTGACATGCGCACGGTCGACGTCCATAGCCGCCGCTAAAGCGCCCTGCGTCAGCCCGCAGGCTTGGCGGTAATGCTTGAGATTCCTTGCGAAAACAACGCGGATGTCCATCCGCGAGTAAAGAACCTATCGCGTATTTTGGTGCGACGTATTATAATACTCATCTGCAGTTTGACTGACCGTGATCCGAGCTTGCACATGCAATCTGATGTGCTGTTATGGTCCTTAACGCCCAACGGCGAGGGGGAATCATGTCTGCCACCGGCACCACGCCGATCGCTGATCTCGCACCACAAAGCGATGAACTGACCGACTACGACCACGCGCATATGACGCTGTACTTGCGCCTGTTTGATGCCGCTGAAAGCGGTGCCAGCCTGCAGGAAGTCAGTGAGGTTCTTTTCGGGATAGATGCCGGCGAAGAACCAGAGCGTGCCAAAAAGATGTACGACAGCCACCTCGCCCGCGCCCGCTGGATGACGGAGCACGGCTATCGCAAGCTACTCGAGGGCCGAACTGGCTGAACTTCGCCCGATCCGTCCGACATCGGCAAACACCCGCGCAGGTTGCGAAGGGCAACCTTTCTTGCCGTCGTTTTGACGCGTCACCAGGCTATACTCAACGCCCATCGAAACAGCTGACGCGGAGCTTCGCCATGACCAAAGATTGGCAGGACGAAGCGGCTTACAAGCATTTCGACAGTCTAACCCTGTCCGGGCTGGCCTGGGAATGCTTGCGCCGCAATTCCGACTATCGCGCCAATTACCCGCAAATGCGGGATGGATTGAAATCACCGGCCGCATGGGGGTTGCGATTTCCCGGTTGATCCGGACATCGACGCGCCCAATGCACCCGTGTTCTGGAAGCCATCAATCGCCCCGGCAGCGGTCGGGTATGCTGTGCCGGTCCCCGGCGGCGACACAACGGCGACACGTATCGATACAGATGATCTGACGGTCATCGGAACGCAGAACGGTTTGATGTATGTGCGCCTGGAAACCGGCGCATTGCTTGTGCTGGATGCCAAAAGCATCCAACGCCCGATTGGGATTCTTGTGCCGCTGGACGAACATTGGGCGGCACGTGTCGACATACTCACAGCGCTCCGCGCGCAACTGTTGTACCGCAAACGATCCCCTTCGCCCCTGACGTCGCAGCAGCGACGGCGCATCCAGCTTGCACTGCGCACGCTCGACGCGCGCCGGGACCGTGCCAGCTACCAGACGATCGCGCGGCAGTTGTTCGGCGCGGAGGCTGTTTCTCACGAGCATTGGAAAACCAGCTCCCTTAAGGCCCAGATCATCCGACTGTCAGCCCATGGAACGCATCTGACCACTAAAGGCTACCGCTTTCTCCTTCTCGGCAAGGGACCAACAGGGCGCTCCAAGCCGCGCAAGTGATCACCGCGCGATCTCCAAAAATCGAACCCTCATCAGACCCCGATCCTGTTGGCGCTTGGGGGGGTTACGTTTTCGCGCCGCGATCTTCGTCATCCCTCCCCTAGTCCCTTCTCCGTTTTGATGACCTCCGACAGCCCGCGACGCGCCGTCGCTAGGCCTAGCAGCCGGAGATGCTCAAATGCCCGACCCCAACGAAGGACTACCACCCCGCTACCTCAGAACCCCGGAAGCCGCCCGATTTCTCGGCCTGTCTGGCCGTACGTTGGAAAAACACAGAACCTACGGGACAGGACCGCGGTACTCGAAAATCGGCGGGCGCGTCGTCTATGCAGTCGAAGATCTGCAGGCGTGGGTCACACGAGGCGAGAAAACCTCAACCTCGGACGAGACCGAAGACCGCGTTCTACCCGCCAAACGCCATGCCGCTGTTTCGCCGGCCTATCTGCGGCGGGGACGCTGAGGCGATGCAGACAATTGTCCACCTCACATGGATCGAAGGGCGCATCGAGCGCTGGATCCGTTTCGGCCGGATTACCGAGGCAACCATCCTGGCGCGTACGGAAAAACGCGTGGCCTTTGCCCCCGGCGCAATCTTCGCTCTCGTCCGCTGGTCGTCGAACGACCACGGCACTGTTGAAAGCCGGATTGACATTCTGCGCGCCGTCGGTGCTGGCGAGCCCTGCTCGACGGTGCCCTGCGTCACGCCGAGTGGCGAGCTTTTGCTGCACCTCTCCGGCTGGCCCAAGGTCGAGGCGGCACTTCGCTCTATCGACATCGTGGAAAGCTATGGCATCGCGCCGGAAGATGTCTGCCCCGATCATTGGCGGCACGTCCACAACCGCCTGACCGCGGCATTGGAGCCCCGGCCCTACACCCCTGCCCGGCACGCGGCCTGGCTCAAGCGTCGCATGGTGACGACATGAGCGCGGCGGTCCCTCCCCTCCTCGCGGCCGGCTTGTCGCTCGGCTTGCTTGCAGTCGCACAGATCGACCGCGCACCGCGTCTGGTCTGGAATGCCTCAGCAAGCGTGCCCGTCGGTCTTTACGTTGTTCGAGCGTCGAACCCGCCACCGCTGGGCAATCTCGTTGCCGTGCGCCTGCCGGATGACCTGTCATCCTGGGTGGTTGAGCGCGGCTATGTCGGTGCGGATACATTGTTGTTGAAGCGCGTCGCGGCCGTCTCAGGCATGACCGTCTGTCGCGACGGCGTTGATATCGCCATCGACGGTACCGTTGTTGCCCAGGCAGCATCGGCTGACCGGCACGGTCGCCCACTTCCCCGTTGGACAGGATGTATCACGCTAGGGTCAGACGAGGTTTTCTTGCTCGTCGCAGGTGTCGCGGACAGCCTCGATGGACGGTATTTCGGGCCCTTTTCAGCGGACACGATCCTCGGACGCGCCATCCCTCTTTGGACATATGGAGGGGCGGAAGATGCGTCGTCTTGAACGCCGTCACAGCCGTCGGCACGCGGGCGTTACTACCGCGCTTGCACTGATCCTCTGCATGCCCATTGCAGTGGTACCGTCCGCCGTGATCGCTCAAGACCACAGTGTTCCAGCATTTGAGCAGCAGCCCATCGACATCCATATCGCAGAAGCCGCGCGCAGGTTCGGCATCCCGCAGCCCTGGATCTGTGCCGTCATGGAGGTCGAGAGTGCGGGCAATCCGCGCGCGATCAGCCACGCAGGCGCTATGGGGCTCATGCAGATCATGCCCGGCACTTGGGCAGAGCTGCGCACAGCCCACCGGCTTGGCAATGACCCTTACGATCCACGCGACAACATCCTGGCCGGTACCGCCTATCTGCGGCAAATGTACGACCGGTTCGGGTCGCCGGGCTTTCTCGCAGCCTACAATGTGGGCCCTGCACGGTACCAGGAGCACCTTGATACCGGGCGCGCCTTGCCGCTTGAAACCCGCAATTACCTCGCCATCCTCGCGCCACTCATCACCGATGGAACCGACGTCGCGCGGGCAGTGAACAACCCGCAGAGGACGCAGGACTGGCGCGACGCCCCGCTCTTCACGGCAACGGCTGAGGCGGGTCAAACCCCGGATGATGACACCCAACGGATTACGTCAGACGCGTCTCAGTACGGCATCTTCGTGCCTCTCAGCCGGGGGCGAACGCCATGATCGGCGAAATCGCACCATGGCGAGGTCTGGAAAGCCCGGTCGCAGGAATGTGCCGGAGAGGGTCGACGCGCAGGGTCTCAACAGAAAGAGCGCAAGATAAAAGAGGTGCCGCAAGCGGACCTCAAGCTGTTGTTTCTCTGCGAGGATTTGCGCGGCACATCCAAGCTGCATGCCGCAGGACTTCATCTAAAGTACTGATTGTGCGATATTCTTTGTGCGGCAGCATGTTCTGCGAGCGTGCACAACCATGACCGGGCGCGACGACGATCTCCGTATCCGGCCCGGGCGAATCCGCGACGGCGGCAGGACCTCGAAGCAACCGACACGCTTTGTCAGTGAGGTAATGCGCGCTGCCCGCAAGTCCGGTCAGACGGGTTATCGTTTCGGAGCCAAGCAACCTCAATCGACTTCCAGATCTTTCGGACGTGGGCGCTTTCAGAGAGCAGCGCTGAAAATGTCGCGCACATCTCGGCGCGTCATAGTCAATGCACGCGTCGTGCGCCACCAGGGCAAGCGCTATCGCTCCGCGCCCATGGCCAAGCATCTCGGCTACCTGCAGCGCGATGGCGTCGGTCAGGACGGGCGCGACGCCGACTTGTTCGGGTCTGAACGCGATGATCTCGACCGGGGCGGATTTGCGGCGCGCTGCGAAGACGACCGGCATCATTTCCGGTTCATCATCTCGCCGGAAGACGCGGGCGATCTCGAGGATCTGCGCGCCTTTACCCGGGATCTGATGGCCCGAGCCGAACGGGATCTCGGCACAACACTCGACTGGGTCGCGGTCGATCACTGGAACACCGACAACCCACATGTCCACATCCTGTTGCGCGGAAAGGCCGACGATGGTCGCGATCTCGTCATCTCGCGTGACTACATAAGCCGGGGGTTTCGGGCGCGCGCGGAAGAGCTCGTGCAACTGGAACTGGGACCTCGCAGCGAGCGGGAGATTTCACAATCGCTGGAAACGCAGGTCACAGCGGAGCGCTGGACCGATCTCGACCGCGGCCTGCGATCCCTGGCGGACGATCACGCCGGCATCGCCGACCTGCGGCGCGGCACGCCGGAGCCCCGCGATCCGAAGCTCCGCCGCTTGATGATCGGCCGCGCCCAAACACTGCAGAGGCTCGGGCAGGCCGAACAAATCGCCCCTGCCGTTTGGGAGTTGAAACCGAATGCCGAAGAGACTTTGCGCGAGCTTGGGATGCGCGGCGACATCATCAAACGAATGCACCGAGCCATGGGCGCCGACCGTAATCGCGCAGCGGGCGATTTCGCCATCGAAGGCACGCCCACCGCGCCAATCCTCGGGCGGCTGGTGGAACGCGGCTTTCATGACGACCACGCCGGGACCGGCTACGCGATCATCGACGGTGTTGATGGGCGCGTTCATCACCTGCGCTTCCGGGATCTCGATGCGACCGGCGACACGTCGCAAGGTGGCATTGTCGAAACCCGGCTCTGGACAAGGAAGACAGACGGGATACCCCAACTGTCTCTTGTCGGTCGTTCCGATCTGTCGATTGCCGCCCAGATCGAGGCGGATGGCGCCACCTGGCTTGACCGCCTGCATCTTGCCCGGGACCGCGCACCGCTGAGCGGTGCCGGATTTGGCGCAGAGGTTCGCCAAGCATTGGAACGCCGCTCGGATCACCTTGTCGCCGAAGGCCTCGCCCGACGGCAAGGGCAGCGGGTCACCTTTGCCCGCGATCTGCTGGCCACCCTGCGCAACCGCGAACTGGACGCCATCGCTCAGGACCTCACCGAACAAACCGGGCTTCCCCACCACAAGCCGACCGAGGGCGAGCCCGTCGCAGGCACGTTTCGCCAACGCCTCGATCTCGCCTCGGGCCGCTTCGCCATGATCGACGATGGGCTCGGATTCTCGCTCGTCCCCTGGACCCCGCAACTCGAACGTCATCTCGGCCAGACCGTCACGGGCACGATGACACCCGGAGGCGGGATCGATTGGAGCTTCGGGCGCAAGCGCGGGCTGAGCCTCTGAGCGGAAAGGACATCACCATGAGCCGTCAGGACACATCATCGGCCACCAAGATCCTCTGGGGCCAGATCCTCATCGTCAGCATCGTAGCGCTGCTCTTCGTCTGGGCAGCGACGCAATGGGTCGCGTTTCGTCTGGGGTTCCAACCCCAGCTTGGCGCGCCCCTCACCGCCCTGTTCGGCCTGCCGATCTATCGCCCGTGGCAAGTCTTCACCTGGTGGTATTGGTATGATGCCTACGCACCCCGCGTCTTTATGGAAGGAGCTGCAATCGCCGGCGCAGGTGGGATAGCCGCGATTGCCGTCGCCATCTTGCTGTCCGTCTTGCGGGCGCGCGAGGCGAGCGACGTGACAACCTATGGCTCTGCCAGATGGGCAAGCCCCAAGGATATCACCGCCGCCGGGCTGTTCGCAGACGACGGGGTCGTGCTGGGCCGTCTCGACAAGCGCTACCTCCGGCATGATGGTTCGGAACACGTGCTTTGCTTCGCGCCCACCCGCTCCGGCAAGGGCGTCGGCCTGGTGATCCCGAGCCTGCTGACCTGGCCCGGCTCCGCGATTATCCACGACATCAAGGGCGAGAACTGGCAGCTCACGTCCGGATGGCGGGCGCGGTTCGGGCGCGTCCTGCTATTCGATCCGACCAACGCGGTCAGCGCCGCCTACAATCCGCTGCTCGAGGTTCGTCGCGGGGAGCGCGAGGTGCGGGACGTGCAAAACATCGCCGACATCCTCGTCGATCCCGAAGGCCAGCTCGAGCGACGGAACCATTGGGAGAAGACCAGCCACTCCCTTCTGGTCGGCGCGATCCTGCATGTTCTCTATGCCGAGAAGGACAAGACACTGGCAGGCGTCGCCGCCTTCCTGTCCGATCCGCGGCGTCCCATCGCCGCCATACTGACTGCAATGATGCGGACTGCCCATCTCGGAGATCGCCCGCATCCGGTGGTCGCCCAGGCCGCTCGCGAGCTGCTGAACAAATCCGAGAACGAACGCTCCGGCGTCCTGTCCACCGCCATGTCCTTCCTCAGTCTCTACCGCGACCCCGTGATCGCCGCCGTGACCCGGCGCTGCGACTGGCGGATCGATGATCTGGTCTCGGATGCGCGGCCGCTCACCCTCTACCTCGTGGTGCCGCCGTCGGACATTTCCCGCACGAAACCGCTGGTCCGGCTGATCCTGAACCAGATCGGCCGCCGCCTGACGGAAGAATTGCACAACACCAACCGCAAGCACCGCTTTCTGTTCATGCTCGACGAGTTCCCCGCCCTCGGCCGTCTCGACTTCTTCGAATCCCAGCTCGCCTTCATGGCGGGCTATGGCCTCAAGGCCTTCCTGATCGCCCAGTCGCTGAACCAGATCGAAAAGGCCTATGGCCAGAACAACGCCATCCTGGACAACTGCCATGTCCGCGTCGCCTTCGCGACCAATGACGAGCGCACGGCGAAGCGCCTGTCCGACGCACTCGGCACCACGACCGAACTGCGCGCGATGAAAAACTATGCTGGCCACCGCCTTTCACCCTGGCTCGGACATCTGATGGTCTCGCGCCAGGAAACCGCCCGCGCCTTGCTGACCCCCGGTGAGATCATGCAGCTACCGTCCGACGACGAAATCATCCTCGTGTCGGGCGCGGCCCCGATCCGGGCACAAAAAGTGCGGTACTTCCGCGATGCGCAACTGACGGCGAGAATCCAAAAGCCGCCTATCGTCGAAGCATCTGCACCCGTCAGCTCTGCGGGATCCGACGATTGGAGCTGTCTTCAGCCGATCCTGCCGCCTCCGGAAGCTGCCACGAACAAGCCCGCTGACGATGCAGATGGCGGCATCCGACGAGAACCTGAGATCCCCGAGCATGAAGATGTGGCGCCTGAATTGCCGTTTCCGCGCGAGGAATTCGCGGCCCTCGAAGACGAGCCCGACGACGAGGCCCAACGCGCCCGCGCCATGCAAACCCGCTTCCGCAACGTCGCGCGTCAAGCGGCCCTCGATCCCGACGACGGCATTGAACTGTGAGGTGACGCGATGAAGAAAGCCAAGATCACCGCCTATGTCGATGCCGCGCTCTTCGATGAAATCGACGAACTGGCCGCGCGGCGGCGCGTTCCCAAAACCCAGATAATCGAGGCGGCCTTGGCTTCGTTCCTCTCACCCGACAGCGCCGAACACAGCGAGGCCGCGATCGTCCGCAGGCTGGACCGCCTGACGAGGTCGTCGGAGCGTTTGGAACGTGACCAGGAGATCACGACTGAGGCGCTCGCGCTGTTCGTCCGCTTCTGGTTGACCACGACACCACCCCTGCCCGATGACACATACTTGGCGGCCAAGGCGAAAGGGAAAGAGCGGTATGGAGGCTTCGTTGAGACGCTGGCGCGGCGGCTGGGAAAAGGAACGACCTTGACAAGAGAGCTATCTCGGGAAGAGCCAAACCCCAAAGTCCAAGATTAGCAAGAGGAACAGAAAAAGTTATCAAAAACATGGAATTAATCAAAGTTCGTTGCTCAATTTGACGTTCTTCAAGGCGTCGATCCCGGCCTCAACAAAGTCGGTTGACCTTGGTTCGGATACTTTATATACGAATATTTATTATACCCAACTGCGAGTCGAGCGATGGCCGCCACCGAACTGAAATGGGCGACGGAACAAAGGTTCCAGTTTATCGAGTACCAAGCCTTCTGGCTTGGTAGCCTAAACCGTGTCGACCTCACATCGCATTTTGGCATCTCGGTACCTCAAGCTTCCAAGGATATAGCAGCCTACCAGTCTCTATACCCGCAAAACATAAAATACGATCACAGCGAGAAGCGGTACTTTGTGACGAAGGAGTTTGCGCCTCATTTCATAGAGCTGAAGCCAGATGTATTCCTCAATGGCCTGTTGAGAGAAGCAGATGATTGTCAAAATCCTGTACTGCTGCCGACTGAAGGTATCCCGATTCCGAAGCGACTGATTGACCCATTTGTGCTGCAATCCCTGACTGAGTGCATTGCGACCAATCAGTCGGTGGAAATTCTGTATCAGTCGATGAGCTCGAACAAACCCGATGCAATCTGGCGCCGTATAACACCCCACAGCTTTGCAACTGATGGGCTTCGTTGGCACACGAGGGCCTACTGTCACATCGATCAAAAATTCAAAGACTTCCTGATATCTAGGTGTCTTGGCTCCCGCGAGCCTGGAGCATCTGCCGCATCGGTTCATGACGATATCTATTGGAACAAGTCTTTCGAGATCCGCCTCGTGCCCAACCCCGCACTGTCCACTTCGCAGAAGAGGGTAGTGGCAACCGACTATGGCATGCGCGACGCAAGGCTTACCGTTTCCACGCGGATGGCCATGTTGTACTATTTTGAGAAGCGCTTGCGGTTAGACGTTGCGCATCTCATGGACGACCCAGGCGAATGCCCGGTGATTATTGAGAACAAATCGGCTTTCGACGCCGCCGTCGAGGAGGCGACAAAATGACCGCCTCCAATTTCGACTTTCTAAAGGACCACTGGCCCGAGGTTGCTGTTCTTGGCGCAAGGGCCGAGAGCTACGCGATGCTCGATGCCAGGAGTGCTATATTCAATCTCCGGCTTCTGGCAGAGAATCTGGTGAAGGACATCTATCACGCACTTCATCTGCCCAAACCGGTTAGACCGACTCAAATCGATCTTCTCACCAACAGCGCCTTTGTAGCCGTGGTGCCAAAAGTCGTACTGAACAAGCTGCATGCCATAAGGAAATTCGGAAATAAGGCGGCACACGGCGATGATGTTTCCCGGAATGACGCCCTGTGGTTGCTCAAGGAAGCTCATGACCTCAGTAAGTGGGCTATCATCAACTACTGTCAGGTAGACCACAAAACGCTACCGGCATTCGAGCAGCCAAAACTCGAAAGCGTGGGCAAGGAACAGCAACCGCTTACTCAGCAAGAGAAGCAGACCCTCCAAAAGCTAGCTGCTCAGGAAGAGCAAATCGTTGCGCTTTTGGCAGAGGTAGAAAAGTCCCGCGAGCAAGTTCAAGCCGCCGAGAAAAAGGCTGACGAACTAGCAGGCCTCGCAAAATCTGCTCAGCGGACCGCCGACGTCCTTGAGTTCAACGAGGCGACAACTCGGTCCCGCATCATTGACAACCTAATCGCAGCTGCCGGTTGGAATGTTGCGACGGGAGAAACATCGACGAATGAAGTCGTGAAAGAGATGGAGGTCGATGGCCAACCTACGCCGTCCGGAAAGGGCTTCGTCGACTATGTCCTGTTGGACGCAGACGGCTCGCCACTGGCGGTTATTGAGGCAAAGAAGACCTCCGTCGATCCGGAACTCGGTCGAAAGCAAGCGGTGCTGTACGCAGATGCACTAGAGAAGAAGTCTGGCCAGCGGCCGGTCATTTTCTACACCAACGGATACGATATCTGGATGTGGGACGATGCAGCCGGGTACCCGCCGCGAAAGGTGTTCGGCTACTACTCCATGGACAGTCTGCAGTATCTCGTCAAGTTCCAGCGGAAGAGCCGCAAGGATCTTAAGTCGCTGGTACCGCAAGAGCGGATCGTCAATCGCTTGTATCAGATCGAAGCGATCAAACGCGTGTCCGAGCGCTTTACCGACAAGCATCGAAAGGCGTTGATCGTCCAGGCAACAGGTACCGGCAAGACGCGTGTTGCGATCGCTCTTGCCGAATTGCTGATCCGCGCCGGATGGGCAAAGCGGGTGCTGTTTCTGTGCGACCGTAAGGAGCTCCGCAAACAGGCGAAAAACGCCTTCACTGACTTCCTCGATTCAGAGCCGATCCGGGTGGTCAACTCTCGTGTCAACGGTGCTGCCACGGAGCGCATATTCATTTCGACGTACCCAGCGATGCTCAAGGTGTATCAGTCATTCGATGTAGGGTTCTTCGATCTGATTATCGCTGACGAGTCGCACCGCAGCATCTACAACATCTATGGAGATCTCTTTCACTATTTCGACAGCCTCCAGGTCGGGTTGACGGCGACGCCGGTCAATTTCGTGACACGATCGACCTTTGGCCTTTTCAATTGCGAGGGCAAGCTGCCGACCTTCAGCTATGATCTGGAAGAGGCGGTGGGTGAGAGGCATCTCGTTCCCTTCGAGGTGATCGATCATACCACTCAGTTCCTTCGTGACGGCATCACGCTTGATGGGCTGACCCAAACGCAAATCGACGAACTGGAAGCCCAAGGCGAAGACCCAAACGACTACGACTACTCTTCAGAACAGATCGACAAGGCGATTTACAATCGCGACACCAACCGTGTGATCATTCGCAATCTAATGGAAAACGGCATCCGAGATGCGAACGGACAGACCATCGGCAAGACGATCATCTTTGCGCGCAATCACGAACACGCCATGCTGATGAGCCGGCTATTCGACGAGATGTATCCGCAATATGGCGGAAAATTCTGTCAGGTGATCGACAACTATGACCCACGCGCAGAAAGCCTGATTGACGATTTCAAGGGCACGGGCACCAACAGCGAGCTCACCATCGCTATTTCGGTGGATATGCTGGATACTGGTATCGATGTGCCTGAGATCGTGAACCTCGTTTTTGCCAAGCCTGTTCGCTCTCCGGTCAAGTTCTGGCAGATGGTGGGACGCGGCACACGGCTTTGCCCCGATCTGTTTGGCTCCGGCAAGGACAAGACCGTCTTCCGGATCTTCGATCACTGGGCCAACTTCAAACGCTTCGAAGAGGGCTACAAACCTGCCGAGCCGACGGTAACGAAATCACTGCTCCAACAGCTTTTCGAACAGCGCATCCAGCTTGCTGAAACGGCACTGCAGAACAGCGAGATTGCCGTCTTCGATCACGTGATCCAGTTGATCGCTGCGGACATCAATGCGCTCGATGAAAACACTGTCGCTGTGCGGGAGAAGTGGCGGGAGAAGCGCTCGACTGCTTCGATTGAGAACCTGAAACGGTTCGATCCCGGGACAGTATCGGTGCTACGCCAGACCATCGCCCCGCTGATGCAATGGCGCGATATCAGGGGCAAGGCCGAGGCGCATGCGTTCGATCTGCTTGTGTGCAAGGCCCAGATCGCGGTCCTGCAACAGTCTGCCGAAGTCACCGATCTCAAGATCGATTTCCTCGACCGGCTGGGCTCGCTCCAGATGCATCTCAACCCGGTTCGGGAACAGGCCGAGTTGATCAAAAAGGCCAAGTCCGATGCCTTCTGGAACGGCGTGACCGTGATGGACCTTGAGGCCGTGCGCGAGCCGTTGCGCAGCATCATGGTATACCGCGACCGACAGAAGATTGGCGGCAACGGCCCCAAGATCGTCGACATCACGGAAGACACCGGTCTCGTGCAGTCCTCGCGCCGCAGCGCTTCGCTCAAGACCGTGGATATGGCTGCCTATGAGCAGCTCGTCGAGGCGGAACTAAAGAAGCACTTCGAGACCAACGCGACGTTGAAGAAAATCCGCGCAGGCGAGGCGGTCACGCCCGAGGACCTCAACGCAATCATCTCGCTGGTCCTGACCCAGAACCCCGATGTCAGCCGCAACGCGCTGGAAGAGTTTTTTGCGTCCACGACGCTGCCGCTCGACATCACCATCCGCAAGATGGTCGGGCTCGAAGAACAGGCCGTGAAGGAAAAGTTCTCGGCTTTCGTGCTGGGCCATCCCGAACTGACCGCCAAGCAGACACGCTTCCTGGCGCTGCTGCAAAACCACATCATCAAGTTCGGTTTCATCACCATCGACCGCCTCTACGACCAGCCATTCACGGTTGTCGATGCCGATGGTCCCGAGGGCATTTTCGAAAAACCCGATGACATCAACCAGTTGATGAAGATCGTCAATCTCTTCGCTCCGGCGCCCAAAGGCGATGACGGAGCCGATACATCCCAAGGAAAGCTGCACTAATGGTAACCGGCGAATTGAAAAAGAAGATCGATGCCCTCTGGACCGAGTTCTGGACTGGCGGCATCACCAATCCGCTGACGGTGATCGAGCAGATCACCTTCCTGATCTTCGTGCGCCTGCTCGACGTGAACGAGGCCCGCGACGAAAACCGCCTGAAGCGCAGCGGCGTGGAGTTCAAGCGCCGGTTCAATGCTGATGAACAGGAACTCCGCTGGTCGCAGTTCCGCCATCTGGGTGCCGACGAGATGCTGCCGCTGGTGCGCGACCGCGTCTTCCCGCATTTCCGCAAGGCTTCCGTCGGCACCACCTTCGCCGAGTTCATGAAGGATGCGCAGCTGATGATCCAGAAGCCCAGCCTTCTGGTGAAAGCGGTCAACATGATCAACGATCTCCCGCTCACCGCTGGCGACACCAAGGGCGACCTTTACGAATACCTGCTTGGCAAGCTGACCACGGCAGGCATCAACGGCCAGTTCCGGACGCCGCGCCACATCATCCGCCTGATGGTGGACATGCTGGAGCCCAAGCCCACCGATGTGATTTCCGATCCGTCATGTGGCACCGGCGGCTTTCTGGTCGAGACGATGAACTACCTTCTCGAAAACCACACGTCGCCCGAGGCGGTGATGGAGGAAACGGATCCGGACACCGGCAAGACCGAGAAGACCTTCACCGGCGACCTGCTCGAGGATCATTGGACCCATATCCGCAACGACATGTTCCATGGCTTCGATTTCGACGCCACCATGCTGCGCATCGCGGCCATGAACATGATGCTGCACGGTGTCGACAATCCCGACATCCATTACCAGGACACGCTGAGCAACAGCTTTCCTGAGCGCTTCCCCAAATCCGCAAGCGAAGGCTTTGACATCGTCCTCGCCAATCCGCCCTTCAAGGGCTCGCTCGATTTCGAAGATGTGCATGCCGGGTTGCTGCGGCAGGTGAAGACGAAGAAGACGGAACTGCTGTTCCTCGTGCTGATCCTGCGCATGCTGAAAACCGGCGGGCGCTCGGCCACCATTGTGCCCGATGGCGTGCTCTTCGGCTCGTCCACCGCCCATGTGGCGCTGCGCAAGCTCTTGGTCGATCACAACCAGCTGGAGGCGGTGATCTCGCTGCCGTCCGGCGTGTTCAAGCCCTATGCGGGTGTGTCCACCGGCATCCTCGTCTTCACCAAGGGCGGGCGCACCGATGATGTCTTCTTCTACGATGTGGAGGCGGACGGTTACTCGCTGGACGATAAGCGCGACCAAATCGAGGCGAATGACCTGCCGGATTGCATCGCGGCCTGGCGGAACCGCGATCCGAAGCGCGACACGGACCGCAAGCAGAAGGCCTTCTTCGTTCCGGCCGATGACATCCGCGAGGCGAATTTCGACCTCTCGCTCTCCAAGTACAAGGAACGCATTTACACAGAGCAGGAATACGACCAGCCGAAGGATATCCTGGAGCGGATGAAAAAACTCAACACCGCCATAGCCAAGGACCTCGCCGAACTTGAGGGTATGTTGGGATGAGCTGGCAACAGGTTCAACTCGGTGAGGTTGCTGATATCATCAGCGGCGCGACCCCGAAATCCACCGTGCCAGACTTTTGGGGCGGCGAGATTGCATGGGCGACACCAACTGACTTGTCGAACCTCAAGGCCAAACACATCGCCTCAACTGAAAGGCGGATTACTGACGCAGGCTTGAAATCGTGTGCTGCACGGCTTTTGCCTCCGAATTCAGTCCTTTTCAGTTCCAGGGCACCTATAGGTCTGGTCGCGATCAACCAGACTCCGATGGCCACCAATCAAGGGTTCAAGAGTTTTGTACCATCAGAGGATTTGAATTCTGATTATCTCTATTGGTGGTTGGTCGCGAACAAGCAACAAATTCAAGATTTGGGGAACGGGGCCACGTTCAAGGAGGTTTCGAAAGCCATCGTTTCGAATGTCAAGATTCCGCTTCCGCCTGTCGGCGAACAACGCCGAATTGCAAAGATCCTCGACAAGGCCGATGCCATCCGCCGCAAACGCCAGCAGGCCCTCGCCCTCGCCGACGATTTTCTCAAGTCGGTGTTTCTGGAGATGTTTGGTGATCCGGTCCAAAATCCCAAGGCTTGGAACATAGGTACTGTGGACGACTGCCTTCTGGGGACAGTTGGCGGATGGAGTGCAAAAGGCGACGCTCGGCCTGCCTCCGACAATGAGGTGGGAGTGTTGAAGATAAGTGCCGTCACGTCCGGCCAGTATCTTCCCAGTGAAAATAAAACTGTCACTTCAATACCAGATGGTAAGCAATTGATAATCCCCAGGAAAGGAAATCTTCTCTTCAGTAGGGCAAACACACGTGAACTAGTCGCTGCAACTTGTATTGTGCACCGTGAAGCAGGTAACGTATTTCTTCCCGACAAGCTATGGCGATTGGACCCAAACGAAAAAAGGGCGCTCAATCCTTACCTTAAATTTGTCTTTTCGCATAAGAAATATCGAGAAATTCTTTGCGAGAAGGCAAGTGGAACGAGCGGCTCAATGTTGAATATCTCAAAGGCCAAATTAATGGCCCACTCCATTCCGATCCCTCCGCTTGACCTGCAACGAGACTTTTCATCGATCTACTGGCGAACGATTGCCTCAAATGAAGCAACCGCAGAAGCCGCAAACGAAAGCGAACGCCTTTTCGCTTCCCTATCGCAACGCGCATTCCGGGGGGAGCTATGAGCGATCTGAAACTCTTCCGGATTGGCGGCACGGATGTCTGCGAGGTGCATGGCACATCGCTGGCGCTGGAAAAATCCCTGCAGACGCTGATCGAGCAGAACTTGGAGACCTTTCTCGGTGTCCGCTTTCTGGCGTCGGAATTCTCTACCGGCCGCGACCATGGCGGACGGATGGACACGCTCGGCATCGATGAAAATTCCTGCCCTGTGATCATCGAATACAAACGTTCCTCCAACATGAACGTCATCAATCAGGGCCTGTTCTATCTCGATTGGTTGGTGACGCACCGCGGTGACTTCGAGATGCTGGTGCTGAAGAAGTTCGGCGAGAAGGCCGCGCAGTCCGTCGAGTGGTCGTCACCGCGCCTGATCTGCATTGCCGGCGACTTCTCCCGCTATGATGAGCACGCCATCAAGCAGATGAACCGCAATATCGAGCTTATCCGCTACATGAAGTTCGACGATGACCTGCTGCTGCTGGAACAGGTCAATGCGGCCTCTGCTCCGCTGAACGGCGTGATCGCGACTGATAAGGTTGATGGCGGCACAGACGGCGGGCAAAAGCAGAAATACACCACCGTCTCGCAATATCTCGACAAGGCGGACGCTGAACTGCGCGCCCTCTTTGATGCGGTGAAGGAACATCTCGAAGGGTTGGGCGATGATGTGCAGTTCAAGGTGCTGCGTTTCTATTTCGCCTTCAAGCGGATCAAGAATTTCGCCTGCGTCGAGATCAAGACCCAGGAGCGCAAGCTGATCGTCCACGTCAAGGTCGACCCCGACACGATCACGCTGGAAGACGGCTTTACCCGCGACGTGCGCAACATCGGCCATTTCGGCACCGGCGATCTGGAAATCACCATCCGCTCGATAGAGGACTTCGAGAAGGCCAAGCCGCTGTTCGAGCGCAGCTATGAGAATGCGTGAGGTCGGGTGATGGCGGAACTCCACACCCTCACCCTGCCCGGCCCGATGCTACAACGCGGGTTCTGGCTCTATGTCTGGCGGATCGACACGCCGAAGGGTGAGCGCCTGTATGTCGGTCGAACCGGTGACAACAGCAGCCCTTATGCGACCGCGCCGTACACGCGGATGGGGCAGCATCTGGGATTTCAGAAAGCATCAAACAGCCTTCGCCGCTTGCTAAGCGAACAGGGAATCGAACCGGAGCAATGCGCCCAATACGATCTGGTCTCCTACGGGCCGATTTTTCCGGAAATCGGGAAGACTGCCGAGCAGGATCATGGCGAGCAGATGGAGCTACACAAACCTGTTCGCGACCGGATGGCAGCACTGGAACGGGACCTGCGCGACGCATTAGCCGATGCTGGCTATTCGGTCCTCAATGTGGTGCGCAGCAAGGCTCAATCCGATCCGGAAAACTGGTCGGCAGTTCTCGCGGCGTTTTCGGAGAACTTTCCGAAGCTGACGACGGGGCGCGCCGATGGGTGAGCTCCTCCCCGAAAACCGCCAGATATGGGTGCGCGCATTCTACGGCTTCAACCCCGAGGAAGCAGGATACATCGGCTTCACCCATGAAGCGCAGCGCGAAGACATGCTGACCAAGATGAAGGACGGGGATCTTGTCCTCATCTACGGCGCCGTAGACTCTCTCACTGACGCCGATCTGCAGAGGCAGGCCCTTGGCTTCATGGAAGTCAAGTTGGAGCGATGCCATGATCTGGACCGGCAGACTGAGGAGTCGAGGAAGTGGAAGCTCGATCACGGTTTTCAGGACAGGTGGACCTACGGCCTGAAAGTTGTCCGAGCATGGCGCGTCACCAACCGGGTTCACATCAAGACCATTGCGCCGATTGCCTATGACAGCAAGAAGCGGTTCGAGAGAACGACCAAGGCTGTCCTGCTTGAGCCAGACGAAAAGCGCAGGGCGCTCAGCCACCATGTCCGGCAGGTGAACGTCTACGGTGAACCTCCCATCGCGGCGGATGAACTCGTCAGCGGCTATATGAACGACCTGCTCAAGCCGTCCAAGGGTATTCCTCCTAGTTTCGGGGACCGCACCTCAACGCATGAAGATGGAGAGAACCACCTCTACCTGATGAAGCTGTCAGCTGATGCTGAGGCGCTGCTTGGAAAAGCTGGCCCTCATGTCGGCAAAGCTCTGGTGAAGATCGGCAGATCGAATGATCCGAACCGCCGGTTGAAAGAAGTCAATGGCGGGTTCCCTGATCGCGCGGTTTGCAGGTGGGAACTCAAGCATAACCAGCCATTTGAAGACGGCGATACGGCTCACAACTACGAAACCGAATTGAAAGAGCTCTTTGCCAGAGAATTCACCTCACAAGCTGGAGAGTTCTACACCGGTGATTGGTCTGCGATTGAGCGGGCTTTCCAAACTTTTTGTTTTTCCAAGATACCCAAGATTCTCGCTGCGGCTGGCAAAGCCATGGGCGTGAAATAAAAATGAGATTGTCATGCGACTGAGCCGGATCGAAATCGAGAACTTCAAGGGCGTTGGCGCCAGACAGGTCATCGAGCTGCGCCCGATCACGCTGTTGTTTGGCCCGAACAGCGCAGGCAAGAGTACGATCCTTCAAGCGTTGCACTATGTCCGCGAGATTTTGGAGAGGAAGAACCCCGATCCTGATCAAACAATTGCGGGCGGCCTGATCGATCTCGGCGGCTTCAAGAACCTGATCCACAATCATGATCTCTCGAAGTCGATGACGGTCAAACTGGTCATCGATTTGTCGGATGATCAGGGTAACGAACGGCTTCCAATCAACAATGGGAACTCGCTAGACGACCCTGAACTTGAAAATCTGCGCATCCGGTACATCGTCGGTGAGAACACCGATCTGAAGGAATATGCCGTCGTCCAGGAGATCGGTGTCTCCCTGCAGATTCAATGGAGCGACCTGATCAATGCACCTTATGTGTCGGGTCTGATTGTCGACATGGATGGCGAAAACATCGCCACGATCAAATCCCCACCGCAACCCGGCCAGGCTCAGCTCACCGAGTTCAACTTCCAACATCCACTGTTGCAGGAGTATATGGACGCCGATGAAGAACCTTCTCAGGACACGGAAGAGAGCGACCCACTTGGCACCAAACTGGGTATCGAGATTTGGGAGCTTTCCCGTGACATGGCCAGATCCGCAGACTTGAAAGGTGCCAGCGAGTTTCGCGTCGCAGCCGCATCCGTGATTGGCGCTCTGCCGGATATCAACAAGCCGTGGAACCTGGAACTGCGCGATCCGGAACCGAAAAAGCTGGAATTGGAGGGCAACACGCCTCGCGTTCGCGGCCTGTCTGCATTGCTCGACGAGTTGCTGCTTGGGCCATTGCGCATTACACGCGACTACCTTTCGCAGATGACCTATATCGGTCCGCTAAGGGACATCCCGCCCAGGGCTTTCCGACCCCAGGTTTCACCCGATGAGGGACGCTGGGCACAGGGTCTGGCAGCATGGGACCTTATCTATTCGGACACCAAGGGCAAACTACTCAGCGAAGTGAATGCCTGGCTGAGTGGCGAGGAAGGTCTGGGGACCAATTACGAAATCTCCAAGTCGGAATATCTGGAAGTACCGGTCTCGAGCCGTATCGATCAACTGTTCAAACGCGGCATCAGCGAAGACGACATCGGAGAACTGCAGGAAGAGTTTCAGAAGCTGGGATCGCGTACCGAGGTTGTTTTGCGTGACGTGGTGAAAGGCATTGATGTTGCCCCAAGCGATGTGGGCGTCGGCATCTCTCAGATGATTCCTGTCATCGTTGCTTGCCTTCGCGACAGGGATGGCATTCTGGCAATCGAGCAGCCCGAACTTCACATACATCCGGCAATTCAGGTTGGGGTCGGTGACCTTTTCATTCATTCTGTAGTGCCCGGCGAGCGATCTTTCGGTTCAGGCTGTTGATTGTCACTGAGAACTGACCCGGTATTTTCACCGAGATTTGACCCACCCTCAGTTATGCGTCGTGGTTTATGACGCGGTCAATGTTTTGGCCTCCTTTCGTGTTTTTTTTGCAGCCTCAGCGCTGGCCTTGAAGCGGTAGCTGTCGTTTCCGGTTTCGAGGATGTGGCAGCGGTGAGTCAGCCTATCGAGGAGCGCGGTTGTCATCTTTGCATCCCCGAAGACCTGCGCCCATTCTGAGAAGCTGAGGTTTGTGGTGATGATGACGCTGGTGCGCTCGTAGAGCTTGCTGAGCAGATGGAAGAGCAGCGCCCCGCCAGATGAACTGAACGGCAGGTAGCCGAGTTCGTCCAAGATGACCAAGTCGACCTTCGTCAGCATCTCAGCCAGTTTCCCTGCCTTACCAAGCGCCTTCTCCTGCTCCAGCGCGTTGACCAATTCCACGGTCGAGAAGAAGCGCACCTTACGCCGGTGATGTTCGATGGCTTGGACGCCGATTGCTGTGGCTGTGTGGCTCTTGCCCGTTCCGGGACCGCCGATCAAAACGACATTCTCGGCCGCTTCGATAAACTCGCATCGGTGTAGCTGCCGCACTGTCGCTTCGTTGATCTCACTCGATGCAAAGTCGAAGCCCGTCAGATCCTTGTATGCGGGGAAGCGGGCGACCTTCGTGTGGTAGGCGATGGACCGTACCTCGCGTTCGGCGATCTCGGCCTTGAGCAGCTGTGACAGCATTGGTGTGGCAGCTTCGAACGCTGGCGCGCCCTGGGCGACCAAGTCTTCAATCGCATTTGCCATGCCATAGAGCTTAAGACTGCGCAGCATGATGACGATAGAGGCTCCTGCTGGGTCATGACGCATGGCGCTTCTCCTCAGTCTGTCGCAACCCGTCATAGCGACCGACGTTGGCCACTGGCGTTGTCTGCAATGCCAGTGCGTCCGGCGGATCGACCTCGGGGTGATCTGTCGGTCTGCGGTCGATCAATCGATGCAACAGGTTCAGGATGTGCGTCTTGGTGGGGACGCCTGCTTCAAGTGCCAGCTCCACTGCACACAAAACGTCCTCTTCGTTGTGCTGAAGGACCAAAGACAGAATGTCGACCATCTCTCGGTCACCGCCTTCTTTACGCAGCATGTGATCCTGCAATTGACGGAAGGCATCCGGCATCTCCGTGAACGGCGCACCATTCCGAAGTGCGCCCGGTTTGCGTTGGATAACAGCGAGATAGTGGCGCCAGTCATAGATGACCTTGCCGGGCTTGCGATGAGACCGCTCGATGATCCGCGCATGCTTGCAAACCGTTTGCCCTTCAGCGACCACGATCAGCCGTTCGGGATAGACATGCAAACTGACACGGCGGTTCGCAAAGCTGGCGGGAACGCTGTAGCGATTGCGTTCGAAAGTGATCAGGCATGTGGGTGACACACGCTTACTGTGTTCGATAAAGCCATCGAATGCCGGCGGCAGTGCCATCAGCGTAGGCTTCTCGGCCTCCCACACGTCAGCGATGGACCCCGGCAAAGCCTTGTGCGGCGTCTCTGTCCAAAGGGCGATACAGCGATCTTCAAGCCATTGGTTCAGCTCTGCCAGATCGGCGCAGACCGGCATGACCTGCCACATGCGGTTGCGCGCATCCTGCACGTTCTTCTCAACCTGGCCTTTCTCCCAACCGGCCGCCGGATTGCAGAACTCGGGCTCAAACACGTAGTGGCTGGCCATAGCCTTGAAGCGTGCATTGACGTCCCGCTGCTTGCCTTTGCCCACACGATCAACGGCGGTCTTCATATTGTCATAGATCCCGCGACCAGGCACACCGCCGAACACGCGGAATGCATGCCAGTGGGCGTCAAACAGCATCTCGTGCGTTTGCAGCGGGTAGGCCCGCACCAAGAAAGCGCGGCTGTGCGATAGCTTGATATGAGCGACCTGAAGTTTGACGCGCTCACCGCCGATGTTGGCCCAGTCCTCGCTCCAATCGAATTGGAAGGCTTCGCCGGGCGCGAACACCAAAGGCACGTAGGTGCCGCGCCCCGTCGTCTGTTCCGCTCGATGCCGATCTTCACGCCATGCCCGGGCGAAAGCTGCCACGCGTTCATAGGAACCATTATATCCCAGCTTCACAAGATCAGCATGCATTTGCTTCACTGTCCGCCGCTCTTTGCGTGACTTCCGCGTCTGGATTAAAAGCCAGGCTGACAGCCGATCCGCGTAGGGGTCCAGCTTGCTTGGACGCTTGGGCGTCTTGAACTGCGGTTCCACCGCACCTTCACGCAGATACTTCTTGATCGTGTTCCGAGACAAACCCGTCCGCCGGGCAATCTCCCTGATTGGCATTTTGTCACGCAATGCCCAGCGTCGAATGACACTCAAAAATCCCATGTCGATCACTCCTAATCCCCCCAACCAAAACCGTCGGGGAAGTGTGTTCACATGGGTCAATTCTCAGTGACAATTTATAGGGCTACCGGGTCAGTTCTCAGTGACAATCAACAGCCTCGCCCTCTCCGCCGGGCTCAGCGCGGTGCTGACCTGGCAATCGACGCGCAGCAGCGTCGTCCCCTACGTGGTCGAGGTCGACAGTCTCGGTGCGGCACAGGCCGTCGCCCCGGCGCTCGCCGAGTATCGCCCGACCGATCCGCAGATCGCCTGGCACCTCGCCCGCTTCGTCGAGCATGTCCGGCAGGTCCCGGCCGATCCGATCGTGCTGCGCCAGAACTGGCTTCGTGCTTACGATTTCGCTACGGATCGCGGCGCCGTCGCGCTGAATGACCATGCCCGTTTGAATGATCCCTTCGCCTTGGTCAGCGACACGCAGGTTGCCGTCGAGATCTCGAGCGTCATCCGTGCATCAGAGTCGAGCTTCCGTGTCGCCTGGATCGAGCGCCGCTATGAAAACGGTCAGCTCGCCACAACCGAACGCTGGACCGCCATCCTGACCGTCGTGATCCAGCCCCCGCGCGATGCAGAGCGCCTGCGGGCCAACCCGCTCGGCGTCTATGTCCATGCCATCAACTGGTCGAGGGAGAATGCCCAATGAGACGACTTCGCCCCATCCCCGTTCTTCTCCTAGCGGCCACGGCGCTGACCGCCTGCACGGGGCAACGCCCGCCCGAAATCGCCTATGACGACCACGTTCCGGCCCTCGCTCCGCCGCCGGCACCACCCCCGGCCGAGGGGCCGCCCCGCCTGGTTCACACGCCGCCAGCCTGGACGCCCTCCCGCGGCGGCAATCCGGAAGCGGACACGCCGGAAGCCCGCATCATCGCCGCCAATGCCGCCGCCCGCGTCGAACCCCGCCAGCAGGGCTACTACAACGCCATGCAGGTTTTTCCGTGGAGCGAAGGCGCGCTTTACCAGATCTACGCCGCCCCCGGGCAGATCACGAATATCGCGCTCGAACCCGGTGAACGCCTGACCGGTCCCGGTCCGATCGCGGCAGGCGACACCGCGCGCTGGATCATCGGTGATACAACCAGCGGCGCAGGCCGCACCGAGCGTGTCCATATCCTCGTGAAACCAACGCGCCCGGACATCGCCACCAACCTCGTCGTCAACACCGACAGGCGCACCTATCACATCGAGTTGCACGCCGACGAGGAAACTTGGATGCCCAGCGTTGCATGGGCTTATCCGGAGGTGCGCACCACGCCCCGCACACCGACTATCCGGCGTCCGGCGATCCCGCACGAGGCCGAGCGGCACTACCGTTACGGCTTGCAGGGCGACGCCCAGCCCTGGCGGCCGGTCTCGGTCTTCGACGATGGACGGCGTGTCTATGTCGTCTTCCCGCCCGGCATCGGCCAGGGCGAAATGCCCCCGCTCTTCGTGATCGGCGCGGATGGACGCGGCCAGATCGTCAACACCCGCGTTCTCGGCAACGTGCTGATCGTGGACCGCCTGTTCGGGGCCGCAGAACTGCGTCTCGGCGAAAGACGACAGCAGGTCGTGCGGATCGTGCGGACAGATGGCGATCAACGCCCGCCGCGCGCGCCCCAGCCAGAGGTGGAGCGATGACACAAAACCCTGATATCCAAGAGCCGACACGGACCGAGGAGGACATCGCCCAGGAGCTCCGTCTCAGGCCCGATCCGCCCCGTGTCATGCGCCTGTCCCGCCGGGCCATCGCCCTTGCCACCGCAATCGGCGGACTTGGCCTTGGCGCGATCCTGATCGTGGCGCTGCAGAACAACCGGCAGGACGGCAACCAGACCGAGCTCTTTTCCACCGAACGCATTCAGGCGGCTGAAGGGCTGTCCACACTGCCTCGGGATTACGCCGATGTCCCGCGTCTCGGCCCACCCTTGCCCGGTGAGTTGGGCCGCGCCATCCTTGGGGCGCAAGATCGCGGCCAGCCGGTCCCGGCACCGCCCCTTTCCGGTCCATTGGCCCCCACAGTCGATCCGGAAGAACAACGCCGCCTTCAGGAACTTGACGCCGCCCGGCTGAGCGCACTTTTCGCCGAGGCGCAAACCGTACCGCGCAGCGGAACACAGGCCACACCGACCTCCCCCGCGACCGGCGCGCTCTTCCCCTCCACATTGGGCAGCCCTACGGCAAGCGATCCGATTTCCGGCCGGGAGGCGTTCCTCACCAGTCCCGGAGACACGGACACCGTCAGTGCGCAACGCATAGTGCCGCCGCCCAGCCCCTACATCCTGCAGGCCGGCACGGTGATCCCGGCCGCCCTGATCACCGGCCTGCGCTCCGACCTTCCCGGCCAGATCTCGGCCCAGGTGACGTCGAATGTCTTTGATAGCCCCTCAGGGCGGTACTTGCTGATCCCGCAAGGCGCTCGGCTTCTGGGAGAATACGACAGCCGCATCGCATCCGGGCAAAGCCGTCTGCTTCTGGTCTGGACCCGCCTCATCCTTCCGGATGGTCGCTCCATTGTGCTGGAGCGCGCGCCCGGCACTGACGGAACAGGCGCGTCCGGCCTTCAGGACCGGGTCAACTATCATTGGGGTCGCGTCTTCCTTGCTGCTGGCCTCGCCACGATCCTGAACCTCGGCCTGGAAAGCGGGGCTGACGGCGAGGATGACGTCGCCCGTGCCATCCGCGAAGCCACACAGGACACGATCGGGCGGACCGGGGACGAGATCGTGCGACAGCAGCTTTCCGTCCCACCGACACTGACCATCCGCCCTGGCTTCCCCGTCCGCGTCATGGTTACCCGCGACCTGATCCTCGAGCCTTTGGGAGAAGTGAGATGACGAAGCTGAAGCTCGGCCCGATCCATGACGACAAGCCGGTCAAGCTGACCGTCGAGCTGCCCGCCGACGTGCACCGCGACCTCTGCGACTACGCGGCGGTTTTGGGCCACCAGACCGGCCAGGATCTGGAACCTGCGCGCCTCGTCGCCCCCATGCTTGCTCGCTTCATGTCAACCGACCGTGGGTTCGCCACAGCGCGCAAGGCGGGGTCACGGGCCAACCGCAAGAAGCCGCCGGAAGCGCAAGCACAACCCGATGGCGAGCAGGGTTAAGCATCTTTGGTCGCAGACCCTAAGGCGGATCGATTTGCACACGGATCGCACATCGGCGCGGCCTAGCCGCATCAGGTCGCTACGGAGTCGGTCCGATCCTCCACGAAACGAACAGCTAGTCCGTCACAAGCACACAGGTCACAAGGCCCCTTGGTCGCCAAGGACTTCGGCACTACAAACTGGGCCCAAACACTGACTCTGGCATATTCGAAGTCGGCTACAGCATGCCGAATGCTGCTGTCTTGAGTGCCAACCCTGACCCTCGCCAAACTGGTGGGCATAGCTTCGCAGGCAGCAACAATCGACCAGTGGGACCGCACTCGTCGCGTTACTGATGTGGCAGATTTCAAAGGAGCAACCAACAAGCTCCTTCGAGCTTAATCACCTTTGTGCTAAGGTCGTAGCGTGCCCAGATGATAGACATCTGAGTTTGACTGCTAGACCACGCGTAGTTTCCTGGATTGCGAATACCTAATGAATTTTGAACGACTTTTAATTGCGCCGATCCAGGCAACGACTATTTGTTCCAGATGTCTTGTATTGGGCAAACCATGGGCCTTCTTTATGCCCGTTAGAAAAGCAGGCGCGACAAAGTGTTCGCGAGAACTTACTAGCCTAGGCGCGGCAATATGAACAACAGTTCGCCGAATATCGAGAAATCTGAAACGCAAAAACACAACGATTTCGTGCCGCCCCTCAAGGCTTTCGTCTGCTACGCCAGAGAAGACCTGGACGTTGTCCTACACACGCTTCGTGAACTCGTCAGAAAAGATATTGAGTTCCTGCAAGATCTGAACGACATCCTTCCGTCGGAGCCGTGGGCGGAACGTGTGCGGTCGTTGATATCACAGAGCGACTTGTTGCTCTACTTCGCGTCGTCTTCATCAGCGACGTCAGATGCTTGTGAGGACGAGCTTGAATACGCCGCCTCACTAGGCAAGCGCATTTTTCCGATCGCATTAGAACGCAGCTTGGACGACCAAATGCCGGAGATCGTAAGCAGTATACAGTGGTTTTTTGCAGACGGTGATGGTGCGCTTGATATCGACGCATTGCACACTGCCATTGTAACCAACGCGGATTGGATACGCGAGCACACCCGCTATCTTGTTGCCGCACAAGACTGGCTAGCCTCGGGTCGCAGAGCGCGGCGATTGTTGCGGGGTCGCGACGTCGATAGCGCGAAAAAGTGGGTCACTAAGCAACCCCCAAAAGCACCAGAGGTACTCCCGCTTCACGCGCAGTTCATAGGCGCGAGTCGAAACCTGCGCCGGATCATTCGCACTTCGATGGTGGGCGTCACTGCGTTGGGCATTGCTGGGGCGTTTGTGCTCTACCAAATTTCTTTAGATAATCGTCGCAGCTATTCTGATATCCTGGCAAGGGATGCCGCTACAATGCTTGATAATGGCGTGGCGCCTGTGGAAATTGTTCGTACCGCGATCGCTTCCTGGCTCCTCGACCCCGACAAGTTCACCGAAGGCATGCCGCGGAGCCAATCGGTCGAGGTCATGGCGGAAGCATTCTCCCATCAACGGCTGCGCTCAGTACTGGAGGCCTCCCAATTGCCGAACGGGCTTGGTGATCATGCCTTCAGTAGTCACTTGATCCCCGGTGGTCGTTATCTTGTTATTCAATGGCAGGACCAACAATCGGTTGCTCCGGCATTTCCTGTGATAGTCGAAGACGATCAGGGCGCTGAGACAGATCTAGTTCCAGTGCCGACCGAAACTTTCCTCGACCCAGGCGACATCACTTGGCAAGCTAGGATTGTAGACTTGGGCAAAGAATTGACCATACCTGAGGCCCCTACGGTCTCAGATCCTCTGGCCGGGTTCGAAGACGCCGTCGGTTTTTTGGGGCCTGTAGTCGTATCGGGCGACGGCTCCACGCTAATTTGGACTATGAAAGATGGGGGGGTGTTCGTTTATCGTCCCGCGACAGGCGAAGCACTGAACTTATTGGCTGCCGGTAACGCATCTGGCTCCATCACTGCGCTCGATTATGACGGGCAAAGAGCTATCGCTCAGACCGATGATGGACCCGTTATCCGGGACTTGATTGGAAACGTTGACGCACCGGTCCGCCCCTCGAAACCCGATGAAGGACAGGTGGTGTCCGTGTCGCTTACTGGTTTTTCACCTGATGGGAAATTTCTGGCTGGGACAGTGCACTATGACATTGGTGGCCCTGCGGCATCCAGAGCCTGTGTTTTCGACGCCTCTTCAGGTGAGGAAGTCACTTGCAGCTTGCTCGATCCTTCCTTCGCAGGCGGCACGCCGTTTTACAATGAAACCATCGGACCGATGGCTTTCTCACCCGATAGCTTACAGCTGTCCTACACGGACTGGGGGAACTCTCTACGGACTCTGGATATCGAAAGCGGGACGGTTCAAGTCGTGGAAACTGGGGCCGGTGGTTTCATTAGGGATCTGGCATACTTCCCAAATGGTCGCTACATAGCGGTTTCTTCTGGCCATAATAATATGGTGGGCGGTCTCGACCATTCTCTAGTCATCTTTGACAGCGTGGGTCGTGCGTTCTACCGCAGCGGCGGCGTGGGGGAAATTGGCGAGATAGGAATCTCGTCCGACGGTCGCGTGCTCACGGCACAAGGTGGCGGTGGTTTTGTGACACGCTGGGATGTGGGCTTTGGGGCGATGCGCGAACAACTCGCACTTTCGGGACGCCTTGATTCTGGTTTGTCGGTGATTTCGGGAGGCTATTCCCCTCAGTTTGGCGACACCTTTGTGCTGCATGGTGATCGCTCCACATTTGACCCTGATTCCTGGGACTTTATCAATCCCTTCTACCCCGGTTACGAGAGGCATTTTGTCGTGTACGACTTGCCGAGCGGGAGAGAATTGCGTCGACTGTCAGTGCCGCAATCTACCATTCTCGAAGCCTCGGTTGCCGACGAACAAGACTTGCTCGCGGTCATTGTCAGGGATACGGACCGGGTGCAACTCTACCGCTATTCGTCCTTCGACGTATTGAATGAGGTCGTCGACATACCGACTGGCCCAACGGATGTGCACATCGCTCGCCGAGCAGAGATCATCGCAGTCGGAAACCGCGCCGGAGAGATCATGGTCATCGACGGAGACAGGCGGTTAGATTTTAGAGTCGAGGGTGAAGTGGCGCGAGTTGTCCTGTCGCCCGACGCCCGTTATCTCGCCGCACTTTTCAGTCAAGATGACGATAGTTCGTCCAAATTGGTGCGGGTATGGGATGTCGAAAGGCCGGATGAGCCCATACTAAATCTGTTTGGTGTTTTCGCGCTATCACGCTCTGCCTTCGCCGCCGAGTTGCCGCGATTTGCCGTTGCGGCGAGCCAGGGCGCGGCGGTTTATGATCTGCGTAGTGGTCTGCTTTACAGCCGCCTTTCAAGTGCGCGGGGCCTCAGCATCCTTGAAGCCGGGATTTCCAACTCTGGTTTTCATGTGGCAACACGCGAAGACACTGGCCCCGTTCTGCTTCACGATGTCGAAACCGAAGAGCCTGTCTTCGTTGTGGGAGGGCATGGGTTTGGGACCGGTAGCATTGAGTTCGACAGTCTCGGTCTAACGTTAACGACGATAGCTTCGTCATACGACGTACTTCGGCATTGGAACGTCGGCCTAAGTGATTACAATCTGTTTCGGCATGCGTGCCGTTCCCTTCCTGAGCACCATCGCACAGCCCCATTGGACATGGTGGAAGTTCGACTGACAGCTGGCGTTTTTTCGCCTCCCAAAGTCGATTGCGAATCTCTTGAGCTACCAGGGCCTCGGAGATGAGGCCGGATAAGGAATCTCAACCAGACTCACCTTCGGATAAATCCAACCAGAGGTGCATTTCAAGGTGACGGGTTACTCAAGCGCAATGCGCAGAAACAAGCTAGTTCTGACGCTGTTGCGGAATTATCCAATGCACGAGGTTAGATGCAAATGGGTGGTCGCGGTGCTTGCTCAGCCATATCTCCATGTCTTCCGAAATTTTGAGTGGTTCTGTCGCTATAAGCCATTCTAGCCACATTTCAGGATTCCGAAGTGCAATTCCACTAGATCGGAGAATCTTGTAGAACTCCGCATCTTCGGCGTTCGCCAAACTACCGAGATTTGGCTCCGTGAACTGAACCACCAGCCGCGACTCTTCCTCTGAACTAAGCCGGGCAAGACTGCCGCCAATTATTGTCAATCGGGACATGCGCTCAGCTTCCTCAACCGAACTCGGAAGAATGCCTCCGAGAATTCGCTGCCCGCTCACGCCTATTGCGGCAATCCGCCTTCCATCGGGACTGATAGAAAGTTCTAGAAGCGGACCGATACCCATCTCCTTGACCAACAGCTGCTCGAAAGAGGAAATATCAACATATCTGAGCGATCCATTCCAATCTGCGATAACCAATAGCCGTCCAGAGGGATCGACTGCGATGTCCTGCGGCTTGAACTCGGTATCTACGGAACCCTGGACTTCTTTCCATCCATCGCGGATTTCCCATCGATGCAGCTGAGAAGTACTCGCCGCAAACAACGTCCTTCCGTCCGGTGAAAACGACAGCTGTGCTGGCGCGTTTGCATACCGGCGATCCGCGTCGGCGCGCCAAATTTCTTGTCCATCCAGATCAAGGACTAAGATGGTCCGGAAGTCGTCACTTATGGCGATCATTCCATTTGGGCTTGAAACAGCCATGTCAAATATCAATTGCTCTTCTATGCTGACAATCAACTCCAGTGAATTCGAACTTACGTTCCAACACCACACATGGGAGCCGCGCTGCTCTTCGGGCGCGCCGACAGTTGCGATCAATGAAGCAATCACCGTTTCGTCGTCAAAGAATTCCAAAGGTCCGAATGCTCGGATCGGTGCCAGGGATAGTTCTCTTCTTTGAACAACTTCACCAGTTGTAAGGTCGACGAGGACAACCTCCGGGTTAACCAGCGAAGCTCCGTCCATATTCACCTTAGCGCTCAGAAACGCAGCCCGTTGGCCGCTTGGAGACAAAGAGACCGAGCCGACGAGGGTTGAGCCAGGCCGGTGATCAAATTGAACGGAAACGTAATCACCCTCTCGGCCGAAACTATCATCGACCCTCAGCGCCCTGATTGAATCCCCCTCTCGTTGACTCTCCGCGACTGCGTCCCAAACATTGACCGCCGCGGGTATGGATATTGGTGACTGCCCTTCTTTAACGAATCTCACAGGGTTCTCGACTCTTGCCGACAGTATTGCGCCGGAAGAGTCGAAGCCCACCGTCCACCAAGGCCTCTGCCATGTCGGATCTGGCTCCTCAGGTGCACGAAGCCGCCACACTCGCACAGTTCCGAAAAGCCATGCACCCGGGTCATCAACACCCCCTCGATTGAGCGGAACGGCCTCGCTCGTGGCCAGCCACACTCCATCCCGCGACAATGAGATGTCCATCACACCGGCACGTAAACCCTCATGCCCGACACTCAGTTCTTGAGCAGTCTGCGTTGAGCCAACGCCCATCACAGTGGCAACTGCATCCCATCCGCCAGTCGCAAGTCGACGGCCGTCTGGTGTCAGCGCGACACTCGTAACTGCTTGCTCATGAGGCATGGCCAAGACCATCGGATCTGCACCCGAGGTGAAATCCCAGCGGTGAACGGAGCCGTCGAAAGAGCCAAATACAAGGTCTGGGCCCGACTCTAGGAACACAAGATCAAACGGGTTGTAGGGAAAGGTGCCCTCTGGCCGTGGGACAAGCCACCGATCGATCAGCTGACGGTCTGCGACACGCCAAACCGTGATCGCACCTTGGATGGTTGACGCAGCGACAAAGTCGCCCATTGATGACGCAGCTAAAGAAACTGGACCATGTGGTCCCCCACGGCTATCTCCATTGTCAAGCTTTAGCCAAGCTTGGGCTTCATGATCCAGCAGCCAGACACCGTCGTCTGCACCTGCGAGAAGCACAGCAGAGTTCTGGCTTCTCGCGACGGAGAGCCAAGCTGCGCCGCTTGGAGGCGAGCCCAGGTCAACAGTATCACCTGAAGGCGAAATCCTCTCGAGACGGCTTGCGATTTCGCTATGACCAGATCTGTTCCACGCGGCATTCGCCGGTTTTCGCAGAACAACTAGAAGATCTCCGCTTGGTTCGAAGGCCAAATCGACAACGGGAATGCCATCAGATTGTCGGACTGTGACTTGCGTCATTTGCACCGGATCATACAGGACAACTTCGCCATCGAAGCCGCCCAAGGCGAGCTTTCCTTCCGACGAAAACGCCGTCCTCCAAGCCTGGAATTCCACGGTATGATCGAAAACTGCGAGTGGTTCCTCGAGCGACAAAGCAGCCGCCTGAGCGCGTGTCGTCCAGGCAAGTTTCTGAGCCTCCGCTAGCAATCGAATCGAGCCAAGGTAATCTCCGTCTCTCGCAGCGTTAGCAGCGGTGATGGTGTGCGCCTCCGATCCGCTGAGACTTGCCTCGGCTTGCGCGAAAATCGCTTCAAAGCTTGACCGCGTTGCTTCGACTTTCCAAATCATTGCGAAAAAAAGGATGAACGTCGCAACGATCGCGGAAGCAGACAGTGCAACCAGCCGATTCATCGCCGTCCGCTGTGCTTCTCGCCGCAGGGTGGCCATTTCGTCTGGCTCGATGTCCCTCAGCGTTGCGATCAGAGGCAAAAGCTCGCTCTCAATGCGCAGGCGTTTCGGTGGCCACCACCGCCACCAGCTTGTGAGTTCCTGAATGTCGATCCGCTCGATACGAGGCAACTCTTTATCCAGCCCGCCCGGTAAGGGCGCACCAAAATTTGCATCCAGCGTCGCAGCGACGATCTGATCACGACGTGGATTGCCATCATTTCGAAAGACGAGAAGTTCCCGAACCACCCAGTTGGGTGTACCGTCCTGAGCGGCCTTTGCTGCGTCTTTTGAGTTCACGACCAGGAAGAACCGTGATTGTCCGAGAGCCGGTACAATCTCTTGGAGGAAGTCGCTTTTTGCTCGAACATTGATCTCGTCGAGATATACCTCGAGGTTTCGTTTTCTTTCTTCCGTCTGAAGAGATCTGGGCAGCCGGTATCTCTTCAGCCATTTCCTTAGAGCGGCCGCGTGGGAAGCCGCATCAGACCGCTTGTAGCTTATAAAGAGATCGTACGCTGGATCAGCCACAAAAGTGTCCGCGGGGACAAGATTTCCCTCAATCCCTTGGGGCGATAGGTCACCACTTCGTTCGATATCGCTCATGCCTTCTCCTGGTCTCATCTCGGCGTGTTCGGCCTGCCCTGACCAGCCAAGGTTCGTCATAATCAAGAACAGTAGGACTGCGTTCCGAAGTGTGGATAAACGCCAATCACAAATTTGAACCTTGGCTTTGAAACTGTAGCATCAATTCGCATCGCCCAGGCAACTCTCGTAGGCTTTGACATGGATTCGCACCGGGTAACGATCCCAAACCCAGAAGGTAAAGGAACCATCTTTCTGTCGTCCAATTTCTTGGAGGATGAAGGTATTCTTGATGCACGCTATCCACTGCGGGAGGCGATACTCGACTTTGCCCCAAGCCTATCAGCGCCGTTGGTGACATGGGAGGCGTTGAAAGAGCGATTTCAGAAAGACGAAGACATCCTGACGCTGTGCCGTCAGGCCATCGAAACCTGTAGCTTGTTCGTGCTTCTGCTCGGCAAGCGCCACGGCAGCGGCGTGAGGCTCGATCAAGGTACCTCTTCGGCGAGCTATCTTGAGATGGAGATTTTCACTGCTGCGATCCTCAAGAAACCGATACTCGTTTTGCACGAAGCCGGTGTCGAGCCGAACGCGCTGCTCCGTGATCTTCTGACGCTCTTCAAAGATCGGTTTTCGTCGGTTGCATACCGAAGCGGCAGTGTAGTGGACCTATGCAAAAGTTTGGCTGAGGCCGCCAAGGTCCTGGGAGAAGCGGGCGACCTGAGGCGGGCTGGATCACTACGTGGCGTGCCCGACTTCCTTGCCGCCACGCGATTGCAGAACGACCTTGTTCGCGAAATGCGCGATCCGCGCCTTAGATTCCTCAATGGCTCGTCCGTCCCGCAAACACCTGGGGCTAGCGCTATAGAGATTGAGCGAACACTTGCAGCAATCGATGCGAGAAGCACCGCCGACGGCGAAGGCTTGGTTCCCGTCACACAAGGAGCTATGTTGTTTAGGGTATGGGCCGCCATGCGAGACCTGGCAGCATCTGATAATTTCATTGCGAGCAAACCAGAACGACCAGAAGCTTGGGATACCCTTTTAACGCACTGGCAGAAGGCCGCCTCTTGGTTCGGGCTTCACGGTTGCATCTATCTCAGTCCTTTGGCTGTCATTAACACACGACAGGCTCTTTGGGAGCAAAACTCAGAGAAATTCGGCAATCTAGAAGAACTGACAACCAGTCGCGCAAGTGCATACTACTCATTAGCTCAGAGAATGCATACGAGAGCACAAACAAGACGTGGTTTCCAACAGTCACGGGCTCTTGCAACACGCGCCTACGACCAGCTTGGCAACGCCGCAGTGGGCAGCTTGATGATCCGTTGTCACGCCAACATTCGGTTGGCCGGTCTCGGATCTCCGCTGCTCATTTCCGATGCCCTTGCCGATGCACGCAAGGCGCTAGAAATCTACGATATGGGCGTTGGAGATCTGACGGGACGCGGCGAAGCACTGGTAAGTCTTGGCTTCTGCAAGGCCATCACGGGCCGCCTTCGCACAGGAAAGGCCGATATGCGCCATGGTCTACACTTGCTTTCGCAAAATCCGACACCTAACGGTCGATCATTTTATGCAAAAGGCGGGAAAATGGTTGCACGAGCCGGCCGACTGCTCTTGGATACACGTCTTCGAATAGATGGCGAGGAAGCCCAGATCGCTGCGGCGACCGCCGTTGGCGCATTTGATCAACTTAGAAGAGGTTGATCAATAATTACAACGCAGAGGATATCCTCTCCTGTGCGAAAGCGGCTCTGCCCGATCCAACAATCGAAAGCTAATCCGGAGGTTTGCACGAATCAACGGATCCAATATTTGAATCGCCAAACGAGATGGCGGCTAAATGGGGAGCTTGGGCGGCGTGTAAGGATAGGGCCATTTTATTCTCAAAGCGCTTGAAGACCATTGGCGCAGCCATCTTGTAATGTCGCTTTCGCCCCCCTGCGTTGCTCGAGCCAGTTGCAAGTAATCTCCATGATCCGCTTGGCGTGTCATCGGATGAAACCAGCTACCGCAATCCTTCGACTGAATCCGTTGATCACGGACCCGACCGAACTCATATGGAACCCAACATGATTTCTGGCTAGTTTTAGTGTGAATCGCAATGAGATGCGAACTGTTCAACAATGCCATTTCAATAATGGCAGCAATCAACACCGGATACACCGCGCTGTTTCTAGGTATCATTTTGTTTGCATGAGTCAGGGTTGGATCGTGCACGTCCAGCCAGTAGCCAATCCCCTGCTGACAAGCCAGCCAAGCCGCACGCTCCGCGTAGGCTACGTCCTTGCTTTGGTGTGATATGAAAATCGTCGGCGCTACTTGCTGTGCGGAACTCGGTTCAGTGAACGACCCACCGGCTGACGCCGGTGGCATCATTTGGAGGAATGTAATTCCAGATACTGCAGGATGATATCGTCGGTGACATTCCCAGACGTGGTGGAGAAGTAGCCACGGGCCCAGAACCGCCTGCCCCAGTAGCGCTTGCGCAACTCTGGGAACTCTATCTGGATGCGGCGCGATGATCGGCCTTTGATGCGCTGCATGACACCAGACAGCGATAGCTTGGGCGGGATCGACAGAAACATATGCACGTGATCTCGCGCCAAAACGCCGCGCACAATATGTACCCCCATCTCATTGCAGGTCTGCATGATGATCTCCCGGATACGCGCGCGCATCCGTCCCCGTAGAACTTTGTACCTATACTTTGTGGCCCATACGACATGGAATCTGTGGTAAAATCGCGTGTGCGCGGATGCCGAGTAGCGCATGATCTCTCCTCCTGAAATTTGAAGCCTTACCGCCTCAGCGGGCTTCAAATTTCAGGAGGAGAGATCAGCAGAAGATTCGCTGAAGCGGACCGGCTGGAAGCCGGTGGCTTCGATCCGTTAGATGGAAAGT